>NZ_CP016306.1:2400000-3000000 GCF_002151445.1 Sphingomonas sp. KC8
CTTCGGCCCCGGCGCGGAACTCATCCGTCGGCTTGCGCGTGACGAAGTTGATCGCGCCGCCGACGACATTCTTGCCGTACAAGGTGCCCTGCGGCCCGCGCACCACTTCCACGCGTTCCAGGTCGAACAGTTCGATCGCAGTGCCCTGCGCGCGCGGCAAATAGACGTCGTTGAGGAAGAAACCGATCGCCGCACTGGATGCAGCGCTTTCGATATCGGTGCCGATGCCGCGCAGGAAGATATTCGGTTCGGTGATATTGTCGGGGTTCAGCGTAAAGCCCGGCACCCGGTTCGCGATTTCCGAAAAATCGTCGACCCCCGCCTTGGCGAGCTGATCGCCGCTGAACGCCGCCACCGACAAAGGCGTCGATTGCAGCCGCTCTTCGCGTTTGCGCGCGGTGACGACGATATCACCCAGCCGCGATCCGCCGGCATCCGCCCCGGTTTGATCGGCGGTCGTCTGCGCCGATGCCGCGCCCGGCATCACCAATATGGCTGCCACGCCCAGCAGCGATGCCATCCGAATTTTCTGAAAAGCGATCTTCACCACCCAACCCCCTTTGCCAGAATCCCGCTGCCGGCAGAATAACGGTGCGCCTCTCTTGCGGGCTTGTCCGGTGTTCCTCCATCGACCAGCAGCACCAGTCAGCAGCGAGACTATGGGGGCTGATCATATGTGAATAATAATATTGTAACATCTACATATATGTTTTCGTGATAACGATCGCCACCGCAGGATCAGCACCAATATCATTGTTATTCAATATGTTATTTACATAGCGCGGCAGGCGTGCGCGGCCCGCCCCCAAATGACGGGCGTGGCACGACAAAGGATCGCGCCGACACCCTTGCAGCATATTGGAACAGCGCCGACGAGGGCCAAATCGCGGCCTCAGCCGTGGTTGAAGCACACAACCTTGGTCTGCGACATTTCGCGGATCGCGAAACGCACGCCTTCGCGGCCCATATTGCCGCGCCTGGCCCCGCCGAACGGCATGGCATCCAGCCGGTAATCGGTGGAATCGTTGATCATCACCCCGGCCGCCTGCAAAGCGCGCGCGGCATGGTGGGCATCGTTGATGCTGGCCGTGAAGATCGCCGCATGGATCGCATAAGGCGCTTCGTTCGCAGCCGCGATCGCATCGTCCAGATCGTCATACACAAACAGGCTGACGACCGGGCCGAAGGCTTCGTCGGCCACGATCCGCGCATCGCCCGGCACCTGTTCGAAAATCGTCGGATGGAACACCGCCCCTTCGCGATGGCCGCCGGTGCACAGCGCCGCACCGGCGGCAACCGCCTCGGCCGTCCAACGCGCCATCCGTTCGGCTTCGCTACGGCCGATCATCGGGCCGATATCGGTTTCCGGCAGCATCGGATCGCCCACCACCAGGGCGGCGGCGGCGGCCACCATCAAATCGCGAAACGCGGCATAAATCGCGCGGTGCACGAAGATGCGCTGCACGCCGATGCAATTCTGCCCGGCCGCCCAGAATGCGCCGGAAACGCAGGCCGCCGCCGCCTTTTCCAGATCGGCATCGGCGGCGACGATTACCGGCGAGTTCGCGCCCAGTTCCATGCCGATCCGCTTGATCCCGGCGGTGCGCGCAATTTCCGCGCCTACCCGCGCGCCGCCGGTGAACGACACCATCGCCACATCGTCCGACCCGACCAGCGCGCCGCCGAAATCGCGGCCATAACCGGTCAGCAGGTTGAGCGCTTCGGGCGGCAGCCCTGCATCCAGCAGCAATTCCGCCAGCATGATCGCGGTCAGCGGCGCCTGATCGGCCGGCTTCAGCACGACCGCATTGCCCGCCGCAAAGGCGGGGCCAAGCTTGTGGCAGGCCAGGTTCAGCGGATCGTTGAACGGAGTGATCGCAGCGATCAGGCCGACCGGTTCATAAGCGTAAAAGCCGCTGCGCTGTTCGCCCCCGGCAAAGCTGTCGAACGCGATCGTCTCGCCGTTGAGCCGGGTCGCTTCCTCGGCCGACAGCCGCAGCGTGTTGACCGCGCGCGCCGCTTCCTTGGTCGCCGCCCGGATCGTCTTGCCGGTTTCGGCCGTGATCATCGCGGCGAACCGCGCGCCATCGGCCGCCAGCGCATCCGCCGCACGGTGCAGGATCGCCGCCCGCGCGCCGGTGCTCAGCCGCGCCATGTCCCGTTGCCCGCGCAACCCGCTGGCGATGGCATCGGCGACGTCCGCCTCGGTGGCACACGCGACATGCGCGATCACCGCGCCGTTATAGGGGTTTTCCACCGCCATGCTGGCGTCCGCCCCTCGCCACACGCCGCCGATCAGCAGCGAAGGCTTCGCGTTCGGCGGCATCAGCATCACGGCTTGTCCTTATGGAGGACGAGACCGTCATATTCGCGGCTGTCGAGCAACGCTTCGACGATCACCGGGCCGTCGGCGGCAAACGCATCCGCCAGCGCCGCGCGCAGCGCATCGGGATCGGCGACGGTGACGACAGGCACCCCGAACAGCGACGGGCCACCGATCGTGCCGGTCGCGCGCACCGGCGTGCCGTAGATCGGATTAGCCTTTTTTTCCTGCTTGATGCGGATCAGCGCCAGATCATTGTCGGTGAACACGACGATCACGATGTTGAGCTTTTCGCGCACCGCCGTCGCCAGTTCGCCCACCGTCATCAGGAAACCGCCATCGCCGACGACGGCACAGACCGGCGTGTCGGGGCGGCACAGCTTGGCGGCGATCGCGGCCGGAACACCGAACCCCATGGACGACCAGCCGTTCGACATGATCTGCGTGCCGGGTGCCGGGGTCGGCCATTTCTGCCCGATCAGATGGGTATGCGCGCCGACATCGCAGGCCATGATGCCATCCGCCGGCAGCACATCGCGCAACACATCCAGTGCGGCGCACGGGCCGAAACGGTTGCTGTCGGGCGCCAGCCGCTGGAACATGCCGGCCATGCGCGCGGCCACGGCGGCCATGTTCCAGCCCTTGGGCGCGGCATCCAGCGCCAGCAGCGCATCGAGGCTGGTGGCGATATCCCCCGTCACATCGGCGGCCACCGGATGCTTGGCGGTGTCGATATCGACCGGCTCGACGTCCACATTGGCGATGGCGAGGCCATCGCGCATCCAGCCCTCGAAATTGAACTCGACCGGATCATAGCCGATCGCGACGACCAGATCGGCTTCGGCATGGGTTTGCCCCACCACATCGCTGAGCGCATGGAACAACACGCCGGCATAATGAGCGTGCGTTTCCGGCACCATGCCCTTGGCCATCGGCGTCAGCACGATCGGCAGGCCGAAGCGTTCGGCAAGCGCGATCACCTGGTCCGCGACCCCCGCGCGCACCGCGCCCAGCCCGATCGCAAGGATCGGTTTTTCGGCAGCACCAAACGCCGCGACCAGCGCGTCGATCGCCGCCGCATCCGCCTTGGCGGGCACCGCCGGCACGGGGCGCGCACCCGCCACCTGCATCGTCTGCGCGGCACTCAGCCCTACCGGCAAGCCGATATGCACCGCCCCCGGCCGGCCCGACACCGCGACATGCGCCGCCTCCGCCAAGGTCGCACCGACCGATCCGGCCTCCAGCCGTGTCGTCCATTTGGTGATCGGCCGGAACAGCGCCTGATGGTCGATGCCCATCTGCGTCGTGCGGGTCCGCATCGGCGCGGTCATTTCGTCGGTCAGCGCGATCAGCGGCGATCGATCGAGCGTGGCGCCACCCACACCCGTGGAAAGGTTGGTCGCGCCCGGCCCGAACGTGCCGAAACACACGCCCGGCACCCCGGTCAGCCGCCCGCACACATCGGCCATGAAACTGGCCCCGCCTTCATGGCTGGTCAGGACGAAATCGATCCCGTCGGTGGTGCGCAATGCTTCCATATAATCGACCCAGCCGCCGCTCGGCACGCCGAACACATGCCGCACCCCCATGTCGCGGAGCGAAGTCACAAGCGCCTGGGCCACTGTTAGGTCGGTCATATGCAGTCCTTTGAAATTTGGCTCGTCGCGGTCATTGCGCGGGCGCGGTGTAGCCGGCCGCATTGCTGTGCGCGCTACGGCGGACGCCCCGGATGCCGCAGGCGGCAAGGAAACTCAGCACGCTGTCGTTGAACTCGGCGGCGCGCTCGAAAAACACCGAATGTGCGGCATCGACTTCGACAAGGAAGGATCCGGGAACGCGCGCCTGCGTGGCGCGCACCGCCGCCACCGGAAACAGCACGTCGCCCATCCCTGCCAGAAACAGCACGGGCTTGCCGCCACCCACCGCGTGCGGCGCCACCAGCGCGGGCCATGCGCCCGCCAGATTGTGCCGATCGGCGCGGTTGAAACTGGCGATCGCCGCATAAAGCGCGGCCTGTACGGGCTGCGCCGCGCGGAAATCCGCCCCCAGCACGCGATCGAGTTGCGGCATATCGGCCGTCGCCGCGCGGGCCGCTGCCATCAGCGGCGCCACATCGTCCGCCTCGGCGATCGCGTGCAGCGACGATGCGATCACCAGCGCACGCACCCGATCGGGGTGGGCCGCGGCAAAGCTGATGCACGTCCCGCCGCCCATCGATTGGCCGACCAGCACCGCCTGTTCGATGCCCAGATGATCGAGCAAGGCGAGAAGATCGCCGACGAACGCGGCCCGGCCGGCATTTTCCGCATCGGTCGAACGGCCGAATCCGCGATGGTCGAAGGTGATGACACGGTAAGATCGCGCGAACACCGGCACCTGCTGGAACCAGCTGGCATGATTGCCACCGATCCCGTGCGCCAGCACGATCGCCGGCCCTTCGCCCGCATCCTCATAATAAAGTTCGCTCTGGCCGATCGTCAGGACAGGCATGGCAACTTCCCCAGATTAAATGGCCCGAGATTAAACGACGCCCATGATCCGGCTGAGTTCGACGACATGATCGCCAAACGCCGGCAGATCGCGGGTGATCGAAGGATCGCGCGGGCGCGGCAGATCGATCTTCAGGTCGGCGATCAGCCGCCCCGGCCGTTCGGACAGCACCAGCACGCGATCGGACAGCAGCACCGCTTCGGAAATGCTGTGGGTGATCAGCAGCACCGTCTTGCGATCGCGCTGCCACAGCCGCAGCAATTCGATGTTCAGCCGGTCGCGGGTCAGCGCATCGAGCGCGCCGAACGGCTCATCCATCAGCAGCACACGCGGATTCTGCATCAACGCCTGGCCGATCGCCACGCGATGCTTCATCCCGCCGGACAATTCGTGCGGATATTTGTCCTCGAACCCCTTCAGGTTGAGCAGGTCGATCATCGCCGCGACGTCCGCGGCATCCGCCGCCGCCTTGACCCCGCGGATCTCCAGCGCGAGCGTGAGGTTCTTCGTCACCGTCAGCCAGGGCAGCAGGTTCGATGTCTGGAACACCACCCCCACATCATCGCGCGGCCGATCGACGCCTTCGTCGAACATCGTCGCCGTCCCGCTGTCGAACCCGTGCAGCCCGGCCAGGATGCGCAGCAAGGTGCTTTTGCCGCAGCCCGATGGCCCGATGATCGAAATGAACTCGCAATCCTCGATCGCCAGGCTCACATCCTCCAGCGCCTTGGTGCCGCCGGGGCCGCCATAATATTTGGTCAGTTGATCGACCCTGATCGCAACGCCCATCAGATTGCCCGCCACCAGATGAATTTGGAAAGAAGCTCGACGACGTAGAACAAGGCCAGCGACAGCAAGGTCACCGCCAGCAATGCCGCAAAGGTCAGCGCCGTCTGCGACGATCCGGTCGCGAGCAGAATGACGTTGCCCAGCCCATTGTTCGACCCGACGAACTCACCCACGATCGCGCCGATCACCGCCAGCGGCATCGCCACCTTGCAGCCATCCATGAAATTGGGCATCGCGGCGGGCACCTGAAGCCTGCGGAACATCGTCCAGCGGCTCGCGCCCAGCGCCCGGAAATGTTCCTCCAGATTGGCCGGCACGCCCGCCAATCCCCCCAGGGTCGCGATCACGATCGGGAAGAAAGCGAACAGGAACGCCATCACCAGCTTCGATCCGAAGCCATAGCCCAGCCACACCACCATCAACGGCGCGAGGCCGATCTTGGGGATGCTCTGCAACGCGATCACCATCGGATAGAGCGTCGATCGCGCGATCGGGATGACATGGATCACCGCCGCCAGCGCCACCCCCAGCACGGCCGCCGCAACGAACCCGCTCAGCACTTCGCCCAGGGTGATCAGCCCGTGATCGAACAGCATCGCGCGCGCATTCCAGAACGCGACGCCGATATCGCTCAAGGACGGCAGCAGATAGGCCTTCACCTCGAACCAGCGCACGCCGCCTTCCCACAGCGCCGCCAGCGCCACGAAAAAAGCCCCCGCGATCAGCGGATTGGATTGCGGTTTCGCCCCCGCCGCCATGGTCACTCTCCCCCGTCGCGATCGAGCAGCTTCTGGATCCGCGCCGGTGGCGGGACGAGGAAATGGTCCAGCGCCCAGCGATCGAACGTCGCCATCTCCTGCCCGTCCCACACCTGCGGATCATGGGCCGGGAAATCCGGGCCGACCTGGATCATGTCCGAATAAAATTCGACATTGTTGCCATCGGGATCGCGGAACACGAGGAAGCTGTTCGCCCCCGGCCCATGCTTGCCGATGCCCCGGTCGATCGGCACGCCGCGTTCCACCAGCATCGCGGCGATCGCCTCGATCTCGGCCACGTCAGCCACATGGTAGGAAAAATGCTCGACCGGCGATTTCCCCGGCACATGGCCGGCGATTTCATCGGGCGTCATCTGCAACAGGGCCAGATCATGATGATCCTGCCCGCAGCGCAGGAACACCATCCGATCGTCGATCCAGTCGGACACCTCCAGCCCCACGACATCCTGATAGAAAGGCAGCGACACCTGCATATCGCGAACCTTGAGGACAAGGTGGCCGAGCTTGTCGGGTTTGGGGCGATACATTGCGCGCCCTCCTACTGGCCGGCGCCGGCGAACACGTCGGCGGGCGCAATCTCGCCCTTCAACGCATAAGCGGCTTTCAGGAAATCGACCGAACTGGCGACGCGCGCCGGATTGAGCGTGCCCGCGCCATCCTTCATCAGCGCGGTGGTTTCCACCATCTGCTGCTTGGTGATCGCAGGGTCCAGCATCGGGAAGCGCTTGACCATCATGCCGACGACTTCATCGGGGTTGGCCGCCGCATATTCGTAACCCCGGTAGGTCGCGGCGAGGAAGTTCTTCACCGTCTCCGGCTTCTCGCTCAGCATCTTTTCGGTGGTCAGGATGCCGCTGCCATACATGTCGAGGTTGAACGCCGCATACGGGATCATGCCCAGGGTGACGCCGGCTTCCTTCGCGCGCTTCTGGAACAAGGGCAGGCTGTTGCCTTCCCAGCATTCGCCCGCGTCGATCTTGCCTTCGACCAAAGATGTGACAACCAGCGCCGGATCGAGCTGGAGCAGCTTCACCCTGTCCTTGTCGACGCCATTGCGCGTGAGCCAGGCCGGCACCAGCGCCTGCATCGGCGAACTCTGCCCGCCGCCCAGGGTCAACCCCGCCAGATCGGCGGGTTTATCGATCGTGTGGCGTTCCTTGATGTAGCACAGCCCCGCCGGCCAGCGCGTGTTGATCGTGCCGACCATCTTGGTCTTGCCGCCATTGTTGCGGTTGAGCACCACCGAAATCGGGTCGCCATAGCCGAACTCGAACATCCCCTGATCAAGCTCGTTAGCGGTGCGGATCCCGCCAAAACCGCGCACGACAGTCACGTCGAGTCCGGCATCCGCATAATAGCCCTTGTCGATCGCCGCGATCACGCCGCTCATGCTGCCCTGCGGCAACCATGACATGTTGAACGTCACCTTCTCCTTGTCGCCGCCGGCTTCCGCGCCGCAGCCAGTCAAGGTCAATGCGATCGCCGCCACCGCGGCCAATATGCTTGGCCTACGTAGCATCACAGCACCTCCGCCCGCACCGGATTGGCAAGCGTGCCAAGGCCGGCGACGGTCGCCACCATCCGGTCGCCATCCTTCAGGAAAATGCCGCGCCCCATGCCCACGCCGGCGGGCGTGCCGGTCGCGATCACGTCGCCCGGCTTCAGCATCAGCATCGACGACAGATAGGCCATCTGTTCATAGCTGTTGAAGATCATCTCGCCCGAATTGCCGTCCTGCATCATCTCGCCATTGACGCTCAAGGTCAGGCGCAGATCGTGCGGATCGCCGATGCAATCGCGCGGCACGAACCACGGCCCCATCGGGGTGAAGCTGTCGAAACTCTTGCCGCGAAACCAGTCGTGCGAGAACGGAAAGTCGCTACGCCGCGTCCTGTCGCGCGCCGAAACATCATTCACGATCACATAGCCGGCGATATGCTCATGCGCCTTGTCCACCGTAATCCGCCGCCCCGCCCGGCCGATGACGACGCCGAGTTCGACCTCCCAATCGACCTTCTGGCTTTCGGGCGGGATAAACACCGTGTCATCCGGCCCGATCACGCTGTCGACCGTCTTCAGGAAGATATAAGGCTGGCTGTCGGCCTTGGCGGCCAGCTTGGTCGCCATTTCCTCGGCATGTTCGATATAATTGGATGCCGCCCCGAACAGACGATGCGGCAAGAAGGGGGCGAGCGGCACGACCGCCAGCGGCTCAAGCGTCGTGCCCCGCACCGTATCGACCAGCGCGGCCAGTTCGTCCTTCACGCCCTCCCAGTCGCGCACCAGCGCATCGACCGATCCGACCCGGCCGCGCAGCCGATCGCTGATCGCCGCCCCCTCGGCAATCGCCGCCAGATCATGCATGGTATCACCCAGCACAAAAGCGGACCGCGTGGCCCCTCCCGCAGAATAGCTCGCTAGCGCGTACCAGGGTGCCGTCATGATCGTCTCCAGAAATGGCGCCGGACGGCCGCGCCACACGGCGCCACCCGGCTTTCGTTCTGGGATCAATAAAAGGCATAGCTGGGCGCGATGATAATATCACTTTGGAATATCGCGCCCGGATTTTGCTATACGGCCCGGCCTGAACGCATTCGGAATCGAAAGGCAATGGCGGTCGTTTGATCGCTCTCCAAGGGCAACGCGAGCCCCATTGATGGTATCAGCGGACGATAGGGTCCAGCACCAAACCACTCTCGGAGCCGGTGAACCGCCCATGCAACTGATAGGCTTCGTTCTCGGTGAGCGAAGCAACGCAGTCTGCGGCCAACCGTGCAGGCTTGTCCTCGTGATTGTCTTCCCAGATGTATCGCAGCCGAGCTGGAAACAGCTTAAGATTACCGCACTTTCCTTCGTCGAGGAAGATTTTGAACAAGTCACGCACGATCTTCTTCTGACCGTACTGTTGAGCATGCAGCGCGGGAAGCCCGATGACATAGTGGCGGGCAAAGTGCTTCAACACCCTCACCTCGTCAGCGGCATCGGGCAGGATCGATACCGTTGGTCCGCCCCTATCCTTGGTGAGCGTTATCGCCCGGACATAGTTGCCAATCAACTGAGAGGTGAAGTTCCGCAACTGACGGCGCTGTTCCCTAGCACCGTTGTAGGCCTCCTTGGTCACGCTCGGAAACAGAACGAGCTTGCGCGTAACACGTTCCAGTGCGGCGGACAGCCGACGCGTGGCATCCGCCGGATGGCCAGGATCCTTCTTCCAAGCAGCCAATGCGCCCTGAACAATGCCGTCGCTCGCTTCACGGGAAACGACTTCGCTCCACGGTATGATACCGACGCGATGGAAATCCTCTAGATCGTGCACGGAATAGGCTATGTCATCTGCCCAATCCATCAGTTCCGCTTCCGCGGTCTTGAAGTCGCCAGTGCAGTGCTCGCGGGTCCAGCTGAATGCGCGCTCCTCAGAGACGTAAGCGGACCATTTCGACTTCTTCTTGTCGTGGTCTAGGTCGCGCAACCAAGGGTATTTCAGTGTTGCTGCAAGCGTAGCTCGCGTCAGATCAAGACCGGGGTTGTCCTTGCTGTACCGTACGGCAAGCTTGGTAAGGATTCGAAAAGTCTGCGCGTTGCCCTCATAGCCGTCGTCGGCCGCATCCTCATCATTACCACCGACGACCTTGGGATCTCGGACGATGCGATCGAGCTCGGTTTCGGCAGCATGTCCGAACGGCGGATGTCCAAGATCGTGAGCAAGGCACGCGGCCTCAACAACTTCCGCATCGAGACCGTGCAGGGTGGCCTCAGCCTCCTGCTCTCGGATACGATGCTCGGCCAGTCGGCGGCCTATCTGCGCAACTTTGTAGGTGTGCTGCTGGCGGGTATGGAAGATGTCGAGCTCACCAGCCCGGACGATCTGCGTGATGCCCGCCAGGCGGTGAAACGCGGAAGAATACAGAATGCGGTCGCGATCGCGCTCGAATGCTCTGCGCTGATCCTGCCCTAAAGCCGTCTCGTCACTGTAACATCGGCTAACACGCGCCGCATCCAGCGACGCCCCCCCACAACTGTCACTCAGCTCCCCCTCTTCGGCCTTATGCCGCGTGCGCGTACTCACGTTTGAGGGATACAACCATCCCTTCGCTGTTAAGCGAAATCCTGCCGCGCTCGATGGCGCGCTGGAGTGCTTCGATCACGCTCGACATGTCGTACCTACTGGTCAGAGCATCGATCAAATCCTGAGGATCGATACCATTGCCGCCCGCATCCGCAATCACGGCGAGAATTTCAGTGTCTTGTGGGTCCTTATCGGCCATGGATGCTCTCCATCTGGTTAGACCTCCCCGCTCTCACGCAAATCCGTCATGACATGATGAACGCCTAGGCACGCGAACGGCGCCGACTACCGTCGGCCGACGCCCAATCTGCCAAAACCTTCCACCCTGTCAAATTTAGCCGGCATTCGCATTGACGGCACGGTCACCGAATACGTCCGGGGAAGGGCATTACAGACGAACAGGAGAGTTTTGGGTGCGCGGCTCCCAAAAAAAAATTCTGGCGCCCCAGGCCCCATTTCCGGGCATTCCCGAGAGTATTTATTCCGACAACCTAAGAACCATTCGTTTAGCAGGGCGTGTACGCGTTCTACCGCACTCGCTTCAGCGCGTTGCGAAAAGCCAATCTGCCCCCGCGTCCTAAACGATCTCAACATCCAACGGCGCCAGCCCGTCGATCCGCGCCGCCAGATGGTTGCCGCGCACCACCGGCCCCACACCCGCCGGCGTGCCGGTGAAGATCAGGTCGCCCGGCAGCAGCTTCATATAGGTCGACAGTTCGGCGATGATCGCGGCCACCGGCCAGATCATGTCCGATATCCGCCCGCGCTGGCGTTCCGCACCATCCACCGTCAGGATGATCGCCGCATCGTCGATCGCGCCCGCATCCGCCGCCGGGGTGATCGCGGCGACCTGGGCTGCCCCATCAAAGCTTTTGCCCATGTCCCACGGACGGCGTTTGTCCTTGGCCGCCCCCTGCAAATCGCGCCGCGTCATATCCAAGCCGGCGGCGTAACCGAACACATGCGCCAACGCGGCATCGACAGCGATGTCCGCGCCGCCCAAGCCCAACGCCACGACCAGTTCGACCTCATGGTGCAGATCGGCGGTGCGCGGCGGATAAGGCAGTTGGCCGGAAATCGCGGGCAGGCAGCTCGCCGGTTTCATGAAGAAGAAGGGCGGTTCGGGCACCGCATCGCCCATTTCCCTGGCATGTTCGGCATAATTGCGGCCCACGCAAAAGATGCGGCCGACAGGGAAACGCCCACCGCCGACGATCGGCAGCATGGGCTGAAACACTGGTTCGATGATCATGCCTGTCACCTTTCATCTTTCTCAGCTCGTCGCGACCCGCCACGCCATACGCAGCGCGACGATCAGCAGGAAAATTCCGAATGCGATCCCTAAATGGCGCTTGGACAATTTATGCGCCAGCGCCGCGCCCCACGGCGCCGAAATCCACGTCATCGGCGCGATCAGCAGAAAGCCGATCCAGTTGACATAGCCAAGGCTGCCCATCGGCAAACGCGGATCGCCCCAGCCGCCGATGATATAGCCGATCGTGCCGGGAATGCTGATCAGCAGGCCGAACAACGCCGCCGTGCCCACCGCGCGGTGGATCGGGTAATTGACGAGCGTCAGGATCGGCACGCTCAACGTGCCGCCGCCAATCCCCATCATCGTCGATGTCGTGCCGATCGCCACCGGCATCGCCTGCGCGGCCAGCCCCCCCGGCACCGCCTTGGCGAGCGCGATATGATCGAGCGGCAACAGCATCTTCGCCGCGACCAGGAAGGCGACGGTGGCGAACACGCCCGACAGCACCACGCTTTGCACCTGCGACGCGACGACCGTGCCGAGTACCGCGCCCAGCAGGATCGCGATGCCCCATTTACGGGTCAGCTCGCCATCCACCGCGCCTTTCGCCTTGTGCGCGCGCGAGGATGAGATCGATGTCGGGATGATCGTCGCCAGCGACGTCGCCACCGCGACATGCATGCGGATCGCCGGATCGACGCCAAGGATGCCCAACGTCGTATCGAGGATCGGCACGACGATGATCCCGCCGCCCACACCCAGCAGCCCCGCGATCACCCCGCCGGCCAAACCGGTGGCCAGCATCGCCGCCGCCATCACTGCCAAGGACGAAACGTCCATCTTTGCCCCTCCTGCCTGATCCGCGACCGTTCGGGACCGCGCTGAGACGCCGCGCTAGCGCCCACAAGGCGACAGGAAACCTATAAAAACAGGTCTGAACTATATGCTTTGGGAATAGCGAAAGGAGCGCAGGCTATTCCATTTCGAAATATCATACCGCCGTTATTCTATATTTCTGTGATAATCGCCTGCCCTATGCTCCCCGCCATGATCCAGCAGGGAAAGTGTGTAAACGTGACACTCAAGGTAGGCATAGCGGGCTTCGGAACCATCGGCGCCGTCGTCGCGGCACGCCTGCACGAAGGCCTGCCCGGCCTGACGCTCGCGGCGATCTGTTCGGGCCGGCAGGACGTGGCCGAAGCGCGCGCCCGCGATCTGGGGCTGGCGGTTCCCATCGTCTCACCGGCGGACCTCGCCGAACGCTGCGACATCATCGTCGAATGCGCGCCGACCGCCGCCTTCATGGCCATCGCCGAACCGGCGCTTGCCGCCGGGCGCATTCTTGTCACCGTCAGCGGGGCGGCGATCCTCGACCATCCCGAAATCACCGATCGCGCCCGCGACGGCGGCGGCCAGATCATCCTGGCAACGGGCGCGCTGCTCGGCCTCGATGCCGTCCGCGCGGCGGCCGAAGGGCAGATCCATTCGGTCCGCATGGTCACGCGCAAGCCGCCGCGTTCGTTGCGCACGGCCAAGCATGTCGTGGAAAACGGCATCGCCCTCGATAGTCTTTCCGAACCGCTGCTGCTGTTTCGCGGCACCGCGCGCGAAGGCGCCCGCGCCTTTCCATCCAACGTCAATGTCGCGGCCGCGCTCGGCCTGGCCGGCATCGGCGCCGACCGCACCGAACTCGAAATCTGGGCGGATCCGACCAAAACCCGCAACACCCACCGCATCGACGTGGAATCGAACAGCGCCCGGCTGGGACTGGAAATCGAAAATATCCCGACCGACGAAAATCCCGGCACCGGCCGGATCACCGCGCTCAGCATGATCGCGGCTCTCCGCGGCATCACGACGCCCTTACGCGTCGGCACCTGAAATCCAGAAAGGACCATCATGCCCGTACATCTGAAACATGTCGCGATCGCCTCGGCCGATCCCGATAACGCCGCCAAATTCTTCGTCGACGTGCTCGGCTGGACGATCGCCGGCAGGGTCGATAGCCGCAATGCGCTGGGCTATTATGTCACCGACGGGACGATCAACATCGCTTTGCTCAACTTCAAGAACCGCCCTGCCGCGGGCCTGGAATTTGACGAAGGCTATACCGGCCTCCACCATCTCGGTTTTCAGTGCGACGATATCGAAGAGATTGTCGATCGCTTCGAAAACTCGGGCTTCGCGCCGCGCCACGACGTGAATATAGCGCAAGGGCTGGGGATGAACCCGGCCAAGGACAATGCGGAATATAAGATGACGGGGCCGGAGGGCGTGATGATCGACGTTTCCGAACGCGGCTGGGTGGGCACCGCCACCTTCAAGCCCAAGCCGGCCTGATCGCCATGGCCACCGCCCCTGCCTTGCCCGCCCATCTGTCGCGCGCCGCCGCTGTGGCAATGGACGCAGCCGATCCGCTTGGCCCCTTCATCGGCGAATTTACCCTGCCCGAAGGCGTGATCTACCTGAACGGCAATTCGCTCGGTCCCAGCCCCACGGCTGCGATCGCACGGCTGAACGAGGCCGCGATCGACGAATGGAGCAAGGGGCTGGTGACCAGCTGGAACCGCGCCGGCTGGTTCCAACTGCCCTATCGGCTGGGCGATCGCATCGCCGGGTTGATCGGGGCTGATCCCGGCGAAGTGGTGATGACCGACGGCACCAGCCTCAACCTGTTCCGCATGGTGGCCGCAGCCCTTGCGATGCGCCCCGACAGACGGGTGATCGTGATGGAAGGATCGAACTTCCCGACCGACAATTATGTCATCCAGGGGCTGATCGAAACGCTGGGGCGCGGCCATGTCATCCGCTTTGCGGAAAAGGCCGAAATCACCGCCGCGATCACCGATGATGTCGCCGCCGTCGTGCTGACGCAGGTCCATTATAAGAGCGCGCATATCCTCGATATGGCCGCGATCAGCGCGCAGGCGCGGGCGGTGGGCGCGCTAACCGTCTGGGATCTGTGCCACAGCGCCGGCGCGATGCCGGTTGATCTGAACGGCTGCGGCGTCGATTTCGCGGTCGGCTGCACCTACAAATATCTGAACGGCGGGCCGGGCAGCCCCGGTTTCCAGTTCGCCGCCGCGCGCCATCAGGCCGATATGGTCCAGCCGCTCACCGGCTGGTGGGGCCATGCCGCCCCCTTCGCGTTCGACCGCGATTATGCCCCGGCCACGGGCATCGGCCGGATGCTCACCGGCACGCAGCCGATCCTCAGCATGATCGCCGCCGAAGCCGGGATCGACATCGCCGCGCGGGCGGGCCTTTCCGCCACCCGCGCCAAATCCCGTGCGCTGGGCGAATTGTTTCAGGCGCTGGTCGCAGCGCGCCTCGGCGATGCCGGCTTCGGCCTCGGCAGCCCGGCCGACGCCGGCAATCGCGGCGGGCATATCGCGTTCGAACATGCCCATGGCTATCCGATCATGAAGGCGCTGATCAGCAAAGGCGTGATCGGCGATTTCCGCGCGCCGACCACGATCCGCTTCGGCTTCTCACCGCTCTATCTGCGTTACGCCGATATCTGGGATGCGGTGGACGTGCTGCACGCGATCATGACGACCGGCCTGTGGCAGGATCCGGCCTTCGCAGCGGTCGACGCCGTTACCTGATCGCCCAAAGGTGCGCGTTTACGCCCCGCCCGCATGGCTGGCCACGCTTTCCGCGGCAATCCGCTTCACCACCGCGAGGAAGTAATTGGTTGCCGGCGAACGATCCGCGCCATGGCGCAACGTCACCCCGATCGCGCCATAACCGATATCGAAATTGGTCGGCAGGCGCACCAGATCGGGCTGCGCATCCACCACCTGATAGGGCAGCGCCGCCACCATGTCGCTGTCCTTCAGCAAGGTGAAATTGGCCAGGATCGATACCGATTCCACCGCCCGCACCGGCAGTTCCAGCTTGGCCTTGCGGAAACTTTCCTCCAGCTGGCGGCGCAGCGATGTTTCGGGCGGCGGCATGATCCAGTCATGCCCCTGCAGGTCGGCCAGCTTGACGACGGGCAGTTCGGTCAGCGGATGGCCCTTGCGTACGACGATCGATACCGGTTCGTCATACAGCACCTCCTGCACCAGCCCTTCGCGTTCGCGATATTCGGGCAGGCGGCCGACGACGAGATCAAGGTCGCCCACCCGCAGCATCGGCATCAGTTTGTCGTTGGTGCCTTCGACCACCGAAACCGTGATCCCCGGCCGTTCGCGTTTCAGCGCGACGATGCTGCGCGGCAGCAGGCTGGGCGCGGCGGCCAGCAAGGTGCCCACCGCGATCTTGCCGGTCGTGCCTTCGCGCAGCGACAGCATCTCCTCGCTCGCGTGGCGCACCTGCGCCAGGATCAGCTTGGCGTGGCGGATGATGACATCGCCATACAAGGTCGGCGTCACCCCGCGCGACGATCGTTCGAACAGTTGCATCCCCAGGGTCGCTTCCAGATCGCGAATCATCTTGGTCGCCGCCGGCTGCGCCACATTGAGCAGGGTGGCGGCGCGCAGGATGTTGCGCTGTTCGCCCACGGTAATCAGCAATTTCAGCTGCCTGAGCTTCAGCCGCGCCAGCAGCCGATTTTCCACGACCTGCGATGCCCTGTCCCCGCCTGCCATGTCCGTCCTATCACTTTAGAGTTATATGTAAGCCTCAAAATATTATTTTCGCATTATAGGTGCAATCCATAGTTTCGGCCTCTCGACGATGCACCCCATGGCTGGAATCCCAATGCCGCAGACGCCTTACCCCTTCGCCGGACGCACGCTTCCAAACTATGTCGACGGCGCGTTTGTCAGCGGCGCGGAACGGTTCCCGGTCATCAACCCGGTCAATGGCAAAGTGCTGGCCGATGTGGCGCTCGCCGATCGCGCGACGGTGGACGCCGCCGTCTGCGCTGCCCGCCGCGCACTGAAAGGCCCGTGGGGGCGGATGAGCCTGGCCGATCGCACCGCCCTGCTGGTCAAGGTCGCCGATGCGATCGAGGCGCGGTTCGACGATTTCGTCGCCGCCGAGATCGCCGACACCGGCAAGTCGCTGCTGCAGGCCACCAAAACCGATATTCCGCGCGGCGCCGCCAATTTTCGCAGCTTTGCCGCTTTGGCCCAGGCCCGCGCCACGCAATGCTTCGAAAGCGACACGGCCGACGGGCTGGGTGCGATCAACTACAGCATCGCGCGGCCGCTGGGCGTCGTCGCGATCGTCTCGCCATGGAATCTGCCGCTGCTGCTGCTGACGTGGAAGGTCGCCCCCGCGCTTGCGTGCGGCAACACCGTCGTCGCCAAGCCATCGGAAGAAACCCCGTCGACCGCGACCTTGCTCGCCGAGGTGATGGATCAGGTCGGCATGCCGGCGGGCGTGTTCAATCTCGTCCACGGGTTCGGCGGCCATTCCACCGGCGAATGGCTGGTCAGCCACCCGCACATCGACGCGATCACCTTCACCGGCGAATCCGCCACGGGGTCCGCGATCATGCGCGGGGCGGCCGCCGACGTAAAACCGATCTCGTTCGAACTGGGCGGCAAGAACGCCGCGATCATTTTCGAAGATGCCGATTTCGACGCCGCGATCGCCGGCACGATGCGTTCGGTCTTTTCCAATTGCGGGCAGGTGTGCCTCTGTTCGGAACGGGTCTATGTCGCGCGGCCGATCTTCGATCGCTTCGTCGCCGAACTGGCGATCCGTGCCAAAGCGCTCAAGATCGGCGATCCGTTCGACGGCGCTGACATGGGACCGCTGATTTCCGCACAGCACCGCGAAAAGGTGCTCGGCTATTATCGCCTCGCCGCCGAAGAAGGGGCCACCATCGTCACCGGCGGCGGCGTGCCGCATTTCGGCAATGATCTCGATCGGGGCAGCTTCGTCGAACCGACGATCCTGACCGGCCTGTCCGATGATGCCCGCTGCGTGCGCGAGGAGATTTTCGGCCCCGTCTGCCACATCGCCCCGTTCGACGACGAAGCCGAGGTGATCGAGCGCGCCAATGATTCGCGCTACGGCCTGGCCGCCGCCGTCTGGACGAACGACGTGAAACGCGCCCACCGCGTCGCCCGCCAGCTCGAAGTGGGGGTCGTCTGGGTCAACGACTGGTTCCTGCGCGATCTGCGCACGCCGTTCGGCGGGGTCAAATTGTCGGGCATCGGCCGCGAGGGGGGCGAGCATTCGCTCGCTTTCTATTCCGAACCGATGAACATCTGCATCAAGCTGTGATCGTTGGGCAAACCATCATGACGAACAACCAACCCGATCTCGACCGCATCGCCGCCCGGCTGGATGCTGCGGCCACCGCCGCCCGCGCGACCGGCCAGATCACGGCCGATCACCCTGATTTCACCCTGGACGATGCCTATGACGTCCAGCGCCGCCTGATCGATCATCGTGTCGCACGCGGTGAAGCGATCGTCGGCGTGAAAATGGGTTTCACCAGCCGCGCCAAGATGGAACAGATGGGCGTGTCCGATCTCATCTGGGGCCGGCTGACCGATGCGATGCAGATCGCCGACGGCGGCACGCTGGCGATGGATCGCTTCATCCATCCCCGGATCGAACCCGAAATCGCCTTCCGCCTGAAAAAGCCGCTCGCCGGCCATGTCACCCTGGACGAAGCGTTCGCCGCGATCGATGCGATCGCCCCGGCGATGGAAATCATCGACAGCCGCTACGCCGATTTCCGCTTCGCGCTGAACGATGTGGTGGCCGACAATTCCTCCTCCTCGGCCTTTGTCATCGGCCAGTGGCAGGTGCCGCTCGCCGACCTGTCCGATCTCGTCATGGTGATGAATTTCGACGGCGAACCGGTGCAATCGGGGTCCACTGCCGCGATTCTGGGCAATCCGGTGCAATCCCTGGTCGAAGCCGCCCGGCTCGCGGCTTTGTCCGGGCTGACGCTGGAACCGGGCTGGATCATCCTGTGCGGGGCTGCCACCTCGGCCGAAGCGCTGCACCCCGGCGTCCATGTCCGGCTCGATGCCGAAGCGATCGGCCGCGTCGAACTGCATGTCGCGGGAAAAGCGGCATGACCGATGGCCGCGTCATCCCCGGAAAGGCCGTGCCGCGCGGCGCCTTTCCCCATTATCGCCGCGCCGGCGATTTCCTTTTCGTATCGGGCACCAGCTCGCGCCGCGCCGACAACAGCTTTGCCGGGGTCGAGGTGGATGGCTTCGGCGCGACCACGCTCGATATCCACGCCCAGACCCGCGCGGTGATCGCCAACATCGCCGATATCCTGGCCGATGCCGGCGCCGGCCTTGGCGATATCGTCGACCTGTCCGTTTTTCTGGTGAACATGAACGACTTCAAGGGGTTCAACGAAACCTACGCCGAATATTTCGGCGTGGACGGGCCGACGCGGACCACCGTTGCGGTCCACCAGCTGCCCCACCCCCATCTCCTGATCGAAATCAAGGCAACCGCCTTTGCGCCCCGCGCGCACGGGCAAGACCGCAGCAAGGCGCGCTAGATGCTGACATATGGCCCCCCCTTCAATTTCCAGGCGTGGATCGACGAACATCGCGATCTTTTGAAGCCGCCCGTCGGCAACGCCCAGATCTGGCAGAATAGCGATTTCATCGTCACGGTGGTCGGCGGGCCGAACGCCCGCACCGATTATCATGTCGATCCGTTCGAAGAGTTTTTCTACCAGTTGAAGGGCGATATGGTGTTGCGCCTGTGGGGCGCGAACGGGCCGGAAGATTTGGCCATTCGCGAAGGCGAAATCTTCCTGCTGCCGCCCCATGTGCCGCATTCGCCGCAGCGCCCGGTGCCCGGCAGCGTCGGCCTCGTCATCGAACGGCAGCGCCCGGCCGGCAGCCTCGATGCGTTCCAATGGTATTGCGGCGCCTGCGGCACGATCGTGCACCGCGTCGAAGTCCAGCTGAAAAGCATCGTCGCCGATCTGCCCCCGCTCTTCGCCGCGTTCTACGCGGACGAAGCATTGCGCACCTGCGGCGGTTGCGGCGCCGTCCATCCCGGTAAGGCGTGAAGAGAAAATCATGACATTTTCGGTTGATATCCACAGCCACTTCCTGCCCGAACAATGGCCCGATCTCGAAGCGCGCTTCGGCACGCCCGATTGGCCGTGGATGAAGCAGCTGGGCGGCGGCAAGGCGATGCTGATGGTCGGCGATCGTGAGTTCCGCCCGGTGCTCGACGATTGCTGGAATGGCGCGCGGCGCATCGCGGCGATGGACGAACATGGCATCGACGTGCAGGTGATGTCCGCCACGCCCCTGCTGTTCGCTTATGGCCGCCCGCCCGAACAGGCCCGCGAAGTCGCCCGGCTGTTCAACAGCGCGGCGCGTGACATCTGCGCGCACGATCCGGCGCGCCTCAAATCGCTGTGCCAGGTGCCGTTGCAGGATACGGACGCGGCCTGCGCCGAACTCGATATCGCGATGGCCGAAGGGCATATCGGCGTGCAGATCGGCAACCATGTCGGCGATCGCAATCTCGACGATGCCGGCATCCTCACCTTCCTCCACCATTGCGCCGATGTTGGGGCTGCGGTGCTGATCCACCCGTGGGACATGATGGCGCAGCAGCGCATGCCCAAATATATGCTGTCGTGGCTGGTCGGCATGCCGGCCGAAACCCAGCTTTCGATCCTGTCGCTGATCTTGTCGGGTGCGTTTGAAAAACTGCCGCGCTCGCTGCGGCTATGCTTTGCCCATGGCGGCGGCAGCTTCGCCTTTCTGCTCGGGCGGGTCGATAATGCGTGGCGCAACCGCGATATCGTCCGTGTCGATTGCCCCCGGCTGCCCTCCTCCTACACCGATCGCTTCTACGTCGATTCAGCCGTGTTCAACGAAGATGCGCTGGCGATGCTGATCAAGGTGATGGGCGAGGATCGCGTCGTGCTGGGGTCCGATTATCCCTTCCCCTTGGGCGAACAGGTCGTCGGCCAGATGATCCGCGAGGATGAAGGCCTAAGCCCCGGCCTGCGCCGAAAACTGATGGGCGCGAATGCCGCCCGCTTCCTCAACCTTCCCGACGAACTGGGTGGACGCGCCAACGCGGCGTAAGGGGCCTGTCCTACAAAAGCCCCGCCCGGCTATGGTCAGGCGATGCCTGCCGCAACGCCCAGGGACAACCGGAACGCTGCCGATCCTGCGGCACATGATGGCCGCAGCCGGTCTCTGGGAAAACAGCCTGGCAATCCTCAACTTCCTCAACTTAACCTCCACTGGGCCGGCGGCGGTTCCGTGGCGGGGCAAACCGGGCTAGGGTCCGGGGCATGATCGTCCGCATCCTGCTCCTCCTCGCTTTGCTCATCGCTCCCCTCACCGCGCCGACCGCAGCGTCCGCCGCTGGCGGCGTGGTTTCCGCCGCCGATCCACGCGCGGCCGAAGCGGGGCGCGAAATGCTCCGCGCGGGGGGCAGCGCGACGGATGCGGCGATGGCGATGATGCTCGCTTTGTCGGTGGTCGAACCACAATCGTCGGGCATTGGCGGCGGCGGTCTCCTCGTCCACCATGACGGCAAGACGGGCGCGATCGCCACGATCGACGGGCGCGAGGCCGCTCCCGCTGCCGCAACCCCCGGTCGCTTCACCGTCGATGGCCAGCCAATGTCCTATCGCGATGCGTTCCAGGGCGGTCATTCGGTCGGTATACCCGGCAATATCCGGCTGATGGCCGATGCCCATCGCCAATGGGGCAAGCTGCCCTGGGCCAGATTGTTCGAACCCGCGATCCGGCTGGCCGACCAGGGCTATGCCGTCACCCCCCGGCTGCACAACGCGCTCAAAATGGTCGCGCCCCTGTGGGATGCCTTCCCCGATATCCGCGCGATCTACTGGCAGGATGGCAAGCCCGCCGCCGTCGGCGCCACCATTCGCAACCCGGCGCTCGCCAAATTGCTGCGCGATGTCGCCGCCAGTGGCCCCGATGCCTTTTATGCCGGCGAACATGGCGCCGCGATCGCCGCCGCCGTCACCGCCGCACCGCGCAACCCCGCGCCGCTCACGCTCGCCGATCTCGCTTCGTATCAGGCCAAGGACCGCCCCGCCGTCTGCGGCAACTATCGCCGCTATCGCGTCTGCGGCATGGGGCCGCCTTCGTCGGGCGCCACAACGATCCTGCAGATGCTGGGGATGATCGAACGGTTCGATATCGGCCGCCTCGGCAAGGACAGCCCCGAAGCCTGGCACCTGATCGGCGAAGCGATGCAGCTCGCTTATGCCGATCGCGAAAAATATCTCGGCGATGTGGATTTCGTCGCCGTGCCGCTCGCCGGGTTGGTTGACCGCGATTATCTGGCCCGACGCTCCGCGCTGATTTCGCCGGCGCGGTCGCTGGCAGTCTATGAAGCCGGTACCCCGCCGGGGGCCGAACCGCGCACCGCCGCCATTTCGGGCGAGCGCGCCGGCACCACCCATTTCGTCGCCGTCGATGGCGCGGGCGATGTCGTGTCGATGACGTCCACGGTGGAAGGGCCGTTCGGCAGCCAGCTCGTCGCCAGCGGCATGGTGCTCAACAACGAACTGACCGATTTCACCTTCGCGCCCGAAAAGGATGGCGCGCCCGTCGCCAACCGGGTCGAAGCCGGCAAGCGGCCGCTGTCGTCCATGTCGCCGACGATCGTCTATGGCCCCGATGGCAAGGTCGTCCTCGCCATCGGATCGGCCGGCGGCAAGCGGATCATCATGCATGTGATGAAGGCGCTGGTCGGCGTGATCGATTGGAAACTGCCCGCCGCCGACGCGATGGCGCTGCCCAACATCTATTTCGGCGGCGGATCGCTGCTGGTCGAACAGGGCACCAGCCTCGATGCGATGCGCCCCGCGCTCGAACGGCTTGGCCAGCCGGTGACGGCGGCTGATCTGCCGTCGAAACTGAACGCCGTCGAACGCACGGCAAAAGGCTGGCGCGGCGCCGCCGATCCGCGCAGCGAAGGCGTGGCGCTGGCGGAATGATCGCAGGCGACGCCCCCGCCAATCCCCGTTACACATAAGGAAAAATGGCAAACCCCGGAGAGCCGATGCGCACGCTGGAACATTTCCCGAACCTCGTGACGATGTTCTTCACCCGCGCCCGCGAGCGCGGCGGCGCCCCATTTTTGTGGGCCAAACGCGACGGAACATGGACACCGACAAGCTGGACGGAAGCCGCGCAACAGATTGCCTCGCTGTCCGCCGCGCTCAAGGCGCAAGGGCTGAAGCGCGGCGACCGGGTGATGCTGGTGTCCGAAAATCGCCCCGAATGGTGCATCGCCGATCTGGCGATCATGGCCGCCGGGCTGGTGACGGTGCCCACCTACACCACCAACACCGAACGCGATCACGCCCATATCCTGGAAAATAGCGGCGCGCGCGCGGTGATCGTATCGACGGCGAAACTGGCCAGGACGCTGATGCCGGCGGTCATGCGCTCCAGCAACTGCCACCACGTCATCGGCATCGAACCGCTGCGCATCGGCCAGGCCGGCGACACCAGCTTTCACGACTGGGCCACCCTGATCGCCGCGCATCCGGCGGATATTGCAGAGGCCGAAGCCGCCGCCGATTTCCAGCGCGAAGACCTCGCCTGCATCATCTACACATCGGGCACCGGCGGCAGCCCGCGCGGCGTGCGCCAGCATCATGGTGCGATCCTGCACAATGTCGCGGGATGCACGACGATCATCTCCGAAGATTTCGGCTGGGATGACGAAGTGTTCCTGTCCTTCCTGCCTTTGTCCCACGCCTATGAACATAGCGGCGGCCAGCATTTTCCGATCGGGCTGGGCGCGCAGATCTATTATTCGGAAGGGCTGGAAAAGCTGGCCGCCAATATCGAAGAGGTGCGCCCGACGATCATGGTCGTCGTCCCCCGCCTGTTCGAAGTGCTGCGCGCCCGCGTGCTCAAATCGGTCGAAAAGCAGGGCCGCGTCGCCCAATATCTGATGCGCCGGGCGCTCGTGATCGGGCAAAAGGATTATGCCGGCCGGATGCCCCTATGGGACTGGCCGATGGAAATGATCCTGCGCCGCACCCTGAAACCCAAGGTCGGCCAGCGGTTCGGCGGGCGAATGAAGGCGATGGTTTCGGGCGGCGCACCGCTCAACCCCGAAGTCGGCCTGTTCTTCCACTCGCTCGGCCTCACCTTCCTCCAGGGCTATGGCCAGACGGAGGCCGCACCCGTCATTTCGTGCAACCGCCCGTCCGCCGGCATCAAGATGGATACGGTCGGCCCGCCGCTGCCGGGCGTCGAGGTGCGGATCGCCGACGATGGCGAAATCCTCGTCCGCGGCGAACTCGTCATGCACGGCTATTGGCGCAATGAAGAAGAAACCGCGCGCGTGCTGCGCGATGGCTGGCTGCACACCGGCGATGTCGGCCATATCGACGCCAGGGGCCGGATCGTCATCACCGATCGCAAGAAGGACATCATCGTCAACGACAAGGGCGACAATGTCGCACCCCAGAAGGTCGAAGGGATGCTGACGCTGGAGCCGGAAATCCTCCAGGCGATGATCGCCGGCGACAGGCGGCCCCACATCGTTGGCCTGATCGTGCCCGATCCCGAATGGGCGCGCGAATGGGCCGGGGCCGAAGGGGTGGCTTATGATCCGGCCGCGCTGCGGGCCGATCCGCGTTTCCAGAAGGCGCTGATGGCCGCGGTCGACCGGGTCAACACCAGCCTGTCGGTGATCGAAAAGGTGCGCCGCATCCTGATCGCCGACGAACCCTTCACCATCGAAAACGAAATGCTTACGCCCTCGCTCAAGATCCGCCGCCACATCATCCGCCGCGCTTATGGCGAACGGCTCGACGCACTCTATCCGCCTGCGAAATGAATGTCGCCGATCAGGCTTCCAGTTCGATGTCCCAGTACAGCCAGTCGCGCCAGCTCTGGTGCAGATAGTTGGGCGGGAAGCTGCGGCCATTTTCTTGCAGCTGCCAGGTTGTCGGGCGGATCGGTTCTTCCGCCAGCGCCATGTGCGCCTGCCGTGGGGTGCGGCCACCCTTTTTAAGGTTGCAGGGCGCACAGGCCGTCGACACATTTTCCCATGTCGTCCGCCCGCCTTGCGCGCGCGGGATGACATGATCGAACGTCAGGTCGTTGCCCGTGCCGCAATATTGGCAGGTGAAACGATCGCGCAGGAACAGGTTGAACCGGGTGAAGGCCGGGTGCTGCGATGGCCGCACATACTGGCGCAACGCGATCACCGACGGCAATTGCATCGCAAAGCTGGGGCTATGCACTTCGCGCTGATAATAAGCGACGATATCGACCCGTTCGAGGAACACCGCCTTGATCGCGGTTTGCCACGACCACAGGCTCAACGGATAATAGCTGAGCGGTGTGTAATCGGCATTGAGGACAAGCGCCGGGCAACTATCCGGATGGCGCAGGAGATCGGGATGGTACATAAAATGGTCGGCCTCCCCGTGTGGCTGGAAGACCACCGGACGGCTTCGGTCCCGTCGCACTCGGGACGCGATGGCCGCACGGCTCGCGTCTCCCGATGCCACGCTCCTAACCTGCGGAACGTGACGCCATCATGACAGCATTGTTCCCAAGGCCCGGTCAAGAGGCTGATTGCGGATGAACCGGGTGATTTCACGTTTTGCGCCCAGCCCCACGGGCCGGTTGCACCTCGGCCACGCCTTTTCGGCGATCCGCGCGCACGATCTGGCGCGGGCGGCCGGTGGCCATTTTCTGCTCAGGATCGAAGATATTGATCCCGGCCGCACACGGGACGCGCATATCGACGGCATCATCGCGGATCTCGCATGGCTCGGGCTTGGCTGGGATGGCGCAATCGTCCGGCAATCGGCCCGGCTGCCGCTTTATGCGGCCGCGCTCGATCGGCTGAAGGTCGCCGGCCTCGTTTATCCCTGCTTCTGCACCCGCGCCGAAATCGCGGCCAGCGCGGCGGCACCACATGGCGACGAAGCACCGGTCTATCCGGGAACATGCCGCCGGCTCGATCCTGCCATCGGCCGCGCGCGCATGGAACGCGAACCCCATGCCTGGCGGATCGCGATGGACGATGCCATGGTCCGCGCCGGCCCGCTTGACTGGTGGGATGCGACCACAGGCACCGTCAGCGCCGTGCCGGGCGCGCAAGGCGATGTCGTCCTCGCGCGCAAGGATGCCCCCGTTTCCTATCATCTGGCCGTCACCATCGACGATGCGGCGCAGGGCGTGACGGATATCGTTCGCGGCGTCGATCTGTTCGCCGCGACCCATGTTCATCGTCTGCTGCAGGCGCTGCTGGACTTGCCGACGCCGCGCTATCACCACCACCCCCTGCTCACCGGAACCGATGGCCGTCGCCTCGCCAAACGCGATGGCGCGCCGGCGCTAGCCGATCTGCGGGCCGCCGGAATGGATGGCGCAGCGCTGGCCGAACAGCTGCGCCATGGGCAATTCAGCGTTGGCATTTTCCCCGAAAAAGCTTAAATTGAAGGGATGTCCACCTTCCTCATCATCCTCATGGTTCTGGCCATGCTGGCGACGGTCGCGGCGCTTGTCCGTGGCATCATCGTCTTCCTCAAAACGACCGAGGCCGACCTGACGGGCAATGGACCCAATCTTTCGGGCGAACGCCAGAACAAGATGATGCGCATGCGCATCGCGTTTCAGGCGCTGGCCGTGATCCTGGTGATCTTCTTCCTGCTCCTCACCCGCAACTGACGCGCCGGATCAGGCGGGATCGATGGTCAAGCTCAACAAGATTTACACGCGCACGGGTGATGCCGGCACGACCGGGCTGGTCGATGGCTCGCGCGTGTCCAAGGCCGATCCCCGCATGGCCGCGATCGGCGATGTCGACGAAGCCAATTCGGCGATCGGCGTCGCCCTTCAGCACGTCACCGATCCGGCCCACGCCGCTCTGCTCGGCCGCATCCAGAACGAACTGTTCGATCTCGGCGCGGATCTTGCCACGCCCGGCGAAGATTTCACCCCCGGTGAAATGACGTTGCGCATCACCGCATCGCAGGTGGAACGGCTCGAACGCGAAATCGACATGCTCAACGACGGGCTGGCCCCGCTGCGCAGCTTCATCCTGCCGGCAGGCCCCGGCCCGGTGGCGTCGCTGCATCTCGCGCGCGCGGTCGTCCGCCGGGCGGAACGGGCCGCCGTCACCGCCGCGCAGGACGTTGCGCTCAACCCGCAGGCCCTCGCTTATATCAACCGGCTGTCGGATCATCTTTTCGTCCTCGCCCGTCTCGTCGCCTCGCGCGCGGGCGGCGACGTGCTCTGGCAGCCCGGCGCTACACGCTGATCCTTTCCTTCGGCGCGATCCTCGCTTATCGGCAACCCGATTGAGCGAACAAAGGAACGGACATGGACAGCATCGGCGTGATCGGCGCAGGCCAGATGGGGGCGGGCATTGCCCAGGTGGCGGCACAGGCCGGCTACACGGTATTCCTGTCAGACGTATCCGTGGAACTGGCCGAAAAGGGCAAGGCCGGGATCGCCAAAATCCTCGCCAAGCAGGTCGAAAAGGGCAAGCTGGACGCCGCTGATGCCGATGCCGCCGTCGCGCGCATCCAGCCGATCGGCGATCTGGCCCCGATGTCCGCCGCCGGCCTCGTGATCGAAGCGGCCACCGAACGCGAAGATATCAAGCGCATCATCTTCCAGAATGTCGCCAAGGTGCTTGGGCCGCAGGCGGTGCTGGCGTCGAACACGTCGTCGATCTCGATCACCCGGCTGGCGCAGGCGTCGATCGATCCGGCCCGTTTCATCGGCATGCATTTCTTCAATCCGGTGCCGCTGATGCCGTTGATGGAAGTGATTCGCGGCCTCGCCACGTCGGATGCCACTGTCGCGGTCGCGCAGGCCTTTGCCGCAAAGGTCGGCAAGGAAACCGTGATCGCGCAGGATTCGCCCTGCTTCGTGGTCAACCGTATCCTGTTGCCGCTGTTGAACGAGGCCTTCTTCGCGGTTGGTGAAGGCGTTGGGTCGATCGTCGATATCGACAAGGGCATCAAGCTCGGCCTGGGCCACCCGATGGGGCCGCTGACGCTGGCCGACATGATCGGCCTGGATACGATCCTGCTCATCCTGCGCGTGCTTCAGGAAGATTTCGGCGATCCCAAATATCGCCCCGCGCCGTTGCTGGTGAAATATGTCGAAGCCGGCTGGCTCGGCCGCAAGACCGGGCGTGGTTTCTACGATTATTCGGGGCCGGAACCCGTGCCGACCCGCTGATCGCCGTCGCGCGATGGCGCTGTTCCGTGCGGCGTGGTGAGGTTCAGGCCCACCGCGCCGATCACGATCAGCGCCACGCACCCCCATTGCGCCAGCCCCAGCGGCTGGCGGAATACCGCCACCCCGATCAGCGCGATCGCAACGATGCCGACGCCGGACCAGACGGCATAAGCCACGCCCATCGGAATACGGTTGAGCGTCAACGCCAGCAGCCAGAAACACACCGAATATAGCGCGAGGGCAGCCAAACCGTAGCCCAGCCGCGCAAACCCCTCGGACGCCTTCAACAGCGATGTCGCGGCGATTTCGAGCAGGATCGCCCCACCCAGCACTATCCATGGATTCATCGGTCGGCGTCCTTTCAGGGCGCGCCTGTCAAAGCAGGGCTTGCCGCAAGGGGCAACCCCGCGATGCGGAACCGATCAGTCCTGGCCGAACACCGTCGGCGTGCGCCGGCCGAAACCGGCGGCACCGCGCCGTTCCATCAGCGGGCTGGCCTCGCGATCGATCTGAGCCAGCGTGTCGGCGAACATCGGCCGCAGCCGCACGACGTCGGTAATCAGTTCGTCCGGTTCCTGCCGGGTTTCAACACAGCGCCGGGCGACCTTTTCAATATGTTCGGCCAGCGCTGCCAGATGTTCGGCCCCGAATTGCAGCGCATCGCCCTTGAGCGTGTGCGCCGGAATCACCAGCGCCGCCGAATCACGGTTGCGGAACGCGTCTTCGATCGTCTGGATCGATTTCGCGCCGTCTTCGCGGAA
This sequence comes from Sphingomonas sp. KC8, assembly GCF_002151445.1. Classification (GTDB taxonomy): domain Bacteria; phylum Pseudomonadota; class Alphaproteobacteria; order Sphingomonadales; family Sphingomonadaceae; genus Sphingomonas_E. The sequence continues at coordinate 2,428,585 of NZ_CP016306.1, forward strand.
ATAACCGAGGATACGCACGAACCCTGCGCCCAATTCGGTGCGCGCGCGGGAAAATGCAGCCCAGTCGACCAGAGCACGCATATCATTGGACAAGTGTCGGTTCCCTCTCGCCGCAGGCCCATGGCCACTCTACGCGAAAGTCAATTACCGTAAATTCGTAAAAGGCGTGTTGACGAGGCAAGATACGCGATCGCCAATAGCGGCCATTACTTGACGACTATCAACCCGTCGCCATCGGGATCGGCCCGCCAGCCCTGCTGCGATGCCAGCGCCATGATTTCGCGCGGCGCGGCCGGATCGTCCGCCAGAATGCGAACCGCCCCACCGGCCGGCACGTCGCGCATCGCCTTTGCCAGCCGCAGCGCCGGCCAGGGGCAGCGCATGCCCCTGGTGTCGACCAGCGTCACACTCACGTATCGAACGGGTTTTTCGGCGCACGCATCGTCAGGCGCACGGGCACCGCGCCAAAACCAAGTTCGCGGCGAATGCCGTTCACCAGATAGCGGCGATAGCTTTCGGGCAGTTCATCCACCCGCGTCCCGAACAGGATGAAACCGGGCGGGCGCGTTTTCGCCTGCGTCAGGTAACGCAGCTTGATCCGCTTGCCACCGGGCGCGGGTGGCGGATTCTTCTCGATCGCCTTTTCGAACCAGCGGTTGAGCTTGCCGGTCGACACACGCCGCGACCAGGCATCGCGCGATTCGAATGCGGCCTCGATCAACTGGTCCACCCCGCGCCCGGTCGCCGCCGAAACGGTGATGAGCGGCAGCCCCTTGACCTGCGCCAGCCCCTCGTCGAGCGCGGTGCGCACCCCCTGGAACAAGGCCGGCGGATTATCCGCCACATCCCATTTGTTGAGCGCGATGATCAGCGCCCGGCCTTCCTGCAGCACCTTGTCGGCGATGCGCAGATCCTGTGCTTCCAGCCCCAGCGTGGCATCCAGCAGCAGCACGACGACTTCGGCAAAGTCGACCGCGTGCAGCGCGTCGGCCACCGACAATTTTTCCAGCTTGTCCTGCACGCGCGCGCGCTTGCGCATCCCGGCGGTGTCGATCAGGCGGACCGGGCGGACGCGGCCATCCCGGTCGGTCCATTCCCAGTCGACCGCGATCGAATCACGGGTGATGCCGGCTTCCGGCCCGGTGATCATCCGTTCTTCGCCCAGCATGCGGTTCACCAGCGTCGATTTGCCGGCATTGGGGCGCCCGACGATCGCGAGTTTGAGCGGTCCGGTCAGCCGGCCTTCCTCATCCTCCTCGATTTCCTCGTCGGCGGTCTCTTCCTCCTCCTCGTCACGTTCGACAAAGGGCCGCAGCGCTTCGAACAATTCGACCAGGCCTTCGCCATGTTCGGCGCTGAACGGAACCGGATCGCCAAAACCCAGGGCATAGGCTTCCAGCACGCCGCCTTCGCCCGCTTTGCCTTCGGCCTTGTTCGCCAGCATCACCACCGGCGTATCGCCGCTGCGCAGCCAGCGCGCGATTTCCTCATCCAGCGGGGTAACTCCGGCGCGGGAATCGATCAGGAACAGGGCCACGTCGGCGGTGTCGACCGCCGCCTGCGTCTGCACCCGCATCCGTCCGGGCAGCGTGTTGGGGTCTTCATCCTCGAAACCGGCGGTATCGATGATACGGAATTCAAGGCCGATCAGCGTCGCATCGCCCTCGCGGCGATCGCGCGTGACACCGGGACGATCGTCCACCAACGCCAGCTTCTTGCCGACGAGGCGGTTGAACAAAGTGGATTTGCCGACATTCGGCCGGCCGACGATCGCGACCACGGGGAGTTTGGACATTCCGCCCCCTTATCGCCATTCGGCGGTTTACGGGACTCTATTATGCACCGCCCCGATCCGAAGCGGCGGTTACCCCTCAAAAACGGGGCAGCCGCCGCCCGAATATCACCGCCAGGCGGTAATCCGCCCGCTATCGTCAAGGACGTACAGCGTTTCCTTCGCCACCACCGGCGCCAGGCGCACGGCGCCGCCAGCCTTGCCGGTGGACTGCACCGCGCCGGTCCTGGCATCGACATTGGTGAGCGCGCCGTCGGTGCTCGCCAGAATCAGCCGATCACCGGCCAGCACCGGCCCGGTCCAGCTGATCGGGCCTTTCTTGTCCTTGGCATCCCGCCAGCGATCGAGCTGGGTGATCCAGCGCACCTTGCCGCTGGTGCGCGCGATGCACAGCAGCCGCGCGTCGTCGGTGACGACGAACACCCATTCCCCCGCCACCCACGGCGTGGAAATCCCGGCGATGCTGAGTTCCCACAGGCGTTGGCCGGTGTTGAGTTCCAGCGCCACCATGCGCCCGCCCTGGCCGACGGCATACACCCGGCCCTGATCGATCACCGGATCGGCATCGATATCCGACAGGCTGGCCACGGCCGTCGAAATGCTGGTGCGCGACAGCGCATCCTGCCAGACGACGCGGCCATTTTCATACCGATACGCGTTCAGTTCGCCCGATGAAAAACCGGCCACGACCGTGCCGGACGCCGCCGCCGGGGCCGCCACGCCGAAAACGCCCGCCAGTTCGAGCGTCGCGGCTTCGTTCCAGACGACCGATCCATCCTCGATCTTCAACGCGAAAAGCTGGTTATCCTGGCTGACGACATAAACATGGCCATTGGCCACCGTCGGCGCGCCGCGCAGCGGGCCGCCCGGCCGCACGGCCCAGCCCTGATCGCCGGTCGCGGGATCGAACGTGGCGACATCGCCCAGGCCATTGGTGGCATAAAGCTTGCCTGCGTCATAACTGACGCCGCCGCCGAACACGACGCGGCTGGCCTGCGATTCCTTGTCCTTGTCGGTGCCATCCACCGCCTTGGCGCCACCGATGCCGCGCGACCATAATTCCCGGCCGGTCGCCGCGTCGAAGGCATGGACCCGGCCCTTGACGTCCATCACGAACAATTTGCCATCGGCCACCACCGGCGATGCGGCCAGCCTGGCGCGCTTGGTGCTGCCTTCGATCCGGGCATTCCAGACCGGCGCAAGATCGCGACCGAGCGCCAGATGGCCCATCGCCTTCCAGGCATTGCCGCCCGGCTGCGCCCAGGCATCGTTGATCACCGCACCCGGCACATCAACTGCCACGTCCGCCAGCGCCGGATCGATTTCGGCGCCGGTTTCGTAGGTCAGCACCGGTGTGCGTTCGCCCAGCAGGGCCGTCTTGGTCTTGGGACCCGAACTTTTGAAAATGCCGCAACCACCGAGAGTGGCGAGCAGAACGCCCGCGATCAGGACACGCTTCATAGCCATCATTCCTTTGCCGGGCCCGGTGTCGCCACGGCCGCATCCACGCCCAGCGTCGCCGCCATCCGGCCCGCGCGATCGCGGATCGACGGGGGCACGCCTTCATCCTTTGCCATCGCGGCGAACAGCGGCGCGGCAAGATCCGGCTTGTTCATCCGCATATAGGCGATCGCGGTCATCTCGCCCGCGCTGCCGAACCAGGGATTTCCGGCCACCGCCAGCGGCTTGAGCCGTTCGATCACCTGCGCCGGCTGGAGCGTATCGAACTCGGCCGCAACCTGCCGCACCGTCGCCAGATCACGATAGGGCTGGGCTAGTTTCGTATCGCTGGCAACCGCCTGATAGGCGGCAGCGGCCGCCTTGGCATCGCCCTTCTGCTGCGCCGCGGCGGCCTTGGTGAGCAACGCGCTGGCGCGGTACGCCGGATTGCCCTCAGCTGCCAGCTTGTCGAGCTTGGCGTTGGCGGCCGTCGCCGCCGGTTCGCCCTGGCCGACTTCGATCAGGGCCTGGGTGAATTGTTCGCTGGCGGCGTCGGCCACGCTGTTTTGCTGGTGCTGCCACCAAAGCCAGCCACCGAACAGGGCGAGACCGGCGATCACCGCGATCGCGATGAAGCGCCCGTAGTTTCGCCAGAAGGAACCGATCTGTTCACGACGAAGCTCATCATCCACCTCGCGGAAGAAGGCGTCGTTATTCTGAGGCGTCAGGGCCAAGCAGTCTCTCCAAAAATCGCGCGCTCTTCCTTAGCCGTCTGTTTGGCTGAACGAAAGCTGAGTTCAGGCTTTTGGCTGGTAAGTCTGTTCCGCCGTGGGAAAGGCGCGCGACCGCACTTCACCGGCATAAGCCGCCGCCGCCGCATCGATCCGCGCCGCCAGATCGTCATACCGCTTCACGAAACGCGCGGTGCGCTCGAACATCCCCAGCATATCGTCGATCACCAGCACCTGGCCGTCGCATTGGGCCGACGCGCCGATTCCGATGATCGGACACGACACCTCGGCCGTCACCGCCACCGCCAGCGGCTCGACCACGCCTTCGACGACGATCGCAAAGGCCCCGGCATCGGCAATCGCGCGCGCATCGGCGATGATCTTGGCATGTTCGGCGTTGGTCCGCCCGCGCGCGCCATAACCGCCCAGCGCATTCACCGCCTGCGGGGTCAGGCCGATATGGCCGACCACCGGAATGCCGCGCGCCTGCAGGAAGTGAACCGTCGGCGCCATCGCTTCGCCGCCCTCCAGCTTGACCGCAGCGGCCCCGGTTTCCGCCATCACCCGCGATGCCGACTGAAAGGCCTGTTCGGGGCTGGCTTCATAACTGCCGAACGGCATGTCGACGACGACAACCGAATGATAACTGCCGCGCACCACGGCCGCGCCATGCGCGCACATCATATCCAGCGTGACGCCCAATGTTGATGGCAAGCCATAGATCACCTGCCCCAGGCTGTCGCCCACCAGCAGCATATCGCAATGGCTGTCCAGCAACTGGGCCATGCGCGCCGTATAGGCGGTCAGCATGACGATCGGTTCCTTGCCCTTGCGGGCCTGGATCTGCGGCACCGTCATCCGCTTCATCGGCGAAGGGGTCGGGTGGGCGCGGCTGGTCGACGTATCGAGGGTAAAGGTCGTGGACATGGGCCGGTGGTAGCCCCGGCCGCACGTTATGGTCAATTCACCCTATCGGATCATCGACCAGCGCACCCCGGTCGGCTAGGATTGATGAAGTATCAGCGGTTGGGTGCCCCACCTTATGCGTATCATGTTCCTTCTCGTCCCGGCCGCCCTCCTGCTTACGGGCTGCATCGCGCGGACCGCGGCCAATATCGTTACGCTTCCGGTACGAGCGGCAGGCGCGGGCATCGATGCCGTCACCACCAGCCAGGAAGAAGCCGATCGCAATCGCGGCCGCGAGATCCGCAAGCAGGAGGAACGCGAAGCCAAGGAACGCCGCCGCGCAGAGAAGGAAGCCCGCCGCAACCGCGACGACTGATCAGGCGCCGAACAGCGCGGCATAGCGTTCCGGCTTAAACGCAACGCTCAACCGGCCATCGACATCCAGCACCGGCCGCTTGATCATCGACGGTTGCGCCAGCATCAGCGTGATCGCCTTGTCCGCGTCGATCCCGTCACGATCGGCGTCGGGCAGCTTGCGAAACGTGGTCCCCGCACGGTTGAGCAGCACTTCCCAGCCGAGTTCACGGACCCAGCCTTCCAGCGTCGCCCGGTCGATCCCGGCCACCTTGTAATCATGGAAATCGTACGCGATGCCATGCGCGGCAAGCCAGTCGCGCGCCTTCTTCATCGTGTCGCAATTCTTGATGCCGTAGATGGTCGTCGCCACGCAAAACCTCCGCCTTGATCGCCAGCGACTGGGCCAGACAGGGCCGCGTGGTCAAGCCTCGGGTGCGCCACCCGGAAACAGGCGCCGCCACGGCCGCGCTTCGTCCACCACGCGCGCAACCGATGGCCGCGCCATCAGCCGTGCGAAATAGGCGCCCAATATGGGATGGTCGCCGCGAAATGGTTGCACCCAATCGGCGTAGAACAATGCCGGCGCCGCCGCGCAGTCCGCCAAGGTAAAGGTATCGCCCGCCGCCCATATCCGTCCGGCCAGCCGCGTTTCCAGCGTGCGATACGCCGTTGCCAGAATGGCGCGCGCCTCGGCCTCGCCATGTGGATCCTTCACATCGATCCCGCGAATCCGTTCGGCCACGATCCGCTGCATTGGCACCGCGACATAATTGTCGAACAGGCGATCCCACAACCGCGCCTCCAGCGCCGCTTCCGGGGCCGTCGGCACCATCGGGGCCGCGCCAGGCCGGGCAAGATCGAGATATTCGATGATGATGCTCGATTCCGGGATGGTCCGCCCCGCCCCGTCATCCACCAGCACCGGAAACTTGCGGATCGGCCACACGGCTTCAAACGCCGCGCGATGCCCGGCATCGGCCAGGTCGACAAGCTGCGGCGTGAACGCCACGTCGCGCTCGTACAGCGCGATCAGCGCTTTCTGACAAAAGGCTGCGAACGGATGATAATGCAGGGTCAGCATCGCAGTCTCCGTGGTTGCATCTGCCCCGATCTCAGCTCAGCCAGCCGCGCCTTGTCGCATAACCTGCAAACCAGACGAGCAGGGCACCGACCAGAATGATGAAAGCCGGAAACGGAACCGCCTGCGCCGCACCCACGGTCCGCAAAATCGGCGTGGCAAGAAAGGTCCAGCCGAACTGGATCACCGCCGCGACCAGCGACACAATGAAGAGCGGCCGCACCCACGTCTTGCGCGCCAGCAAGGCAATGGCGCCCAGCAGTCCCACCCATACGGCGACGGCATAGGCGCCTGTCACCCAGGCCGGCATCATTTTCCAGATTTCCTGCTGTGCTGCCGGCAAGCGCGCGATATCAGCCGCCGACATGCCGACCTGCGAATGATAGGCAAAGCAACCAAGGGCTTCCCAGATCAAAGCCGCCACCGCGACAATCCAGAACCAGACGGGCGGCTTGACCACATTCAATCCCGCCATGTCGAACCTCTTCAACATTTTCTGAAGAGAGCAAGCTGCGCCCAGTGCCACCAAAACACAATGGTTTGGCAGGCACCGGTTGAATGGTGAACCAGCGGGCCCCCATCAGGGCACCCACTGGATTTCAGATCATTCCCACTCGATCGTGCCGGGCGGCTTCGACGTATAGTCATAGGTGACACGGTTGATGCCCTGCACCTCATTCACGATGCGCGTCGCGACGCGCGCCAGGAAGCTCGCGTCGAACGGATAGATGTCGGCGGTCATCCCGTCGGTGGAGGTGACGGCACGCAACGCGCACACCGAATCATAGGTTCGCCCGTCGCCCATCACCCCGACCGTCTTGACCGGAAGCAGCACCGCAAACGCCTGCCAGATCGCGTCATACAGGCCCGCGTTGCGGATTTCCTCCAGATAGACCGCATCGGCCTTGCGCAGAATATCGCACCGTTCCTTGGTCACTTCGCCGGGGATGCGGATGGCAAGGCCGGGTCCAGGGAAAGGATGGCGGCCGACGAAGATGTCCGGCAGCCCCAGTTCGCGGCCCAGCGCACGGACTTCATCCTTGAACAGTTCGCGCAAAGGCTCGACCAGCTTCATGTTCATGCGTTCGGGCAGGCCGCCGACATTGTGGTGGCTCTTGATCGTCACCGAAGGCCCGCCGGTGAAGCTGACGCTTTCGATCACGTCGGGATAGAGCGTGCCCTGCGCAAGGAATTCCGCGCCACCAATCTTGCGCGCTTCTTCATCGAACACGTCGATGAAGGTCTTGCCGATGAACTTGCGCTTCTTTTCAGGATCGGTTTCGCCCTTGAGGCCGTTCAGGAACAGCGTTTCGGCGTTCACATGGACGAGCGGGATGCCGAAATGTTCGCGGAACAGGCCAACCACCTGATCCGCTTCGCCCATCCGCATCAGGCCATGATCGACGAACACGCAGGTCAGCTGATCGCCGATCGCTTCGTGGATCAGCACCGCCGCCACCGCCGAATCGACGCCGCCGGAAAGACCGCAGATGACCCGGCTGTCACCCACCTGTGCGCGGATTTCGGCGATCTTGGCCGCGCGAAACTCGGCCATGCTCCAGTCACCGGCCAGCCCGCAGACGTGACGGGCGAAATTGGCGATCAGCCTGGCGCCATCGGGCGTATGAACAACTTCGGGGTGGAACTGGACACCGTAGAAGCGACGCGCCTCATCTGCGGTCACCGCGAACGGCGCACCGTCCGATGCCGCAACCGGAACGAAGCCCGCGGGCAGCGCATCCACCTTGTCGCCGTGGCTCATCCACACCTGATGGCGCTCGCCTTCCTGCCACAACCCGTCGAACAGGCCACAGGTCCGCGTCACTTCGATGAAGGCGCGTCCGAATTCACGATTGTCGGTGGATGGCACGACCGAACCGCCAAGCTGCGCGCACATCGTCTGCTGGCCATAGCAGATCCCAAGGATCGGAATCCCCGCCTCGAAAAAATGCTGCGGCGCACGCGGGCTGCCGGCATCTGCCACCGATGCTGGACCACCCGACAGGATGATGCCCTTGGGCTTCAACCGTTCGAAGGCCTCTGCGGCGCTGGTGAAGGGTGCGATCTCGCTATAAACGCCGGCTTCGCGGACACGGCGGGCGATAAGCTGCGTGACCTGGCTGCCGAAATCGACGATCAGGATGCAGTCGTTGGGATGGGCTGTCATGGCGGCCCGATAAAGACAGCGCCGCCCCCTGTCCAGCCGAGTCGGTGTTTCACACGCTCAGCGGAAGGCGGTTTGATCACCCAGTTGCAGGAAATCAACACGCCCATAACGCACCCCGCACTGGAAACTGCGGTCATCACGATAATCGCGCCCGTCACCGCTGGCGACCATGCCTTCAACCCGCCAGCCATCGCCATCGCGCCGGACCAGGCTGATATCGGTCACACGCGCATTGTTCGAATAGCGACTCGCCTGCCTTTCAGCCGCAGCGGAACAAACATCTGCGGCGCGATTCTGGTCATCATCGGCGCGGTTGCCATCAATTCTATCCTGGCGCGGGCGCCCCTTGCGATTGGACGCATCCGCCGCGACGGCGGCAATTCCGCCGATGATCACCGCGCCCAGCAGAAAATCGCCAAAATCAAACCGATCACGATCACGATGGCGATACCCGCCGCCCCAGCCATGGCCGTAGCCTGGCCCGTTCCAGCCGCCACCCCACCCATAACCGGGCCGCGCCATTGCCGGCATCGAAGTGGCCAGCAATGCTGCCGCGACACCCGTTGCCATCCACCTCTTCGCCATCGCCATGTCGACCGATCCTCTACAACAGCCCGCCCTTATAGCCCGATTGCAGTGTCCGCGCGATGAACCGAAGCACCGCTCGGCCCGCCGCACCGCCGACGCTTTGTTAACCATTGTCGCGTTAGCGCCAGACAAATAACATTCCGGAATCGCGCCCTATGCCCAGACGGATTCGCACGCTGCTCGCTTCGCTACGCGATGAGGTGCAGCTATATGCGACCGAAAATGCCCGACTTGCCGGACGCACCAATCTGCTGGCGCTGAATGCAACGATCGAGGCTGCCCGTTCGGGCGAGGCCGGCCGCGGTTTTTCCGTCGTGGCGCAAGAAGTAAAAGCGCTCGCCAATCAGGCACGGGCCAGTTCGCTGGCCTTTCGCGCCGAAGTGCTCGATCGATTGGCCAAGGCAGCAGGCATCGCCGATGAGATGGTTGCCGAAATCGAAGGCGCCCGCCTGGTCGATCTCGCCGAAGCGATTGTTTACAACGTCACCCGCGCGGTTTTTGCCCGCAGTGTTGAGTTACGCCTGCTCGCGACCGATCCGGCCGTTGCGGCGGCCGTCGTCCATCCGACTCCGGAAAATCTGGTCAATGCCCGTGCACGCCTGAAAGCGCTGGTGCGTTATTCCGCTGACTATCTGAACGCATTCGTTGCCGATAGCGAAGGCCATATCTTTTTGTCCGCCGATGAGAACGCCGGCGTGCAGACGGTGAATATCAGCCGTGTCACCCAATATCGACGGGCGATGGCCAGCCGCCGCACAGATGATTGGTTCGTCGATGATGTCTGGCAAAACAAATGGTCGAACAATCACGCCGTTCTGATCTTCGCGACCGGCGTTCGGGCCGATCCGCATGGCGATGGTTCACCGCTGGGCGTATTGTGCCTTGAATATGATTGGCAAAAGAAGATCGGTGAACATATCGCGGCCATGGAAGGGGCTGATAATGGCCGTCGCCGGGTCACCCTGATCGATGCACGGGACCGGATCGTCGCTTCATCCTGGGGTGCCCGTTTCGGCGACACGATGGCGATCGACGCAACCACGCCGATCGGCCTGACGGCGGGTGAGGACATGATCGTCGCCCATGCCCGCGCAACACCATTTTCAGGCTTCGACGGGCTTGGCCTGCGCTGCGTGATCGAACAGAAGCTGTTGACCGAAGCGGAGGTGATGGCGGCGATCGCGAATGCCGATCGCTTCGCTGCCTGACGGCGCGCCGGGATAGTGCCTGCCTTCCGGGTCGGCGCTGCCTGCCCGGAACACCCCTCATTCTGCGGAAGGTGCCGCAGCCGATCCCACCAGATAGCGGTTATAAAGGAAGCCGATGCCGATCAGGCTGAAGCCCAGCGCAACGAAGCTCCCGATCCGCAGCAACCCTTCCAGCCCCTTGGCATCCCAGCCAAAGACCTTCAGCACCGTCGCCAGCATCAGCACCAGCGCGGCAATCCGCCACGCCTTGCCGCCGCGCGCGATACCGTAACGCAGAAATCCGATCGCCAGCACGATGCCGGCAATCGACCGGGCGATGTCTTCGTTCGGGCTGACGCCTTCACCCGTCAGGACGCTTCCTTCGAAGAATTGCCGCACGCTGGCTGCAACCAGCATCAGCACCAGCGCCATGGCAAGGGCCGTCACCGGCTTGCGCAGCAGGGCCGCAAAATCAGGTTCAAGCCGTTTGAACAGGCCAATCCAGATCAATGGCAGGCCATAAGCCAGCAACAGCAGATTGACGATCGGCCAGGGGCCGACAGCCTGATCGCGCAGCACGGGGGCAAACAGGAGCAGATCGAACCAGACCAGCCGGAACGCCGCCAGCGCCAGCACGGCCACCCCCGCAACCCGCAACAACGGATGGCGCGCCTGCTGCCACAGCGCCGCAACCCCAGCCGCAAACAACAGCTGCGTTAGAATCACTCGCTCGGCAAAGGCATAGGCTATCGCCTCACCTTCGCCGGCGATCGCGAAAATCTGCTTGAACAGCACATGTCCCGTCGCCGCCAGCGTAACCCCGCAGAACACGAACAACGCGGCACGCAAAGCGGGCAAAGGCACCGCCCGCGTCCGCAACAGCATGGCGATGATCGCCAATGCCGGTCCCCCCATCAGCAACAGGCTGCGTGTCGGCAATGGCAAATCGCCAGCGAACACGAATGCGCCGACCAGCGCGGCGGCGCTGCCCTCTAGCCAGATTGCCAGTCCGGCCGCCATGCTGACACCGCCGATGGCAGCGAAAGTCGCCGCCGCCGGCCGCGCACGGATGGTTTCCCGATGGTCGGCCACCAGCGCGAGGCCGAGCGCCAGCATGGCGCAGACGACCGGTGTCCAGTCGACAGGCAAAATATTGAACAATATGCGCACGGCCAACAAGGCGGCAAACACCAGCCAAGGCGCACCGATCCAGCGATTGCGTTCGATATGCCCAGCGACCACGAACAGCGCCGCCGTCAGGAACAGCCGCAAATTGACCGCCGCATCGTTCGCCAGCCCGCCATCTGCACCGAGCAGGCCCAGATGCAGCACGGCCACCAGCCCCAACGCCCGCGGTGCCCATTCCAGCAATGCGTCCTCAGCCTTGCGCGCCAGCCAGGCCAGCGCACAGGCAATGCCGGCAAAGATCGGCGGCAGCCACGCGTCGGGCAATGCCAGCGCCGCTGCGATCGCGACCAGCACGCCTGAAGCCGTCGACAGCAACGCAAACCGCCAGTCGTCGCGCCGCTGCGCAAGGCCCCAACCGCGCGCAGCGGCCAGCCCCGGGGCGGCCGCAAACGCCAAGGCGGTTACGCCCCAACCGCTTCCTCCCAGCAATTCGGGAAAATGCAGCCAGCCAATCCCCACCGCTCCGATCAACGCGGCAGCCCCCTGCGCTGCGCTGATCCGACCCCGCACCGGATGCCAGGCGTCGATCAGCGCGGGCGCGGCGAAGATCGCGATCACCCCGCCCGCCACCGCCACCAGCATCGGCAGGCTGGGCGCCGGCCACAGCATCAGCACGATCAGCGCAACGCCCAGCGCAACGGGAGGCAGCATCCACTGGCGTGGATCAATCCGTGCCAGCACCACCGCACCGATCGCCAGCAGGCCATAGAAACCCCACACCAGCGGCGCGAACCCGCCTTGAACGACGAGCAACGCCAGCTGCACCGCAGCGGCGACCACGGTGCCCGCGCGCAGCCAGCGTGCCGGATCACCCGCATCGCTGCCCGCCGCCAGCACCGGCACGCCAAAGGCCAGGACCAGCAGCAACACGCCCACCGCGCCGGCCGTCGCGACATCGATCACGCTCGTCGCGATCAGCAGCGCCCCCCAGCCAAACCCGCCGATCAGGGCCGCAATCGACAGCCACAGCCAGCCCTGGCGCCGGGAAACCCCGGCAATCGCCGCGATCACCAGCATCAGATACAGCGCCAGTACCGGCGCATGCGCTTCCGTTCCCCCCGCCAATGCCGGGGCGGAAAGCCCACCGACCAGACCAAGCACCGCCGATGGCGCGCCAAATCGCAGCGCGAGGCCGATTGCCGCCGCCGTCACCGTCGCCAGCCCGACAAAAGCCGTCAACGGCGCGATCAGGCCATAGAGATTGGCGGCGATCAGCACCGCGATATAGGCAACGGCGATGCCGGCCCCGGCCAGTGCCTGGGCGACCCTCGGATCACGGGCGAGCATCGGGATGCGCCGCGCCGCTTCCGCGCCACCAACCAGTCCGACAGCAAACAGCATCGCCAGGATCACCCGGATCGCCGGCGATAACAGCCCGGTATCGATCGAATATTTGACGAGGAAGAATCCGGCCACCGCCAGCGTCACCCCACCCGCCCAGATCGGCAGGCGAGATCCGAACAATTCCTCGAACACCCGCGATGTTACCGGCGGACGGGCGGGAGTAGGCGGTGGTGGGGGAACGGTGTCCTCTTTCGGAATGGCCGCGGTTTCAGCCAGAACGGCCGTCTGCGCGACGGCCTGCACCTCCGGCATGGACCGCAACTCTGGCGTAGCCACCGGTTCGAAAACAGGCTCCGGCTCTGCAATCACCTCGGGATCGGCGATCGGTTGGGCCATTGCCGGGGCCACGGCCGGATCGGACGCCAGACGCAGTTCCCGAAGCTCTTCGCCCAGCGCCACTATCCGCTGTTCGGCGCGGCTGATCCGGCCGCGCAACATGGCGACGGCGATGATCAGCCCGACGATCGCCCAGAATTCCAGCATCGGCCGCTTTACCCCTTTGGAACCGCAGGGCTAACCCGTCGACGCGCGGAACGCCACCGTCATCATGCAATGCGTCGTCGGCCCCGCAGCCAAAGCCTATCGCCCAGAAGCGCCGCGACCATCGTCGCCCCGGTCAATGGGAACAACACGCCCACCGCCAGCATGATCGTGGCGACACCACGTGCCCGCTTCGGATCAACGGCCCGCGGCGGCGCTTCCAGACGGCCGTTCCGTCGACGTTTCCACCACAATATCGGGGCGCTGATCGTCAGCAACACGATCGCGATGCAGCCCGCCAGCATGACCAGCCGGTTCGCCTCGCCATATTGTTGCCCCTGATGGACCGCGATACCCCATTCGATCGTCCGCGCGCCGATGCCGAAATCGGCATAATGCATATCGGCAAGCACCCGGCCATTCGCCGCATCGACATAGATGGCGCGCGCTTCGTCCGCCCGCTCGATCACCGACGCCACGAGATAGGGATTGCCCGCTTCGGCCGGCGGCACCAGCAGCCAGGGCGCCGAAAGCCCGCGCCCGTTGGCGATCGCCACCGCCCGGTCCGCACCGATATCATGCCCTTTGCGGCCAGCGGGTGCGGTGGCTTCCTGCATCGCCCAGGGCAAGGCCGCCTTGGCCGGCATATGCCCGCCATGATCCTTGCCGCGCTGCCACGGCGAAGGGCCTGGCGATGGCGGCCGGCCAAGGCCATAGATCGCGACCACCGTCTGCAGGCCTTTTCCCCAGATGCCGGACCACGGCATACCTGTTACCGCCAGGAACAGGATCACGGCACCGGCGATCGCGCCGGTGGAGGCGTGAAGATCGCGCCAGAACAGCCGTCCCGTCGGGCGACCGCGCAACGCCAGCGCACGGTTCGTCCCGCGCGGCCACCACAGATATACCCCGCTCAACACTAGCAGGATCGTCCAGCCGGCAACGATCTCGACCACGGCATTGCCGACCGGGCCGGTGATCATCAGGCTGTGGAGCGAACGGACAAGGCCCATCACCCCACCGTCCCGCGCCGTGCCCAGAACCCGCCCGGTCGCGGGATCGACAAAGGCAAGCCGGTGCGTGCCATCGGCAGCGGCCAGGGTCATCCGCCAGCTCGCTGCCGGATCGGCCGGGCGGGACAGGCTGACGACGCGCGCGCCGCTTGCCGCCTCCACCCGCGCCACCATCGGCGTGATGGCCAGTGCCGGCCCACTCGCGGTGGACCAGCCCCGATAGACGATGCCCTCTATCTCCGGCTTGTAGAGATAGAGAGCGCCCGTCACCGCCAGCCACAGCAGGACCGGCAGCACCATCAGCCCGGCATAAAAATGCCAGCGCCAGACGGTGCGATACATGCCCTGTTCCACCATCAGAACCGCGCGCGCACGCCGCCGTAAACGGCACGCCGTTCGACCGGATAATAAATGGCCGACGCAGCATTGGCCTGCACCACCGCCGAAATATCGCCGATCGCCTTTTTGCCCGTCAGATTTCGGGCATCGACGAACAGGGTGACGCCGTCGCGCACCTCGGCTTCGGCATTGAGGCCGACCAGCGCATAGCCCTTCGTCCTCGTGCTGTTCTGATAATCCGCCCACGCGCCCTGCGGCAGCCATTCCAGATTGGGCGTGATGCTGATCCGGTCGCTGCCCAGCCGCAGATCGGCGCGATACAAGTGCTTGGCCACCACCGGCAGACGGTTGTCGCCATAATCGCGATCATTACGGAACCGGAAATCGTTGAGCTGATAGGCCTGCCGCAGCCGCGCCCATGGCGTGAGATCCAGTGTCAGCGCCGCTTCGATCCCCTGATGCCGCGTCTTGCCGGCGTTGAAGGTCGATGCGGGAATGTCCGATGCGACATTGAACTGAAGCATCTCGCCCTTCAGATCGGCGCGATAGACGCTGATATCCCACGCCGCGATGCCGATCCGCCCACGCGTGCCGATTTCCATCGTCCAGGCGCGCTGGGGGTCGAGATCGACGAAGCCCGGCAAGCCGGTATTCGGGGTCTGGCTGAGTTCGGAATAGCCAGGCAATTCCACCGAACGGCTGTAATTGGCATAGACCTGCACATTGGCGCGCGGCGCCCACAACAGCCCGAACTTGGGCGCGAACGCATCGAAACTGGCCTCGCCGCTGCGCGCCGGAACGAAGCGATTGGCGATTTCGCGCCGGCCGGATGTGTAAACACCACCCGCAATCAACCACAGATCAGCCATCGGCGCGATCCGCACTTCGCCATAAGTGTCGATCGTCCGCGCAGTCTGCGTCACGTCCGCCGTCTGCGCGCCACGCTTGCCCGCGATGTTGACGAACTGCTTGGCCCGCACCGTGCCGAAACGCGCCGTCGTGCCAAGGCTTGCTTCAACAGGCAGGCCGATATCCCCCGCCCAGTCGATCCGCGCGAAACCACCGCGATCTTCCGATTTCTGATCGATCACCTGAAAGATCGGGTGGAACAGTTGCTTGGCATTGAAAAAGCCGCCGAACACGAGCTTTGTATCACCAAGATCCACCGTCGTGCGGTTCTGGAATCGTAGCGAATCGACATCACGCGCCTGATCGCCGGCCACGCTGCCAGCATTGGCCTTACGCGGCGTCCCCAGCGCGTCGGCCATCGTCAGCGCGCCGGGCAGATCCTGATTGATATTGTTGACGCTGGCGTAAAAGCGCGTTTCGATCCGGTCGGTCAGCTTGATGCCGACATTGCCGTTGAACCGGATCGCCCGTCGCCCGGCGTGATCGCGATCCCCGTCCGATCGGTCTCCGGTCAGGGCGAACCAGCCGTCGCCCCGCGCGGTCGCAAAGCCGGCCGCCAGCTTGCCGCGCTGCGTGTCGAAGCTGCCGCCGTCGATCCGCACCTCGATCCCCGGCGCTGTACGCCCGGTTGGCGTCACCGCGTCGATCCCGCCGCCCAGCGTCGACGATCCGAAGCGCAGCGCATTCGCACCGCGATACACCGCGATTTGCTGGAAGACCTGCGGATCCAGTTCCTGGAAATCGCCATTATTGTCAGCAAGATTGATCGGTATGCCGTCCTGGAACAGCATCAGCCCGCGCATGTGGAAACCCCGGCTGATCCCCGATCCGCGCACCGACAGACGCACTTCCTGTCCAAAGCGCGGCTGTGTGTAAACGCCCGGCGAAAACGCCAGGGCATCGCGCAGTGATACGGCAAGCTTGTCTTCGAAATCGGCCGCCGCGACGACATCCGCGCCACCGGCCGTGCGGGCGACAGCTTCACGCGCATCGGCAAGAACGGACTGGGCGGTGACGATGATGGTTTCGCGATCCGCGTCTTCGGCCCACGCAGGCGTGGAAATGGCAACGGCAGCAAGCGACGCGCAACCAAGCGCGCGATGAAAAGTCGACATGAAATACCTCTGGAATCCCGGCGCGCAGCACGCGCGCGCCATGCAAATCTGGCCGCGACGCCCTTTGGGCAGCGCGCGGCGGTGATGGGATCAGAAGGTAGCGGGCGGCCCGGTGGGCGGCGGCGGCGGTGCGGCCAGCCCACGGCCGATGGCGACCGCAATCGCACGGGCAATCGCCAGCGCAGGCGCAGCTTCCACCGCGGCAAGGCCGGTCACCGGATCGGGAGCAAGAACCGCGACACCGAGCGCGGCAAAGATACAGGGCTGACTGGTCTTGTCGGCGTCGCTGCCGGGGGCCTTTTCATGGACGGTGCCGTCAGCGGCAACCCACGCCTGCACCGCACCCATGCTGGTACACAGCGTGATACTGCGGCCGTCAGCCGATGGCATCCAGCCAGCGGGCACGAGCAGACGCATGAAAAGCGCAAGCGCAAGCAGGGTAAGGGCCAGCCCCCCGCCACGCCGGTCTGTCCTGCTGATCGCCCCGCCCTGCATGCGCGTCCCGCTAGGCGATTTTTCCGGCGCTGTCGATCCATACGGCCAACATGCCGTGCGATGGCCGCAAATTCATCGGCCAGCCTTGCCCGGCTTGGCGCAAGCCGGTTAGCGTCATCCCAACATCATAAACCCAGGAGTTGAAGCGATGAAGCGGGCGGAAATCGAAGGAAAACGGATTTTGATCACCGGGGCGACAGGGCAATTCGCCAAGCCGCTGGTGGCAGCATATGCCGGCAAGGCGCAAGTGTTTGCCGCCGCCCGCTACGCCAAGGACGAAGACCGCGCCGAAATCGCCGCGATGGGCGCCACGCCCGTCCGCATCGACCTGTCTGACCCCGCCAGCCTGTCTGCGATTCCCGAGGTAGATTATGTCGTCAACGCCGCCGTCGCCAAGACCGGTGATTTCGATCGCGATCTCGCAGAAAATGCCGAAGGCGTTGGCTTCCTGATCGCCCACTGCCGCAGCGCCAAGGCGTTCGTCCACATCTCGACGACGGGCGTTTACGCCTATGAGGGGATCGAACCGCGCAAGGAAAGCGATCCGCTGGGCGATAACCACCGGTCAATGATGCCGACTTATTCGATCGCCAAGATTGCCACCGAATCCGTCTGCCGTTTCGCCGCCAAGGCCTATGGCGTGCCGACGACGATCGCGCGGATGAGCGTGCCTTATGGCGATAATGGCGGCTGGCCCTGGTATCATCTGCTGATGATGCAGAATGGCGTGCCGATCACCATCCACCCCGATCGTCCCAACCTCTACAGCCCGCTCCATGTCGACGATTATGTCGAAAAGATCCCCTATCTGCTGGGGGCCGCCACCACCGGCGTCACCACCACCAATTTCGGCGGATCACAGGCTGCCAGCGTTGAAGAATGGTGCGCCTATATCGGCGAACTAACCGGCTTCACCCCCGTGTTCGAGGAAAGCGCGGCCGCCTTTGGCGCGCTGTCGATCGATACGACGCGGATGCACAGCCTGATCGGCGAAACCAAGGTCGACTGGCGTGACGGCATCCACCGCATGGTTAGCGCCCTGGCGCCTGACCTGATCAAAACGAAGGCCTGATCGCGCGCCCTGCCTTGATGATGTTGCTCAGCAAGGCAGGGAAAGCTCTGTGCGGCGCTTGAACGAAAGCAATCCCCGGATGCCTCAGCATCTTCGGGGTTGCCGTTCATTGCGCCGGCATCGCCCCCGCGAGCGGCGCGGGGTCGATCCGCTCGTCCTGCCACTTCATGCTCCAATGAAGGTGCGGCCCGGTCGCGCGGCCCGTGGCCCCGATCGCACCAACCCGCTGGCCGCGCGCCACCCGGTCACCCACTTTCACGTCGATCCGCGACAGATGGAGGAATGCGCTGTTCAGCCCCATGCCATGATCGATCATCAGCAGATTGCCCTCCAGACTGAACGGGGCCGCCGCCGCCAGAATGACGACCCCATCAGCCGGCGCCACCACCGGCGTTCCCGTCGGCCGGGCCACATCCACCCCTGAATGCGGCGCACCCGGTTCACCCGCATAGATACGCTGCGATCCGAACACGCCGCTGATCCGGCCGATGACCGGCCAGACGAACGCCTGCCGCCACCCTTGCGAATCCGATTGGATCGTGCGCGCGGCATTGATCTGTGCCAGTTCGGCTGCCCGACGCTTCAGAAATTCGGGTGTGGGCGTCGTGCCCCTGGGCAAGGTCGGCAGCGACTGGATATCCCATACGCGCGCCGCGATCGTGATCGGTAGGCGTTGCACCGAACCGTCGGCCAGCCGCGCCTCGATCACGGCATTCGCCCGGTGATCCCGCCCGAAACCAAGTAGGAAACTTCGCCCTTTCGCCATCCGCAGCGGCTGGCCATCAAGGAACAGGCTGACGGTGCCTTCGGGGGCGGTGCCAAGCACAAGACCACCCTGCTGGAACGCCCCCTGAAAGTTGAAACCCGCCGCCGGACACACCGATACGGCCTTAGCAGGCGGTGCAGCCGGCAGCCTGCTCGCGCACCCGGCCAGCATGACGATCGACAGCGCGCGCAACACAAACGCGCAGCGGCGCACCATCACGCGGAAAGCGCCGCCTTGGTCGAAATTTCGGCGGTGGCATAGGCTTCCTGCTTGTCCACGCTCCAATAGCGCAGATTATCCAGCGGGATGCGTTCGCCCGATACGGCGCAGAGGACATGATCGCCCGACGCCAGCATCCGGAAATTATTGGCCATATAATGCAGCTTGGCAGGCCGGCTGCCTTGGGACATCAACATCGGGACATTCCTTCGCGGCCCGCAATCAAAGCAGGCTCGGTTGTACGGGTTCGGCCGCAGGATAGGCGGCCCGGCCGCCGCGCTCAACCCGTGCATCGACACTGCCATCGGCGAAATGCAGCGTCAGCGCCCCCGCCGTGCGCGCCGCGGCCGCCGTCGTCACCACGCCACCATCGGGCCGCCGGCCTACCCAGGCATAGCCTTTGGCAAGCGGCCGTTCGGGGTTCAGCCCTTCGGCCAGCCGCCACAATCGCTGCACTTGCGCCGCCGCCTCGGCCAGCCGCGCGTCGATCAACGCGGGACGGAAACGCACAGCGGCCAGCCGTTCACCCGCCCGGTCGACCCGCGCCTTCAGCAATGATGGACGCAAGGCGCCGGCGGCGTGGGCCAGATCGCCCCGCGCCACCGCCAGCCGCCGCGAAAGCCCGCGCGGCAGGCGATCGCCCAGTTCATCCAGCTTTTGCTGTTGGGGGCCAAGTAGGCGATCAGGCGTCGGCAAACGCCGCGCTGTCGCCTCCAGCCGCTCGCCCGCGCGCTGATGATAGCGATTGGCGCAACGCCCCGCCCGCGCGCCCAGTTCGCGTAACGACGCCAGCAGGTCAGCCCGCACCGGCACCGCGATTTCGGCGGCCGCGGTCGGCGTCGGCGCACGCACGTCGGCGGCGAAATCGCACAAGGTGGTATCGGTTTCGTGGCCAACCGCCGAAATGATCGGGATCGAACAGCCGGCCACCGCGCGGACCACCGCTTCTTCATTGAACGCCCACAGATCCTCGATCGACCCGCCGCCACGCGCGACGATCACCAGATCGGGCCGGGGCAGCGGGCCATCGGCCGGCATAGCATCGAACCCGCGCACGGCCGCCGCCACCTGTTCGGCAGCACCCTCGCCCTGCACCAACACCGGCCACAACATCACCCGCGTCGGGCAGCGATCCGCCAGCCGGTGGAGGATGTCGCGAATCACCGCCCCGGTGGGCGATGTGACGACGCCGATCACCGCCGGCAGATAGGGTAGCGCCTTTTTGCGCTCGCGATCGAACAACCCTTCGGCGGCCAGCGCCCGGCGGCGCTGATCGAGCAGCGCCATCAGCGCGCCCTGCCCCGCCAGTTCCATCCGTTCGATGATGATCTGATATTTCGATCGGCCAGGATAGGTGGTCAGCCGGCCGGTTGCGATCACCTCGATCCCGTCTTCGGGGCGAAAGGCAAGGCCGCCGGCCGTGCCCTTCCAGATCACGCCGTCGATCACCGCCTTGTCATCCTTCAAGGCAAGATAGCAATGGCCCGATCCGACCCGCTTGAAGCCCGAAATCTCGCCGCGCACGCGGACATGGCCGAATCGTTCTTCCACGCTGCGCTTCAATGCGCCGGATAGTTCGGAAACACTCAACGCTGGCGAATTGTCGCCGGGCGTCTCCTCGGCTAACAGCCGCGCAGGTTCGAAGGGAAGATCGCTCATGAAAGTCCTGCTGCTGGGTTCGGGCGGGCGCGAACATGCGCTGGCATGGAAACTCGCGCAATCGCCACGGCTGACGAAGCTTTACGCCGCGCCGGGCAATCCGGGAATAGCCGAGCATGCCGAATGCGTCGCGCTCGACCCGGCCAACCCCCATGCCGTGCTCGCTTTCGCACGCGATATGGAAGTCGGTCTGGTCGTGATCGGGCCGGAAGCGCCGCTGGTTGCCGGCGTCGGCGATCTGCTGCGCGACAATGGCGTGCTGGTGTTCGGCCCGGATGCGACCGCCGCCCAGCTCGAAGGGTCCAAGGGTTTCACCAAGGATCTGTGCACGCGCGAATCGATCCCGACGGCGGCCTATGCCCGCGTCACCGATATCGCCGCCGCGCGCGCAGCCCTTACCGGTTTCGGCCTGCCCGTCGTGATCAAGGCCGATGGCCTTGCCGCCGGCAAGGGCGTGGTGATCGCGATGACGGCTGATGAAGCCGATGCCGCGATCGTCGATATGTTCGACGGCAGCTTCGGCGATGCCGGCACCGAAGTGGTGATCGAAGAATTTCTGACCGGCGAGGAAGCCAGCTTCTTCGCGATTACCGATGGCACCGCCGTCGTCCCGTTCGGATCGGCGCAGGATCACAAGCGCGTCGGCGAAGGCGATACCGGCCCGAACACCGGCGGCATGGGCGCGTACAGCCCGGCCCGCGTGCTGACCCCGGAACTCGAAGCCCGCGCCATGGCTGAAATCGTCGAACCCACCGTTCGCGCGATGGCGGCGGCCGGCATGCCTTATTCGGGCGTGCTTTATGCCGGGCTGATGCTGACGGCCGATGGCCCCAAGCTGATCGAATATAATGCCCGTTTCGGCGATCCCGAATGCCAGGTGCTGATGATGCGGCTGGAGGATGATCTGCTCGATCTGCTTCTGAAGGTCGCCGAAGGGCGGCTGGGCGAATCCACCCCGCCACGTCTGGCCGATACCGTCGCACTGACGGTGGTGATGGCCGCCAACGGCTATCCCGGCACGCCTGAAAAGGGCGGCGCGATATCGGGTATCGCCGGGGCCGAAGCACATGGCGCCAAGGTGTTCCACGCCGGCACCGCGCTTGCTGGTGACACGCTCGTCGCCAGTGGCGGCCGCGTCCTCAACGTCACCGCCACTGGCGCCAGCGTCGCGGACGCCAAGACCGCAGCCTATCGTGCGGTCGACGCGATCGCCTTTCCCAGCGGCTTTTGTCGCCGCGATATTGGCTGGCGCGAGGTGGAACGCGAATCCAACGGAACAGCTTGATGCGTTCAGCGTTCGTTACGCAGGCGCATCTTCGGAAAATTTCGGACGGCGACCACCTTACAGTCGTCCGAAAGGTAAGGCTATGAAGGTGGGGACGGCCAGGCGCAGGCACACCCTGCGCAAGCAGGCGGCCGTTCGGGGCAGGAGAAGGACAGGCCATGGGCAATAATTATTATCTCGTCGCCATCGCCGCGATCGTCATTGCGATTCTCGCGGTTGTCCTTGTCCTGCGCGGTCGTGGCCAGCCTTCGGCGCCGCCCACGCAAACGCCTGCCGCCGCGCCGCGCGAAGAACATCATGATCACATCACCGATGCGGCAGCGGTCGCCACCGCAGACATTGCCGGCCAGTTTCTGGGAATCGATACCACCCCAGGCGGACCGGACGACCTAACCCGTCTCAAGGGACTGGGGCCAAAGGCAGCCGGGGTACTGAACGGAATGGGCGTCAGCCAATATGCCCAGCTTGCTGCACTTTCGCCGGCGCAGATCGCCAAGATCGATGCGGCGATGGGTGCGTTCGCCGGCCGCATCCAGCGCGATCAGTGGGTCGAGCAGGCCCGGCTGCTCGCCAGCGGTGACATTCCCGGCTTCGAAGCGAAATTCGGCAAGCTCGGCGGCTGACCCTCATATCCATCCGCCCTCACCAACCCGCATGACCTGAGCCGCGAAATCGGCTAGCCGGGGGGACATGGACCTCTATCTGCCCATCGCCGGTCTTTCGGTGAATGTCATCGTCATCATCGGCCTGGGCGGGCTGGTCGGTATCCTTTCCGGCATGTTCGGCGTCGGCGGGGGATTCCTGACGACACCATTGCTGATTTTCTATGGCATCCCGCCCGCCGTCGCGGTGGCGTCGGCCGCCACCCAGATCACCGGCGCCAGCGTTTCGGCCGTGCTCGCCCATAATCGCCGCCAGGGCGTGGATTTCCAGATGGGCGCCGTGCTGGTTGCCGGCGGTGCGCTGGGTTCGGTTGCCGGCGGCTATGCCTTCCGCGCGCTGCAGGACAGCGGCCAGATCGATACCGTCGTCAACATTCTCTATGTCGTCCTGCTCGGCAGCATCGGCGGGTTGATGGCCAAGGAAGCCGCGCAAAGCATTGCCGTGATGTGGGGCAAGGCCGCTGCGCCTGCCCCCCCGCGCCGCCACCACCCCTTGATCGCGGCTCTGCCGATGCGGTGGCGATTCTATCGTTCCGGCCTCTATATTTCGCCGATCGCTCCGTTCGTACTGGGGTTCGGCACCGGCCTGCTGACGGTGCTGCTGGGCGTCGGCGGCGGGTTCGTACTCGTGCCGGCCCTGATCTACATCCTCGGCATGTCGACGCGGGTGGTGGTCGGCACATCGTCATTCCAGATATTGTTCGTGACGGCGGCCACGACGCTGGTTCACGCTACAACCACCAAAGCGGTCGATATAGTGCTGGCGGTGCTGCTGTTGACCGGCAGCGTCGTCGGCGCCCAACTCGGCACGCGCTTCGCCATGAAGGTGCGGCCCGAATGGCTGCGGATGGCGCTGGCCGGCATCGTCCTTGCTGTTGCCGTACGCATGGCGCTTGGGCTGGGCTGGCGGCCCGGCGAGATCTATACGATCCAGCCGCTATGAAGCACCTTGTCGCCCTTCTGCTGGCACCGCTCCTGCTGGGCGCAACCAAGCCAGCGCTGGTGCCCGATGTGTCGCAGCGCCGGATCGATATCATCTACAGCTTTACCGGTGCCGAACTGTTGCTGTTCGGTGCGATAGTCTATCCTGGCGGGCGCATGCCGGAAAAGCCGGCGGATATCGTCGTCGTGCTGAAGGGACCGGCCGAACCCGTCATCCTGCGGGAAAAGCAGAAGATCGCCGGCATATGGATTAATGCGGATAATGCGCGATTTCGATCGGTTCCCGCGTTTTACGCGGTAGCCTCTTCACGTCCGATCAAGGCGCTGGCCGATGCGCGCACGGCCGCCATCTACGAACTGGGGTTGGAAAACATCCAGCTTTCACCCGCCAGCGGTGAAACACCCGAGGCACAGCAGCGCTTCGAAGCCGGGCTGGTCGATCTCAAGCGCCGCAACGGCCTTTACGTCGAAGCGCCCGATGGCGTCGAAGTGAGCGAAGGCGTGCTCTATCGCGCGCGGATCGCGATTCCTGCGCGCGTTCCGGTGGGCACCTATACCGCCGAAACCTTCCTGATTCAGGATCGCCGCGTGGTAGCCGCCGCCGTGCGCGAGATTGAAATCGACAAATCCGGCTTCGAACGATTCGTCGCCACAGTGGCCGATCGCTGGGCCTTCACCTATGGGCTTGCCGCCGTTGCAATCTCGATCCTGCTTGGCTGGGCTGCCGGTGCGGCTTTCCGCAAGTTCTGAAATCACTTCGTTAATCCCTGCCGATTTATGATGCCGCGTTTCCAGCAGAGGGTTCGCAGGCCGCATGAACGACATGACAAGCATCCACGCGGCAGCGGACACCAATCAAGCCACGATCGAAATTGGCCGCTTGATGGAAATTGGCGGCTCATCGTCGCAAATCAGCCTTAACGGGCAGGTGCTGGGCGCGCTCCAGCAGGATGCAGATCCCAGCATCGCCATGGCCGGACAGGTGGGCAGTCAGGTCAAGATTCGCATCGGGGATCGCTGGCTGATCGCCAATGTCCGCTCGCTCAAGCTGGCCGACGCCGATAGCGACCTGATCCTCGGCCATATCGATTTTCTGGGCGAAGGCGAGGAAGACCGCTTCACCGGCCGCCTACTCAACTTCCGGCGCGGCGTCACGCGCTACCCAACGCCCGGCAGCCGGGTCTATCCCGTGTCGAGCGCCGACATGAAGCAGATGTATGCCGCCGACGAGCGCGCCCATATCGAGATCGGGACGATCTACCCGACCGAGGATATTCGCGGCGCGCTCTATATCGATGCGCTGCTCGGCAAGCATTTCGCGCTACTGGGATCGACCGGCACCGGCAAATCCACGTCCGCCGCGCTGATCCTCCACCGCATCTGCCGCGCGGCGCCCGAGGGGCACATCGTGATGGTCGATCCGCACGGCGAATATTCGGCTGCTTTCAAGGGTACGGGCGAAATCTTCGACGTCGGCAACCTTGCCATGCCCTACTGGCTGATGAACTTCGAAGAGCATGCCGAGGTATTCGTGACGTCCACCGGCGCCGATCGCCAGATGGATTCCGATATCCTTGCCAAGTGCCTGCTCGCCGCGCGCGCCAAGAACCGCGCCGCCGAGGGCATCGCCAAACTGACCGTCGACAGCCCGATCCCCTATCTGCTGTCCGATCTTGCCAACATCCTCCAGAACGAGATGGGCAAGATGGACAAAGCGGGTGGCACCGCCCCCTATCTGCGGCTCAAGAGCAAGATCGACGAAATCAAGGCCGATCCGCGGTACGCCTTCATGTTTTCGGGCATGCTGGTCGCCGATACGATGCCGCAATTCCTGTCCAAGATTTTCCGTCTGCCGGGCTATGGCAAGCCGATTTCGATCATCGACGTGTCGGGCGTTCCCAACGAAATCACGTCGACGGTGGTTGCGGTGCTCGCCCGGATGGTATTCGATTACGCGATCTGGTCGCGCGGCGAAGCGCAGCGGCCGATCCTGCTCGTGTGCGAGGAAGCCCATCGCTACATCCCGTCGGATCGCGTGACGACGGGGGCCTCGGTCCGCAAGATTCTGGAACGGATCGCCAAGGAAGGCCGCAAATATGGCGTGTCGCTCGGCCTCATCACCCAGCGCCCGTCGGATCTGGCCGAAGGTGTGCTTTCACAATGCGGCACGATCATATCGATGCGCCTGAACAATGATCGCGACCAGGCCTATGTGAAATCGGCGATGCCCGAGGGTGCGCGCGGTTTTCTTGATTCGATTCCCGCGTTGCGCAACCGCGAGGCGATCATCTGCGGCGAAGGCGTCGCCATCCCGATCCGCGTTGCGCTGGACGATCTGGAACCTGAAAAACGCCCCGCTTCCACCGATCCGATCTTCTCGGAACTGTGGAACCAGGTCGGCGGCGAGGACCAGATCATCGGGCGCGTCATCAAGCGCTGGCGCAGCCAGGGCCGATAGCGCAAGCGACGCCGACGAATCATCCGCGATCATGTCGTTTTAGGGGTGGGTAGACGCTTGCCAGCGCGGCCGCGCGCGTGTCTAGTCGGGCGTGGCCCGTAACCATAAGACAAGCGCCCGGAACCCATGATCCTCAACTGCCCCGCCTGCAATACCCGCTATCTCGTTCCCGATGCGGCAATTGGCCCGGAGGGACGCCAGGTGCGTTGCGCCTCATGCCGCCACAGCTGGTTCCAGGAACCGCCGCAGCTGGAAATGGCGGAAGCTGCAGTGACCGCAGACCAGGGGGTTGAGGTGGATACGGTAGCCGACGTTCCGGCCGAAAGCGCGGCGGACCCGCAATCCTTTTTGGACGAGGCGCCCCTGCCCTTTTCGGATGCTTCGCCGGTCCGCACCGGTCCGGCCGATCCGGCGGCGGAAGCGCCACGCGCGGTTGCCGACACCGCGTACGCGGACACGGACGGCACAAGCGAAGCTGGCTATGATGCCTTTGCCCATGAGCCGCCCTTCGCCCCGCGGCGCAATCCGACAAAGATGTGGACGTTGCTCGCCGTTGCCGCGGCCGTCCTGATGCTCGCGGTTACCGGCGCGCTGGTCGCATTCGGGCCGCCCAACATTTCGCAACGGCTGGGCGTAAGCCATGCCGCCGCCGTACCGCTGATCATCGAATCCAGCCGAACGCCCGAACGCCGGCCGATGGCCAGCGGGAACGAACTGTTCTCGGTGACGGGACGGATCACCAATCCCACCGACCAGGTTCAGCGGGTCCCCGATATTCGCGCTAACCTGCTGGATGCGCAGGACCGCGTCGTCTTTGCCTGGACGATCGCCCGGCCGGTCGACCGGCTTCAGCCCGGCCAGTCCGTCGAATTCAATGGCGCGGTGCTCGATGTGCCGCAAAACGCCAAGAATCTCGACCTCAGCCTGGAAGCGCCCACCGGCACGCACTGATATCAAGCCACTGGCTGCAATGAAAAAGGGGCGCCGCGGCCATGCCGGGCGCCCCTTTTTCATGGGAACGAAAGGCGGATCAGGCGGCGACGGGTGCCGGTCGGCCGGAACGGCTGCGCCGCATCATGCCACCGATCAGCCCGAAACCGGCGATCATCATCGCCCAGCTGGCCGGTTCGGGCACCGGTGCGGTCGATGTCAGCAAGCCGCCGGTATAGCCCGTATTGTGCAGTTCCCCGCTGCCGGCGAAACTGGACGCAACCAGCGTGCCGTTCAACTGGCCGTTGTTGAAACTGACGGCGCTTTCCGGTGCAAGGATCGATCCGTAAATTCCCACGCCGTTCATCGTCAGCGAACCGGCCTGATAGAAGTTTAGTAACACGTTGCTACCGGTTACGCCCGACAGGCTCATGCCGCCCTGCATCGTGGCCGCACCGCCGATGACATTGACCAGCACTTTCGAGCCTGTCGGCGTGGAAATGGTGAAGTTGTTGGCTGACGAAAGATCCGCGGCGTTGATCGTGAAGATGTTGAGGCCGGATTGGGTGCCGGTCAGCGCCAGCGTGCCATATTGAAACTTGGTGGCGCCGTTGGCGGCCATGCCGCCCAGCGTATCGGCCAGCGCGTTGATCTGCTGGAACTGGGACGTGAAATCGATCGGCGTCCCGCTGGTAAGCGCGCCGTTGGCAATGGTGAAACCGGTGAGCGCGGACGCCCCGCCGACAACGGCGTTGCCGTTGAAAAGCTGACCGTTCGTGGCGGCCAGCGATCCGCCGGCGATCAGGCTGTTGCTGCCATTCGCACCCGAGCCGAGCTTGGACCCCACTGCATAATTGGTAAGCTGCACCGACCCGCCCGCCGCAAGCCGGCCTTCGACGTCGCTGTTGGTGCCCTGGTAGCTGCCCTGGACAAAGGCATTATACTGCGTCAGATCGAGCAGTGCCGCCTGGGCGCCGCCCGCCGCCGCAACCATTATAAGGGCGCTTGCAGCCATTGCAGCCCGCCGCACCATCATCAACGCCATCACCGGATTTCCTCGAAGAAAAGGGCTCCGTCGCAGCGAAGCACACGGAGCCCCTAACAGACCGGCGATGGATTTTACACGCCAGGACTAGGTTAATATTGGTAAATCCCAGGGGCCGGCACCCGGTATCAGCCCCCGGTTTTGGCGGTGGTGTTGACGCCCATGCTTTGCAGATAGCGTTTCACATTGCGCGCCGCCTGGCGAATGCGCTGTTCGTTTTCGACCATCGCGATCCGGACGTGGCCTTCGCCTTCTTCGCCATAGCCAACGCCCGCCGCCACCGCGACACCCGCATGGGTGAGGAGCTGCTTGGAAAATTCAAGGCTGCCGAGATGCGCCAGCGCCGGTGGAAGCGGCGCCCAGGCGAACATCGACGCGCGCGGCTTGGGAATTTCCCACCCCGCCCGGCCGAAGCTTTCGACCAGTACATCGCGGCGACGATGGTAGAGTTCGCGATTCTTCTCGACGATATCCTGCGGCCCGTTGAGTGCCGCCACCGCTGCCGCCTGGATCGGCGTGAATGCGCCATAATCCAGATAGGATTTCACGCGCGTCAGCGCCGCGATCAGCGTCTTGTTGCCGACCGCGAAGCCAATCCGCCAGCCCGCCATCGAATATGTCTTCGACACGCTGGTGAATTCCACCGCGACGTCCTTGGCGCCCGGCACCTGCAGGATCGAAGGCGTCGGCTTGCCGTCATAATAAAGCTCGGAATAAGCAAGATCGGACAGCACCCAGACCTTATGCTCCTTCGCCCACGCCACCAGCCGCTCGTAAAAGGCAAGGTCGACCACTTCAGCCGTTGGATTCGACGGGTAGCCGACAACCAGCACCGAAGGCCGCGGCACGGTGAACTTCACCGCGCGGTCCAGCGCTTCCCAATAATGTTCGTCGGGCGTCGTCGGTACTGAACGGATCGTCGCGCCAGCGATGATGAAGCCGAAGGTGTGGATCGGGTAGCTGGGGTTCGGGGCCAATATCACGTCACCCGGCGCCGTGATCGCCTGGGCGAGGTTGGCCAGGCCTTCCTTCGAACCCAGCGTGACGACGACTTCCGATTCGGGATCGAGATCGACCCCGAATCGACGGCCATAATAATTGGCCTGGGCACGGCGCAGGCCCGGAATGCCTTTCGACGCGGAATAGCCATGCGCATCGGGATTGCGCGCCACTTCGCACAA
Organism: Sphingomonas sp. KC8; assembly: GCF_002151445.1. Lineage (GTDB taxonomy): Bacteria > Pseudomonadota > Alphaproteobacteria > Sphingomonadales > Sphingomonadaceae > Sphingomonas_E. Next base: position 2,457,933 of record NZ_CP016306.1, read on the forward strand.
TTTGTCGATCACATGCTGCGGGGGCGGCAGATCGGGATTGCCCATGCCGAGGTCGATGATGTCCTCGCCCCGCGCTCGCGCTGCTGCCCGCATCGCATTCACTTCGGCGATGACATAAGGCGGCAGGCGTTTGATGCGGTAAAAATCCTCGGACATGTCTTCCTCTATTGGCGGCCGGGCGGGGATCGCCCACTATCGCCGCAACGGCCTATAGGCCGGATGGGGCCGGACAAAAAGGAAGGATGCGCAACCGTGACAAATGGACACGCAAATGGAGGCGACACCCCCTTCCCCTTCACCCTCCCCGGACTGGCGGATATGCAACACTGGACGGGCGTGATCGGTCGCGCGCAGCAGCTGATGCTGGAACAGTTTAGCGAAGCGATGACCGCGGCCGGAGCCGGCGGCGAGGCCACGGCGCGCGCCACCGCCCTGTTCGGCGACGCGGCCAAGGCAGGCGAGGCGCAATCCGATTTCTGGAAGGACAGTTTACAGCTGTGGCAGCGATTCCTCACCGCGCCGGCCACGGGTGCGCCGTCACCGGCCGATCAGGATCGCCGCTTTGCCGCAGCCCAGTGGCGCGACAATCCGATTTTCGACATGATTCGCCAAAGCTACATGCTGGTCGCCGATCATCTGTTGAAGGGCGTCGACGCACTGGACGGCGTGCCCGCCCGTGAACGGGAACAGTTGCGTTTCGCCACACGCACCTTCGTCGATGCGTTCAGCCCGTCCAACTTTGCCTTCACCAATCCGCTGGTGATCGAAAAGGCGATCGAAACGCGCGGGGCGAGCCTGATCCGGGGCCTCGAACATATGCTGGCCGATCTTGAAAAGGGTCAACTCAGCCACACCGATCCCAACGCTTTCGAAGTCGGCCGGAACATCGCCAACACCCCCGGCAAGGTAATCCACGAAACCCCGCTCTATCAGTTGATCCAGTACACACCGACGACGGACAAGGTGCTGGGCATCCCGCTCCTGATCTTCCCGCCATGGATCAACCGCTTCTACATCCTCGATCTCAACCCCGAAAAAAGCTTCATCCGCTGGGCCGTGGAACAGGGGTTGAGCGTGTTTGTCGTTTCATGGAAATCGGCGGATGAAAGCCTCGCCGGTACAACGATGGACGATTATGTCCTGAACGGCATACTCGATGCGATCGATACGGTGCGCACCGCGCTCAAGGTCGAAAGCGTCCATACGATCGGCTATTGCGTCGCGGGTACCAATCTGGCCGCCTTGCTCGGCTATCTGGCCGCGACCGGCAACGCGGCCAAGGTCGCCAGCGCGACATTCTTCACCGCACAGGTCGATTTTACCCAGGCCGGCGAACTCAATCTGTTCATCGACGACAGCCAGTTGGACCTGATCGGCCAGCTTGCCGGCGACAAGGGCTATCTCGACGGTCGCTACATGGCCTTGACGTTCAACCTGCTGCGCGGGCGCGATCTGATCTGGTCCTATGTCGTCAACAATTACCTGCTGGGACAGGATTATCCGCCGTTCGATCTGCTGTTCTGGAATGGCGACACCACCAACCTGCCCTACACCTGGCACCGCGCCTATCTTGAGGATTTTTACCGCGACAACAAACTGGTCCAGCCCGGCGGTGTCAGCGTCGGTGGCGTGCCCATCAATCTGACCAGCGTCACCACCCCGTCTTATGTGCAGGCGGGACGCGAAGACCATATCGCGCCACCGGAAAGCGTGTGGAAAATCACCGAACATTTCACCGGGCCGCTGCGCTTTGTCCTCGCCGGATCGGGGCATATCGCCGGCGTGGTCAACCCGCCATCCGCCAACAAATATCAATATTGGACCAATGAAGCGCGGGCGACGACGCTCGACCAGTTCGTCGCCGGCGCAACCGAAACCAAGGGCAGCTGGTGGCCCGACTGGATCAAATGGATTCGCGCGCTCGACGCCGCCGAAATCAAGGCGGCGGGCGCCCGAATCCCCGGCAAGGGCACGCTGAAAGCTGTCGAAGATGCGCCCGGCCGTTATGTGCGAATGCGTTAGACGCATGCGCAACCTGCCCTGTTCCGGACTGGCCAAATCGCGGTTTTAGAAGCGGTTGATCGGCTGCGATACGGCGATATTTGCAGTTATGTTGCAGTGCACAATGGGCTTGATTTTTATGCTGCGGGTGCGTATTGTGCATCGCAACATCAGTCGAGGCCAGCGCCATGAACGATACGCCGTCCGGGAAGAAACCAGGGAACCCCAGTGGGGTTGCAGCCCCCGCCATACCCTTCGCGGCGCCGATCAAGCCTGACGTTCCGGCAATCGTCGCGAAGGCTCCGGCCGTAACGCCCCCCGCCGCGCCGGCGCTGGTGCCAGCACCGGCCAAAGTGAATTCAGACACCGCTGCTGCGCCAAAAGCGCCTGTTGCCCGTGTCGAACCCAAAACGGTCCCCGCCCCTGCGGCGACCGCCCCTGCGCGCAAAGCCAAGGCTGCCGCGCGCATCGTGAAGGCGAAAGCCGTCACCAAGCCCGCGGCGCCGCGCACGGTTGCCGCCACCAGCCGGCCCGGCCTCGCTCCCGCGAAGCCGGTCGTGAAACCAGTGTTTGACCAGAAGCACACCATTTCCGTTGCGGCCGCCGGCTCGACGACGGCGCAGAAAGGATATTTCGATATGCTGAACACCACCGAAACCGCCAAGCAGGCTGCTGAAAAGGCGCAGGCCATGTTCGCCGACGCCAGCGCGAAGGCGAAGGCCGCGTTCGAAAAGAGCAGCAAGTTCGGGGAAGAATTTGCCGCACTGACCAAGGGCAATGTCGAAGCGCTCGTCGAATCGGGCAAGGTTGCCGCCAAGGGCGCCGAAGCGCTGACCCAGGACGCCGCCGAGTTCAGCAAGAAGAGCTTCGAGCACGCCTCGTCGACCTTCAAGAGCCTCACCGCGGTGAAGAACCCGACCGAATTGTTCCAGATCCAGAGCGAGTTCGCCAAGACCTCGTTCGACAATGCGGTCGCCGAAGCATCGAAGTTCAGCGAAGCCTGGATGAAGCTGGCTGGCGACGTGTTCCAGCCGCTGTCGAGCCGCTATGCGGTCGCCGCTGAAAAGCTGAAGTCGGTCGCACGCTGACCCGATCAGGTTGCGTTGCGTTTCACGGCCGTCCCGGGACACCGGGGCGGCCGTTTCTTCATCCCGATCCAGCGCCACATACGATGACCAGCCCTTGCCCTTGCCGGTATCGATGCCATATCGTTGGTTCAGCGAGATTGACGGGCGAGGCGATGAGCGCAGGTTTGCGGAACGATATTCGCGCCATGGCGGGCAAGGACGACGAGAACGGCACCGGACTGGGCGTCGCGACCCGCACACGCACGCGCACCAAAAAGCCGCAGCCCTATAAGGTGCTGATGCTCAACGACGATTATACGCCGATGGAATTCGTCGTCCTGTGCCTCCAGCGCTTTTTCCGGATGAGCATCGAGGATGCGACGCGGGTGATGCTGCACGTCCACCAGAAGGGCGTCGGCGTATGCGGGGTGTTCAGCTACGAGGTGGCGGAAACCAAGGTCAGCCAGGTGATCGATTTCGCCCGGCAGAACCAGCATCCGCTGCAATGCACGCTTGAAAAGGCCTGAACGACCGATCCTTCTGATCTGCTGCGGGGCGAGGCCCGCGCTTCCATCTTAGATCGTTATGCCGGCATAGGCTGGCCTAACGCTTCCTCAGCCCAGCCCCAGCGCCGTGGCGGTCCAGAACGTGATACCCGCCATCACATATGCCAGCGCGAACAGATAACCGAGGCTGAACAACGGCCAACGCCAGCTGTTGGTTTCACGCCGGATCACCGCGATCGTCGACAGGCATTGCGGCGCGAAGACGAACCACATCAGGAAGGCCAGCGCCGTCGGCAACGGCCAGCGGCCACGCAGCCGTTCCGTCACCGATTGTTCCAGCGCAGCTTCATCCTGCGATTCGATCGAATAAACCGTGCCGAGTGCGGCCACCGCCACTTCGCGCGCGGCCATCGCGGGAATGATCGCCAGCGCGATTTCGTGGTTGAAGCCGATCGGCCGGACAATCGGTTCCAGCCCCGATGCGATTCGCCCGGCGGCCGAATATTCCACCTGGCTTTGCCCTTCGGGCGCCTGCGGGAACGTCAACAGCAGCCACAGCAGCAGCGATGCGCTCAAAATCAGCGTGCCGGCGCGGCGCAGGAATATCCATGCGCGTTGCGCCAGACCGATCAGAATGTCACGCGGGTCGGGCCACTGGTAGCGCGGCATTTCCATCATGAAGCCGCTGCTTGCCCCTTTCGCCACGGTCCGGCGCAGCACAAGCGCCGCGACCATCGCCCCGACAATGCCGGTCACGTAAAGGCCGAACAGCACCAGCCCCTGCAGGCCGATGCCGTAACCCACGTCACGCACCGGGATGAACGCGCCGATGATGACGGCATAGACAGGCAGGCGCGCCGAACAGGTCATCAGCGGCGCGATCAGGATCGTCGTCAGGCGATCCTTGGGATCGTCAATCGTGCGGGTCGCCATGATGCCCGGAATCGCGCAGGCAAAGGATGACAGCAACGGAATGAAGGCCCGGCCTGACAGGCCCACCCCCGCCATCAGCCGATCCATCAGGAATGCGGCACGCACCATGTAGCCGGATGCCTCCAGCAGCAGGATGAACAGGAACAAGATCAGGATCTGCGGCAGGAATACGACCACCGATCCAACGCCCGCGATCAGCCCGTCGACGATCAGCGACCGGAATATCCCCGGCGCCAGTTCGGCGGTGACGGCCCCCTGAATCGCGGCAAAACCATCCTCGATCCAGCCGATCGGCGCCTCCGACCAGGCGAACACCGCCTGAAACATCACAAACAGCAAACCGAACAGGATGGCCAGCCCCGCCACCGGATGGAGCGCCACCCGATCGACCCATTCGGCGCTGTGCCGAACCGTGCTGTGTCGCACCGTTGCCGCAGCCGAAATCGTCCGCGCACGCCGCTGCAGGGCAACAAGATCAAGATCCGGGGCCGGTTCGGCCGATGGGGATCGCACCGTTCCCGAACCCACCAGATCGCCCAGCGCCGTGCGCAATTCATCGATCCCGCGACGGCGCACTGCCACGGTCGGCACGACCGGCACGCCCAGTTCGCGCGACAAAGCCTGCGGATCGATCTCCAGCCCATCCCTTTCGGCCATGTCGATCATGTTGAGCGCGATCACCGTCGGCAGGCCCAGCGATATCAGTTGCAGGGCAAAGCGCAGATGATTGTCGAGATTGCCGGCATCGACCACGACGACCAGCGCTGTCGGCAGCCGTTCGCCGGTCTGGTGGCCGGTCACGACGTTGCGCGTCACCACCTCGTCGGGACTGGCGGGATCAAGGCTGTAGGTGCCGGGCAGATCGACCAGTTCGACCGGACGGCCATCATCCAGCGCCAGCCGCCCCGATTTCCGTTCCACCGTGACGCCGGGATAATTGCCGACCTTCTGGCGCGCGCCGGTCAGCGCGTTGAACAAGGCGCTCTTGCCGGCATTCGGATTGCCAACCAGCGCGACGAGCGGTGCCTGATTCATAGTGTCGCTTCGGCAACGCGAATCGATGCGGCGATACGGCGGCGCAATGCCACCGTCATCCGCCCGACGCGGCAGGCGATCGGATCACGGCCGATCGGGCCGGTGTGCAGCTTCATGATCGTGACGCCTTCATCGAAACCGAATTCGCGCAGGCGTTTGGATTCGGCGAGGCCGATCTCGTCCCAATCAATTTCGGAAACCGTGGCGTTCCGCCGCAGTGGCAGTTCATCGAGACGCAAGGACTTCATCCGACAGATATTGTTCTGCGAGTGATTATCAATAGAGACAGCAAAAGGCCAGCGCGATCGTTCACGTCGCCGGATAACGCAGCCGGCCAAAGAAGCGCGCCGGGCTAAACAACCGATCCTTGTCGGGCTTGATCTGCGCCTTCAGCTTTTCGAAACGCATTACCTGATCGATCCTGCGGGCCAGAAATGCCCGCGTATCGGCAAAGCCCTCGCTCTCATCGTCGATGAACGCCAGCAGGGTCGCCGCATAGACGCCGGCCAGCGTCATTCGCTTCGAATAATGCGAAAAGTCGGTCGCCTTGTCGCCGCAGGCGCGCCACATCGCATCGGCCGCGCGCCAGCTGAGCCGGGCCGCACGGGCGACATTCGATGGCATTGCCAGAATGGCCAGCGCCCGGCGCAGCGCTTCCCGATCGGGATCGATCAATTCCAGACGCCGCGTGACGAGCGCGGTAATCCGTTCGCGAATCTTCATCGCCGCCAGTTCGTCACCCGTCGGCGCCTCGGCCATCGCGCGATCGATATGCGCAAACCACGCATCGATCATGTCGATCGCCCCGCCCGGAAAAGCGAGGGCCGCGCGGCCTGGCGGCAGGCCCAGTTCGGCGCCGGCCGCATCAAGCGATGCCGCCCCCCAGCCATCGAAGGCAGCGTGGCGGGGGATGATCGGCGCGAGGGCGTCGCGCAGTTCGTCGAGCGTCAGGTCCGGCGCGGTCTGGGTCATTTGTCGACCATAGGCTGCCCGGGCCGCAACGCCAATATCCGTGACAGCCGAAACGACCGCGTATAGGCTCACCCCCGCGCGGGGCCGGGGCCTGCCTCGCACAGCATAGGGGAGGCCAATTTGGCAAAATTTTTCAGCAATTTATGGGCGGTTCTTGCCGTCAGCGTCGCTCTCATGGTCGTCGTCGCCTTCTGGGCGCATGGCGCCTATGGCAATCCATCGGCTTATTATAATGGCTTTTTCCGCTTCCTCCATGTGCTCTTCGGCATCATGTGGATCGGTTTGCTTTATTATTTCAACTTCGTGCAAATCCCGACGATGCCGAAGGTGCCGGCCGAATTGAAACCGGGCGTGTCCAAGTTCATCGCGCCGGAAGCGCTGTTCTGGTTCCGTTATGCGGCGCTGTTCACCGTCATCACCGGCCTGATCGTCGCCTGGCTTTCAGGTTATGCCCACGATGCGCTGGTGCTTGGTGAAGGCTTCCGCCTGATCGGCCTCGGCATGTGGCTGGCGCTGATCATGGCGTTCAACGTCTGGTTCCTGATCTGGCCGAACCAGAAGCGCGCGCTGGGCATCGTCCCCGCCGAAGATGCGGTGAAGGCCAAGTCGGCGTCGACCGCGATGATCTTTTCGCGCCTGAACACGCTGCTTTCGATCCCCATGCTGTATTGCATGGTCACGCAGGGCGCATTGGGCGGCCTGTAATCCGATCAAGCGGGCCGGATCGCCGTCATCGGCGGTCCGGCCGCCTTACCAGCACCAATGCGATCGCGATCGCCACCGCGCCAATCGCGTCGATCACACCCAGCTTTTCGCCATAGGCCATCCAGCCAACCGAAGCGGCGACAACAGGCTGGATCAAAAGCCCAACGCCGATCACCAGCGGCGGCAGATGGCCCATCGCATACACCAGCAGGCCCTGCCCGATCACCTGACTGCCGATCGCCAGCAACAGCAGCGGCGTCCAGGCGGTTGGCCAGATCGTTTCCCCCATCAGGCTCGCAAAGGCCAGCAGCGGCAGCGCGCCGAACAGTGTCGCCAGCATAAGCGTCGGCAGCGGCTGCAACCGCCCGCGCGCCGTGCTCACCGCGACAAGGTAGAAGGTGTAGAGCACCCCGGCCGCGATACAGAGCAGATCGCCCAGCAGATTCTGCGGCGACAGCTGATAGGATTGCCCCATCAGCAGCACTGCTCCCGCCGCCGCCAGCAGCAACGCCATTGTCTGCATCCGCCCCGGCAACGCGCGGGCGACGATGAAACCATAGATCGGGAATGTCAGGCTGGTGATGTTCCCGAACAATGTCGCATTGGCCAATGTCGTGTGAAGGATGCCGACATGCCACGCGGCAAGATCGGCCGCGAAGAACAGGCCGCCCACCGCCAGTACCATCCACATCCGCCGCGGCATCGCCGGGATCGGCTGGCGCGCCATCAGGCACAAAGCCAGCAACAGGGGCGCTGCCAGCGCAAGCCGCCAGAAACCAGCGGCAACCGGCCCGACATCGGCCAGCCGCACCAGCCACGCCCCGAAAGCGAGCGCGACATTCGCGCCGATCATCGCCGCGAAGGCGAGTGCGGTTCCACGCCGATTACCGCTATCGTCGCGCAAAGTTAATCTTGTGGGGCTCGACTCGTGCATTCCGCCATCTGGCGCCCCATCTCGGCACAGTCCAGTTGCAAAAGGGGACTTATTCCATGGCCTCGCTCTTTGATCCGATCCACCTTGGCGCGATTGAGGCGCCCAACCGCATCCTGATGGCGCCGCTCACCCGCGCCCGCGCCACGCGCGATCATGTGCCGACCCCGATCATGGCCGAATATTACGCCCAGCGCGCCAGCGCCGGGCTGATCCTGTCCGAAGCGACCGGGATCAGCCAGGAAGGCACCGGCTGGCCTTATGCACCGGGCCTGTGGAACGATGCCCAGGTGGCCGCGTGGAAACCGGTGACTGAGGCCGTCCACAAAGCCGGCGGGCGGATCTTCGCCCAGCTTTGGCACATGGGCCGTATCGTCCATCCCAGCTTCATCGGTGGGCAGGCGCCTGTTTCGGCATCGGCCACCACCGCCCCCGGCAACGCGCACACCTATGAGGGCAAGCAGCCCTTCGTCGCGGCGCGCCCGCTACGCCTCGATGAAATTCCGCGTCTGATCGAGGATTATGCCCATGCCGCGCGCAATGCGATCGCCGCCGGGTTCGACGGGGTTCAGCTCCACGCCGCGAATGGCTATCTGATCGACCAGTTCCTGCGCGACAATTCCAACCATCGCGACGATGCCTATGGCGGGTCGATCGCCAACCGCATCCGCTTGCTGACCGAAGTAACCGGCAAGCTGGTCGAAATCGTCGGCGCCGATCGCACCGCCGTGCGCCTTTCCCCCAATGGCGATAGCCAGGGCGTGGACGATAGCGATCAGGATGCCCTGTTCACCGCCGCCGCCAAGGCGCTGGACGGATTCGGCCTCGCCTTCCTCGAACTGCGTGAACCCGGCCCCGGCGGCACGTTCGGCGCGTCCGATCGCCCCGCAGTCGCCCCCGCGATCCGCCAGGTTTTCAGCGGGCCGCTCGTGCTCAATTCGGATTATGGCCACGATACCGCGCAGGCCGTACTCGACAGCGGCGCGGCAGACGCGGTCAGCTTCGGCCGCACCTTCCTCGCCAACCCCGATCTGCCATATCGGCTCGCCAATGGCCTGCCGCTGCAGCAGGATGATCCGCGCACCTGGTACAGCCAGGGGCACGAAGGATATATCGACTACCCGACGGCCGCCTGATTTCGGCCTTCGTCAAGCACTGCCATTCCTGTCGGGATGGCGGCGCTTGACGGGCCGCGCCGCCGTGCCCAATCCTGCCAGCCATGCCATCCAACGCCTCTGCCGCCGTCGCCGATCTCGCCCACACCATCCAGTTGGCCGTGGCGCCGGTGTTCTTGCTTGCCGGGATTGGCAGCATTCTCAACGTGTTGGCCGGACGGCTCGCCCGGATTGTCGATCGCGCCCGCCAGCTCGCGCAGGAATTCACGCCCACCGATCATCCCGACCATGCCGCCCAGGTGCGTGAACTGCGCCTGCTCGATCGCCGCATCATGCTGGCCAACATGGCGATCCTTCTGTGTACCGCCAGCGCCGCCCTGATCTGCGCGGTCGTCGCCGGGCTGTTCATCGCCGGCCTCGCCAATCTCGGCTTCGCGCGGACGATGGCGGTGGGCTTCGTACTGGCCATGCTGTTGCTGATATCGGGACTGGCGCTGTTCCTTGTCGAAGTCCGCGTCGCCCTGCTCACCATCCGCGTCCGCGAAGAACTGCTCGAACAACGTACCGAACGGCGTAGCTGGCGGCGATGATCCCCATGACCGAGCGCCGCCTGTTGCAGGCGGCAATCGCCACAGCCTGTCTCGTTCCACTGGGTATCGGTGGTGCAAGCATCCTGTTCGGCCCTTCGGCGATCACCACTATGCTGGCCCCATCCCCCAGCTTCGACAGCCATTTCCGCTATCTGTCAGGCATCTGCTTCGCGCTCGGCATCGGCTTTGCCAGTTGCATCCCAGCCATCGAAGCGCGCGGCCCCCGCTTCCGTTTGCTCGGCGCGATGGTGGTGACGGGCGGCATCGCCCGGCTGGTATCGCTGGCGATGCTCGGCTGGCCCGGCGCCGGGCACCGTTTCGGGCTGGCGATGGAATTGGGCGTCGTGCCGCTGCTGATGCTGTGGCAGTGGCGGATCGAACGGCGCAGCCGTCCGGCATAGGCCCCAAATGTGAAAAAGGACCGCCGGGCGAACCCGGCGATCCTCAAACATGGTCAGCGGCCGGAAGTGCCGGCCCGGAAAGCTTTTGCGGGGTTCAGCCCCGCGCTCTCCGAACGGACCGAACCGACCTCTGTGCTGAGCCATGAGACATCGGATCACCTCCTTTCGCTAAGTTAACGAGCAAGACAGAGACTGAATCATCCTGAATCGCGCTGCAAGCCCCCCGGCAAAATAATTTGCAGGTGTAATTATTTGCGGCAATCCTCCACCACGCGGGACACTTCCGCCCAGGCCGGCAGGGTCAGCGAAGCAGCCCCCGCCGTCTCAATGCGAATCCGGCCGCGGCTGAACGCCATCCAGTCCAGCAATCCATCGGACGCGTCCAATTGCGCTGAAAATCCCGCCGTGCCGGCGACGGCAGGCAGCGCACGCTTGCCATAGCTGGTCGTCACGATGATCGCCGGATTGGCCGCAATGGGCGGCCCGCTCAGCGACAAGGTCAGCCGCCGTGCGTTGACATCGCAAGCCAGCACAACCAGCGGCGCCTGTCCCGTTCTGCCAAAGCGTGCCGTGGCCCGGGCATAGCTCCACACACCCGGCGTCAGCGGTGCATCTTCCCACGCTACCGGCGCGGATGGCGGCGGCGGCGGCGGAGGAGGAGCCGGTTGTGGCGGCGGAGGCGGCGGGGGTGCGGGGGCGACACACCCGGCCAGCGCCATCAACGCAAAAGCCGTCAGGGCGGCGCGGGGGGAAAACGATCGTCGAGCCATCGCAAAGGCATGGTCGATCCCGCAGCCCCTGCCAAGCCCCGCCCCCACATCTCGCCGTCATCGTCGACCGGATTGCCCGCACGCCGCTTGACCGCCATACCGGCGCGGACTTGGGGGAAGGCGCACGAATGGCGGACGCAGCGAAGCGGTTACGATCGATCATAGGCGGATCGGCGGGCAATTTCGTCGAATGGTATGATTGGTTCGCTTATGCCTCGCTCAGCATTTATTTCGCACCCGCCTTCTTCCCCGAAGACAATCCCACGGTGCAACTGCTCAACACCGCCGCGATCTTTGCGGTCGGCTTCATCATGCGGCCGATCGGCGCGTGGGTGATGGGCATTTACGGCGACCGCCATGGCCGCAAAGCCGGGCTGGCGCTGTCGGTCGGCCTCATGTGCGCCGGATCGCTGCTGATCGCGATTGCCCCCACTTATGCCACCGCCGGCTGGCTGGCGCCGGCCTTGCTGATCCTCGCGCGGATGTTGCAGGGCCTTAGCGTCGGTGGCGAATTTGGCGCGAGTTCCACCTATCTCAGCGAAATGGCGACGGCCGGCCGGCGCGGCTTCTGGTCAAGTTTCCAATATGTCACGCTGATCGGCGGCCAGCTTGCGGCGCTTGGCGTGTTGCTGATCCTCCAGGCGCTGATGCCCGAATCCGCGCTGGAAAGCTGGGGCTGGCGCATCCCCTTTGCGATCGGGGCCGTGCTGGCTGCCGCCGTCTATGTCTTCCGCCGGGGTCTCGCCGAAACCAGCCATTTCAAGCAGATCGATCACGCGGCCACGCCCGCATCGTCGGCACGCAATCTGTGGGTCGGCCACCGCCGTGCGACCTTGATGATCGTCGCGATGACGATCGGCGGCACGCTCGCTTTCTATGCCTACACCACCTACCTCCAGAAATTCCTGGTCAACACCAGCGGCTTCACCCGACCGGAAGCCACCGCGATCACCGCAGCGGCGCTTGCCGTGTTCATGGTCCAGCAGCCCTTGTGGGGCTGGCTGTCCGACCAGATCGGCCGCAAACCGCAGATGATCTTTTTCGGCGTGACGGGGATGCTGACGACGGTGCCGGTGTTCCATGCGCTCGCCGGCACCAGCGATGCGATCACCGCATTCTGGCTGGCGCTGATCCCGATGACGTTGATGTCGGCCTACACATCGGTCGGCCCGATCACCAAGGCCGAATTATACCCCGCCCATATCCGCACATTGGGCGTGGCGCTGCCTTATGCGATCGCCAACACCGCATTCGGCGGCACCGCCGAATATGTGGCACTTTGGCTCAAGAATGCGGGCGTCGAATATGCGTTCTACTGGTATGTCACCGCCGGCATCGGGGTGGCGCTGATCGCCTTCATCGCTTTGCCCGATACCCGCAGGATCAGCCAGATCGCGGCCGATTGATCCAGGCGGGGTCGACCAGCCCGATCCGTTCGCGTAGCGTCCAGCGCCCGGTCATCAGCACTGAAACGATGGCCAGGCCCAGCGCCAGCCCCGCCCAGATGCCAACGCCGGCCCAGCCGGCACGGAATGCGAACCACGCGCCGACCGCCAGGCCGATCAGCCAGTAGCCGACACCGGCGAACAGCATTGGCACGGTCGTATCGTGCAGTCCGCGCAGCATCCCCGCGCCCACCGCCTGCGCGCCATCGACAATCTGGAACAAGGCGGCCCACATCAGGAAGGATACGGCCAGCTGCACCACTTCGGCATTGGCCGGGTTGGTCGAATCGATGAAACCGCCGATCAGCAGATGCGGCACGCTGACCATCACCAGCGCGGTAACGCCCATGAAACCGACACCCATCCCCCATGCCGTCCAGCCGGCACGGCCAATGGCCACCGGATCCCTGCGGCCATACGCCAGGCCCACCCGCACCGTCGCCGCCTGCGCCAGGCCCAGGGGCACCATGAAACTGACGCTCGCCACCTGTATGGCAATCGCATGCGCGGCCAGCGGGTTCTGGCCGAGCAGCCCCATCAGGAACATCGCGGCGTTGAACACCGTCACTTCCAGCCCCAGCGTGATCGCGATCGGCAGGCCCAGCCGCCAGACGGCGAAGAAGCGCGGCCAGTCCGCCCGCCAGAAATGGCCGAACAGGTGGAAACGGCGGAAACGCCGGTCACGCATCACCACCAGCGCCATGCCGACGAACATCAGCGTGTTGGCGATCGACGATCCGATGCCGGCCCCCACCAACCCCATTTGCGGCAGGCCCAGCCGGCCAAAGACAAGGCCATAATTGATGATCGCGTTGGCGACGACGCCGCCCAGCGCGATCACCAGCGACCAGCCCGGCCGTTCCAGCGCGGCCACGAACACGCGCAGCACCAGATAGAAAGCGTAAGGCAGCAGCCCCCACATCATCGCCCGCAGGAAATGGCCGGCATCGGCCGCCAGCACCGGTTCCTGCCCCAGCGCCAGCAACACCGCCTCGCCATGCCACAGGAACAGCCACAAGGGCACGACCACCGCGACCGCCGCCCACATCGTCTGGCGCACCGTACGGCGCACATCGCGCACCGCGTTCGATCGCGCGCCGATCGCCTTGGCGATCATCGGCGATCCAGCCATCACCAGCCCGCTGGCGATCACCACGCAGGCCATCATCAGGTTGGTGCCCAGCGCGCCGGCCGCCAGTTGCCGCGCGCCCAGCCGGCCGAGCAGGATCACATCGGTCGCATGGATCGCGGCCTGCGCAAGGTTGGTCAGCACCAGCGGCCAGGCAAGCGTGAGCGTCGCGCGGATATCTTCGCGCCAGGGGGAATGCGTGCGGCTCATCCCCGGCTTCTATCGCCACGGGAAAATTTGTCACGCCGGAGAGGAAAGGACGGGCCGGACATTCCGGCTTTGACGGACGCAGATCGAACGCGCAGATTGCTGCGCTGCGATAACCGGGAAGGATCTTCATGACGGGTGGTGCGGGTGCATTGTTGCTGTTTGGTGCGACGGGTGATCTGGCCAAGCGAATGCTGCTGCCGTCGCTGTTCGCGCTCCATGCCGAAGGCCTGATCGCCCCCAATGTCGCCATTATCGGCACGGCGCGCAGCGCGCTCGACGATGCGGCCTATCGCGCCATCGCGGCCACCGCGCTCGACACGCATGTCCCGGCGGACCGGATGGATGCCACCGCCCGCGCCACTTTCCTCGATCGGCTGCATTATGTGCCGCTCGATGCGTCGGACCCGGCCGGTTTCGCGGCGCTAGGCGATCGGGTGGGTGCTGCACGCAACGGCGATCTGGCGATCTTTCTGTCGACCGCGCCGCAATTGTTCGAACCGACCATCGCCGGCCTCGCCGCCGCCGGGCTGACCGGCGATAATGTCCGCATCGGGCTGGAAAAGCCGCTCGGCACCGATCTCGCCTCGTCGCGCCACATCAACGATGCGGTCGCGTCGGTCTTTCCCGAACAGCGCACCTTCCGCATCGATCATTATCTCGGCAAGGAAACCGTGCAGAACCTTCTGGCGCTGCGCTTCGCCAACCTGATGTTCGAACCGCTGTGGAATGCCGGCGGGATCGAACATGTCCAGATCACCGTGTCGGAAACCGTCGGCCTGGAAGGCCGGATCGACTATTTCGACGGGTCGGGCAGCTTGCGCGATATGGTGCAGAACCACATGCTCCAGTTGCTGTCGCTGGTCGCGATGGAGCCGCCCGCCCATTTCGACGCCCGCGCCGTCCGCGATGAAAAGGTGAAGGTGCTCCGCTCGCTCCGCCGGATCGATCGCGATACCGCCCCCAGCCACACCGTGATCGGCCAATATACCAAGGGGGCGGTGGGCGGTGTGCCGGTCCCCGGCTATGTCGATGAACTGGGCAAGCCATCCACCACCGAAACCTTCGTCGCGCTGAAGGCCCATGTCGATAACTGGCGGTGGAAGGGCGTGCCCTTTTACCTGCGCACCGGCAAACGCCTGCCGACCCGCCAGTCCGAAATCATCATCCAGTTCCGCCCCGTCCCGCATTCGATGTTCGCCGAACGTGGCAGCCGGCTGCACCAGAACAAGCTCATCATCCGCCTCCAGCCGGAAGAAGAAATCAGCCTGATGGTGATGGCCAAGGAGCCGGGCCTCGATCGCGACGGCATCCGCCTGCGCGAAGTACCGCTCGATCTGTCGCTCACCACCGCCTTTGCCGGCCAGCGCCGCCGCATCGCCTATGAACGGTTGCTGCTCGATCTGATAGAAGGGGATCCCACCCTGTTCGTGCGCCGGGACGAGGTTGAGGCGCAATGGGAATGGGTCGACGCGATCCGTGATGGCTGGACGGCGAACGGGATGACGCCCAAGAGCTATCCTGCGGGCACCTGGGGCCCGTCGGCAGCGATCGCGCTGACCGAACGTGACGGAGTGAGTTGGCATGATTGAAGCGGAATGGTGGGACTATGACGATACCGACGAGATGGCCGCGGCCGTCGCCGGAGACGTCGGCTTCATCATCGAAAGCGCGCTCGACGCCCGTGGTCAGGCGCTGATCGCACTGCCGGGCGGCACAACCCCGGCGCCGATCTTCGCCAAGCTGGCCGAAGCCAGGATCAAGTGGAAGAACGTCACCATCATCCCGACCGACGATCGGCTGGTGGCGGTAAGCGATCCGCTGAGCAATATCGCGTCGATCGCGAAAATCTTCCTGCCGCTGGGCGCGCGCGTGATGCCGATCGTCAGCGAAGCGGCGGCCGATCACACCGCAGCAGGCAAGGCGGCGGATGCACGGCTGCAGGATCTGCATTGGCCGCCCGATCTTGTGTGGCTGGGCGTGGGTGCCGATGGCCATACCGCATCGATCTTTCCCGGCCCTGATCTGGAAGAGGCGCTGAACGGCCCCAATGCGCGCCGTGCGGTAGGCGTTCTGCCCGATCCGATGCCCAAGGAAGCACCCGTCGCCCGCGTCACGCTCACCCGCGCGGCGATCCTGTCGGCCCGCACCCTGCTCATCACCGTTACCGGCGATGCCAAGCGCAAAATGCTGGAAAAAGCGATCGAGGATGGCCCGCTATCCTCCGTGCCGATCGGCCGGGTGCTCGCCGACACCGAACTGCCGATCGATATCCACTGGGCGGCTGAATGACGCTTCACCCCGCCATCGCCGCCGTCACGGCCCGCATTATCGAGCGCTCGGCGCCCGGCAGGCAGGCCTATCTCGATCTGATCGAGCGCGAACGCGATGGGGGGGTGGATCGGCCCCGTCTGTCCTGCGGCAACCTCGCCCATGGCTTTGCCGCCTCGGGCGAGGACAAGCCGGCAATCCGCGATGGCGCGCGGATGAATATCGGCATCGTCACCGCCTATAACGACATGCTGTCGGCCCATCAGCCTTATGGCGGCTATCCCGATCGGATGAAGCTGTGGGCGCGCGAGGCGGGCGCCACAGCGCAGGTGGCCGGCGGTGTGCCCGCGATGTGCGACGGGGTGACGCAAGGGCAGCGCGGCATGGAATTGTCGCTGTTCAGCCGCGACACGATCGCCTTGTCCACGGCGGTCGCGCTGTCGCACGGCATGTTCGAGGGGGCGGCACTTCTCGGCATCTGCGACAAGATCGTCCCCGGCCTGCTGATCGGCGCGCTACGCTTCGGCCATTTGCCCACCGTGCTGGTTCCCGCCGGGCCGATGCCATCGGGCCTTGCCAACAAGGAAAAGCAGCGGGTCCGGCAGTTGTATGCCGAAGGCAAGGTCGGCCGCGCCGAATTGCTCGAAGCCGAAGCCGCTTCCTATCATGGCGCCGGCACCTGCACCTTTTACGGCACCGCCAATTCCAACCAGATGATGATGGAGGTGATGGGCCTCCACGTCCCCGGCGCCGCCTTCATCAATCCCGGCACCAAATTGCGCCAGGAAGTCACCCGCGCCGCGGTCCACCGCCTCGCGCAGATCGGCTGGAATGGCGATGATTATCGCCCGATCGGCCGGGTCATCGATGAAAAAGCGATCGTCAACGCGGCGGTCGGCCTGCTCGCCACGGGCGGCTCGACCAACCACGCGATCCACATCCCCGCCATTGCCCGCGCGGCCGGGATCATCATCGATTGGGAAGATCTCGATCGGCTGTCGGCCGCAGTCCCCCTGATCGCGCGGGTCTATCCCAATGGTTCGGGCGACGTGAACCATTTTCAGGCCGCTGGCGGCATGGCCTATGTCATCGCCACCCTGCTCGATGCGGGAATGCTGCACGGCGATATCCTGACGATCTGGGATGGCGGCCTGCCGGCTTATGCCGCCGATCCGGTGCTCGATGGCGAAACGCTCGGCTGGCAGCCCGCGCCCGCCGATCCGCTCGACGATACGATGCTGCGCCCCGTCGCCAATCCATTCCTGCCCGATGGGGGCATGCGGCTGCTCACCGGCAATCTCGGCCGGGCGACGATGAAGACCAGCGCGGTCGATCCTTCCCGCTGGACGATCGAGGCCCCGGCCCGCATCTTCCACGATCAGGATGACGTCAACCGCGCCTTCAAGGCCGGCGAACTCGATCGCGATGTCGTCGTCGTCGTCCGGTTTCAGGGGCCACGCGCCAATGGCATGCCCGAACTGCACAAGCTCACCCCACCTTTGGGCGTGTTGCAGGACAAGGGGTTCAAGGTCGCGCTGGTGACGGACGGCCGCATGTCCGGCGCATCGGGCAAGGTGCCCGCCGCGATCCACATCACGCCCGAAGCCCTGGGCGGCGGCCCGCTCGCCCGGTTACGCGACGGCGATATCATCCGTGTCTGCGCCGCAACCGGCGAACTGGTCGCCCTGGTTGATGCTGCCGAATGGAATGCCCGCGAACCCGTTCCCGCCCCGCCACCGGCGCTTGGCACCGGCCGCGAACTGTTTGCCTTCATGCGCCACACCGCCGATGGCGCCGAACAGGGTGCCTCGGCAATGCTCGCCGGCGCAGGGCTATAGTTTCAAGCCGTCATGCTGAACTTGTTTCAGCATCCACTCTTTCCCTTGCGCCGACATCGGCTGTGGCAAGATGGACCCTGAAGCCGAAGGCGGGCGACAGCCCAAACAAGTTCAGGGCGACGAACTAGGATGAGAGGGAAGCGTATGACTATCGACGCGGTGATGGACCTGGCCCCCGTGATCCCCGTGCTGGTAATCGACGATATCGCGCATGCCCGGCCGATCGCCGAAGCCCTCGTCGCCGGTGGCCTGCGGGCACTTGAAGTGACGCTGCGCACCCCCGCCGCACTCGATGTCATCCGCGAAATGGCCAAGGTCGACGGCGCCGTCGTCGGCGCGGGCACGGTACTCAACCCCGATCAGCTCGAAGCCGCCATCGATGCCGGCGCACGTTTCATCGTCAGTCCCGGACTGACCAAGACGCTGGGCAAGGCCGCCGTCAAAAGCGGCATCCCCTTCCTGCCCGGTATCGCCACGGCGGCGGATATCATGCGCGGCCTCGATCTCGGCCTCACCCGCTTCAAATTCTTCCCCGCCGAAACCAATGGCGGCATTCCCGCGCTCAACGCCCTCGCTGCCCCCTTTCACACTGCCCGCTTCTGCCCCACCGGCGGCATCACCGCAGCCAGCGCGCGCGATTGGCTCGCCATCCCGGCGGTGAAATGCGTCGGCGGCAGCTGGGTCGTCCCCAAGGGCGCGCCCGATCGCGTAACCATCGAAGCCGCCGCCCGCGCCGCATCCGCCCTGCGCGACTAAAGCCTCACCGCACGCTGAACAGCACCCGATCCACCGCCTTGCCTGCGGGATCGACCAGCAACAGCCGATGCTGCCCCGGCCCGGCCAGCACCAGCGGCTGGCCATCCGCCGGGCCAAGATCGCGCTTGTCGAGTTGCAATCGATGGCCCGCCACCGCGCCCATGGTGGCAACGCGGATCCGCTGGCGATCGATCGGGATATCCGGGTCGATCGCATAGACCGCCCCCGCCACCGGATCGGCGATACGCGGCCGGCGCGCTTCGGGTGGGGCCGCCGCCAGCGCCGTCTGCCCGGTGCCGGCAAGGAACCAGTCCGCCCGCGCCGGTTCGATCCCGCCGGCAAAGGCCACAGGGCGATGCTCCACCCCCGGCGGCGGCGTAGGGCGTTTCCCCGGCCGATCGCGATGAAGCGCCAGCATCACTTCGCGCCACACCGGCGCCGCCCCGCTCGTTCCGGAAACCGCGCGCATCGGATCGCCTTCCAGATTACCGACCCATACCGCCACCGTGAAACGATCGGAAAAGCCCACGCACCAATTGTCGCGCATTGCCTTGGACGTACCGGTCTTCACCGCCGCCCAGAATGGCAGTTTGAGCGCACTATCCAGCCCGAACGTCACCGCCCGCGCGCCCGGATCGGCCATCATGTCCGCCACCAGGAACGCCGCTTGGCGGGTAAACACGCTGCGCGGCTTGCCCCGTGGATCGTCCATTTTGATCCTGAGCGGCGTGAACTGCCCGCCATTGGCCAGCATCCGGAACGCGTTCGCCTGTTCCAGCAAGGTCACTTCGGCCGAACCCAGCGCCAGGCTGAACCCGTAATAATCGCCATCCTCGGTCAACCCGCGATAGCCCGCATCCCACAAACGATCGCGAAACGGCTCCACCCCGGTCAGCAACAGGGTGCGCACCGCCGGTACGTTCAGCGATCCCGCCAAGGCCGTCCGCGCTGAAACCAGACCTTTGAAACTACGATCATAATTTTGCGGGACATACAGGCCGGACGCCGTATCCAGCTGAACCGGCGAATCATCGATGATCGAAGCCGGTGTCAACCAGCCTCTCTCCATCGCCTGTGCATACAGAAACGGCTTCAAGGTCGATCCCGCCTGCCGATACGCATCCGCCCCATCCACCGCGCCTGCGGTCGATTGACCGCCGACCCCACCGACATAAGCCAGCACGTCACCCGTGGCGTTGTCGACCACCACCACCGCGCCATCGCGCACCCGCGATGCGCCCAGCCCCTGCAACTGCCGAGCGAGCGCCAGCGCGGCCATACGCTGCGTGGTCAGGTCCACGGTCGTCGTCACCGTCGCCCCCGGCTCGCGCAGCAATTTCGCCGCCAGATGCGGGGCCAGCCCCGGATCAAGCGCCAGCCGCCGCGCCGGCCCGAGCATCGCCACCGCCGCCGCTTCGATGGCCATGCAATCCGTCCGCCGCCCGATCGCGCACGCCCGTCGCGCCACCGCCGCCGCACTCGCCTGCGGTGCCGGCAACAGCGCCGTGAGCAGCAGTGCATCATCGGGCGACAACGCCGCCGGGGTCTTACCGAACAAAGTCAGCGCCGCCGCCGCTACGCCCTGCGCCTCGCCGCGAAAGCCGGACAGGTTGAGATAGGCTTCGAGAATTTCATCCTTCGACCAATGCTGCTCGATCACCCACGCCGCGCGCATCTGGCGCAGCTTGTCCCGCCAGTTGCGCGCCCCCGGCCGGGCAAGCTCGGGCGCAAGGAATGCGGCCAGCTGCATCGTCAAGGTCGATGCCCCGCGCGGTCGCTTGCCCGAAACCCGATCGCGCGCCGCCCCGCCCAGCGCCCACCAGTCGACCCCGGCATGATCGCTGAACCGCCGATCTTCGGCCGCGACCACCGTTTCGCGCAAGGCCGGCGCGATTGCCTCCAGTTCGCTCCAGCCCAGCCGGCGGGCATGGAAATCCACCCGTTCGGAATCGAGCAACCGGCCCTCGCGATCGCGCAGCCATGCCTCGCTCGGCCGATAGGCTTCGCGCACCGCTGCGTAAGACGGCATCGTCGGCGGCAGGGTCAGCAGCCACAGCACCAGCAAGGCCAGCGCGGTGATGCCGACCAGCGCCAGCGCGATATTGATCCGGCTCAGATGGCGGCGAATCGACATGGCTTCACGGCAGTGCAACCGTCACCGGCTTGTTCGGGATCGCCGCGCGGATATCGGGCGAATACATCGCCTCCACCCGCGTCGGCGGCATCTGGAACGTGCCGACACCGTTCAGTCGCACGGCATATTCCACCGTGAAGCGGCCACGCGGCACCCATTCGAAATAGCCGCGCCACGCATCCAGCCCGCGCCCGACATAGGATGGCTGCACGCCCTCCCCGCCCGACGCCTGATCCGCCAGTTGCTGCGATTGGCCGCCAAGATTGCCAACGATCGTCGCCCCCGCCGGGATCGGATCGCTCAACACCACCCAATTGCGTTCGGCCGTGGCATCGACGCTGATCCGCACCTTCAGCACGTCGCCACGCGTCAGCCGCCCCTTCACCCGCTGCTGGATCACCATCACCGATTTTTCGAGGCGGTAGCCCGCGAACAGAGGCTGCTGCAGCGGCACGGCGGCGGTGAGCGATATCTGCGCCCACGGCCCCGCCCCACTGGCCTGCGCCAGCAGCAATGGCGTCCGTGCCGCCGGCAATGGCAGGCGCAGCAGCGGCGCATCGGTCGGCTGCGGCCAGCTTTGGCTGCGCGTTACTGCCCCCAAGCTCACCGTCGTCAACCCCGTTACCGCACCCGGCGGATAGAGCGCGGCAAAGCGCCGGGCGGCCAGCACGCCCCACGCATTGGCCGGCGTCGTATCCCAGCTGCCGCGTTTCTGGCGCAGCGCCACGCCCACCATGATCCGGGGCGTATCATCCTGCCAGCCGGGCCGGCCGAGCACCGCCATCAGCGCACGGATCGCCATTTCATCGCCGCTCGTCATCATCCACCAGGGGGCAGCCCCGCTATCGACCAGATCGAGCCGCGATCCTTCATAGACCAGTCGGGTCCGCAGCACCTGTTCGGCCGCCTGCCGCAGCGCCGGATCGGCACCCGTGCGGTCGATCGCGACGATCCAGTCGGCCAGCGCCGATGTCGGCATGTCCGCCGGCTTCAGCCCGATCTGGCCGAGCATCGTCGGGGTTGCCGCGTTATTGCGGGCGAGCGCGGCCAGCGCCGCCAGCCGCAGGAATCGTCGCTCGCTTATGCCCTGCCCGTTGCTGGCGATGCGGCCATCGACAACGCCCTTCAGCGCCTCGATCATCCGGGCTTTGGCGGTTTCGGGGATCGGCCACCCGGCTTCGGCGGTGATCGCCAGCGCATATGCGGTCAGCGCCTCGCTGCCTTCCATGCTGTCCACCGGAAAATAGCGCAGCAGGCCATTGCTATCGAGATAGGCCGGTACCTCACCCGCCAGCCGCCCCCATGCGCCCATATCGCCCAGCGCCACCGCCTTCGACAGGCGCTGTTCGAAACATTCATAGGGATAGGCGGCCATGTAGCGGCGCACCCCATCGAGCGGCGGCGACAGGCTATCGGACAGCTTCACCGTCACCTCGCCCCGGCCGGGGATCGCGCCCGCCGGCGGGGCCAGCATGACACTGGTTTGCGGGCCGACGCGCGCCAGGGTCGCCGCCCAGGTTTCCAGCGGAACGGCGGGCGCCACCTCCTGCGCTACGGTCAGCTTGTCGACGGCTTTGCCATCGGACGACCGCGCGGACACCGTCCACGACAAGCGTTCGATCCCCGCCGGCACCGGCAGGTTCCATGTCACGGGGGCAGCCCCGCCCGCCGGGATCGTCACGGTCAGCGGCCGCGCGGTGCCGATGCGCGGGGACATCTCTGCGGTTGCCGTCACGGTCATCGGCTTGTCCGATCCGTTGCGCAGGGTGAAGCTCGCGCCATAGAAATCGCCGGTCCGCACCAAGGGCGGCAACCCGGCATACAAGGTCAGATCCTGCGTCGTGCGCACGGTCGCGATGCCGGTACCGAAACGATCCGGCCCCGCCGTCGCGATCGCGACCAGCCGGAACGACGACAGCGCATCCGACAATGGCACGGCCACCTTGGCGCGCCCCTGTGCATCCAGCGGCACGCGGCCTTTCCACAACAGCACCGGGCGGAAATCCTCACGATTGACGGCGGACATATCGCCACCGCCACCGCCGCCCGCCGCCACCGCCTTGCGGCCATAATGGCGCTTGCCGACGACCTGCATCTGCCCGGTCGACGTCAGCACCGAAAGCGGGCGTTCGCCCATCATCGCATCGATCAGCTTCCAGCTGTCATTGGGCGAAAGCTGCAACAGCGCCTCATCCACCGCCGCAAAAGCGATTTCGGCCGATTTGGGCGGAGCGCCAGCCCCATCCTTCACCTGCACCGCCACCTGCGCCACATCGCGCACGCGATATTTGTCGCGATCGGCCTTCACCTCGACGGCCAGTTGATGCGCTTCCCAGCCGACATTGATCTTGGCGACACCCAGCCGGAAACTCGGCTTCGCGAGATCGACCAACGCGGTTGGCTTGGCGCCATCGCGTTCGAAAAAGGGCAGCCCCCATTCGCGCGCCAGATTCGACAGCCACAGCTTGAACCCGCCAACGCGCCCGCGCACCACCAGCACCGAAACATAGACGTCGGGGGCATAAAAGCCCTGCAACGGCACCTCGATCACCGGATCCTTGCCCGAAAGCCTGGTGACGAAGCTGCCGATCACGCCTTCGCGCTCGATCGTCACCAGCGCGGTCGCCTCGCGGAACGGCATCCGCACCTGGAAGCGCGCAGTGTCGGTCGATTTATAGTCGGTCCGTTCGGGCACCAGGTCCATCCGGTCGCCATTGTCGCCGCCGAACCACCAATCCTCATCCCCCGCCAGCCACACCGAACGCACCGCGCGGCTGACATTGCCGTCATCGTCCTCGGCGATCGCGACTGCATACACTTCGCCCGAAACGCCGGGATCGATCGCGCATTCGGCAAGGCCAAGGCTATCGGTGGTCGCCGTGCAGCTTTTGGCGAGCTTCGTCGTCCGGGCATTATTGTCATAAGCGTAAAAGCCACCGATCAACCGCCGCCGCGCCGACAAGATTTCGCGGCTATAGAGGTCAACCTTCACCTTCTTGCCGGCAGCCGGCCGGCCGTCGGCATCGAGCACGACCATCTTCAGGCGAAGATCATCCGCCTTCATCAGCCAGCCATCGGTTTTGAGGCCGACGCGCACGGCCGACGGATAGACCGGGATGCGCCGCGATGCGGTGAGCATTTCGCCATTGGCGTCCTGATAATCCATCTCGACCGAAACCAAAGTCGGCTGGTCGAAGCCCTGCGGCATGTCCACGCTGGTGCGCGCCGCGCCCTGATTGTCGAGCGTGACGGGCAGCATCTGCGCCGACGGCAACACGGTTCCGCCAATCTCATCGCCATCGCCGTCAAGCGGCTGTACCCCTTCGGTGATCTTGGCCCCACCGAAGCTCCAGCCTTCCCAGCCCTTGGGCGCGCTATCGTCCAGCGCAAAGGCGGTGCGCACGGTGACACCCATGTTCGATGCGCCCCCGCCGGACAGATAGCCGACGAACAGATCGAGCGGCAGTTGCTTGGGCCGCACCGCTGCGGCTTTCGGCCCGGTCACCGTCGCGCGCATCGTCGGCAGGCGATATTCATCGACGCGGATCGACTGGTCGGTGAAGATCCGATCGTCGCCCGATACGATCGTCAGGTCATAATCGCCCTGCGGCGCGCCGGCCGGGGCCGTCCACGCGGTTTCGCCGATGCCGTCCGCGCCCACATGCAGCGGCAGATCGAACTGTGTGTCCGATCCCCGATGCGTCAGCCGCAGCACGCCATCGAGCTTGCTGGCAAAGGTGAAGCCGGCCGCCACCGGGCGGCGCAGGATATGCTTCATATGCACCGTATCGCCGCCGCGCATCAGGCTGCGATCGAACACGGTGTGGAAGATATCGGTGCGTTCGTCCCAGCCATAGGCCAAGTCGAAATCATAAGGGCGGATGCCGTTGGACCAGCCGGTCAAAGTGAAGCTGAAATCACCATCTTTGCGCGCCGATACCATCAACGGATGCGATGCGCCGTCGTCGCACGATCCATAGGTTTCGGGTTCGGGCAGCCCCGGCTTGATCGCCAGCCGGCCGCGCCCGTCACTTTTCCCCTCAGCCAGCAGCTTGCCACTGCAACTGTCGGTGATCCGCACGTCCGCGCCGCCAACCGGATCGCCGCTGTCGAGCGCGGTGATCCACGCCATCGATCCTTCACGGCCCCATTTGAAATGGACCGAAAGATTGGTGACAAGCGCGCCCGCCGCTACATAACGCGGCGTATCGCGGCCCAGCAGTGCGCGGCCGAGTGCGGGACTAGCCAGTTCGACGACATAGAAACCGGGCTTGGCCAGCGGAATGCCGACCACTTCGAACTGCCGCCCCTTGGCCGGCAACGCGACATTCAGCGGGGTGGTGCCGGCCGTCCGGTCCAGGATCGGTGTGGCGCCGGTATGGTTCACCGTCACCATTTCACCGCCACGCTTCTCTTCGCGGAAGTCGTTCTTGCCGGCCTTGTCGAGCGTACGCAGCCACTGCGCGACCGCTTTGTCGTCGTCAGTGATCCGCGCCAGCTTGCCGCCCACCGCCAATGTCTTGCCCGCCAGCGCCGGTTCGACATTACGCACCGTAACCGGCAACACCCCGCCTTCCTTGGCCTCAAGGATGCCGAAGTTCGCGGCGAACTTCACCAGCGGCGGCGCGGCATCGAACCGTATATCGAGCGGGAAGCGCGCTGCATTGGCCAGCGGCCGGCCGCTATCGTCGGTCAGCCGTTCGGGCAGCAGCAATTGCCCCCTGGTCGATTCCGGCACCGGCCCCTTGAAGCTGACCGCGCTTACCTGCTGCGCGCCCTTGTCGTCGATCACCGGCCGATATTCGGTGCCGTCGGCCAGTTTCAGGCGAATACCTTCGGCGGCTACGCGTGCGATCGGCGCCGTAAAGCGCACATGCGCCGGTTCGATCGGGCTGCACCCCGCATCGGGATTGACCCGCGAACATTCGAACCTGGCCTCGAACGCCTTGCGCACGGTGAAATCGAACCGCTGGTCGGCGCCTGCCGTGCGGCCACCCGCGCCGCGCACACCAGCCCCCCACACCAGCGCCATGTCGCGCCCCGGCGGTAGCGGCCGGCGGCATTTGACCGCGACGATACTCGCCAACGCCTCGCTGCGCGCCTTGCCCTTGGCCGGCAGCGCCTGCGGCAAGCCCGCTTCGCCCAGAAAATTGGTCACCTGATAGCGCTGAGCGCCCATGCCTTCGAGCACATCGCCCGCCGTTTCCGGCGGCAACACGTCGACGGCGATCTTCTCGCCAATGCCATCGACCGCGCAATAGGCCGCTTGTGCCACCGACGCGCGATCCGGCGCGACGTTGGCGGCGACCAGAAACACCTGATCCTCGGCGATATCGCCGCCATAGCCGGTCGGTAGCACCGCGCGTGCCGTCGGCCCGCCGGTATCGACGGTGAAACGCTGCTGCCCGGCCAGCGTCGCGCCACGCAGCGTCTTCAGTCCTTCGCGCAGCACGAAGGCGCACGAAATTCCACCGGGCAGCGGCTTTTCGAATTCATGGACATAGGTGGCCTGGTCGATCCAGCGCCCCTTGCCAGCGACCGGACATGTCACCGCAAACGGCCCCTGGCTGCGCGGATCGCCCAGCGGCACCATCGGTTCGGAAAAGCGCACGGTGAAGCGTTCGATCGCCCCGCCAGCACGACCCGGCGTCGCCATCGTCACCTGCGGCGCGGTATCGCCGGATGCCATGACCGGCGCAAGCGCGAGCAGCAATACCGCCCAGCGCATCCCGAAATGCCGCATCGTCCGCTCCCCATGATTCCGGTCTGCCAAAATTGCCGCCAATATCCCGGCAAATCCAGCCCCGTTTCTTAGCAACAAACCGTCCAATTTCCGAAGCTTGTATATTTGTGACGGCTCCGACATGTTTTTGTCGGGGGATATGGGGGATGCCGAATCCTGAAATGCTGTCAGGGTTGCTTGACGCAGCCCTGGGCGAAATCGCGTTGTTCGCGGCGATCGGACTGCTGATCGGCGCGATCGACGATTGCGCGATGGATGCGCTGTGGCTGCTGCGCGCGGCCAGGCGCCGGCTGACGGTCTATCGCCGCCATCGGCCCGCCACGGTCGCCACGCTGCCACCTCCCGACGCACCGGGCTGCATCGCCATCTTCATCGGCGCATGGGACGAAGGCGACGTCATCGGCGCAATGCTGTGCCATGCCCTTGATCATCTCGATCATGATGATTTCCGAATCTTCGTCGGCACATATCCGAACGATCCGGCGACCGCGCACGCGGTTGAAACCGTGCAGGCCAATCATGGCAAAGGCGCACTGGTCCGGCTGGTCGGCGGTTCGCTCGACGGGCCGACCACCAAGGCCGAATGCCTCAACCGGCTATGGATCGCGATGCGCGCCGAAGAAGCGACGACCGGCACCACGTACAAGGCCATCGTGCTGCACGATGCCGAAGATGTGGTGCACCCCGCCGAACTGCGCGTGTTCGACCGGCTGATCGAACGATTCGATCTCGTCCAACTGCCGGTGATGCCGCTGATCGTGCCGGGATCACCATGGATATCCGGTCACTATCTCGATGAGTTTTCGGAAGCCCACGGAAAACAGCTCATCGTGCGCGAAGCCATCGGCGCGGCGATGCCATCCGCCGGGGTCGGCTGCGCGATCGCCCGGCCCGCGATGCAGCGTATCGCCGACGCGCGCGGTGGCCTGCCGTTCGATGCCGACAGCCTGACCGAGGATTATGAACTCGGCCTGCGGATTGGCGAGGGCGGCGGGCGCGGCGTGTTTGTCCGACTGCCCACCGCCGACGGCCGTTCACTGGTGGCGGTGCGCGCCTATTTCCCCGCGACGATCGACGCCGCCGTCCGCCAGAAGACCCGCTGGCTCACCGGCATCGCGCTGGCCGGCTGGGACAGGCTGGGCTGGCGCGGCGGGATCGCCGAACGCTGGATGCGCCTGCGCGATCGCGGCGCCATCCTGTCGGCATTGATCGTCACCGCCGGCTATCTCGCTTTGCTGCTATGGGCCGCGTCGACCACATTGCACGCCGTGCGCGGCAGCAGCGGCCCGGTGCTCGATCCCTTGCTGATCACGCTGTGCCAGATCAATCTCGGGTTCCTCGGCTGGCGGTTGTTGATGCGCTGCTGGATGGTGTGGCGCGTTTATGGTCCGCACGAAGCGTTACGCGCCGGCCCGCGCATGCTGATCAGCAACATCATCGGCATCATGGCGGCGTGGCGCGCGCTCCTGCGCTACGCGCGCACCCCGCCCGGTGCCGCCGCCCGCTGGGACAAGACCCACCACCGTTTCCCGGTCACCATCGAATGAGATCGCCACCGATCCGCTTCCTCGCCCTGGTCGCCGCAATCTGGGTAAGCGGGCGGATCTGGTGGCTGATGCCCGAGGCCGTCGGCGAACCCGCCGCCTCGCCAGCCCGCGCATCGGTACCGCCAAGGCAGCCTATCCCGGAAAAGCTCTCCCCGCTGATTGCACAAACCGCACCGCGCCCGGCAGCCACCGCAGACGCCCCTCCGCCAGAATCGCATGCCGCAATCGTCTTGCAGGCGACAGCGGCGCGCCGGGAATATCCGTCCCAGCCATCCACCATCGCGCAGCCAGCGCCGCTGCCGCGCAGCTTCGATCTCCCTGCCCCGCCGCCCGCACCATCGCCGCACCGCGATTCGCGCTGGTCGGGCAGCGCCTATCTCTTCGTCCGCAATGGCAGCGGCGAAACGCTGGCGACCGGTGGGCAATTGGGTGGCGGGCAGGCCGCCGCACGAATCGCATGGCGGCTCAACCGCGACGGCCCCGCCCGATTCGCGCTCGCCGCCCGCGTCAGCACCGCGCTGAACGATCGGCGCGCGGCAGAGGCTGCTGCCGGCGTGGATATCCACCCGCTACCCGGCCAGCCGCTGCGCCTGTCGGTTGAACGGCGCGTCGATGTCGGCGGCCATGGGCGCAACGCATGGTCGGTTTATGGCGCGGGCGGCTTCTGGCGGGATCTGGGCGGGAACATCGAAGCGGATGGCTATGCCCAGGCGGGCATTGTCGGCGCCAGATCGCGCGACCTGTTTGCCGATGGCGCGCTGCGTATCGTCCACCGGCAGCCAATCGCGCCCACGACGATGCTTCGCCTGGGCGGCGGGGCCTGGGGCGGGGCGCAACCGGGGGTCGAACGGTTCGATATCGGCCCGCGTGCCGCGCTTTCGCTGCCTGTCGCGCAAACGACGCTGACCGCCGCGATCGAGGGCCGTTTCCGTGTCGCCGGCGATGCCGCGCCGGGGTCGGGGATCGCCCTCACCCTGGCGGCGGACTTCTAGGATAAGTGGCTGTCAGGCCTTCTTGTCGTTCTTCTTGGCGCGGTTGGCATAAAGCAGCGCCGCGACGATCGCCGCCGAACCGATGGCAACGCCGACACCCACACCCGCAGGAGTAAGGCGCGTTGCCTTTTTCTCCTTGGTGTCCGGCTTATCATCCCCCGCCGCGGCTGCGGAATCCGACATCATATTCTCCCTCAAGCGGCCGCATCCGATACGGCCCGTTGCCGGCATTCTATCGCCCGGCGTCGGAATGCCAACTTGGAATGCGCTGAACAGCCCTGTGAAAAGGCCAGTCGTGACGGCAACGAACCGATGATGGTGGGAGGTGCCTGGATGCCCCGTGAGGATTCGAACCTCAATAGACGGAATCAGAATCCGTAGTCTTACCATTAGACGACGGGGCAACGGCAGGCGCGCCAGATAGAAGCGCACCCGCCCCGTGTCAACGCCTGACGATGCGGCTTTTCGTCTCGGTCGGGCGGTCTTGCCGCCGCGGGCATGTCCCGATAGTCTCCAGCCCAAGTCCCGGCGGCATCGGCCCGACCGGAAAGATAAGAGTGAACGGACATGGCGCAGCAGCCCGGAATGGCGGCGCCGCGAAGCGGAAATTTTCCGCGGCGAGCGGCCACCAACGCGCCCGACAGGCGGCCCTATAGGCGCACTTATGCCGCGCTGGACCTGGGCACCAACAATTGCCGCCTGCTGATCGCGCGGCCTTCGGACAATGGTTTCGTCGTCGTCGATGCCTTCTCGCGGATCGTGCGGCTGGGCGAAGGGCTGGCGGCAACCGGCCGGTTGAGCGACGCGGCGATGGATCGCGCCGTCGCCGCGCTTTCAATCTGTTCGGAAAAACTGCAGCGCCGTCAGGTCACGCTGGTACGATCGGTCGCGACCGAAGCCTGCCGGCGCGCCGAAAACGGGCGCGAATTCGTCCAGCGCGTCTATCGTGAAACCGGCATCGTGCTCGACATCATCACCGCCGAACAGGAAGCTAGGCTTGCCGTGCTCGGCTGTCACATTCTGCTCGAACCGGGAGACGGGCCAGCGCTGATCTTCGACATCGGCGGCGGCTCCACGGAACTGGTGCTGATCGACACTGCGGGCGAAAGCCCCCGCGTCCTCGATTGGTTCTCGGCGCCCTGGGGGGTTGTCTCGCTTACCGAAAGCGAACCGCACGACTGGGCCGAACGCGATGATCGGCTGGCCGCCTACGGCCGAATGCGCGCACGCGTTGCCCAGGCCTTCGCCCCGTTCGCCAGCACGCTTGCCGCAACCGGCCACGCCCCCGCCCGTCTGCTGGGCACCAGCGGCACGGTGACGACGCTCGCCAGCGTCCACCTAGGCCTTTCCACCTATGATCGCCGCGCGATCGACGGGCTGATCGTCCCGTCACGATCGATGCGTGAAATCAGCAGCCGGCTTTCCGCCATGTCGATTGCCGAACGCGTCGCATTGCCGTGCATCGGCAACGAACGGGCCGATCTCGTCGTTGCGGGTTGCGCGATCCTCGAAGCGATCATCGACATTTGGCCGGCAGAGCGGCTAGGCGTCGCCGACCGTGGCATCCGCGAGGGCATCCTGCGCTCGTTGATGGCCCGTGAAGGGGAACGCGCATGAGGATTTTGGCATGAGCCGCGGTGGATCCGGCGCCCGCACACGGGTGAAAACCGGCCGTGGGCGCACCGCCTCGTCGACGCGCTGGCTCGCGCGCCAGCTGAACGACCCCTATGTCCGCCGCGCCAAGGCCGAAGGCTATCGTTCGCGCGCCGCCTACAAATTGATCGAACTCGACGAACGTTTCCACCTGCTGAAAGGTGTCAGCCGGGTCATAGACCTCGGCATCGCGCCGGGCGGGTGGAGCCAGGTCGTGCGTCGGACCGCGCCCAAGGCGGCAATCGTCGGCATCGATCTGCTGCCGGTCGATCCGATCGACGGCGTCACCATCTTCCAGATGGATTTCATGGATGATGCCGCACCCGACCTGCTGACCGAGGCGCTGGGCGGCAAGGCGGATCTGGTGCTGTCGGACATGGCCGCCAACACCACCGGCCACCCCCAGACCGATCACCTGCGCACCATGGCGCTGGTCGAAACCGGCTGCGCCTTCGCCGCCGATATCCTGAGGCCCGGCGGCGCTTATGTCGCCAAGGTGCTGGCAGGGGGCGCGGACAATGATCTGGTGGCCGAACTCAAGCGGCTGTTCACCACGGTCAAGCACGCCAAGCCACCGGCCAGCCGCAAGGATTCGTCCGAATGGTATGTCATCGCACAGGGCTTCAAGGGCCGCGCGCAACCGGCCCGGGAGAACAACGACGCACCGTAAGCCGATGCGCTGGTATCCGGCTTATTTCTTCGCGGCGCGGGCCTCCGCGATCGCTTTCTTCATCGCTTCATAGCCAACCGCGCCCGGCAGCAATTTATCGCCGATGACGAACGCCGGCGTGCCGGTGAGTTGCAGCGCGCGCGCCAGTTGAATGTTGTTGGCGATCTCCGCCTGAACGTCCGGCGCCTTATTGTCGGCGGTCACCAGCGCCGGATCCAGCCCGGCCTCCTTCGCGACGCGCGCGATGGTTTCCGGCGTCGGCCGCCCGGCGGCGTATAATTTCAGGTGGAACGGGTAGAATGCCCCCTGCCGCGCGGCCGAAAGGCTCGCTTTTGCCGCCGCATCGCTGGCATCGCCCAGGATCGGCAATTCGCGGAACACCACCTTCAGCTTGGGATCTTCCTTGATCAGCCGATCAACGTCGGCCACCGCCTGCCGGCAATAGCCGCACGAATAATCGAAAAATTCGACAAGCACGACATCGCCATCGCGCGCGCCCGCCCAGCCACTGGCAAAGGGCGTTTCCAGCGCCTTGCGGTTGGCCGCCAGCAATTGGGACATTTGCTTGTTCTGCAGCTTCTCCATCGCTTCGGGAATGATCTCGGGATGCTGGAGAATATAATCGCGCACGATCGCCTCGATCGCCGCGCGATCCTTGGCCGGAACCACGCCGGTCGTCTGCATGCCCGCGAACGCAATCGCCGCACCACCGGCCAGCGCACCAATGATGCCCGCCATCCAATATCCCCTTTGATTCACTGACACGCCCTGCGGCCCCTTGCTGCCGTCACCGGCGTTTCTTTTGATCTTCAATAGCCTGGCGCGATGTCAATGCGATATCTTCAGCCTTCACATAATCCGGCGTGCCTTGCGGGATGCCCCGCATCGCCGTTTCGGCATTGGCCAGCGCCAGCTTCGGCTGACCGATCAACGCATAGCGCTCCGCCGTCGCCAGCGCCGCCCGCGCGATATCGCCATCCTGGCTGTAGACGATGCCCAGCTGATACCAGGCAAACGGATTGTCATTGTCGCGCGCCACCGCGTTGCGCAGCACCGTGCGCGCTTCGGGCAGGTTGGCCGGGTCTTCCGTCGCGATCAACGCATGGCCCAGCAGCGACGCGATCAGCGGGGCGCCGCGGGTGGTGGCAACGGCCTCCCGCAAGGGCGCGATCGCATCTTTCGGTTTGCCGGATTCGAGCAGGATCTGCCCTTTCAGCTCCAGAAAATACGGATCATGCGGCGCCACCGCCACCAGCTTGTCGACTTCAGCCACCGCCTTGTCCGGATAAGCCGCCTTGTGCCACGCATAAGCCCGCGCATAACGCGCCGGGATGGATTGATTGCTTTCAGGATAATGGGCCAGCGTCACCTTGGGATCGTCAACGAAACCCGCAAGCTTGGCTCTCACTCGCTGGAAACGCGCTTCCAGCGCCGGATCGGTCGGCTTGTTCCAGGCCGGATCGCCTTTCAGTTCGGCTTCCATCACAGCCGCGCGATCAGCCGACATCGGATGCGTGCGGGCATAGGGATCGACGTCGGCATAGCTGGACGACAGCCGGAACTCTTCCTTGCGCAGCTTCTGAAAGAAGGAAACCGATCCGCGACCGGAAATGCCGGCTTTCTTCATGAAACTGGCGCCGGCGGCGTCCGCGCTCGATTCCTGCGTGCGGGTAAAAGCGAGGAATTTGCTCATCGCCGCCTGCTGGCCGGCCGAAAGAATGCCCATGCCGGCTTCGCCGCCGCCCGCCGCCATCACCGCCGCGCCCAGCAGCAGCGACAACAGGCTGATACCCGTCGCCGCACGGGCGCCTTCCGAAAAGCGCACAATATGGCCACCCGTGATGTGGCCAACTTCATGGGCGATAACGCCCTGCACTTCATTGACGTTGTCGGCCGCGGCGATCAGGCCCGAATGGATATAAACGGCCTGGCCGCCGGCCACGAACGCATTGATTTCCTTGTCCTGGATCAGGATCATCTGGACATTGCCGGGTTCCAGTCCGGCGGCGATCACGATCGGCCGCGCAATATCGTTGAGCAGCGCCTCGGTTTCCGCGTCGCGCAGGATCGACTGCGCGGCGGCGGGGCGCATCAGCAGGGCCATCGACAGCAAAAACACCACCACCCAGCGCAGGATGATGCCGAAATCAGGACAAGAGGGGCAAGCTAGCCGGCGCATCAGCAGGGCTGTCGTCCAGCCGGGATGAACCGGCGCTGAAAACACGCCATCCCCACGACGCGGAACCGGCCGGGATGCAGTGCACCCCGGCCGGCCGAATATCGAAGATCAACCGCGATCAGCGGCTCACGCCCCGAAGGTCCGCTGCCACCAGCCGCGACGCGGCCCGGTATTGCCTTCGGCCGCATCGGCCGTCTCCGCCGTCGCCGGTTCGGCAACAGGTTCGACAACCGCTTCGGCGACATCGGTTTCAGCCGGTGCCGCGGCGGCCTTGGCGCGGGTGCGGCGGGCCGGCTTGGCCGGCGGTGCACCTTCCTCGGCGGCCTCGGCGGCGACAGGCGCTGCGGCTTTCGCCTTCGCCCGGGTCTTCGGCGCAGCCTTGGGCTTGGCTTCCGTTTCCGCCTTGGGGGCCGCCTTGCGCCGTGTCCGCTTGGGCTTTTCAGCCGGTGCTTCCTCAGCCGTTACGGCAACCGGTTCCGGTTCGGGGGCGACTTCGGCGACAGCGACGGTCTCCGCCACGGCCGGCTCGGCCTCCTTGCGCGCCCGCGGACGACGACGGGCACGCGGCTTGGCGGGTGCCTCTTCCTCGTCGGACGCCGCAGGTACGGCCACTTCGACAACGGCTTGCGTATCGGCGGCCTCGACGACCGCTCCGACGGCAGGCTCGCTTTGGGCGGCACTGTCACCGTTCACGCCCTCTTCGCCATTCCGGCGGCGGCCACCACGGCGTCCCCGGCGACCGCGACGACGGCGCCCGTCACCCCGTTCTCCGGCGTCCGCCTCACCATCGGCCTCGCCATCGCGACCGGCTTCGCCGTCGGCTTCCTCGTCCTGCTCGTCGCCGGCCACGCCTTCTTCGGCTTCGTCGCCCTGCTGTTCGTCTTGCGACGCGCCTTCGCCTTCCTCGCGACGGCCACCGCGACGACGACGACGGCGGCGACGACGGCTACGATCCTCGCCTTCGCGCTCTTCGCGTTCGCCGGTTTCAGCCTCGACGACCTCTTCCTCTTCTTCCTCATCCTCGATGTCGAGA
The DNA here is from genome assembly GCF_002151445.1 of Sphingomonas sp. KC8. Classification (GTDB taxonomy): domain Bacteria; phylum Pseudomonadota; class Alphaproteobacteria; order Sphingomonadales; family Sphingomonadaceae; genus Sphingomonas_E. The sequence continues at coordinate 2,492,556 of NZ_CP016306.1, forward strand.
ATGTCGTCATCCTCGGGTTCCATCGCGATCGGGGCAGGCAGGCGCGGCGCATAGGCCGGCGGCGGCCCAGACGATTCGACGGTCATCCGGGCGCCTTCCAGCGATCCATCCGACAGGATTTCGATCAGGACGCCATAACGTTCCTCGATCTCGCTGATTTCCTCGCGCTTGCGGTTGAGCACATAGAAAGCCGCTTCCTGGCTGGCGCGCAGCACCAGGCGCGATCCGCGACCCCGCGCAGCTTCGTCCTCCAGCATGCGCAGCGCCGACAGGCCGGCCGACGATGCGGTGCGGACCAGCCCGGTGCCTTCGCAATGCGGACACTGGCGGGTGGATGCTTCCAGTACGCCGGTGCGCAGGCGCTGGCGGCTCATCTCGAACAGGCCGAAGCTCGAAATCCGGCCGACCTGAATACGGGCGCGATCGTTTTTCAATGCCTCCTTCATCGCCTTTTCAACCTTACGGTTGTTGGAGTTGTTCTCCATGTCGATGAAATCGATCACGACCAGCCCGGCCATGTCGCGCAGGCGCAACTGGCGGGCGATTTCGTTGGCCGCTTCCAGATTGGTGCTGACCGCCGTCTGCTCGATATTATGTTCGCGCGTCGACCGGCCCGAGTTGATGTCGATCGACACCAGCGCCTCGGTCGGATTGATGACAAGATAGCCGCCGGATTTCAGCTGAACGATCGGCTGGTACATGGCCGCAAGCTGATCCTCGACCCCGAACCGCTGGAACAGCGGCACCGCGTCGTTATACGCCGCGATCTTCTTGGTGTGGCTCGGCATCAAGAGCTTCATGAAGCTGCGCGCCTGACGATAGCCTTCCTCGCCCTCGACGATCACTTCGTCGATGTCGCGGTTATAGATATCGCGGATCGCGCGCTTGATCAGGTCGCTATCGCCATAAACCAGCGCCGGCGCTTCCGATTGCAGCGTGTTTTCGCGAATCTCGTCCCACAGCCGGGCGAGATAATCGAAGTCGCGCTTGATTTCGGTCTTGGTGCGCTGGAGGCCCGCGGTGCGGACGATGCAGCCCATCGTCTTCGGCAGATCCAGTTCCGCCATGATCGACTTCAGCCGCTTGCGATCGGCCGCGTTCGAAATCTTGCGGCTGATCCCGCCGCCATGGGCGGTATTGGGCATCAGCACGCAATAACGGCCGGCCAGGCTGAGATAGCTGGTCAGCGCAGCACCCTTGTTGCCGCGTTCTTCCTTCACGACCTGCACCAGCAGCACCTGCCGGCGGCGGATCACGTCCTGAATCTTGTAACGGCGACGCAGGTTCATGCGCTTGGTGCGCAACGCCTCCACCGCATCGCCATCGGCGCCGCCCGCGCTGGTCGGCCGGCGGCGGGGAACGGCTTCGCCTTCCTCGCCTTCGCCATGCTCGCCATCATCATGATGGTCGTCGTCATGGTGATCGTCATCATGATGATCGTCGTCGTCATGATGGTCGTGATCGGCGTCTTCGCGCTGGCGCAGCGCCTCTTCTTCGGCGGCGTGCTCGGCCTCTTCGCGCAGCAGCGCCTCGCGATCCTCCTTGGGGATCTGGTAATAATCCGGGTGGATTTCCGAAAATGCGAGGAAGCCGTGGCGGTTGCCGCCATAATCGACGAACGCCGCCTGCAGCGACGGCTCAACGCGCGTCACCTTGGCGAGATAGATATTACCCTTGAGCTGCTTGCGCTCAGCGGATTCGAAATCAAATTCCTCGATGCGGTTTCCCTTGACGACGGCCACCCGGGTTTCTTCCCGGTGGCGCGCGTCGATCAGCATGCGCATGGTCATTTATTGGTCTCCGGGCGCGACCGCTGGCCGTTAGTTCACGGCGCGGCGCGCGATATGAAAGGGGCGCAGGCGGCATCGCGTCGATGCAGCGCCAGGGCGCCCGGTTGGGAACGAAAAACTCTGCCTCTGCTGCAACGCCATGTCCGGCGCGGTGCGCCGGAAGGCAGCCCTGAACCGACACGCCGCCGCCTTCATGGGCACAGCGTGGATTCAGGAAATCATGACTCATGCAGCGTCAACCTAGATGGCGGCCGCGAATGCGGCGTCCTTTACCGGACGGGCCTTTCCGTGTTGGATAAAGGGCAGCCGTACGGATTGTTGCTGCTAGCACCTGCATGGTCCGGGGGCAACCCAAGCTGTCCCGCCAGCCGGCCCGATGCCAAATATCGTCCGGGATTTTGGTGAATTGATCAGTTGGTGCTTATGCTTCAAGGCAGAGAATGAACGCGCCAAGGGGCCGCACGATTATGATCTCGCGCATCGCGCAGGGCATCGCCCGGCTCTTGGGCCGGCGGGATCCTGCCCAGAACGAAGGAGAAGGCAGCTCAGGCGCTGCGTTTGCGCGCGTTGCCGGGTTGATGCTGCTCGCCGCGCTGGTGGCAACCCCGATCGACGCCGCATCGATCCGGGGAATCGAGATCGTCGGCGATAGCATCACCCTGCGATTCGACGGCCCCGTCGAACATGCGCGCGCCTTCACGCTCGAAAATCCGCGCCGCATCGCGATCGACGTCACCGGCGCCCATGCAGGATCGGGGGGGCAGGCCGGTGGCTATGTCACCGCGATCCGCCAGGCCCAGTTCAATCACGATACGGCGCGCGTGGTGCTGGATCTCAACGCCCCGGCGCTGGTGCACAGGGGCGGTTTCGCCGCGGACGGCCGTTCCCTGGTGCTGGAAATCGCCGGCGCGAGTGACAGCGCCTTCACGCGCAGCACCAAGGCCCGCAGCAAGGCGTTCGATCCGCCGGTCGCCATCCGCGCCACGGCACCCAAGCCAACCGATCGATCCGCAGTGCGCGTGCCGCTTGATCACCGCGCCGGCCGGGTTGCCGGGTCGCAGCTACCGCCGATCATCGGCGCCAAGGGCACCGGACGCCCGCTCGTCGTGATCGATGCAGGCCATGGCGGCCATGATCCCGGATCCCTCGCCAGCGATGGCCGGCGCGAAAAGGATGCCGCCCTGGCCATCGCCCTGGCCATTCGTGACGAGCTGGTCGAATCGGGCCGCGTCCGCGTCGCCCTGACGCGCGACCGCGACAAGTTCCTCGTGCTGGGCGAACGCCGGGAAATCGCCCGGCGGCTGGGGGCGGACCTGTTCTTGTCGGTGCACGCCGACAGCGCACCCAATCCCGCCGCACGGGGCGCGACGATCTACACGCTTTCCGAAGTCGCGTCGGACAAGGTTGCCGCCGCGCTCGCCGCCCGCGAAAACCGCGCCGACGTGCTCAACGGCGTCAATCTCGGCGGGGAGAATCAGGATGTGTCCTCGATCCTGTTCGATCTGGCCCAGCGCGAAACGATGAACGTTTCCGCCGATTTCGCAACGCTCCTGCAGCGCGAAATGTCGACCAAGATACCGTTCAAAAGTGAATTTCACCGCTTTGCCGGGCTTATCGTCCTCAAAGCACCGGATGTGCCGTCGGTGCTGCTAGAAACCGGTTATATTTCCAACGAAGACGACGCCAAGCTGCTCTTTTCGAAGCGCTACCAGCGCGATATCGCCGAAGGCGTGCGCCGTGCGGTCGAACTCCACTTCGCCCGGCGCCTTGCCAGCAAGTGACCCTTCTGACGGCTGGCAAAGCCGCCTCAACCTGCTAGATGGCCGAGACGATGGAAGACGCCCCGCCCGATAACGTGCACATGAAGCTCACACGGGCGGGCGACGGCATCGGGCCGAAGCTGCACGCTTTGTGGCAACGCCGAATCGTCCGCCTGGCCAGCTTTGCCGCAGGCGGGCTGTTGCTGCTGTGGCTGGCGATCTGGCTCATTTTCGCACGCGACCTGCCCGATGCCGATCAGCTTCTGGCGTATGAGCCGGCACTTCCGACCAATGTACGCGACGTCAATGGCATGCCCGTCCACAGCTTCGCACGCGAACGCCGCGTCGAGCTGGCCTATGACGAATATCCGCAGATGCTGATCCATGCGTTTCTCGCCGCCGAAGACAAGACCTTCTTCTCGCACAGCGGCGTCGATCTGACCGGCCTTGCCGGCGCGGTCGTCGATTACGCCTCGAAGGTGGGATCGGGCGAACGCGCCAAAGGCGGGTCGACGATCACCCAGCAGGTCGCCAAGAATCTGCTGCTCGGCGACGAATATTCGCCGACGCGCAAGATCAAGGAAATGATCCTTGCCTACCGGATCGAACAGGCGCTGACCAAACAGCAGATTCTGGAACTCTACCTCAACCAGATATTCCTCGGCCGGAATGCGTATGGCGTGCAGTCCGCCGCGCGCGCCTATTTCGACAAGGATGTCGATCAGCTGACCCTGCCGGAAATGGCCTATCTGGCGATCCTGCCCAAGGCGCCGGCCAATTATAATCCCGATCGGTTTGCCACCCGCGCGCTGGAACGGCGCGGCTATGTCCTCGATCAGATGAAGGCCAATGGCTGGATCAGCGAAGCGCAGCGCGCCGCTGCCACCGCAACGCCACTCGGCACCGTCCATCGCGCCGCCACCGCCCGACGCGACATTGGCGGCTATTTCATGGAAGAGGTGCGCCGCGAACTGATCGAGCGCTATGGCGAAACCGCACAACAAGGCCCGCACAGCGTTTATTCCGGCGGGCTTTGGGTGCGCAGCTCGATCGACCCGAACGTCCAGCAGGCTGCGGAAACCGCGCTACGCGACGGCCTCGTCCGCTATGATCGCGGCAAGGGGTGGAGCGGCCCGGCCGCCAAAATCGCCCTGGGCGATGGCTGGCGGTCGCGCCTCGCGGCCGCGCCCATCGGCACCGGCTATGATGATTGGCGCGCGGCCGTGATCCTGTCCAAATCCGGTGGCAGCGCGGAAATCGGCTTCGCCGATGGATCGACCGGCACGCTTTACGCCGGCGCGGCAACGATGCCCAAGCGCGGCGTCGGCGGACGGGCGTTCGATTTCATGGCGCCAGGCGATGTGATCGTGGTGAAGCGCGAGGGGGCCGCCTACACGCTGCGCAACATTCCTGCCGTATCGGGTGGCTTCGTCGCCGAAGAAACGCATAGCGGCCGGGTTCTGGCGATGCAGGGCGGGTTCGACGTGCGCGGATCATCGTTCAACCGCGCGACGCAGGCGATGCGCCAGCCGGGGTCGAGCTTCAAACCGTTCGTCTATGCCGCAGCCCTCGATGCCGGGATGACGCCCGCATCGATCATCGTCGACGGGCCATTCTGCGTCTATCAGTCGGCGCGGCTCGGCCAGAAATGCTTCCGCAATTTCTCCGGCGCCAATGCCGGTCCGCAGACGATGCGCTGGGGCGTCGAACAATCGCGCAACCTGATGACGGTGCGCGCCGCCAGCCAGACCGGCATGGACAAGGTGGTGAAGACCGCGGCCGCCATGGGCATCGGCAATTATCCCACCGTGCTCGCCATTTCGCTGGGCGCGGGCGACACCACGGTGCTGAAACTCACCAACGCTTATGCGATGCTCGCCAATAATGGGCGTGAGCTGAAACCCACGCTGATCGACTATATCCAGGATCGTCACGGCAAGACGATCTGGCGGGCCGATACGCGGCCGTGCGAGGGCTGTAACGCCAAGGATTATAATGGCGGGCCGATGCCTCGCCCCAAACCGCGCGGCAAACAGGTGATGGACGCGATGACCGCCTATCAGACGGTCCACATCCTCGAAGGCGTCGTCCAGCGCGGCACCGCGACGATCCTGCGCGATCTCGGCCGGCCGATGTTCGGCAAGACCGGCACGTCGACCGGGCCGACCAATGTGTGGTTCGTCGGCGGATCGGCCGATATGGTCGCCGGGGTCTATCTCGGCTATGATCAGCCGCGCTCGCTGGGCGGCTATGCGCAGGGCGGCACCGTTGCAGCACCCATCTTCAAGCAGTTCGCGGTTCAGGCGATGAAGGATATGCCGGTCGTCCCATTCCGCGCGCCGCCGGGCATCCGTATGGTCCGCATCGATCGGAAAACCGGGCGCAAGGTGTTTGGCGGCTGGCCGGGCAGCGAACCCAAGGCCGCGATCATCTGGGAAGCGTTCAAACCCGAAAGCGAGCCGCGTCGTACGATTCGGCGCGAGGAAATCGCCAAGCGCCCCGACGAAACACGCCCCGCCGCCAAAAGCAGCGACAGCGATTTCTTGCAAAGAGAGGGCGGCATCTATTAACCCGCCGTCCAAATCGGCATCGGGCATCCGCCTGCATGTCGCCTATTTCTACCCCGCCATGGGCGGGACAATCCCGGTCCCCATGCCGGGGTGACGTTTTAAGTTCAGGAGCCTGACCATGCGCGCCGAAGCGCAAGCCCATGTCGACCAGATCAACGACGCGCTCGCGCTGTTGCGCCGCTTCCTCGACTGGGACCGCGCGTTGCGGCGGCTCGATGAGCTGAACAACCGCGTCGAAGACCCGAAACTTTGGGATGATCCCAAGGCCGCGCAGGACGTGATGCGCGAGCGCCGTCGCCTTGACGAGGCGATCACCGCGACGCGCGCCATCGAGAACGAAGTGCGCGATACCGTCGAACTGATGGAAATGGCGGAGGCCGAAGGCGATAGCGGCATGGTCGACGATGCCGTCGCCACGCTCGCGGCACTCGCCGAACGCGCCGAACGCGACAAGGTGCAGGCCCTGCTGGCCGGCGAAGCCGACGGCAACAACGCCTATATCGAGGTGAATGCCGGCGCCGGCGGCACCGAAAGCCAGGATTGGGCCGGCATGCTCCAGCGCATGTATGCCCGCTGGGCCGAACGCCATGGCATGAAGGTCGAACTCGTCGATTTCCACGCGGGCGAACAAGCCGGCATCAAATCCGCCACGCTGATGATCCGCGGCGAAAACGCTTACGGCCACTGCAAGACGGAAAGCGGCGTCCACCGCCTCGTCCGCATCAGCCCGTATGATTCGGCCGCGCGCCGCCACACCAGCTTCGCGTCGGTCTGGGTCTATCCCGAAGTCGATGACGATATCGATATCGAGGTGCTCGACAAGGATCTGAAGATCGACACCTACCGGGCATCGGGCGCGGGTGGCCAGCACGTCAACACCACCGATTCGGCGGTGCGCATCACCCACGTGCCCACCGGCATCATCGTCGCCTGCCAGAACCAGCGTTCGCAGCACAAGAACCGCGCCGAAGCGATGAAGCAGCTCAAGGCGCGCCTGTACGAGCGCGAATTGCAGCGCCGCGAAGCCGAGGCCAGTGAAGGCTATGCCGCCAAGACCGAAATCGGCTGGGGCCACCAGATCCGGTCCTACGTCCTCCAGCCCTATCAGCTGGTGAAGGATCTGCGCACCGGCGTAACATCCACCGCGCCATCCGATGTGCTGGATGGCGCGCTGGATCCGTTCATGGCCGCCGCGCTGTCGCAGCGCGTGACCGGCGAGAAGGTCGAGGTCGAGGACGTCGAGTGAAATCAGGCGCGGCGATCTTGATGGGGATGACGGCGGCGCTACTGGCCGCCTGTACCCCCGCCGCGCCCGGAAACGATGCCGACGTTCCCAGCAAGGCGTTCCCGGCGGCGCACCGCCCGGTCGCCCCGATCGTGTCGAGCCGCTATTCGACCGAAGAAGCCCGCGATCGGCTGCGCGAAGCCGATAATGTGATGGCCCGTTCGGGCATCACCCCCGGCATGACGGTGGCCGATATCGGCGCCGGCGAAGGCTATTACACGATCCGCCTGGCCAGCCGGGTGGGCGAGGATGGCCGCGTGCTGGCGCAGGATATCGTGCCGCAGGTGCGTGACGCGCTGGCCGAACGCGTCAACCGCGAAGCGCTCGACAATGTCAGCGTCAAGCTGGGTGAACCGGCCGATCCCAAGCTGCCGGCCGACAGTTTCGACCGCATCTTCTTGGTCCACATGTATCACGAGATCGGCGCGCCCTATGAATTCCTGTGGCGGATGCGCCCCGCGCTGCGCCCCGGCGGCAGGGTCGTTGTGGTCGATTCGAACCGGCCGACCGCCGAACATGGCACGCCGCCCGCCTTGCTCGATTGCGAGATGGCCGCCGTCGGCTATGCCCGCGTCGAACGGATCGCGATGCCGTCCGCGGGTGGCTTCCTCGCCATGTACGAAGCGCGCGGCCCGCGGCCAGCCCCGGATGCGATCAAGCCCTGCGTGTTCGTCGCCCCGCAATCGGCCGCGCCGTCATCAGGCGCGCCCCACAAACCTTAAAGCAGCCCCAGCGCCCTGAAACTGCGCCAGTGGCCGCCGCCACAGACCAGATGATCAACGATGCGGATGTCGAGCGCGCGCAGCGCGGTGCCCAGCCGCCGGGTCGCGCCCAGATCGGCGCGGCTGGGGGTGGGATCGCCGCTCGGATGGTTGTGCGCCAAGATTACACCGCTGGCGTCCAGCAGCACGGCATCGCGCACGATGCCCCGGATCGGCAGGTCCACCCCGTCCTGATCCCCGATGATCGCTTCGGACAGGCCAAGCAGCGCACCTGCCGGATCGACATGGGCGATCTGCAACACCTCGCTGGTCAAATTCTCCAACAGCGGCGCGAACAACATAATTGCGTCGGCGCTGCTGCCCAGCACGGTGCCTGCCTGTTCCGGCAGGAGGATAACAGCCATGCGTGATCCTCTGGCGGTGACGATCTACCCGATAAGCTACGGATTTCATTCATCCCGTCCACGCGAGCTGACTCCGAATTTGGACGACTTTGGATACCATCGACAGGAAAGCCCCACCCCGGCATAAGCGGCAGCGATGGACAATTATCTCGCGCTCATCCGCCGCATCCTCGACGAAGGGGTCGAACAGGCCGATCGCACCAGCGTCGGCACGCTGTCGGTCTTCGGTCACCAGATGCGCTGGGATCTTTCGAAGGGCTTTCCGCTCGTCACCACCAAGAAGCTGCATCTGCGGTCGATCATCATCGAATTGCTGTGGTTCCTGCGCGGCGATACCAACATCGCCTGGCTCAAGGATCGCAAGGTCAGCATCTGGAACGAATGGGCCGATGCGAACGGCGATCTCGGCCCGGTCTATGGCAAGCAATGGCGCGATTGGGAGGGGCCGGGCGGCGTCCATGTCGATCAGATCGCGGCCCTGATCGACCTGATCAACCGCGATCCCGCCTCGCGCCGCCAGATCGTATCCGCGTGGAACCCGGCGGAATTGCCGAAAATGGCGCTCGCCCCCTGCCACTGCCTGTTCCAGACGCATGTCGCCAATGGCCGGCTGAGCCTCCAGCTTTATCAACGCAGCTGCGATGTGTTTCTGGGCGTGCCGTTCAATATCGCAAGCTACGCGCTGCTCACCCACATGCTCGCCCAGCAATGCGGGCTGGAAGCGGGCGATTTCATCTGGACCGGCGGCGATTGCCACCTTTATTCCAACCATCTGGATCAGGCGCGCGAACAATTGACGCGTGCGCCGAAGCCGCTTCCCACCTTGTCGATCAAGCGCCGTCCGGCAGCGATCGACGCCTATGAATATGAGGATTTCGAAATTCTCGGCTACGAAGCCCATCCGCACATCGCCGCCCCGGTGGCGATATGAGCCGGCCCCGCATCACCTTCTTCGTCGCGCGTTCCGACAACAACATCATCGGGCGCGACGGCAAGCTGCCCTGGCGGCTGCCCGAAGATCTCAAGCGGTTCAAGGAAATGACCATGGGCAAACCGATGGTGATGGGCCGCAAGACGTTCGAAAGTTTCCCGGCCCCCCTGCCCGGCCGCCGCCATATCGTCCTTACCCGCGATATGAACTGGCGGGCCGATGGCGCGGAAGTGGCGCATTCGGTGGACGAGGCAATCGCGATTGCCGGCCCGGTCGATGAAATCGCGGTGATCGGCGGCGCGGAAATCTATGCCCTGTTCATGGATGTCGCCGACACGATCGAACTGACCGAAGTACATCGCACCGTCGATGGCGACACGAAAATGCCGCCGCTCGGCCATGGATGGCGCGTCGCCAAGCGCGAACTGGGCGGCCCGGATTTCGATTTCGTGACGATCGAGCGCAACCGTTGATTGCGGCGGCGTGATCGCTTTTCTATAGCCCTCTCGCGATGGACCGGCTGACCAACGATGCGCCTTTGCCCGAACGCCTGCGCGGCGGGGTGATCGCGCTTGGCAATTTCGATGGCTTCCATCGCGGTCACCAGACGGTTGTCGCCCGCGCGCGCGATCGGGCGCAGGCCGAAGGACGGCCACTGATCGTCGCCACCTTTGATCCCCATCCGGTGCGTTTCTTCCGCCCCGATACACCCCCGTTCCGGCTGACCACGCTCGACCAGCGCGCGCGGCTGTTTGCCGATGCCGGCGCGGATGCGATGCTGGTCTTTCATTTCGATGCCGAACTGGCCGGCGAAAGCGCCGAAGAATTTGTGCGCGATCGCATCGCCGCGCGCACCGGTGCCACCGCCATCGTCACGGGCCAGGATTTCACCTTCGGCAAGGGCCGTACCGGCGATGTCGCTACGCTGGCGATGCTGGGCGCGGCGCATGGCATCACCACCGAAACCGTCGCCCCCGTCACCGATGCCGATGGGCAGATTTCGTCGAGCCGCATCCGCGAGGCGCTGGAAACCGGCGACTGCGAAACCGCAGCCCGCCTCCTCACCCGCCCGTTCACGATCGAAGGGCCGGTGATCCATGGCGACAAGGTGGGCCGCCAGCTTGGTTTTCCCACCGCCAATGTCGACATGGCCGATTATCTCCGCCCGGCTTATGGCATCTATGCGGTGCGCGGCCATCTGGCGGACGGCCGCGTGCTGAACGGTGCTGCCAATCTCGGCATCCGGCCGACGTTCGATCCGCCCAAGGAACTGCTCGAACCGCATTTCTTCGACTTTGCCGAAAGCCTCTATGGCCAGGTGATCGCAGTCGAACTGGTTTCGCTATTGCGCCCAGAAATGCGTTTCGATTCGCTCGAAGCGCTCAAGGCGCAGATCGACGCCGACTGTGCCGAGGCCGCACGGCGGCTTGCGGCGGCCCCGGCCGTGCCCTAGTGCCGGATCAAACTCTCGTCTGAGGCCAAAACGCCCGCATGTCCGACGCACCTGACTACCGCGACACCGTCTTCCTGCCGAAGACCGCTTTCCCCATGAAGGCCGGCCTTGCCGCCAAGGAACCCGCGATTCTCGCAAAGTGGGCGGCGGACGACCTGTATGGCCAGATCCGCGCCGCGCGCGCGGGCCGCGAACGCTTCATCCTCCATGATGGCCCGCCCTACGCCAATGGCGACATCCACATGGGCCATGCGATGAACAAGGTGCTGAAGGACATCATCGTCCGCGGCCAGTCGCTGCTCGGTAAAGACGCGCCTTATGTGCCCGGCTGGGATTGCCATGGCCTGCCGATCGAATGGAAGGTCGAGGAAGCCTATCGCGCGAAAAAGCTGAACAAGGACGAGGTCGATCCCGTCCAGTTTCGCGCCGAATGCCGCGCTTATGCCGAAAAATGGGTGTCGGTGCAGCGCGATCAGTTCAAGCGCCTCGGCGTGATGGGCGATTGGGACGATCCCTATCTCACCATGAAATATGACGCCGAAGCGGCGATCGTCGGCGAATTGCTGAAGTTCGCCGAATCCGGCCAGCTCTATCGCGGTGCCAAGCCGGTGATGTGGTCGCCGGTCGAAAAGACCGCGCTCGCCGAAGCCGAAGTCGAATATGAGGATATCGTCTCGACGCAGGTCGATATCGCGTTCGAAATCACCGAAAGCCCGATCGCGGAACTGGTCGGCGCACATGCGGTGATCTGGACGACGACGCCCTGGACGATCCCGGTCAACCAGGCTTTGGCTTACGGGCCAGAGGTTGAGTACTCGCTCGTCGAGTTCGCTCACGGTGACGCATCGATCAACCTATTGGTTGCCTCAGATCTTCTCAGGTCTTTCATGCAACGCACCGGATTTGAGCCAACATCGATCCCGGTGAACCGTGGCGTATTTTCGGGTAAGCAACTCGCCGGCACCGTCGCGCGGCACCCGATGCACAAGCTCGGCGGCTTCTTCGCTAAGCCCCGTCCGTTCCTCGCTGGCGATTTCGTCACCACCGAAACCGGCACCGGCCTCGTCCACATGGCGCCCGATCATGGCGAGGACGATTTCCTGCTGTGCAAGGCCAACGGCATCGATCCGGTGTTCGCGGTCGAAAATGACGGCAAGTATCGCGCCGACTGGGCTTGGCTCGGCGGTCAGGGCAGCGTCATCGCCCCCAAGCTCAACGCGCCTGATGGCCCGATCTGTTCGGATCTGCGCGAAGCCGGCGCGCTGCTCGCCGCGTCCGCCGATTACAAGCACAGCTATCCGCATAGCTGGCGGTCGAAAGCCAAGGTGATCTTCCGCTGCACGCCGCAATGGTTCATCCCGATGGACCGGGCGATCGAACAGGATCGGGCGATCCCGCGCTGCGCCGAGGAAGAAGCGATCCGGGCCGCGCAGTCCAACAACGCCACCTTGCGCCAAACCGCATTGGACGCGATCGAGCGCACCCGCTGGGTGCCCGAAAAGGCACGCAACCGCATCCACGCGATGGTCGATGGCCGCCCCGATTGGGTGATCAGCCGCCAGCGCGCATGGGGCGTGCCGATCGCGCTCTATGTGAACCGCAAGACCGGCGAATATCTGCGCGACGACGCCGTCAACGGCCGCATCGTCGCCGCGTTCAAGGCCGGTGGTGCCGACGCATGGTTCACCGCCGATCATCAGGATCTGCTCGGCCCCGATCATGCGGCGGCCGATTATGAACCGCAGAACGACATTCTCGACGTGTGGTTCGATTCCGGCTCCACCCACGCCTTCGTGATCGAACAACGGTACGGCCCCGATGTCCGCGCCAACCTGTATCTCGAAGGGTCGGACCAGCATCGCGGCTGGTTCCAGTCCAGCTTGCTCGAAAGCTGCGGCACGCGCGGCCGTGCGCCTTATGATGCCGTGCTCACCCACGGCTTCGCGCTCGACGGGCAGGGCCGCAAGATGTCCAAGAGCCTCGGCAACGTCGTCGATCCGCTCAAGATCATCAACGAAAGCGGCGCGGATATCCTGCGCCTGTGGGTCGCTTCGACCGACTATTTCGAAGATGTCCGCATCGGCAAGGAAATCCTGTCGGGCACGTCGGACACCTATCGCAAGTTGCGCAACACGTTCCGCTATCTGCTCGGCGCGCTCGATGGCTTCACCGATGCCGAACGCGTGCCCGTGGCCGACATGCCCGAACTCGAACGCTATGTCCTGCATCTGCTGGCGAAACTCGACGGCGATCTGCGCCGCGCGACGGAAGCGTTCGAATTCAACGCCTACGCCCGCGCGCTGACCGATTTCGCCAATAACGATCTGTCGGCCTTCTTCTTCGATATCCGCAAGGACAGCCTCTATTGCGACGCGGAAGGATCGGCCAAGCGCCGCGCCTATCGCACCGTGCTGGATACGTTGTTCCACGCGCTCGTCCGCTACGCCTCGCCGATCCTGTGCTTCACCGCCGAAGAAGTGTGGGGCACGCGCTTCCCCGATGCACCCAGCGTCCATCTGCTCGAATGGCCCGAAGTCGAGGCCGCATGGGCCGATGATGCAATCGGCGCGCGCTGGCAGCAGCTGCGCGAACTGCGCGCGATCGTAACCGCCACGATCGAACCGATGCGCCGCGAAAAGGTGCTGGGATCGAGCCTCGAAGCCGTCGTCGCCGCCGATCTGCCCTTCGCCGATGGCGCCGCGATCGATCTGGCCGAACTGTTCATCGTGTCCGAAGTCACCCCGGCGAGCGGCGCGGTCACCGTCACCGTCACCGATCACCACAAATGCGGCCGCTGCTGGCGGCATCTGCCCGATGTGGCGCAGGACGGCGCCCTGTGCGGCCGCTGCGATGGGGTGGTGAATGGCTGATCGTCGCCCCCGCCTCGCGCTCGGCCTGGCCGCCGCCGCGTTCGTCTTTCTGTTCGATCAGCTGCTCAAGTGGGTCGTCACCGGCCCGCTCGATCTGCAGCGCATCCGCCAGATCGAATTGCTGCCGGTGTTCGAACTGCGCTGGGTGGAAAATTACGGGGTGTCGATGGGCTTCCTCACCGCCGGCAGCGAACTGGAACGCTGGCTGCTCGTCGGCATGACGGCCACCATCTCCGCCGTCGTGCTGATCTGGATGTGGCGCGAAAAAAGCCGGCCGGATACGATCGCGCTCGGCCTTGTGCTGGGCGGTGCGCTGGGCAACATCGTCGATCGTGTACGCTTTGGCTTCGTCGTCGATTTTCTCGGGCCGCATATCGGCGACTGGTATCCCTTTTTGGTCTTCAATGTCGCCGACGCCGCCATTACCATCGGTGTCCTGCTGCTGGTCCTGCGCGCCTTTTTCGCGCGCGACCGTTCCGATCCTGCGGAGAATGTGAATGCGTAAGATTGTTCTGGTCGCGGCCGCCGCCGCATCGTTGCTCGCGCTTTCGGCCTGCGGCGGCAAGAAGGCCGGCGTCTTTGCCGGCCGCAGCGGCCCCGATGAATTCGCCGTCTCGCGTCAGGCGCCGCTGGTGATCCCGCCCGATTTCGCGCTCAGCCCGCCCAAGCCCGGCGCACCGCGCCCGCAGGAAGCCGATTCGTCGACGCAGGCGTTGCAGGCGCTGTTCGGTGGCCCGGCCGCCCGCAGCGGCGCCGAAACCGCGATCGTCGGCCAGACCGGCAATGTCGCGGCCCCCGCCATCCGTTCGCAGGCCGCCGATCCCGCCACCACGGTGGTCGACAAGGGGGCCGTCACGCGCGACATCCTCGCTGCCCCCGAAGGCGCCGGTCAAGACGCCACGGCGACAACCCCTCAATAAGGCGTGGGGGCGCTTGCCTGCCCCTTCGTTCCCGCTGTTCGTCCCGCGCCTGATCGCGGGACGATAGCCAATCCACGCCGCCCGGTGAGCCGCCCTGTGACAGGCCCGCGATGCGCGCGCTGATCCTGCGCCGCCTGTTGACGGCGGTGCCGACGCTGCTGGCCGTCATCATCCTGTCCTTCGTGCTGATGAAGGTGGCGCCGGGCGGGCCGTTCGATGGCGAACGCGCGCTCGACCCCGCGACGCAGGCCGCGCTCGCCCGCACTTATGGCCTTGATCTGCCGCTGCATGAACAGATCTGGCGCTACCTTACCCGTATCGCGCAGGGCGATTTCGGCCCGTCGCTGGTCTATCGCGATTTCACCGTCACCGATCTCGTGGCGCAAGGGCTGCCCGTCTCGCTCACGCTGGGCGCGCTTGCGCTGCTGGTCGCCCTGATCCTCGGCATCGGCATCGGCCTGTGGGCGGCGGCGCGTGCGGGTGGCGCCGTCGATCACGGCCTGATGCTGGGGATGACCGTGCTCACCGCGCTCCCCAGCTTCGTCACCGGGCCGCTGCTGGCGCTCATCTTCGGATTATGGGCCGGCTGGCTGCCTGTCTCCGGCTGGGGCGATGGCGATCCGGCGCATCTCGCACTGCCCGTCCTCGCTTTGGCCCTGCCCGTCGCCGGCGCAATCGCAAAGCTTGCCCGCGCCGGCCTCGCCACCGCGCTGGCGCAGGATCATGTCCGCACGGCCCGCGCGCGCGGCCTGTCGCCGGCCCGCGTCCTCGCCCGCCATGCGCTGCGCCCCGCCCTCGTCCCCGTCGCCAGCTATCTCGGCCCCGCCACCGCCGGACTGCTGACCGGTGCGGTGGTGATCGAAACGGTGTTCGCGCTGCCTGGCCTTGGCAGCTATTTCGTCCAGGGCGCGCTCAACCGCGATTACCCGCTCGTCCTGGCCGTCGTCACGCTTTATGCAGCCCTGATCCTGCTGTTCAACCTGGTCGCCGACCTGGCTTATGGCTGGCTCGATCCGCGGATTCGCGGGTGACGATGCTGGCGCGTCTTCCCTTGTTCCTGATCCTTGCGATCGTCGCGGCGGCGCTGATCATTCCGTCGCTGCTGCCGTGGCGCCATGACGCCATCGATTGGGCCGCCGTCCGCGCGCCGCCGGGCAGCCCTGGCCACCTGCTTGGCACCGATGCCGTCGGCCGCGATCTGCTCGCCCGCGCGCTTGTGGGCACCCGCGTCACCCTGCTGGTGGCGGTGGCGGCGGCCGGCGTCTCGCTCGTCATCGGCGTCGCATGGGGGGCGATTGCCGGCTGGTGCGGCGGCAAGGTGGATGAAGCGATGATGCGCATCGTCGACGCGCTCTATGCCCTGCCCTTCATGTTCGTCGTCATCCTGCTGATGGTGCTGTTCGGCCGCTCGATCCTGCTCGTCTTCATCGGCATCGGCGCGGTCGAATGGCTGACGATGGCGCGCGTCGTGCGCGGGCAGGTGCTGGCCCTGCGCGAACGCCCCTTCGTGCTCGCGGCCGAAGCCGCCGGCGCGCCGCCCCGCACGATCGTCATCCGCCATCTGCTGCCCAACCTCGCCGGGGTGGCGATCGCCTATCTGCTTCTCACCATCCCGCAGGTGGTGATGATCGAAAGCTTCCTGTCCTTCCTGGGCCTGGGCGTGCAGGAACCTCTCACCTCGCTCGGCATCCTCGTCAAGGACGGCGCCGACGACATGGATATCGCGCCCCACGCGCTGCTGCTGCCCGGCGGCATCCTCGTCACGATCCTCGTCTCTCTCACCCTGCTTGGCGAAAAGCTGCGGGACCGTTTCGCATGACGGCGGTTTATGCGGTCGATCGGCTGGCGATCCGCGCCGGCAACACGGCGATCGTCGATGATGTCGGCTTTGCCATCGCGCGCGGCGAATGCGTGGCGCTGGTCGGCGCATCGGGATCGGGCAAAAGCCAGACCTGCCTTGCGCCCTTCGGCCTGTCGCCGCTCACCGCCACCGGTTCCGCCCGGCTCGATGGCGTGGAACTGATCGGCGCTGCGGAACGCGATCGCCGGCGCATCCGGGGCCGCGACGCAGGCTTCGTCTTCCAGCAACCATTGACCGCGCTCACCCCGCATCTCAGGATCGGCGCGCAATTGAACGAAGCCTGGCGTCAGGCCGGCGCCCCCCGCCCCGACCGGCGCGAACTGGCCGCGTTACTCACCCGCGTCGGCCTTGACCGGGCCGACGAACGGCTCGATCAATTCCCCCACCGCCTGTCCGGCGGACAGCGCCAGCGGGTGATGATCGCCGCCGCCATCGCCCACCGCCCCAAATTGCTCGTCGCCGATGAACCGACCACCGCGCTCGACGCCAGTTTGCGCCACGAGGTGCTCGCCCTGCTCGCCCGGTTGCGCCGCGAAGACGGGCTGGCCCTCCTCCTCGTCAGCCATGATCTGCCGGCGGTCGCCGCCCATGCCGATCGCGTCGTCGTGCTGGAATCGGGCCGCATCGCCGAGGCTGGTGCCGCCACCCGGATCTTTGCCGCGCCCGCCGCCGATTATACCCGCGCGCTGATCGCCGCCAGCCCGCGCCTCACCGATCCGCCGCCGATCCTGCCCAGCCCCGGCGATCTGCTGGTCGAAGCACAAGCCATCCATGTTTCCTTCCCCCGCCCCGGCTGGCGGCGCGGACGGATCGCGGCGGTCGATGGCGCATCATTGACCCTCCACGCCGGCGAAGGGCTGGCGATCGTCGGCGGATCGGGATCGGGCAAATCGACGCTCGGCCGCGCGATCACCCGGATCGGACCGATGGATTCCGGTGTGGTGCGGTGGCGCGGCACCCCTCTGCCGCCCCGTCGCGCGATGACGCCCGCGTATCGCCGGTTGATCCAGCCGGTGTTCCAGGATCCGGTCGCCAGCCTCGATCCGCAATGGCGCGTGGCCGATATCATTGCCGAACCGCTCCGCCACCTTACCGAACGATCGTCCGCCGATCGGGCCGCCTTGATCGAACAGGCGCTCGACGAAGTGGAACTCGGCCGCAGCTTCGCCCGGCGGCGCCCGGCGGAATTGTCCGGCGGGCAGGCCCAGCGCGTCGCCATCGCCCGCGCGCTCATCGCCAGCCCCGAAGCACTGCTGCTGGATGAAGCGACCTCCGCGCTCGATGTGCTGGTCGCCGGGCGCGTGCTCGATCTGCTCGAACGGCTTCAGCGCAGCCGGGGCCTCGCCATCCTGTTCATCAGCCACGATCTGGCGGTGGTGCGCAGGCTGTGCCGCCGGATCGCCGTGCTCGATGCCGGCCGGATCGTCGAACAGGGCCTGTTCGAAGACGTGATCGGGCGTCCGGCCCACCCCGTCACGCAAGCGCTGGTCGCCGCCAGCGCATGAAAAAGGGGGCCGCGGTCGCCCGCAGCCCCCTGATCGAACTGGCTTTGCCGTGGCTTAGAAGCCGACGCCGAGCGAGAAGATCACCGCGTCGTTTGCAAGGCGCGGATCGGCATAGGCGCGAACGCCCTTCACGTTGGTGCCGACATAGGAAACGCCAGCGGTGACCGGGCCGAAGGTGGCCGATGCGCCCAGCGACCAATCGGTGTAGCTGTGCGCCAGATCACCCAGTTCCTGATGGCCCAGCTTGGCCGTCAGCGTCACCGGCGTGTTCGGAATGCCCGCGCTCAGCTGGCCGAAGGTGTAGAACCAATCTTCATTGCCGGTCGCGTCCGACGAGATCGCCCAGTTGACGCCAGCCTTCGCTTCGACCGGGCCGAGCGTGTAGGATGCCGTGACATACGGTTCGAAATAATCGCTCGGGCCATGGCCGTCGGCGTAGAAATAGTAAACGACAGCGGCGTCGATGGTGACCCCGGCGCCAACTTCGCCCGTCCAGCCGGCGTACAGATCGGTTTCCCACTCACCATAGGTGTCCGAATCCTTCAGATTCGACATCCAGGTGCCGACATAAAAGCCGCTCGAATGGCTGAGCGTCAGCGTCGGCTGGATCGCGGGATCCTTGTCGGTCAGCGAAATGCCCCGGAAGCGATAATCGGAAACGGCCGTGACGCCACCCGAAAGGGTCCACTCCTTGGTCGCTTCGGCGTCTTCGGCAAAGGCCGGGCTGGCCGCAGCGGTGATCGCCAGGGCCGACAGGCCCAGAATGAAAGTGCGCATGAGAATATTCCCCTTGATCTGAATGTCGTTCCATTCCCCGCGCCTTGAGCGCCCGACCTCCATTACCGCGTGTCGCGGGGGGCGGGCTGCCTTCGGAACGTCATATTTGTGCTACAGCCCCTCGCAACGCACAAATAAAATCGTGCCTGTTATGAGGCGATCGGCTCCTAGTGTTGGTGCATCGCAACAGATCATGTCGCAATATTGCGCAGCCCTTAGCCATTCCTTAGCGGGTCAGCCGCTATCCGTGCGGGCGTGATGACGGTCGATACACCATCGCCAACGGGCAGCGCGCCACAGCCCGTGGCCGACGGGCCGGACGAACGGTTCGCCCGGCTGGCCGGCGCGCTCGCGCTCGTCGCGCGGCTGTCGGGGGATGCCCAGGCAGCCCCTCCCGTCCCCGCCGATGCGGCCGCCGATTATGCGATGGCAGGGCCGATCGCGCGCCGTCGCTTCGATGCGCTCGCCACCGAAACGGCGGCCTTTGCCGCCGCCGGAATCGAAATATTGCTGCGCCAGCGATCGACGCGCGGGGGCGATTGCCGGGCCGCCGCCGCCCAGCTTGCCGCCGAAATGCGCACCGCGATGACCGCGATGATGCAGGTGATCGAACGGCGCCCTTAATTCAGCCGCCAGCGGCGAAGCGATCCAGCCCACGCTTCAGATCGGCGATCAGATCGGCCGGATCCTCCAGCCCGATGTGCAGGCGCACGACCGGCCCTTCGGCCTGCCACCGCGTTGCGCTACGGATCGCCGCCGGATCGACCGGCAGTGCCAGGCTTTCAAACCCGCCCCACGAAAATCCGATGCCGAAATGATCCAGCCCATCGATGAGCGCGGCGCGCGCGGCATCGTCGCCGCCTTGCAGCACGAACGCGAACAGCCCGGTCGACCCGGCAAAATCACGCGCCCAGATGGCGTGGCCCGGACAGGTCGGCAAAGCCGGATGCAGCACGCGGGCGACGCCGGGATGTGTTTCCAGCCAGCGCGCCACTTCCAGCGCCCCCGCCTGATGCTGGCGCAACCTTACGTCGAGCGTGCGCAGGCCACGGCTGGCAAGCGCTGCATCATCGGGGCCGACATGCTGGCCGAACTGGTGCGTCGTCCGCCGCAAGGCTTCGAAATGCCCGGCCGTCGCCGTCACCGACCCCAGCATCGCATCCGAATGGCCGACGATATATTTGGTGCAGGCCAGGATCGTCAGGTCCACGCCCTTGGCCAGCGCCGGGAAATACAGCGGCGTCGCCCAGGTATTGTCCAGCAGGGTAACGATGCCCCGCGCGTTCGCCGCCGCGCAGATCGCCGGCACATCCTGCACCTCGAACGTCAGGCTGCCGGGGCTTTCCAGGAAAATCGCCCGCGTTGCATCGCTGAACAGATCGGCGATCGCGCCGCCCGCCAGCGGATCATAGAAACGCGTCGTGATCCCCATCGGCGCCAGCACGTTACGGCAAAAGGCCCGGGTCGGTTCATAGGCGGAATCGACCATCAGCAGCTCATCGCCGGGCTTCAGCACGCTCAACAACGCCATCGCGATCGCCGCCACACCCGATGGATAGAGCATCGTGCCCGCAGCGCCCGGCTCCAGTTCGGTCAGCGCGTCCGCCAGCGACCATTGCGTCGGCGTGCCGCGCCGCCCGTAATAGAGCCGGTCGTTGGGGCTGGCCGACGCGCGACGCAGATCGGCAACGCTGTCGAACAGGATCGTGGATGCCCGCCACACCGGGGTGTTGACGATACCCTGCGTCCATTCCTTGCGCCGTCCTGCAGCGGCGATCCGGGTGGCGGGGCGAAGCGGGGGGGTGTCGTCGGTCATGCCGCCTGCCTAAAGCCATTATGCGTCCGTTGGTAGCCGTTCGCCCCTATGTTTCAGGCCGGCCCCAGCGCCTTGGGCGTATCGGGCAGCTTCCCCCATTCGCTCCACGATCCATCATACAGCGCCACATCATCCTTGCCGATCAGGTGGGCGGCGAACAGCACGGTCGCAGCAGTCACACCCGATCCGCAGGTGGTGATCAGCGGCCGGGCCGGATCCACCCCGGCGGCGGCAAATTCGGCGCGGATGCCGTCCTTGTCCTTGAACGTCCCGTCGGCGTTCAGCATCCGATCCATCGGCAGGCTGCGCGATCCCGGGATATGCCCCGATGCCAGCCCGCGCGGATCGCCTTCCTCGCCGGTGAACCGTTTTGCCCCGCGCGCGTCGACCACCTGTTCGGCGCCGCTAGCGAGATTGGCCAGCATCTGCCCCAGATCGCGCACGCGCGCCGCATCCTTGCGCGCGGTGAAATCCCGGCGATCCTTTGCCGTCCGCCCAGTCTCCAGCGGCCGCCCCTCGGCCCGCCACTTGCCGATCCCGCCATCAAGGATCGCCACATCGGTCTTGCCGAAGGTGCGCAACATCCACCAGGCCCGCGCCGATGTGCGGTGGGGCGTGCTATCATACAGGACGATCCGGCAATCATTCCCGATTCCCAGCAACGCCATCCGGCTGGCGAATGCGTCGGCCGATGGCAGCATCCCCGGCAGGGTTGATTCGGGATCGGCAAGGCCGGCCAGATCCATGAACACGGCGCCGGGAATATGCCCGGCGGCATATTCGGCCGCCGGATCGCGGCTCGGATCGAGTGGATAATAGCTGGCATCCACCACGCACAGGCCCGGCGTCCCCAGCGCATCCGCCAGCCATGCGGTTGAAACCAGTGACTCCATCGCCTGCTCCTTCACGTTGGCCCATCTCTATCCCAAAGCCCCATGCGGCGCGAGGATTGCACGACGCCGGGCCACGCCCTAATTGGGCCTCATGAACCCGATCCATCTCGGCCAGGCCAGCGCCCAGCCCGCATCTCCCGAAGAAGCGGTGCTCGATTATGTTCCCAATCCGCGCGGCGGCTCGCTCTATCTCGTCCGCTTCGCCGTGCCCGAATTCACCTCGCTCTGCCCGGTCACCGGCCAGCCCGATTTCGCGCATCTGGTGATCGATTACGCGCCCGCCGAAACCATCGTCGAATCCAAGTCGCTCAAGCTGTTTCTCGGCAGCTTCCGCAACCACCGCGCCTTCCACGAAGATTGCACGGTCGGCATCGGCCAGCGTCTGTTCGATGAAATGAAGCCGGTGTGGCTGCGGATCGGTGGCTATTGGTATCCGCGCGGCGGCATGCCGATCGACGTGTTCTGGCAATCCGGCGCGGCGCCCGAAGGGTTGTGGCTGCCCGACCAGGGTGTCGCGTCCTACCGCGGTCGCGGCTGACGGCAATTGCGGGGAGCCGGACCGGCGCTCCCCAGCAACATTACCGCGCGGTGATGAACCGCCTGATATCGCCAGACAATTTCTTCAGATCGGCGTCGCGGACATACATCATGTGGCCCGCGCCATAATATTCGAAATGGATCCGGTCGGTGGGCATCCCCGTCCGGCTCAGCGAATATTCCGCGCCGAAAAAGGGCGTCGCAAAGTCGTAATAGCCTTGGGCCACGAACAGCTTCAGCCCGCTATTTTCGCGCAATGCCCGGCCGATATAGGGCGCGACATTCTTGTAATAGGTCAGATCGCCCCGGCCCAAATCCCAGTCCCAATCGCCAACGCCGCCGATGGTGACGTAATCCCGGTCGATCTTCACCCCCAGATCGTTGCGCGCATAGGCGTTCATCGCCGCGGTATAGGCCCCGTCGATCGCATAAAAGGACGGATCATTGTCCGGTTCCTCGCCCGCTTTGTCATAATCCACGCCGGTGTAGCGCGTATCGAGCCGGCCCACCGTCAACCCGCGATCGCGCAGCAATTCCTTGTAGAACCGCCCCGGATAGACCCGCAGATCGGCATTTTCGAGAAAGCCTTCGCTCAAACCGGTAAAGCGCGACAGCCGGCGGCGGATATCGGCACGTTCCTCGCCGGCCAGCTTGCCGCCCTTCATCAGCGCGGTCAGATACGGCCCCGCCGCGAACTGGCGCGCTTCCTCGACAAACGCGTCCACGGTCGTGGGCTTGTCGGCCACCTTGTTGTGGTACCAGGCGGTCGCCGCCATCGTCGGCAGGTTGGTGACGAACACCATTTCATTGCCCGGCACTTCGGCCTGCACGCCGAAATCGAGAATCGTCGAAATCAGCAGGATGCCGTTCAGCGACACATCGTTGTAGCTGCCTTCCAGTTCGTTCGCGACGGCGGCCGATCGGGTCGTGCCATAGCTTTCGCCGCCCAGATATTTGGGTGCGTTCCAGCGGCCATGCTCGTTCAGCCAGATGCGGATGAACTGGGCGATCGACTTGGCGTCCTTGGTGACACCCCAATAATCCTTCGGGTCCGTCTTGCCGAGCGCGCGGCTCCACCCCGTCCCCACCGGATCGATGAACACGATGTCCGTCACGTCGAGCAAACTCTCGGGATTGTCGACGATCGGATAAGGCGGCGCGCCATCGTCGCGCGCGTCCGACGGGATCACCACCCGCTTTGGCCCGAACGCGCCCATGTGCAACCACAAGGAACCCGATCCCGGCCCGCCATTGAACAGGAACGTCACCGGCCGTTTGGGATCGACCGCGCCGTCCTTGATGTAGGCCGTCGAAAAGATCGCGGCGAGCGGCTTGCCGTCCTTGTCCTTCAGATAGGTTTCGCCCGCTATGGCCTTGTAGCGGATCGACTGGCCGTTGAAGCGCCCTTCATGCTTCGTCACCGTTACCTGCGGCGGCGCGATTTCCTCAGCCGCGACAGATTTTTCGGCCTTCTTGTCGGCATCCTGCGCCAACGCGATCTGTGGCAGGGCGGCCAGCGCACAGGCCAGCAGCAGCGAACGAAATGTCATGGCGCGGGGGATTCCCTTGTTGGCGTGAACCGCATTGATCCCGATCCCCCCAGATCCCGGCATATGCGAGCAGGCGTCAGGATTACGCCCAACGCTCACCGTATTGCAACAGCATTACAGCAAGCGGATTTCGCGCAGCCGCTGCATCAGAAAAGCATGCGCGGTGATGCCTTGCGGATAATCATCCGGCCGCACCGCACTCACGCATCCCGGCAGCGTCTCGATCAGGAAATCAGGGCGGAAGTGGAGGAAGAAGGGCATCGAATAGCGCGCGAACCCGCGCCGTTCGGGCGGGGGATTGCGCACGCGGTGGGTGGTCGATCGCAGCCTGTTGTTGGTCAGCCGCTGCAACATGTCGCCGACATTGACGACCAGTTCGCCGGCCTTGGGCGCCACTGCCAGCCAGCGGCCATCGCGGTCGAGCAGTTCGAGGCCGGCTTCCTCCGCGCCCAACAGCAGGGTGATCGTGTTGATATCCTCATGCGCGCCCGCGCGGATGCCGGGGGCGTGCGGCGAAACCGGCGGATAATGCAGCAACCGCAGCACCGAATTGCCGTCGCGCACCGTATCGTCGAACCAGTCGGGGGCGAGGCCAAGATACCGCGCGATCGCGGATAACAGCCGCCGGCCCATCGCGTCGAATGCGTCGAACAAGGCCAGTTGGGCCTCGCGAAAATCGGCCACGTCCGCTGGCCAGATGTTCGCCGGCATATAATCGGCAAAGGCATGGCCCGCCGGCAGTTCGCGCCCGACATGCCAGAATTCCTTCAGGTCGGACTGCGCCGCATCCTTGGCGGTTTCCACCCCGAACGGGGTGTAGCCGCGCGCGCCACCGGTGCCCGCGACGTGATAAGCGCGTTTCACGGCATCGGGCAGCGCGAAGAAGGCCCGCGCCGTCGCATCGGCTTGCGCGATCACACCATCATCAATCCCGTGATCGGCGATGATCGCAAAGCCGTGCCGCTCAAACGATCGGCCCAGCGCCCCGGCGAACCCGTCCGGATCAACGGCCGCCAGGGCAAGCGAGATGGAAGCGATACGATCCTGTGCGGCGATATCCTGGGTCATGCGCCTCTTATACGGCGCGCGCTCCACCGCTCAATCACGCGTCACCGCTTGCGGAACAGGATCGTCGCGCCAAAGCGTTCGAAACGCAGCCCATCCTTGACGATCGGCAAATGCGTGTCGGCAAACGCGACGCGGCCCAGATCATTGGGGGTGAACGCCACCTCGATCCGCCGGCCGGCTTTCGCCAGGTCCAGCGGGAAGGCGGGACTGATCAGGTCGTAGATCGGCAGCATCAGGCGGATTTCGGTCGGCGGATAGGCCGGATCATAAGCGAGTTCGGTATTCCCGCCATACCCCACCTGCCGCTCGATCGGCCGATCGCCGGCACGCAGCAGCACGAACGAGAAATATTGCGGCTCCATCCCCTTGGGAACGATCAGCCGGGCCACGATCCGCCCGGATTTTTCGGTACCCCGGTCGATGAAACGATAGGCCGGCGCGCGCACCGGATCGCTGTCGAGGATCACCGCGCCATCCGCCACCCGCCAGCGCCCGGTCGCCACCTCATCCAGCGCGCCATATGCCAGCGCATATTGGAAGCGGCCATCGGGCGCGAGTTCCAGTTCCGCGCCCATTTCCATCCGTGAACCGTCATACCGGCCGGCCACCGCCGCCATATCGGCCGGAACGGTGCCCCCAACCGTCGCCTGCGCCAGCAGCAAGGCGGCAAGCCACCCCATCAACGGCCCTTGAACAGCCCGCCAAGGATACCGCGCACCAGCTTGCCGGCAATCCCGCCGCCGGCCGATCCGCGCCCGCTACCGCCGAAAATCTGACGGCCCAGTTCGTTCGCCATCTGCCGACCGATCGACGAAGATGCCGATCGCGTCGCCGACGTGATCGCCTTGTCGAACGCATTGGGCTTGGCATCCTCCTTGGCCTGGCGCGCCGCCTCCCGCTCCTGGGCGACGCGGATACGCTCGGCTTCCTTGGCCTGCCGTGCGGCTTCGCGATCGGCGGCGGCCTGCGCCTTTTCGGCTTCCTTGGCATTGGCGGCGTCCAGCTTCGCCTGCTCGGCGGCAGCCTTCGCCTCGGCTGCCGCCGCCGATGCCTCGCCCGCCTTCGCCGCCAATATTTCCTCGGCCGATTCACGGTCGACCGCAGTGTCATATTTGCCTTCGATCGGTGAAATCGATCGGATGATCGCGCGTTCCTTCTCGGTCAGCGGGCCGACACGCGAACAGGGCGGCTTGATCAGCGTGCGTTCAACCGGCGACGGCGCACCATCGGCCTGCAACAGCGACACCAGCGCCTCGCCCACCTTCAGTTCGGTGATCACGGTCGCGACATCGACGCCGGGGTTGGCGCGGAAGGTTTCGGCGGCCGATTTCACCGCTTTCTGGTCGCGCGGAGTGAAGGCCCGCAACGCGTGCTGCACGCGATTGCCCAGCTGCCCCGCCACCTTTTCGGGGATATCGATCGGGTTCTGGGTGATGAAATACACCCCCACCCCCTTCGATCGGATCAGCCGCACGACCTGTTCGATCTTGTCGAGCAGCGCATCCGGCGCCTCGTCGAACAGCAGATGCGCCTCGTCGAAGAAGAAGACGAGCCTGGGTTTGTCGGGATCGCCCACTTCGGGCAGCGTTTCGAACAGTTCCGACAACAGCCACAACAGGAAAGTGGCGTAGAGCTTGGGGCTGGCCATCAATTTATCGGCGGCCAGCACGTTGACGGTGCCACGCCCCTGTTCGTCGGTGCTGATGAAATCGTGGATGTCGAGCGCGGGTTCGCCGAAGAATTTGTCGCCACCCTGCGATTCGAGCTGGAGCAGCTGGCGCTGGATCGATCCCACGCTCTGCTTGGTGACATTGCCGTAGCGCGTCGTCAGTTCGGCGGCATTTTCGCCGATATAGACCAGCATCGCCTGCAGATCGCCCAGATCGAGCAGCAGCCAGCCATTTTCGTCGGCCACCCGGAACGCGATCGACAGCACGCCTTCCTGCACATCATTCAGGCCCATCAACCGCGCCAGCAGCAGTGGCCCCATTTCCGAAACGGTGGTGCGGATCGGGTGGCCCTGCTCGCCGAACAGATCCCAGAAGACGGCCGGATTGTCGGCATAGGCCCAGTCGGCATAGCCGATCTCGGCGGCGCGCCCGGCCCAGATTCCATGCATTTTATCGGTCGGCGAACCGGCCAGCGCGAGGCCGGAAAGATCGCCTTTCACATCGGCGACGAACACCGGCACGCCTTGTTTCGAAAAGCCTTCGACGATGCCCTGCAACGTCACCGTCTTGCCGGTGCCGGTGGCCCCGGCGATCAGGCCGTGGCGGTTGGCGCGCCGCAGGTTCAGCGCCTGCGGGCCACCCGCCGGGCTTGTGCCGATGAAGATTCCGGTCGCGTCGGTCATGCCATCAAACTCCATCGTCAGCCGAAAGAGATTTCAGCATGGCGATGGAGTTTAAGCAATCCGCGCGATCAGTTGCCGGTGTTGATCTTGACCCCGATATAACGCGGCGTGCCGTTGCCGCGCTGGATGAACAGCAACGCGGTGCCCCGGCCGGCCTTGCGCGCGGCCTCGACGGCGGCAGCGGCATCCGCCACCGACGCCACCGGGCGCTGGTTGATCGACAGGATGATGTCGCCGCGCTGGATGCCTTCGGCGGCGGCATCGCTGTTGGGATCGATCTGGGCGACGACGACGCCGCGTACCGTTGCCGCAACGCCCAGCTGGCGCGCGACATCCGGGGTCAGCGCCTGCAGGCCAAGGCCGATCGACTGGCGGGTCGATTGGGCGCTGGGGGCAGGCGTTGCCGATCCCTGATCGCCATCTTCCCCACCGGCCGCCAGCTGATCTTCGGGCGGACGTTCGCCGACCACGGCGGTCAGCGTCATCCGCTTGCCTTCGCGGACCAGTTCGATCGGCATGCGCGTGCCGATCGGCGTGTTCGCGACGATGTAGCTCAGCGTTTCGTCAGGCGTGACTTCGCGGTTGTTGACCTTGATGATCACGTCGCCCTGGCGGATGCCCGCGCGTGCGGCGGCTTCGCCCGGCTCGACCCGGCTGACGATTTCGCCACGATCCTTGGGTAGACCGAGGCCCGATGCGATATCCTCGGTCATCGGCTGGATGCCGACGCCCAGATAACCGCGCTTGACGCGCCCGCCGCCCTTCAACTGCTCGATCACCGGCCGCGCCTGTTCGGCAGGAATGGCGAAACCGATGCCGACATTACCGCCGGTGGGCGAAAAGATCGCGGTGTTGATGCCGATCACATTGCCTTCGAGATCGAACATCGGGCCGCCTGAATTGCCCTGATTGATCGACGCGTCGGTCTGGATGTAGCGATCATAGGCGCCGCCAAGCCCGATCGTGCGGTGGAGCGCAGACACGATACCGGCCGTAACCGTCCCGCCAAGGCCGAACGGGTTGCCGATCGCGACCACCCAATCGCCCACCCGCGTCCGGGTCGAATCGCCGAACTGCACGAACGGCAGCGCCTTCTTCGATTCGATCTTGAGCAACGCGAGGTCCGAAAACGGATCGCGCCCTACGACGCGCGCCTTGAACTCACTGCGATCGGGCAGGGTCACGGTGATCGAATCGACCACCGAACTCACAACCCCACGCCCTTGCGCGCCGCCGGAAATGACGTGGTTGTTGGTGACGACATAGCCATCGGCCGAAATGATGAAGCCCGAACCCAGCGACGTCGCCTCGCGCGTGATCGGCTGGCCGTCGCCGCCGCCCTGCCCCTGGCCGAACCGGCCGAACAGATCACCGAACGGCGTGCCCGCGAACGGGTTCTGGTTCTGCACCTGCACGCGCTGCGTGGTCGAAATGTTGACGACCGCAGGCTGCAACTTGCTCGCCAGATCGGCGAAGCTCAAAGGTGCGCCCGGGCGGGGAGCCGTGGCCTGAATCTGCCCCGGCGCGTTCTGGGCGACCTGCGCGCCTACCGGCTGTTGCAGCACCATCGTCGCGGATGCCCCGCCGGCGAGCAGGGCGGCAGTAATGGCATAGGCATATCGCACGATCGCAGACTCCTCAGTTCCCCGGCCGGCGCAAAATCCACCGCGCGGCCGCCCGATAAGTGGGAAGCACCAGCTTAACGCCAATTGAATGGCGTGCCCCCCATTTTACTTCCTCCCGCGAAACTCGCGGAGATATTCGTTGTCCGGCGACAGGATCACCGAAGATCCACCGGTCGCTTCGTTGCCGTCGGTACCAAAGGATATCTTGTACGACTGCATCGCGCGGTAGAAATTGTAGAAATCCGGGTCCTTGCCGAAACTTTCGGCATAGACGCGGGCGGCGTCGGCATCGGCTTCGCTGGTGATCAGCTGGGCCTGCTTGCGCCCTTCGGCCTCAATCGAGCGGGCTTCCTGCTGGCGTGCGGTGCGCATCCGCTGGAATGCGCTGTCCAGCGGCGTGCCGCTCGGCAGGTCCGCCCGCTTGATCCGCACGTCGACGATTTCGGCGCCATATTGCTTGGCGACACGGGCCAGCGCGTTCTGGATATTGTCCATCACCTGGCCGCGTTCGGGGCTGAGCAGCGACGCGAACGGCCGCTTGCCAAGCTCGTTGCGCAACGCCGAACCAAGGATCGGCTTCAGCGCTTCGCCGACGCGCTTTTCGCTACCCGCCGAAATGTACATCCGCCGCGGATCGACGATGCGGTAACGGGCGAACGCGTCCACCTCCAGCCGCAGCTGATCGGTCGACAGCACCGCCTGGCGCTGCATGTCGAAATCGAGCACGCGCTTGTCGACCCAGATAATCTGTTCGACGAACGGGATGCGGAACAGCAGCCCGGCCCCCGTACGGCCGAACTCTTCGCTGGGGCTGTAGCGGTTGACCACCTTCACCGGCTGGCCAAACCGGACGATCAGCGCCTGCTTGGTTTCCGGCACCACCTTCACGCACAGCATCAGGACGACGAGCAGGACCAGCGCCAGCATCGCCCAGACCACCGGGGTGCGGCCATAACGGTCAGCCGGGTTCATCGTGCGCCTCCCTGTGCGGGGGCAGGTGTGGCCGTGGCCGCCGGCGCCGGCGTTACGGCGGGTTCGGGGCGGCGCACCTGCGACAGCGGCAGATAGGGTTGAACGCCATTCGCCTCGAT
Source organism: Sphingomonas sp. KC8 (assembly GCF_002151445.1). GTDB lineage: Bacteria > Pseudomonadota > Alphaproteobacteria > Sphingomonadales > Sphingomonadaceae > Sphingomonas_E. The sequence goes on from NZ_CP016306.1 coordinate 2,522,337, forward strand.
CACCGTCTTGTCGGTCTTGGCCAGAACCTTCTCCATCGTCTCATAATACATGCGCCGCCGGGTCACTTCCGGGGCCAGTTTATATTCGGCATAAACCTTGTCGAACGCCTGCGCCTCACCCGAAGCCTTGGCCGTCAGCTGCATGGCATAAGCCCGCGCCTGATTGAGGTAGGATTGCGCGGTCTGCTGGGCGGCCGACACTTCCTTGAACGCATCATTCACCGCGCCTGGCGGATCGGCCTGCTTGATCGCGACGCCCTGCACGGCAACGCCGGCGCGATAGCTGTCGAGCAATTCCTGCATGCGGGCGGCAACGCGCACTTCGATCTGGCTGCGCTGCGGGCCGATCGCGTCGTTCAGCGTCACGCGCGCCAGTTCTTCGCGCATCGCGCTTTCGGCGACTTCGCGGATCGTATCTTCGGGGTCGGCCAGTTCGAACAGGAAAAGTTCGGGGTCGCGGATGTTCCAGCGCGCCGAATAAGCGAGGTCGACGATATTCTGATCGCCGGTCAGCACCAGATTTTCCGCCGCTTCGCTGGTCGAACCGATGTCGACCGTGCGGATTTCATCGACGTCCAGCTTTTGCACCAGTTCAATCGGCGCGGGCAGCGAGAAATTGAGGCCGGTGCCCATCGTCCGCGAATAGGCGCCGAAGAACGTCACCACGCCGCGCTGCTGCGGGCCGATGGTGTGGATGCTCGTGCCCGCCAGCCACAGGATAATGAAGGCCAGAACGCCCCAGAACCACAAGGGCTTGCCGCCAAATTCGGGCATGCCACCGCTACCACCGCCACCGCCCATCTTTTCGCGGCTGCGGCGCAGCAGTTCATCGAGCGCGCTTGGCCCCTGACCGCCACCGCCGCCTGACGGGCGCCTGGGCGGGGGCTGATTCCACGGGTTGCGCGGGCCAAGCCCGCCACCATCACCACCGCCAGATCCGCCCCCGGATCCGCCGCCGGAGCCGCCCCACGGGCCACCCCCACCACTTTCGTTCAGGGCTGCGATTGACGGGGCAGGCGGGCCGGAATTGTTTTGCATGTTCGTCATTATAGGTAGCGCGTCGCGGAAAAACAGTGCCATCCGGCGATCTCGTGGCCTATGGCGCGAACATGAGCCATTCAGACCCCTTCTCCGCCGCGCTCGATACCATCGCCGATCCCGTTTCGGGCAAGGGCCTGATCGAAAGCGGGCGCTGTGCCGCCCCGCGCGTGAACGCCGTCGATCATATCGCCAGCGTCATCCTCGACGTCACCGGCCTGGCCGGCGATGATCGCGCCAAGATCGAACGCGCGATCCGCGGCAAGCTGATCGGGCTTGAAGGCGTGCGCGACGTGCGCATCGCGATGACCGCCGAAAAAACCGTCCACAAGCTGATCGTCGTCGGCAGTGGCAAGGGCGGCGTCGGCAAATCCACCGTCGCCGCCAACATCGCCGTCGCGCTGAAGCGCCTCGGCGTGAAGGTCGGGCTGGTCGATGCCGATATTTATGGGCCCTCACAGGCGCGGCTGCTGTCCACCGAAGGCCAGCGCCCCGAAGCCGAAAACCAGAAACTGATCCCCATCAACAGCCCGTTCGGCGTGCCGATGCTGTCGATGGCGCATCTGGTGGAGCCGGGGCAGGCGATCGCGTGGCGCGGGCCGATGGCCGGCAATGCGCTGGGCCAGTTGATCGACGCCGATTGGGGCGATGCGCAGGTGCTGATCGTCGATCTGCCGCCGGGCACCGGCGACGTTCAGCTGTCGCTGATCAGCAAGCACAAGCCCGCCGGCGCGATCATCGTGTCGACCCCGCAGGATCTGGCGCTGATCGATGCCACCCGCGCGATCGACCTGTTCAATCAGGCGACCGTGCCGATCGTGGGCATCGTCGAAAACATGGCCGGCTATGCCTGTCCGCATTGCGGGGAAGTCAGCGATCCGTTCGGCGCAGGCGGGGCGGAAGCCGCCGCCGCCGCGATCGGCGCGCCCTTCCTTGGCCGTATTCCGCTTGAAATCGCGATCCGGAAAGCATCCGACGCGGGCCAGCCGCCCGCCGCCGGTGGCGAAGCGACCGCCCAGCCCTTCCTCGATATCGCCGGGGGCCTGATGGGCTGGCTGAATGGCAGGGCAGCCCCTACCTTCTGATTCCCGTCAGAAGGAGAATTGCCATGCCATTGACGTCGGACGAAGATATCGCCGCCTTGCTGGGCCAGGTTCGGACGATCGCGCTGGTCGGCGCGTCGGACCGGCCTGATCGGCCAAGCTATCGCGTGATGCGCTTCCTCCAGCAGCACGGCTATCGCGTGATTCCGGTCAACCCGCAGATCACCGGCGAACATGTGCATGGCGAATATATCTGGCGCGAACTGGCCCAGATCGGCGAACCGATCGACATGGTCGATATCTTCCGCCGGCCCGAAGCGGCGGGCGAAGCGGTCGATCAGGCGATCGCGGCGGGCGCAAAGGCCGTGTGGATGCAGCTTGGCGTCGTCAACCAGGCCGCTGCCGCCCGCGCCGAAGCCGCCGGGCTGAAAGTGGTGATGGATCGCTGCCCCGCGATCGACATCCCCCGGCTGGGCCTGCCGCCCGTCGCCTAGAACCGATCGCCATTCCGCTTGTTGGCACCACCCACTCCCAAAAAAGCGCCGTCACCCCGGACTTGTTCCGGGGTCCACCGTGCGGCCACACGCCGGGGCATGAAGCGCTGGCGTTCGCGTTCGTGGAGAGATGGACCCGGAACACGTCCGGGGTGACGAAAGGATGGCTATCAACCAGCCCCGACACCCTCACTCCACGATGATATCGCCGGTCATGCCCCTCGTCGCGTGCAGGAAATGGCTGCATTTCAGCTTATACTGTCCGGCCACTGGCACCAGCGAGACATCCGCCACCGCCCCTTTGTGGAGGTCCACCACGCCCCCGTCCGGCCCTACCCCGCTGGGATATTGGGCGCTCGCAAAAAACTCCGGCGCGGAAAAATTATGCCCGCCAGAGCCGGCATTGGTGAAATGCAGCACATAAGGCTGCCCCGCTTTCAGATGCAGCGATCGCGGCGTGAAGGCGAAGTTCGACAGCGTCACCTCCACCCGCTCGGCCTTGGTCCAGTCGACACCCACGACCGGCGCGGCGGACGCGGCCCCCGCCGCCAGCAGGGCGATCGACAGGATAGCAGGCGGCAGCAGGGTACGGACACGCATCACGGCCTCCTTCTCCCCTGATGCCGCCAATCTACCACCGCCGGCCGCCGGCCGAAAGATCAGCCCGCCATCGCCCGCATCAGTTCGATCCGCACGCCATCACGATCGGCGCCGTGGTGCAGTTCGATCCCCGGCGTCGCGATCCGCATCGTCGGCACCCAGCTGCCGCCGGCGGCTTCCAGCCGCGCGGCCTCGGCATCCACATCATCCACCCAGAACGCCAGATGGGTCAGCCCGAACTGGTTGATCGGCCGCCGTTCGCGCGGCCCGAACGAACTGGGTTCATAGGTTTCGAGCAGTTCGATCGTGTTGCCGGCGGCATCGCGCATCATCTGCGCGCGCAGCTTGATGCCGGGAACTTCATTCACCGTCGCCAGCCAGTCATAGCCGCCATCGAGCACATAATTCTCGGCCGGCTGGAACCCCAGCGCCTGATAATATGGCATCGCCGCATCGACGCTTTCAACGCAGATGCCCGAGTGCGAGAACCCGGCGTTCAGCCCGTCCATCTTCATCAGTTCGATCCGCACGCCATCGGGATCGGTGCAATAGAGCATCGTCGTGCCGCCCTCGGCGAAATGCGCGCGTGTTTCCTCAAACACATGGCCGCCGGCCGCGCGCAGCCGGTCCGCCGCCGCATCCATGTCGTCGACGCGCAACGACAGATGGACAAGGCCATATTGGATCGTCGATCGCCGCTCACGCGGGCCAAATCCCGGCGGCGACAGGAAATGCATCAGTTCGATCACCGGGCCATCGGGATGACGCAGCATCACCGCGCGCATCTGCACGCCCGAAAGCTCCATCGTCTGGTCCATCAGCGCGCCTTCGATCAGGCCATGATCGCGGAACGGTTCAAACCCCAGCCCTTCGCTGTAAAAGCGAATCGATGCGTCCAGGTCACTGACGCATAGGCCGCGGTGGGACAAAGTGATGCTCATCGTCTTGCTCTCCAATCCTGTCGCCCGGCTTATCATGCCGCCGACAGCCGCCGTCCCCCTCTAAATGGAGCAGGCGTTCCGCAAGCGCGCCAGACCGCGCCGCGCCGCATCACGATGCGGCACGATCGCAGCGCAATGGCACCAACAAGACATATTCAGGCAAAACATATTCGGGATCGCACCCGCCCCCTCCGCACCGAAGGGGGGAGGGCGCGGGCCGGCTCCGTTGCGAAGGCCTAGTTTTCGTCGCCCATCCGCAGCGCGGCGATGAACGCTTCCTGCGGAATGCTGACCGAACCATATTCGCGCATCCGCTTCTTGCCTTCCTTCTGCTTTTCCAGAAGCTTCTTCTTGCGGCTGGCGTCGCCGCCATAGCATTTGGCAGTCACGTCCTTGCGCAGCGCCGCGATCGTTTCGCGCGCGATCACCTTGCCGCCGATCGCCGCCTGGATCGGGATCTTGAACATGTGGCGCGGGATCAGATCCTTCAGCCGTTCGCACATGCCGCGGCCACGCGATTCGGCGGTGCCGCGGTGGACGATCATGCTCAGCGCATCCACCGGTTCGTTGTTGACGAGGATCGACATCTTGACGAGGTCGCCCTCGCGATAGCCGATCTGGTGATAATCGAAGCTGGCATAGCCGCGCGTGATCGATTTCACCCGATCGTAGAAATCGAACACGACTTCGTTGAGCGGCAGTTCATAGGTCGCCTGCGCGCGGCCGCCGACATAAGTCAGGTTCTTCTGGATGCCGCGGCGATCCTGGCACAGTTTCAGGATCGAGCCGAGATATTCGTCGGGCACATAGATCGTCGCTTCGATCCACGGTTCCTCGATGCTGTCGATCCGGTTGGGATCGGGCATGTCGGCCGGGTTGTGCAATTCGATCGTGCGGGCTTCCGCCTCGCCCGCCGCCTTGGTCAGCTGCAGGCGATACACCACCGATGGGGCGGTGGTGATCAGGTCGAGATCATATTCGCGGGTCAGCCGTTCCTGGATGATTTCCAGGTGGAGCAGCCCGAGGAAGCCGCAGCGAAAGCCGAAGCCCAGCGCCGCCGACGTTTCCATTTCAAAACTGAACGACGCATCGTTCAGCCGCAGCTTGGAAATCGATTCGCGCAGCTTTTCGAAATCGTTGGCGTCGACCGGGAACAGGCCGCAGAACACCACCGACTGCACTTCCTTGAACCCCGGCAGCGCTTCGGCGGCGGGCTTCTTGGCATCGGTGATGGTGTCGCCGACGGCGGTCTGGCTGACTTCCTTGATCTGCGCGGTGATGAAACCGACTTCGCCAGGGCCAAGGTCGGTCAACTGTTCGATCTTCGGGCGGAAACAGCCGACGCGATCGACCAGATGGGCCGTGCCGGCGTTCATGAACTTGATCTGCTGGCCCTTCTTGATCACCCCGTCGATGACGCGGATCAGGATGACGACGCCCAGATAGGGATCGTACCAGCTATCGACCAGCATCGCCTTCAGCGGTGCTGCCGCATCGCCCTTGGGCGGCGGAATCTTGGTGACGATCGCTTCCAGGATATCGTCGATGCCGATGCCCGATTTGGCCGAAGCCATCACCGCTTCGGATGCGTCGAGGCCGATCACCTCTTCGATTTCGGCGCGCACCTTTTCAGGCTCGGCGGCGGGCAGATCGATCTTGTTGATGACGGGCACGATCTCATGATCATGCTCGATCGACTGGTAGACGTTGGCCAGCGTCTGCGCTTCCACGCCCTGCGCGGCATCGACGACGAGCAGCGCGCCCTCGCACGCGGCCAGGCTGCGGCTCACCTCATAGGCGAAATCGACGTGGCCGGGCGTGTCCATCAGATTGAGGACATAGGTCTCGCCATTCTTGGCGGTGTAGTTCAGGCGCACCGTCTGCGCCTTGATGGTGATCCCGCGTTCTTTTTCGATGTCCATGTTATCAAGGACTTGGGCGGACATTTCACGATCGGAAAGGCCGCCGGTGCGCTGGATCAGGCGGTCTGCCAGCGTCGACTTGCCATGATCGATATGCGCGATGATCGAGAAATTGCGAATGCGGTCGAGCGGGGTCACGAAACAGCCGATCTTCTGGGAAGGGATGGAATTGCCGTCGCCGATAGCATCAAGCGCGGTGCTTGCCAAAGAGATGTGGCGCAACGGCGATTTACGCGATGTGACCGGTGTCACAAGATGGCCGGTAACCCTATGCTAACCCCATGCTGTTTCAGCATTAAGCTTCATCCAACAGGGAGACGTACAGTCGTGAAGAAGATCGTGATGCTCGCTGCGGCCCTTGCCGTCACGGGCACGATGGCCCCGGCCGTCCATGCGCAGTCCTCCGCCCGCAAGCAGCAGGCCTCGAAGCAGGCGGAAATTCCGATCTGCACGCGCAAGCTCGGCACCATCGCCATCGTCGAGCCGGAAAATCAGTGGTGGCGCGAACTCAGCCTCGGCAGCCCCGAAGCGATCATCAAGATCTTCGTCCAGAAGTCGGGCTGCTTCACGCTGGTCAATCGCGGCCGCTCGCTCGCCAACCGCAACATGGAACGCGCACTCGCGGACTCCGGCGAACTTCAGGCCCGCTCGAACATCGGCAAGGGCCAGGTGAAGGCGGCGGATTATTTCCTCCAGCCCGATATCGTCAGTTCGAACAGCAATTCAGGCGGCAATTCGTTCGGCGGCCTGGTCGGCGGTTTCCTTGGCAACCGCACGCTTGGCGCGCTGGCCGGCGGCCTGTCGATCAAGAAGAAGGAAGCCAACGTCACCCTGTCAGTGGTCAATGCCCGCACCACCGAGGAAGAAGCGCTGGTCGAAGGCTATGCGCGCAAGCAGGATCTGGGTTTTGGCGCCGGCGCCGGGCTGTTCAGCGGCGGCGCGTTCGGCGCGGGTGCCGGCGGCTATGAAAATACCGAAATCGGCCAGGTGATCGTGCTCGCTTATCTCGACGCCTATACCAAGCTGGTCGGCCAGCTCGGCGGTCTGCCCGCCAATGCATCGGCCGCCGCGCCCAAGGCGACGCGCTAACCGGAAAGGCCGGGAGGCCGCACCACCGCCGCCTCCCGGTTTTTTTCGATCAGGCGAACAGGCCTGCGAGCCAGTAGAACAACGCGCCGATCGCGGCCGCCGCCGGCAGGGTTACCACCCAGGCGATGACGATCCGGCTGGCGATGTTCCAGCGCACCGCCGATACACGGCGCGCGGAACCGACGCCGACGATCGCGCCGGTGATGGTGTGCGTCGTCGATACCGGAATGCCCAGCCAGGTTGCGCCGAACAGGGTGATCGCGCCGCCGGTTTCCGCGCAGAAACCCTGCGCCGGCGACAGGCGCGTGATCTTTGATCCCATGGTGTGGACGATCTTCCACCCGCCGAACAACGTGCCCAGCCCCATCGCCGCCTGACAGCTGATCACCACCCAGAACGGCACATGGAAATCGCCCTGCAGCATCCCTTGCGAATATAGCAGCACGGCGATGATCCCCATCGTCTTCTGCGCATCGTTGCCGCCATGCCCCAGCGAATAAAGCGAGGCGGACACGAACTGGAGCTTGCGGAACCAGCGGTCGGCCAGGGTGGGCGTGGCGCGCACGAACGCCCAGGATGTGATCAGCACCAGGATCAGCGCCAGAACCAGCCCCACCGCCGGCGACAGCACGATCGCCGATGCGGTCTTCAAGACGCCGCTCCAGACGATCGCGACGCTGCCCGCCTTGGCGGTGCCAGCACCCAGCAGACCGCCGATCAGCGCGTGGCTGCTGCTCGATGGAATGCCCAGCGCCCAGGTGATGAGGTTCCACGAAATCGCGCCCATCAGCGCGCCGAAGATGACATGCGCGTCGACGATGTCGGCGCTGACGATGCCACGCCCCACCGTCTCGGCCACATGCAGGCCAAAGAACAGAAAGGCGATGAAGTTGAAGAATGCGGCCCACATCACCGCATATTGCGGGCGAAGCACACGGGTGGAGACGATCGTCGCGATCGAATTGGCGGCGTCGTGCAGGCCGTTCAGAAAATCGAACAGCAAGGCGACGCCGATCAGGCCGATCAGCAGCGGCAGCGCAAGGGCGGCGGCATCCATGGTCAGCGCCCCTGATCAGGCATGGTCGATCACGAGACCCTGGATCTCGTTGGCGACATCCTCGAACCGATCGACGATCTTTTCCAAATGGCTGTACAATTCACGGCCGACGATAAACTCCAGCGGCTTGCTGTCGATATGCGCGCGGTACAGCGCCCGCAGCCCGGCATCGTGAATCTCGTCGGCATGGCCTTCGATCTGCACCAGCCGTTCGGTCAGTTCGTGCAGGCGCGCGCCATTCTTGCCCACCGAACGCAACAGCGGCATCGCTTCCTGCGTGATCCGCGCGGCTTCGACGATGATCCCGGCCATGTCGCGCATCTGCGGTTCGAAGCTGGTGATTTCGTACAGGGTGATCGCCTTGGCGGTCTTGTTCATCTGGTCGATCGCGTCGTCCATCACGCCGATCAGGCTGGTGATGGCGCTGCGGTCGAACGGGGTGATGAAGATCCGCCGCACATCCTGCAGCACTTCACGGGTGATTTCGTCGGCTTCATGCTCGCGATCGAAGATTTCACGGACATGGACCTCCATGTCGTCCTGCCCTTCAAGCAGTTGGGCGAGCGCATCGGCACCGGCGACAAGCGTCGCGGCATGATCCTCGAACTGTTCGAAAAAGCTTCCCTGCTTGGGCATCAGCGCCTGGAACCAGCGTAACATCGGTATCGTCGCCCCCCAATTGCGGACGCAGGCCACCCCGCGTTCCACCAAGCCGGCCCGCACGATAGGCGCCTGGAAACCGGCAATCATTTGTTTCAGTCGTGGTTCGTCCACCGCTTCGGCGGCTTCGGCCAGCGTGAACCAGCGTGTTTCACGTTCGTCCTGCTCGGGCCATTCGTCGGCCTGCGCCAGCACCGCCAGCGGAAACACCGCCACCGTCGCATTGCGTTCGGCCCCGTTGCGTTTTTTCTTGCGGTAACGGTAGGTGCCCAGCGCCGACGGGCAGGGAATGCCCGTGATGCCGGCTTCCTCATACGCCTCGTGCGCGGCGGCCCGGTGCGAATCCAGCCCGCGGATTGGATTGCCCTTGGGGATCACCCAGCGCTTCGTTTCGCGCGACGTGATCAGCATCACCCGCGCCGATCCGTCCGCCTCGATACGGTAAGGCAAGGCTGCGATCTGGCGAATGGCGATAGGCTCCTTCAGGATTGCGCGGCGTCCTTGAAGCGGAACATCGCGAAATGCAATCGTCGTGCGGCTCTTGTGCCATGGCCGCGCGCCGCTACCATCCCTCCAAACAGTGGAGAGGCAAGCGATATGCGGCACATCGCGATCATCGGTTCCGGCCCGGCGGGCTATTATACGGCGGAAGCCTGCCAGAAGCAGTTCGGGAACGATGTCGCGATCGACATGATCGATCGGCTGCCCGTTCCCTACGGGCTGATCCGCTTCGGCGTCGCCCCCGATCACCAGTCGATCAAGGCGGTGTCGCGCCGGTACGAACAGGTCGCGCTGTCGGATAATGTCCGCTTCGTCGGCAATATCACGGTCGGCGATCAGGTGACGATCGAAGAGCTGCTGTCGCTCTACGACGCGGTGGTGCTGGCGACGGGCGCGCCGGTCGATCGCGCGCTCGGCATTCCCGGCGATGATCTGCCCGGCGTGATCGGGTCGGCCGCGTTCGTCGGCTGGTATAATGGCCATCCCGATTTCACCGATCTCAATCCGCCGCTTGATGGCGCGGCCGCGGCCGTGATCGGCAACGGCAATGTCGCGCTCGATGTCACCCGCATCCTTGCCAAGGCGCCGGCCGAATTTGTCGGGTCGGATATCGTGACCCATGCCTTTGCCGCCCTTGGCAATTCGGCGATCCGCCGGGTCACGGTGGTCGGCCGGCGGGGGCCGCACCAGATCGCGATGACCCCCAAGGAACTGGGCGAACTCGGTCATCTCCAGCGCGCCGTACCGCATGTCGACCCGGCCGATTTGCCGCCCGAGGCCGACGATGCCGCGCTCGATCCCGGCCAGCGCAAGGCGGTCGGCCATCTGCGCAGCTTCGCCACGCTCACGCAGGACAAGGACGTTGCGGTCGATTTCGATTTCTACGCCCGGCCCGTGGCGATCGAAGGCGATGGCAAGGCCGAACGGCTGATCGTCGAACGCACGCGGCCGGTGGGCGATGGCCAGGTGGAAGGCACCGGCGAAACCTACGCCATCCCCTGCGGCCTCGTCGTCGCGTGCATCGGCTATCGCACCCCGCCCATCCCCGGCGTGCCCTATGACGACCGCGCCGGGCGATTCGCCAACAGCGAAGGCCGGGTGCCGGTCGACGGCGGCAATCTCTACGCGGTCGGCTGGGCGCGGCGCGGCCCCACCGGCACGATCGGCACGAATCGCCCCGATGGCTATATGATCGCCGAATCGATCGCCGCCGATCATCCGCAAGCCGCCAACAAGGCCGGCGGCCCGGGCCTCGATTCGCTGCTGGCGGCGCGCGGCGCGGACAAGGTGAGCTTTGCCGACTGGCAGCGGATCGAGGCCGCCGAGGCCGCCCGCGCCCGCGATGGCGCGCCGCGCGAAAAATTTGTCGTCGTCGCCGACATGCTGGCCGCACGAGACGCTTGAACAGTCCGATAATCCCCCCTATAGGCGCCCGACTTGGCCAGCAGTCGCGCTCTCCCGTGAGCACAAAAGAGCGACTGCACTCCGTGTCGGGGAGTAGCTCAGCCTGGTAGAGCACTGTCTTCGGGAGGCAGGGGCCGGAGGTTCGAATCCTCTCTCCCCGACCACATTTTCTTCTGTTTTCCGCCATGAGCGGACAGGGTGCCAAGGTTCACACCGGGCCTTGGCCTGCGCGCCACGCGCCCTCTTTGGCGAGATATCCATGGTTCCCAGGGTTCTGATCGACACGGCAGACATTCCCGGCGGCGGCGGGCAGTTGCGGCTGATCCAGCGCGGCGCCGAATTTTCGATCATGCTCGGCAATAACGAGTTGATGAACAGCCGGCTCAGCGGGTCCGAAGAAGCGCTGGCGACCTTGTCCTGCGAAAAAATCCTGCCGCGTGTCCGGCCGCAGATGCTGATCGGCGGGCTGGGCATGGGCTTTACGTTGCGCGCAGCTCTCGCCGTGCTGGCCAAGGACGCCGCCGTCACCGTCGCCGAACTGGTGCCCGCCGTCGTCGCGTGGGCGCAGGGGCCGATGGCGCACATCTTCGGCGATTGCCTGACCGATCCGCGCACCCGCATCCATGTCGGCGACGTGGGTGATGTGATCGCGGCGGCGAAGGGCCAGTATGACGCGATCCTGCTCGACGTCGATAACGGCCCGGACGGGCTGACCCGCGCCTCCAACGACCGGCTTTACGGCCAGCACGGCCTGGCCGTCGCGCGCGCCGCGCTGCGCCCCGGCGGGGTGCTGGCGATCTGGTCGTCCGCGCCCGACAAGGCGTTCACCGAACGGCTGCGCGGCGCGGGCTTCATCGTCGATGAAGTGGTGGCGCGTGCCCGCGGCATAAATGGCGGGCGGCATGTGATCTGGCTGGCGACGAAGCCCTGATGCGGCGGTCGCGGCGTCACGCTGCGATATGGGTGGCCCTCCGGTCCAGCCCCGCCACGCGCTCAACGACGCGCTGCCATTTCGCCAGGCTGTCGCCCAGCGCATAATGTTCCACCACCGTCGCCCGCGCGGCATCGCGCAACGGCTGCAGCGCCGCCTGTACCGGCAGGACGCGGGTCACGGTGTGCGCCAGCGCGCGCGCATCGAAGAAATCGACGAGGATGCCGTTCACCCCGTCGGTGATCACCTCGCGCACCGGCCCGGTATCGGATGCGATGACGAGCGCGCCCATCGCCATCGCCTCGACGCACGACCAGCTCAGCACGAACGGATAGGTCAGGTAGACGTGCGCCGCCGACACTGCGAGCGCATCCAGATAGGCGTCATAGCCCAGCCGCCCGGTAAAATGAACGCGTGCTGGATCGAACGGCACCTCGGCGCACATCGCCTCGCGCCAGTTGGGGTGGGTCGCCGGCTTGCTGCCATAGCTGACATCATCCCCGCCGATGATCAGGATTTCGGCGTCTGGCCGCAGCCGCTGGATGTGCGGGATCGCGCGCATGAAGGTGCGGAAACCGCGATAGGGTTCCAGGTTGCGGGCGACATAGGTGATCACCGGATCGCCCCGGCGCAGCACGCGGCCATCGGGCAGGGTAAAGCCCGCCGCCGGGCGCGGGCGCACATGGTCCACATCGATGCCGTCGAAAATCACGTCGATCTTGTCGTGGAACGCCTCCGGGTGGCTCGCTTTCTGCCATTTGGTCGGGCTGACGGCGGCATCGCAGCTTTCCAGGCTGGTCAACAGCGGCGCGTTGCGGATGCGTGTCCGGCAGATCGTATCGATCGTGCATTCTTCTTCGGGGTCGAAACCGATGTCGAGGCCGTGGCTGCGATAGCATAGCTCGGCAAACAGGATCAGCGGCGTCGCCGGCAGCACGTCCTTCACGAACAGGGCCTCGCCCCAGCCGGGATGCGCGATCACCAGATCGGGCCGGAAACCGGAACGCGCCAGTTGCTGGATGGCGCGCGCGGCCTGCTGGCCATGGCGCACCGCATCCTCGAACCGGCGCAGATAATGGTGGCCCGCACCGTTCGATGCACGCGGGGCGGGATAGGTTGCCGGTTCCACGCCGGGCAACGACCGCCGCACGGTCTGCGTCAGGAAAACCACGCGGTTGCCGGGCTGCGCGGCCAGCATCGGCGCCAGATGCTTGAACTGGCCGGGCATGTTCTGATGAATGAAAAGGATATTCATGCGCCAGCGCCCCATCACGGCTCGAAACCGATCCAGCGCCCGGCCGCGCGGCGATAATGGGAGGCGGGATCATAGCGGTCAACCGGCAGGTTGAGGTCCGCCGCCGTCGCCTTGCCCATCGCCGCGATCAGCCGGAACCCGGCGATATACTCCTCGTGCGCGGCGGTGACGTGGGCGATCTTCGCGTCGCGCAGTTCGCGTTCGGCATCGAGGATGTCGAGCGTCGTGCGCGTCCCGCCCAGCGCCTCGCGGCGCACCCCGGCCACCGCCACTTCATTGGCTTTGGTCGCTTCGACATACGCGGCCTCCGCCACCCGCGCCGTCACCAGCCGGTCCCATGCGACGCTGACCTCGGCCATCACCTCGCGCGATGCTTCGTCAATCTCGTGCAGCCGCACTTCACGGGTATGCTTGGCCCGGCGCACCGCCGCATATTCGGCGCCGCCCTGGAACAGGGGCACGGTCAGCACGAGCTGGAAGGTCGCCAGGTCCTGGTTCACCTTGCGCCCCAATATCTGCACGATTTCGTTGCGATGATTTACCGCAGCGCTGGCATCCAGCGACGGCAGCAGCGCGCCCTTGGCGCTTTTGAGCTGATAGTCCGATACTTTCATCGCATGTTTCGCCTGCAGCAGGCGCGGGCTGTTATCTTCGGCAATGGCCACCGCATCGTCACGCGATGACGGCATTTGCGGCAGCGGCGGCAGCGCTACCAGCTGGTCCGCATCATCGCCGACGATCGAACGGAAACGCGCCCGGCTTTCGGCCAGCCGCCGTTCGGCCACACTGACCGACGCCAGCACGCCCGAAAGCCGCGCCTGCGCCTGCGACACATCGGTCTTGGTCCGTTCTCCCAGATCGAGCCGGCGTTGTTCGGCGGCGCGCACCCCATCCAGAATCTGGACCATGTTGCGATTGAGTTCGAGGATTTCTTGATCGCGCAGCACCGCCGAATAGGCATCGACCACGCCCAGCAGGATATCGATCTCGCTCTGCCGTAGTGATTCCCGCCCGGCCAGCACGTTTGTTTCGGCGGCGTTTACATTGTTGCGAATGCGGCTGCCGCGGTACAATGGCTGCGTCAGGCGCGCGCCATAGATGCCCCCGGTGCCGGCGACATCGATTTCGCTGCGGGTCAGATTGGCTTCCCCCACCAGGGTCGGCCGCCCGCCGGACCGCGCCGTCGCGACATCCTCGTCAAGCACCTTCAGCCCTTCGCGATCGGCCAGCAAGGTGGGGTTGCCGGCATAGGCCCGCACCATCGCCTGTTCGAGGGTGATCTGCGCTTCGGCCGTGCCGGCCATCAGCGTCGATGCCAGCAGAAGCGCCACCCCATTTGTCCTGCATGTCATCCCGTCCCCCTGTCGCAGCCCCGTTTCAGAAACTCATGATCTGATGCCGATCGGGTTCGGCGCGCGGCTCCCCGCTACGCAAAGGCGGGGTCAGCGAAGCGACCAGGATACCCAGTTCCAGTTGGCTGCTGATGCCCAGCTTGGCGTAGATCCGCTTCAGATAGGTCTTGGCGCTCTGTTCGGTGATGCCCACGCGCGCCGCCGCGGCCGCCGATGATCCCCCGCTGATCAGCGCGCCCACCAGCCGCGCCTCCGACGGGATGAGACCGAAGGCCGAGATCAGCTTGCTCGCCATTTCGGATGCGTCATGCTGCGGCACGATCACCAGCACCGCGCGATTGCCCTCCAGCCCGTGCCGCCCGATCACCGATCGCAGCACGACCAGATCGCCGCCGCCATTTCTGGGCAACAGCAGGAACTCGTCCTCCGCATCCGCCCCGGGGGCCAGGGATCTGCCGACGCGCCCGATTGCCTCGCGCAACACAGCGGTTTGCGCGGGGATGGACGAGGCCAGCATGTTGCCGCCGTTGCGGACGAGGAGGTCGCGTTCGGCGAGCAAAAGCTCCGCCCGATAATTGGTCCAGAATACCTGCGCGGTCTGGTTCACAAGGATGAAGGCTGGCGCCAGCTCGTCGATCATCCCTTCCAGAATGCGGACGCGGCGTTCGCGCCGGGCATTCAGCGCATGGGTTGCGGCGCATTGCGCCAGCACACGCAACGCCAGCCGCAGGCGGCGCTTGTCGATCGATGCCGGCTCGGTCGCGTTGCGCCAGCCGATCAGCATCCAGAACACGCCTTCATTGGGCACGTCGATGCACCCGGCCGCTAGCCGCGACAGACGTTTGAGCCAGGGCAATTTGGCGATGTCGGCCACTTCGTTGGGGTCGACCATCACCAGATTGCCGTCATGATGGTCCTTTTCGGCGATCAGCCCTTCCAGCCAGCCGCGCAGCCCTTCGATGTCGATGAACGTCAGGTCGGATTGGCTGCACCCGGACGACAGCACGGTGCCGCGCCGCTGCGGGCCGAGTGCGGCCAGCACGCCGATGCAGCTGTCGCCGCCCGAAAAATCCACCGCCGCCTTCCAGGCGTCGGATAGCGGGCTGGCATCCACCCGCACCTGCCAGTTGTTGAGCGGGCCGCGCGCTCCGTTCATCGGCCGGGCGATCTGGCGCCGTTCGCCCGGATGCGCCGCGGCCGTCGCGCCCAGCTGCGGAACCGGTCCCATATCGGTGATTTCGCCGTCGCGCATCGCCCCGCCTCCGTCAAAATTCGCGGAACGAGCGGTGGAAACTGTCCACCAGCGGCTGGAACAGATAGGCGAACAGCGAGCGCTTACCGAGGACCACATAGACTTCGGCGGGCATGCCCGACAGCAGCTTCACATCCATCTTGCCGAGCGCGGCCGCGTCGTTGATCTCCACTTCGATCGCGTAAAAGGCCTCGCCGCCATTTTCCGGCGTCGTCGCGTCCTGCGACACGGCGGTGACCCGCCCGTCCAGCATCGGCACGCTCCGGCCGCTATAGGGCAGCAGCTTCACTTCGGTCGGCAGGCCAATCACGATATTCTCGATATCGATCGGCCGGACGTGCGCGGTGATCATGAATTCCTGCCGGTCGGGAACGATATCCAGGATCGGCTGGCCCGGCCCGACAACGCCGCCGATCGTGGTGTACCGCAGCGCCACGACCTGTCCGTCCGCCGGGGCGACGATCGTGCGCCGCTGGTCCACGTCGGTCGTCGCGCGCAATTTTTCGCGCACCTCGGACAGGCTGAGCTGAACGTCGCGCAATTGCTGCGTCACTTCGTTGCGGCGATCGCCGGAAAGCGCGCCGATGCGCGCATTGGCCTCGCCCATGGCGCGCCTGGCCGTCAGAATCTGCGCCGAAAGGCTACCGATCTGCCCTTCGACCGCGGCAACGGTGCGCTGCAATTCCATCAGCCGCGACCGCCGTTCCAGCTGCTCCGCAACCAGTTGCTCCACGGTCGCCAGTTCGCGCCGCAACAGCGGCAATTGCGATTGCTGCGCCGCCAGTTGCGCCTGCAACCCGCCGATCTGCGCCTGGGCCTGCGACGCGGTTTCCCGGTAGATCTGCATCTGTCCGCCCAGCGCGCCCCGCCGGCTTTCCAGCATCGCCCGCTGGCTGCTCATGATCTCGTTCGCCCGGCCGCTTTTATCGGCGCGCAATTCTTCCGGGAAATCGATCGTCCCGGTGCCCGCCAGTTCGGCCTGAAGGCGTTTTTCCTCGGCGATCAGCGTCAGATATTCGGATCGTGCGGACACTGCCGCCGCGCTCGACTGGACGGTGTCCAGCCGCATCAGGGGCTGTCCTTTGCGGACGCGCTGATTCTCATGCACCAGAATCTCGCTGACCATCCCGCCTTCGAGATGCTGCACCACGCGCCGGCGCCCTTCCACCTGCACAAGGCCGGGCGCGATGGCCGCCTTGCTCAGCGGCGCGATCAGCCCCCACAGGGTGAACAACGCCAGGAAAGCAAGGATCGCCCAGCCAGCGATCTTCAGCGGCCGGGCCAGCCCCGGCACGCTGCCGTCGGATGCCTCCGCCATGTCGTCGGGCCAGCCCGGCCCGCGCGAGCGATCGGTAAGAAGCAGCTGGCTCATGCCGGTTCCTTCGCGTCTTTCGGGGCGTCGGCCGCCGGCTGGGCGCCACCTTCGTCGTCGGCAGCGGGCAGGTCCGGCTGCTCGGCCTCATCGGTGATCGCGGGCGGTGCGGCCGGCTCGGCGGGCAATACGTCCTCGCGTTCGGTCATCGCTATCTCGGACGACGCACCATTTCCGCGCACTCCATCGAGCACGGTGCGGGTCGCCCCGAAGGCGCGGACCATGCCAGCGTGCAGGATCAGCAGCTTGTCCATCTGCGTGATCAGCGATTGACGATGGGTCACGACGATCGTCGTGACGCCGGCCGTCTTCAGGCGTTCCAGCGCGATCCGGAGCGCATTCTCGCCCTTGATGTCGAGGTTCGAGTTCGGTTCGTCGAGTACGACGAAGCGCGGCCGGCCGAACAGCGCGCGGGCCAGGCCCACCTGCTGGCGTTGCCCGCCGGACAGCAGCATTCCGCCTTCGCCGATTTCGGTGTCATAGGCGTTGGGCAGGTTCAGGATCATGCTGTGGCAGCCAGCCATCCGCGCCGCGCGGATGATTTCGGCATCTTCGCATGTCGTGAAGCGCGCGATATTTTCGGCCACCGTCCCGCTGAACAGTTCCACGTCCTGCGGCAGATAGCCGACATATTGGCCGAATTCCTCCCGCCGCCATTTGGATACGTCGACCCCGTCGAGCCGCACGACGCCGCTTTGCGCCCGCAGGATGCCCAGCAAGACCCGCGACAACGTCGTCTTGCCCGATGCGGCAGGCCCCACGATCGCCAGATGGTCGCCTGCCTCCAGCGTGAAATCCACGCCCCGCAGGATCGCGGTCGGGTGTCCGGGCAACATCAGCGATACCCGGTCGACAACCACCCGGCCGCGCGGCGTGGGCAGTTCGGTTTCCGTGGTCCGCAGCGACGGCAGCTTGAAGAAACGCTGCAGCCGATCGTAGATTTCGCGGGTCAGCAACAAGGCCCGCCAATGGACCAGCACCCCTTCGACCGGCGCCAGCAAGCGGCTGACGATGATCGACCCCGCCATCATCGCCCCGCCCGTCATCTGATGATCGAGCACAAGCGTGGCGGCGACCGCATATAGCGCGATCTGGATCAGCGCCCGCGCCAGCCGCGTCCCGCTGATGATCGCCGCGGTGCGCTTTTGCACCCGTTCCTGGATGTGCAGTTCGCGCGCAATCTGCCACGACCAGCGGCGCGCCATCTGCGGCGCCATACCCAGGCTGTCGATCACCTCGGCGTTGCGCATGATCGCGTCGCTGTCCCGCATCGCCACCGCCGACAGCGCCGAAGCGTTGCGAATGTCCTTGTTGTTGAGCCGTTCGTTCAGGAACGCGATGCCGAACAGGATCGCCGTGCCGAATACCGCAATCACGCCCAAGAGCGGATGGATCAGGAACGCGACGATCAGATAGATCGGCATCCATGGCAGATCGAGCAGCGATGGCACGCCGGGACCGGACAGGAACCCGCGCAGATGGGAAAGATCACGCAACAGTTCGGACCGCAGATTGCCTTCGATCAGCCGCCGCTCGATCGATCGCATCAGGATATCCGGGGCCAGGCGGCGCGAAACCCAGTTGGCGATCCTGCCCAGCGCAAACGACCGGATCGCATCGAGCACCGCCGCCGTCACCAGCGCCACCACCGCCGCCAGCGACAGAAAGGCCAGCGTATCGGTGCTGCGGCTCGACAGCACCCGATCGAACACCAGCATGATGTAGAGCGACAGGGTGATACCAAGGATATTGGTGATCCCGGACAACCCCAGCATGATCCAGGCATAACGTTTGATCTGAACGACAACGCTATCAAGCAGCGTGTCGTCCACAGAGTCGCTCCGGCGCATGTTATCCCCCCACCCGAACAGGTGCGCATCCAGTGCAGCGACCGCGTTTATATTTCTTGTTTCTTAACCGGGATACTTCAAGAATTATCGATACTTGATAGGATGCCCACCGTTGAGTCAATCCAACCAAAAGACTCTAAGGGCACTACTTCAAAAGTATTATAGTCGTTCTGGACCCGATATTTTTCCCACCTCTTTTCAGGGTGTAACGACCTTCGTAGCGGCCGGGCTGCCATCCCGCCGCGGGACGCCTGACACCGGCGAATCCCACCCAATCGAGCCCGCCTTTGGCGACTCGGACATTTCGATCCAGAACTGCCCCCCCCGAGGGACCGGTGATCACGAATTGCTGCTCGTCACCGTCGCGCGCGCCCGTCGCTGTCCCCCACAGGATAAGGCTGGCGGGATTGGCGTACAGTGTCGCCCGATCCGCCCGGTGGCGCATGCCAAGCGCGCTTTCGGGGTCGGTTGCAAAGCCGGCGGCCAGCACCTCGGCCTCGCGATAGGCCAGCTGGCGCATCGCCGCCGCGCTCCACAACGGCGCCGGTTCGCTCGCGCATCCGGTGGCGGCGCCCGGTGCGAAGGGATCGATCGATCGCCCGTCATGCCGCACCTCGAAATGCAGGTGGGCGAATTCGGCATTGCCTGACATGCCGATCGCGCCAATGCGCTGGCCGCCCTTCACCGCCTGTCCCGGCTTCGCCACGACGCTTCCCTGCTTTAGGTGGCTATATTGCGTCACCCAGCCCTGGCCATGATCGATCACGACCGCATTGCCCGCCAGCCGATCGCCGATGGCGGCGGCGCCCGTCGCCCGGACATTGGCATCGGCCATGCCGTCGCGCACGCGCAGGACAACGCCGTCCGCCGCCGCCACAACCGGCACGTTGCGCGCCATGTCCGGCAGGTTCCGCAACCGGATATCGGTGCCGTCATGCCCATCGGTCACCAGCGATCCGCAGCGATAATCCTGCCGCTGCGGCCCCGGCGCGCGATCGACATATTTCTGGATGCTGCACAGCGTGGCGAGGTCGCATTCCACCGGCACCGACAAAACCGGCCGGCCCGCCTGTGCCGCCGCATGAGCCGGCTGGCCGGCCGCGATCATCAGGCCGGAAACGGCCAGCGACAGCCGGATATTACGCGAACACAACCATGTCATAGCCTGCGACTCCCTGGCTCAGCGCATTCAGGTCGTCGATGCTGTCGATACCCAGGACGGCAAAGCCGCCGCCGCCAAGCGAAGCCAGCGTGATCGATGCATCGCCCATCACCAGATGGAGGTCGGTGCCATCATCGACAATGCGCAGCCGTTCGATATCGAACAGGAACGGATCGCTGATATAGATGGCGATCTGGTCGCGATCAGCCAGGCTGAAATCCGTGATCACGTCATGCCCGTCGGTGGTGACATCGAAAGTGAACAGGTCCCGGCCCGCGCCGCCGGTCAGCGTATCGTCGCCGGCATTGCCTTCCAGCCAGTCATCGCCCGCCTCGCCCAGCAGGGCATCATCGCCGGCATCGCCATATAGGCTATCGTTGCCGGTGCCGCCGTACAGGCCGTCCGCGCCAGCGCCGCCCTCAAGCCCGTCATGGCCGGCCCCGCCATCCAGCAGATCGTCGTCGTCGCCACCCATCAGCCAATCGGCACCGTCATCGCCGTACAGGTCGTCATTGCCGGCACCGCCCGAAAGATCGTCGTCGTCATTCCCGCCGGACAGGCTGTCATCGCCGGCGCCGCCGTCCAGCGTGTCGGCGCCATCCTGCCCGTACAGCCAGTCGGACCCGATCCCGCCCAGCAGCAGATCCGCGCCATCGCCGCCGCTGGCGACATCATCGCCGGCGCCAGCCTCGATCCTGTCATCCCCGCCATTGCCGAACAGCGCGTCATTCCCCGCCCCGCCGGCCACGACATCATCATCGCCGCCACCGCTCAGCCAGTCATCACCATCCCCGCCGTCAAGCAGATCGGTGCCATCGCCGCCGTCCAGGGTATCGTCCCCCGCGCCGCCCAGCAGCACATCATCGTCGGCGTAACCGCCCAGCCAGTCGTTGCCCGCGCCACCATCCAGCCGGTCCGCCCCGTCGGCACCGACCAGGATGTCGTCGTCCGCGCCGCCGGTCAGCACATCATCGCCCGCGCCGCCCTGCAGATAATCGGCCCCGTCGCCGCCATCGATGGTGTCGGCCCCGGCATCGCCGCGCAGATCGTCGGCATCGCCGCCGCCGCGCAGCAGATCGTCCCCCAGCCCGCCATCGAGCCGGTCCATGCCATCCCCGCCGTCCAGCGTATCGGCGCCATCGTCGCCGAACAGGCTGTCAGCCCCCGCGCCACCCAGCAGGCTGTCGTCGCCATCGCCGCCGCGCAGCATATCGTCGCCCGCACCACCCCACAGCCTGTCATGCCCGGCCCCGCCATACAGACTGTCACGGCCATCGCCGCCATCGAGCCGATCGTCCCCCGCTTCCCCATGGAGCAAATCATCGCCGCCGTCGCCGGCCAGCAGATCATCACCCGCGCCGCCCAGCAGCGTATCAACGCCTTCACCCCCATGAAGCGCGTCATGCCCGTCACCGCCGCTCAGTGCGTCGTTGCCGGTGCCGCCAAACAGCACGTCGTCGCCGGCACCACCCGTCAGCACATCATCGCCGCCACCGCCCCACGCCAGATCATTGCCTTCGCCGCCCGAAATCCAATCGGCATCGTCGCCGGGGCGATCGGCGCCGGCCAGCGTGCTCGCCGTCGCACCGGTGAAATCATCGCCAATCAGCGTGTCATCGCCCCCACCGCCGATCAAGCGGTCGCCTTCGCCGCCAATGCCGCTGGCATAGCCGATGATCAGGTCGTCGCCGTCATTGCCTTCCAGCTGGTTGCGATCCTGCCGGCCAAGGATCACATCGTCTCCCGCCCCTCCGCGTGCGTTGCCGGGCATGCCGGGCAATGCCAGATCGAAGCGTTCGGACGTATCGGCGCCAATGATCTGCGCGCCGTGGATATGTGCCCCCGTGCCAACATCGGGCGCCACATCCGGCAGCGTCCGCCCCGGTGGATTTCGGGTGCCATCCGGCCCGGCATGGGATCCGTTGTCGCCAGTGCCCGGCCCCGGGCCGGGATCACCGTCGTCCGGCGTTTCGCCACCCGGATCGCCTGGGTCGGGATCGCCACCGCCCGGCGTTTCGCCGCCCGGATCGGCTGGGCCGGGATCGCCACCGCCCGGCGTTTCGCCGCCCGGATCGGTCGGGTCGGGATCGCCACCGCCCGGCGTTTCGTCACCCGGATCGGCCGGGTCGGGATCGCCACCACCCGGCGTTTCACCGCCCGGATCGGTCGGGTCGGGATCGCCACCGCCCGGCGTTTCGCCACCCGGATCGGTCGGGCCGGGATCACCACCACCCGGCGTTTCACCGCCCGGATCGGTCGGGTCGGGATCGCCACCGCCCGGCGTTTCGCCACCCGGATCGGTCGGGCCGGGATCACCACCACCCGGCGTTTCACCGCCCGGATCGGTCGGGTCGGGATCGCCACCGCCCGGCGTTTCGCCACCCGGATCGGTCGGGACGGGATCACCACCACCCGGCGTTTCACCGCCCGGATCGGCCGGGTCGGGATCGCCACCACCCGGCGTTTCGCCGCCCGGATCGGTCGGGACGGGATTACCGCCGCCCGGCGTTTCGCCATCATCATCCGGGGCTGGATCAGGGGATGGCGCAGCAACGGCAGCACCCTGCTTGCCGCCCAGCGACGTATCGATCTGGAATATCGGCCGCGGCGCCGGATCGGGCCTGCCGACGGCAGGACCGCCCCGAAGGGAACCCGGCTCCGGTGGGCGGAGATCCATCATCCTGTATGCCCCCCAAAGGAACCGACTCAGACGGGTCGGTCCACGACTCAGGACATGCCGAACATGGCTTGCGCGGTATGCCCCCCGCCGGGGACATCTGCCGGCCGGTCGCGACCACTGTTCGGGAATGGCACAAAAAAGGGGGCGCCGAAGCGCCCCCTAGTCACCCTGTTCAACCGGTCAGACGAACTGGATCACGTCATACCCGGCATTGCCCTGGCTGAAGGCGTTGACGTCGGCCACGCTGTCGAATTGCAGCAGCGCGAACGAACCGCCCGTCAGACCTTCGATCAGCACCGATTGCCCGCCGAAGCTGATCGTCGTGTCGGTTCCATTGTCGACAACCGAGATCAGTCCCTGGTTGAACGTCGTCGGGTTCGCCACATCGATCTGGATCGTGTCGCGATTGGCGAGGCTCAGGTCGGTGATGACATCGTCGCCATCGTCGAACTCGACCGGCGTTTCGGGGTTATCATCCCGATCGACGCCATCCTGGTCGAACGCGAAGATGTCACGGCCCTGGTTGCCGGTCAGGACATCATCGCCATCGCCGCCCAGCAGGTAATCGTCGCCGCGACCACCATAAAGGTCGTCGTTGCCGCCATCACCATAGAGCTGGTCGTTGTCGAGGCCGCCATCCAGATAATCATCGCCGGAGCCGCCGCCGATATAATCGGCACCGGAACCACCGGAGAGATTGTCGTTGCCGGCATCGCCTTCGATATAGTCATTGCCGGCACCGCCGCCGATGGTGTCTGCGCCATCATCGCCGAAGAGCGCGTCGTTGCCGTTTTCGCCCTGGATATAATCATTTCCAGCGCCACCTTCGGCATAGTCGTCGCCGTTCCCGCCGTAGATCTGGTCGTCGCCATCTTCGCCGAAGAGATCGTCGTCGCCATCATTGCCGTACATGGTATCGTTGCCGGCACCACCGAACAGGCCATTGACGCCGCCGATGAAACCATCGTCGCCTTCATTGCCCTCGATCAGGTCGTTGCCGTCACCGCCATAGACATCGTCATTGCCTTCCTGGCCGCGCAGCACATCGTCGCCGCCATTGCCTTCGATATAGTCGTTGCCGGTGCCACCTTCGACAAGGTCGTCACCCGAACCGCCATACAGGAAGTCATCGTCGGCATCGCCGCGCACCTCGTCATTCTCGCTGCCGCCATAGATGGTATCCGTACCATCGGCGCCATTGAGGACATCGCGGTCCGCGCCGCCGTCGACATAATCATCGCCGGCGCCGGCCTGGGCGAAATCTGCGCCCGCGCCGCCGAACAGATGATCATTGCCGGTATCGCCGCGCAGGTCGTCATTGCCGTCGCCGCCATACAGGGTGTCGTCACCGAGCTGGCCGTCCATGCGGTCATCCCCGGCGCCGCCTTCCATATAGTCGTTGCCGCCTTCATCGGTGTCGACGCCATCTTCCTGGCCATCATTGCCGATGTCGCCGCCCGGCGCATCATTGCCGTCGTCGCCGAACATGGTGTCGTTACCGTCGCCACCATAGATTTCGTCGTCCTGCTGGCCGCCGCGCTGGACGTCGTCGCCGGCATCGCCGTACAACGTGTCGTAGCCGGCCGATCCGCGTTGCGAATCATTGCCATCGCCGCCGAGGATCAGATCCTCACCGTCATTGCCATATTGGACGTCGTTGCCGGCCTTGCCGTCCAGGTAATCATCGCCGGTACCACCGGCCTGCGTATCGTTGCCGATACCGCCATAGATATCGTCATCACCAGCGCCACCGCTTTGAGCGTCATCGCCGGATCCGCCCCGAAGCGTGTCGTCGCCATCGTCACCGGCCATGGTGTCATTGCCACCATTGCCGTACATCAGGTCATTACCCGCACCGCCCGACAGCTGATCATTGCCGTCCCAGATATTTTCCACGGGATACAGCGTCGACTTGGTGGGATCGATTTCGTCGCCGACGATCACGTCGTTGCCGTCACCGCCGTAGATGAAGTCCTGGCCGCTGGCGACCCGCGTCGCATCGGTGCCCGGCAGCGAGGATGATCCGGTCCCGCCAACCAGCGTGTCGTTGCCTTCATTCCCCTCGATCACGTTCTGGTTGAAATTGCCCATCACGAAATCATTGCCGGCCCCGGCGCGCGCGTTGGCGGGCAGGTGGGCGGCCGATGACGGCTCGCGCAGGTTGATGACGTCGTTCAGGTCCGTGCCGATGATCCACGGTGTCACCGGCGGTGGCGGTGGCGTGGGTGTCGGCGGAGGCGGCAAGGTCGGGCCGGAGGTCCCCGGAGGTGTGCGCGTACGTGCCATGTCAGTTCTCCCTCAATCAGTCTGTTCGACTGCCTCCCCATCACGGTTGAGGCGCTGACCTCGGCGTGCGACACCACGGGAATCGCCGACGTCTGAGATTGAGAATCATGGCATGGGGCGCTGGGCGATATCCCCGACAGGGGACGCTCCTTAAAAACCAGTTAAAGATCGACGAAGACCAGCGTCACGCGCGTGCAAGTGGGATTATTGCATCGCGCACATCGGTAACATGCCCCATTCTGTGACAGATCTTCACCCATCGGATCTTCTTTTTGGAAAAGCCGTCCCTTCAGGGGAATATATTAGCCCATCGCCGGGAACTATCCCAAAGGATAGGTCGCATACTCATCCGGCATGTCACGATCGCTTATGGGGGAGGGCCGCTGGCGATCCGCCCGTCTTCCGCCAGCCTCCCCCGCCAGCGCGCCGCAGATTCGATCGGTAGTATCGCACCGGCAACATTGCGGGCTGCCCGGCTCGCATGTTCCAGGGCCATGTACGGCCGGCCTATGCAGCCGATGCTTCGCTGATCAGGCGATCGCGCTCAGTGTCGCGCGCAGCATGTCGCCACCGCCAATCCCGGCCTCGATCTCGCCGTGGGTCCGCTCCCAGATCGGCACCGCCGTCTGGAGCGCCGCCTGCCCCGCATCGGTCAATGCCAGCAGACGGCCGCGCCGATCCTGCGGGTCGACCGAAATCGTCACCAGCCCGCGGCGCTCCAGCGGCTTGAGCGCCGCTGTCAGGGTCGTCCGGTCCATCGCCAGCAGCGCTGCCACCGAACCGATCGACGGCGGAACCGGGCGGTTCAGCGCCATCATCAGCGAAAATTGCCCGCTCGTCAGCCCGGCCGGGCGCAGCGCTTCGTCGAACCGTCGCGCCAGCGCCCGCGCCGCCCGCTGCACATGCAGGCACAGGCAGGAATCGCGCACCAGCAGCGTCGTTGCGAAGGGAATCTGGGTCAATTTTGACACCCCCCATATATGTTGATATCAACATTAAATGTCAAGCGGGACTCGGGGGCAAACCCGCGCAGCCAGACGGAGAGCATGATGCCGACGAACCCGATCGTATCGCGTGAAGAATGGCTTGTGGCGCGCAAGGCGCTGCTGCTTCGTGAAAAGGCCCATACCCACGAACGCGACCGGCTGAACGCAGCCCGCATGGCCCTGCCCTGGGTGCGGATCGATACGGATTACAGCTTCGACACCCCCACCGGCCGCAAGACGCTGGGCGGCTTGTTCGACGGCCGCAGCCAGTTGATCGTCTATCATTTCATGTTGCCGGCCGAATGGGAGGCCGGCTGCACCGGCTGTTCCTTCCTCGCCGATCATTTCGGCGGCACGCTGCCCCATCTCAACCATCATGACGTCACCCTGACCGCCGTGTCGCGCGCGCCGCTCGATCATATCCACGCCTACAAGGCGCGGATGGGCTGGCATTTTCCGTGGGCGTCGTCCGCCGGATCGGATTTCAACCGCGATTTCGGCGTGACCTTCACGCCTGAAGATGCCGCAGCAGGGGCCACCTATAATTATGAACCCACACCAGAAACCGGGGAATTGCCCGGCCTCAGCGCCTTTTACAAAGACGAGGCAGGGCAGGTCTTCCACACCTATTCGACCTTTGCCCGCGGGCTGGAGGAATTGATCGGCACGCTGATGATCCTCGATCGCGCACCCATGGGCCGCAACGAAGCGACGACGATGAACTGGGTTCGCCGCCACGATGAATATGCCGGGCAGCCGGCGGTAGAGGCGTGCTGCGCGGCGGCGGCCCCATCTGCTGCCGTCGCGACGGGCTGATCGCCGCCATGCTGTGCTGCGCGATCGCAGCGCTGGGCGCTGCCGGGGCATGGGGTCTCCATCGGCTGCGGCTGGCGGGCGGCCTCGTGCTGCTGGCGGCGGCGATCGCGGGCGGCGCAGCTATGATGTGGGATCATGCCGGTCCTGCGGGCGCTGATCGCCATGCCGCCAATGCGCCCGCCAGCATATCGCTTTGTCTGGGCGCCCGCACCGCCATCCCCCCGCTGAAAGGATCGTAGATGACCCGATATCATGGCCGCTTCTGCTGGTATGAACTGATGACCAGCGACACCGCCGCCGCCCTCGCTTTCTATCGCGCCGTCATCGGCTGGGGCCATCAGGACGCCGGCATGCCCGGCATGGATTATGGCCTGCTGAAAGCGGGTGACACGGCCGTCGCCGGGCTGATGGCGCTGCCTGCCGATGCGTGCGCGGCCGGCGCGCAGCCGGGCTGGATCGGCTATGTCGCGGTCAGCGATGTCGATGCCGTCGCCGCCGGCTTTGCGGCCGATGGCGGCGCGGTGCATCGCGCACCCGGCGATATCCCCGGGGTCGGCCGCTTCGCCATCGTCTCCGATCCGCAAGGGGCGATGCTGGCGATCATCACCGAACCGGAAGGCGCCACCGCCGAACGACTGCAACCGATGAAGCCCGGCCATGGCAGCTGGCACGAATTGCTCGCCCCCGACTGGGATGCCGCCCTGTCCTTTTACGCGCCCCGCTTCGGCTGGGGGAAGGTGCAGGCGATCGATATGGGGCCGATGGGCACCTACCAGCTTTACGGCCCGAACGACGAAGCGATCGGCGGGATGATGATCCGGCCGGAGGGGTTTTTCGGCCCGCCATGGACCTATTATTTCGCGGTCGACGAAATCCACGCCGCGCTCGATCGGGTGACGGCCAATGGCGGGACGTTGCTCAACGGCCCGCAGGAAGTGCCCGGCGGCGCGTGGATCATTCAGGCGCTGGATCCGCAAGGCGCGATGTTCGCGCTGGTCGCCCCGCCGGCCGCCGCCTGACCGGGCGATGGCCCCCTCCGCTGCCGGGAGGGGGCCGCCCCGTTCAGAATTTGGTCCGCACCGTCACGCCATAAGCGCGCGGTTCAGCCACGAAGGTGCTGAACAATTGTGTCGAAGGCACACCGAACGCCGCCGTCTGCGCGGTCGTCCCTGTCCCTTGCAGCGGTGTATCGAACGCGACCTGCTTATAGTTCACGTTGAAGATGTTCTGGCCCCAGAATTCGATGCCCCACCGGCCTTCGCCGCCCGTCAGGCCGACGCGCGCATTGACCACCATCACGCCTTGCTGGCGCTTTTCGATGTCGAGGTCCGATCCGGTGTTCAGCCCGCTCTGGTAGCGATAATCGACGTAGAATAGCGCGCCGAGGCCACTCGATCCGATATCCGGGGTCCATGCCAGCGATCCGGTGAAGGTGTAGAGCGCCGAATTGGACACGCGCGATCCCGGCAGCTGGAAGAATGCCGCGCTCAGCGGCCGTCCGCCCTTGCCCACCAGATTCTTGCGATATTGGGTGTCGGCATAGGTGAAGCCCTGAACCACATGCACATTGGGCGCCAGCGTCATATAGGCTTCGACCTCGACGCCCTTGCTGACGACGCCGCCCTTCACCTTGCCGGTGCAGGCGCCGGTGGTGCTGTCATTGTCGGTCGGTGCGCCGCCCAGATCGGCGCCGCACGCATTGATATTTTCGACCACGAAGTTGACGCCGTTGAAGGTGTTCAACTGAAAATTGTCGAACACCTGATAGAAGGCCGACACATTCAGATCGAACCCGCGGCCATTATATTTCGCGCCGATTTCGGTGGCATGCACGCCTTCCGGTTCGAACGTCAGCTGCAGCAGATTGGGTGCGCCGGCATTGCCTGCGCCGATCGCGCCGGTGCCGTTGATCAGCGTCGAGCCGTCGGTATACAGCACCCGGCCATTGCGGTTCAGCCCGTTACGATCGAGGTTGAAGCCCCCGGCCTTATACCCCTTGGAATAGCTGGCATAGATCAGCAGATCATCGATCGGCTTGTAGCTGAGCACGCCGGTATAGGTGAACTTGTCTTCCTTGGTCTTGGCATCGTCCTGCGCGAACACGCCACCCGGCACCGACGGATTGACGCACGCCAGCTGTTGCAGCGCCGACAGCGGCGACACGCTGATCGCGCGGCACAGGCTATTATTGTCGGCGAAGCTGGCGTCGAGCGATTTGCGTTCGTTGGTGTAACGCGCGCCCACCGTCACGCTCAGCTTGTCGGTGACGTTGAACACATTGTGGGTGAAGAAGGCGAAGTTACGGCTCGTTTGTTCGTAATGATCGCGGATGCCGACGCCGTTGAATGTGAATCCGGGCATGCCCAGGGCCGCCGCGACGGCATTATAGCCGCCAACCGGAACGCCGGGGGCCAGGCCGCTCAGCAACGCGATGACCTGGCGATTGGCCGCCGGAATGGCGGGATTGCTGGCCAGCGCACCGCCAACCGCCGGGTTGAAGCAGTTGGTGCCCGCTACCGACAGCAGATCGGGCCGGCCCACCGATCCGCCGACATTGGCCGCAAGCAGGCAGTTCGCATAACGCTGATAATCCGATCCGTAGGACAGGTTATCGTTCAGCGTCAGCTTTTCATTGGCGAAATAGCCGCCGACCAGCCAGTCGAGCTTGCCGTCAAACGCTTCGCCCTGCAGCCGCAATTCCTGCGTAAAGGTCTGGAAACGCTGGTTGGCGCTGCCATCATCGTCACGCACCAAGATGTCGAGATTGTTGAAATCGGCATCCTGCCCGCGCTTATATTTCCAGTCGCGATAGGCGGTGATCGAAGTGATCTGCGCGCCGCCCAGATCATAATTGATCTCGCCCGAAAGGCCCCAATCCTTCACGTCGCCGCGATAGGAGCGGCCCGGTGTGATCGCGGTGCGCCGCGAATAGGTATCTTCGTTGATCGTGGCGCCCAGCGCGCGTTGCAGCCCCGCGATCGACGATGGGCTGAACACCAGGCTGCCATCGGGCGCGCGCGAAACGTTGCGCCCGGGCAAATACATCCCCGCGCAGCATTCTTCGTTGCGGCTGGAATAATCGCCGATCAGCCGGACCGACAATTCATCGCTGGGTTCGTACAGCAATTGTCCGCGCGCCAGCCAGCGATCGCGATTGTTGAGGTCGCGGCCCGACACCACATCCTTCAGGAACCCGTCGCGCTTGGTGTAAACCCCGTCCAGCCGGAAGGCGAGCGTCTCGGTGATCGGCCCGGTCAGCCCCAGCACGCCCCGCCAATAATCATAATTGCCGTAGCTAAGCTCGGCCGTGCCCTCATGTTCGAACTTCGGCTTGGCGGTGATGACGTGGATCAACCCGGCCGAAGCGTTGCGGCCGAACAGCGTGCCCTGCGGCCCGCGCAGCACTTCGATCCGGTCGATCGCGCCCAGTTCGGTCAGGCCCACGCCCGAACGGTTGCGATACACCCCGTCGATGAACACCGCGACCGAACTTTCCAGCCCGGCATTGTCGCCGACCGTGCCGACGCCGCGAATGCGCGCCACGCCCGCCCCCGCTTCGGACGACGTGGATGACACCAGCAGCGACGGCGAAACCTGGTTCAACTGGCGGATGTCGCTCGCACCCGAATTTTGCAGCGTATCGGCGGTGATCGCCGATACCGCCAGCGGCACGTCCGACAGCGCCTGGCTTCGCCGGGTCGCGGTAACGATGATATCGCCCTGGTCGGGCGTTGCGGCGCGTTCGGCAGCCGCTTCTTCGGCGGTTTGCGCCAGAGCGGGGGGGGTGAACGCAATCAACCCGGATGACAGCAGCCAGAGTGCCTTCTTCATCTGTCTCTCCCACGACTAGCTTTTCGCAGCTAATTTGTTTTGCTTGCCGTTAACGTAAACTGCCATTTCCGTTGACGCCAGCCATATTGACATAATTTTACATCGAAACATCCGCACTTGCGGCGTTTTTGCAACAGGTGTGGGCTGATATTCTTTCCCGGGTGCACAGCATTGCGCATTTCCGCTACGGAAAAGGACAGTGGAGCCGGGTCCTGGGCGCAACCGGTATTGGCGTGGTCTTCTTGCCCGCACGCGATCCGCCGAACCTAACTCTTTGGCATGAAACATATCTCACTGTCGGTGCCGCCGCGACCTGCGATAGATCCGCCAATACAGGCGACGTTCTTCCCCCCGCCCGCGGGGGGATGACGGTGATGTGTGGCTGGATGGGTGGAGCAACCTCCCCGCGATTTTCGATCGTTCCGCGTCTTGCGCCACCTGGTGACAACCGCCGCGCAGCCAGGGTCTAACCCGCCTGCACCACCCCGAACCGTGCATCGATCTCCGCCTGGGGCAGCGGGCGGGACAGGAGATAGCCCTGAAGCGCGTCACAGCCCACGCTCGTCAGCCACGCGGCCTGTTCGGCAGTTTCGACGCCTTCGGCCGTCACCGCGATACCGCGGGCCACGGCCAGGCCGACGATCGCACGGATGATCGCGCTGCCGCCTTCGCGCCGGTCGATCCCGGCGACGAACGACCGGTCGACCTTGAGCCGGTCTACCTCGAAGTCCCGCAGGTGGTTGAGCGAGGAATAGCCCGTTCCGAAATCGTCGAGCGCGATGCGGATGCCATATTCGCGCAGCGCCACGATATTGCGCTCGCAAGCCTCTTCATTCTCGATGAAACTGGTTTCGGTGATCTCCAGTTCCAGCCGGCGCGGGTCGATCCCGCTCGTGCGGATCGCCGTCAGCACGGTTTGGGGGAAGGCCGGGTTGCGCAACTGCACCGCCGATACATTGACCGAAACACTGTCGAACGACCAGCGCTGCGCCGCCCGGCAGGCCTCGTTCAGCGCCCATTCGCCGATCGGTTCGATCAGGTCGCTTTCCTCGGCGATGGGAATGAAGGTGGCCGGGGCCATCAATCCCTGCACCGGATGACGCCAGCGAATCAGCGCCTCGACGCCGATCACAGCGTGGCTGCGCGCATCGTGGATCGGCTGATAGTGCAGTTCGAGTTGCCCGCCCAGCGCCAGCGCCTCGCGCAGATCATGCTCGATCGCCTGACGCCGCTTCACCGTGGCGTCCATCGCTTCGGTGAACAGCACATAGCGGCCACGCCCGCTGGCCTTGGCTTCGTAAAGCGCGATGTCCGCCTTGCGGCTGAGTTCGATCCGGTCCAGCCCGTGCACCGGGGCGATCGCCACGCCGATGCTGACGCCCACCGCCACGCGCACGCCATCCAGATCAAACGGCTCGGCAATCGCTTCCACCAGCCGCATGCACAATATTTCGGCCATGGCCGGGGTTGTTCCACCCGTCTGGATGATCGCAAATTCATCGCCGCCCAGGCGCGCCACGGTGTCGCTGCTGCGCGTCACCAGCTTCAGCCGATGGGCCACATCGCGGATCAGCTGGTCGCCGGCCGGATGGCCCAGCGTGTCGTTGACCGCCTTGAAACGATCGAGGTCGAGATAGAATAGCGCCACCGCCGGCGCACTGCGGCGAACGCTGGCCAGCGCATGGTCCAGCCGGTCCTGGAACAGCGCGCGGTTTGCCAGTCCGGTCAGCGTATCGTGGAAGGCCAGATGCTGGGCTTGCGCCTCGCTGGCCTTCAGCGCCGCCAGCGTCCGGTGGATACGGATCAGCAGCAGCATGACGATCAGCGCCACCGCCAGCAGCGCGGCGCTCAACACCGGCGCCAGCTTCGCCACCATCTGCGATCCGGGCGAAAACGGTGTCCACAGGACATAGCCGATGGTGTCGCCACGCCGCGTGCGCAGGGCTTCCACCGATTCCCCCGGTGCGTAGCGCGCGGTCCAGCTGAACCGCGCTTTATCAATCCAATATTGGCCCGACAGGTCCCGCAGGAACGATCCGTCGAGATAGCGTATGCTGATATGAATGAACTCGCGGCCGCGCACCTGCGGCAGCCGGCCCGTTTCGGACACGATCGGCTTTGCGCTGATGATCGCGGGCCGGCCGTCGATGATCGCCAGGTCGGTCGCCCCCGGCGTCAGCACCGTCGGGCCGATTTCATCATGCGCGCCGCGGCGCATCTTTTCGCGCAATTCCTCGATCAACGGCGACGCCTGCACCCGCAGGCGACGAAAATCATCCGGCTGGGTGCGCTCTCCCTGCTGCATCGCGTAGATCGGCCGGTCGGCATCGTCGACGATATAGGCGTCGTCATGCCCGTAATATTTGTGCAGCCAGATGCCGAGATTATTGTCGAGCCAGTCGAGGTCGAGCGGCTTTGTCCGGACCATGCGGACGGCATCGTCCCAATAGGTCGACGCTTCCTGGTCGTGCGCGATCCGCTGGATGTTCTGGCGCAGCACCGTTTCCACGATCTGCCGCTGGCGCTCCTCGGCGATCGAATCGATCTCGCGGGTCGACCAGATCAGCAACGCGCATACGATTCCGGCAACCGTCACCACCACGGCCGTCACCGGCAGCAGGAATTGAGACAGAAAGCCGCTCGATTGTTTGGGCACGGGCACAACTTCGCAAGGGGACCACCCCTATGCCTGCCCGATAATCCTTAAGAAGGTCTGTTCACATGCCAACGGCCCGCCTCAAATCCGGGGCGCGCTTATGGTGAACGGGCTTCAGTCGCCGCCGGCCCGCTCGATATCCGCGCCCACCTGCGAAAGCTTTTCTTCCAGCCGTTCATAGCCGCGATCGAGGTGGTAGACGCGGTGGACCTGCGTCTCGCCTTCGGCGGCGAGGCCGGCGAGAACCAGGCTCATCGATGCGCGCAGGTCGGTCGCCATGACCTCGGCCCCCTTCAGCCGTTCGACCCCGCGCACCACCGCGGTCCGGCCGCGCACCGCGATATCGGCGCCCATCCGGGTCAGTTCGGGAACGTGCATGTAGCGGTTTTCGAAGATCGTCTCAGTCAGCACGCTGGCGCCATCGGCCAGCGCCAGCATCGCCATGAACTGCGCCTGCATGTCGGTCGGGAAAGCCGGGAAGGGCGCGGTCGACAGGGTCAGCGCCTTCAGCCGGCCTTCGGCGGCGATGATGACGCCGCTGTCGCTTTCCGTCACGGCGGCCCCGGCGTCGCGCAAGCCATCGAGGATCGCGCGCATGTCATCGGCCTTGGCGCCGGCCAGTTCCAATTCGCCGCCGGTGATCGCCGCCGCGCAGGCATAGCTGCCGGCTTCGATCCGGTCGGGCATGACCCGATAGTCCGCGCCGTGGAGGCGTGGCTTGCCATGGATCGTCAGCCGTTCGGTGCCGATCCCTTCGATTTCGGCGCCCATCGCCACCAGGCAATTGCACAGGTCGGTAATTTCGGGTTCGCGCGCGGCATTGTCGATCACGCTTTCGCCATTGGCGAGGACGGCGGCCATCAGCGCATTTTCGGTAGCGCCGACCGACACCACCGGGAACACCACCCGGCCGCCTTTCAGCCCGCCATCGGGGGCGATCGCGCGGACATAGCCGGCCGCCAGTTCGATTTCCGCGCCCAGCGCCTCGAGCGCCTTCAGATGCAAATCGATCGGGCGGTTGCCGATTGCGCAGCCGCCCGGCAGCGATACCGTCGCTTCGCCGGCGCGCGCCAGGAGCGGGCCGAGCACAAGGATCGACGCGCGCATCTTGCGCACGATATCATAGGGCGCGACGGTCGATGCGATCCGGTGCGCATCCATCGTCATCACCCGGCCGAATTCGCCGTCGGGGCCGCGCGCCACCTTGGTCGATACGCCGAGTTCGTTGAGCAGGTGGCCGAAACTGTCGACATCGGCCAGACGCGGCAGATTGCTGAGCGTCAGCGCGCCATCGGTCAGCAGCGCGCACGGCATGAGGGTGAGCGCTGCGTTCTTCGCGCCCGAAATGGGCAGGCGGCCGGCGAGGCGCTGTCCGCCCCGGATGATGATGCGATCCATATCTGCGCTTCTATCGCCTCGCGGGCGACACGCAAGAAAGAAGCCGGTCGCCGATCGCAGGCAAAGCCGCGATCGGCGAAAATCCGGCGGGCTGGAGCGCGGGGCAGCTTTGCGCCCTCCAGGCCCATTTGGGCAAAAGCCATATTTTGGCAAAAGGCCCGGCCCGCCGATGCGGACCGGGCCTTCAAACCCTGTAACAGCGAAGTGTTACTGGGCTGCGTTCAGGTTCACCGCCGCATATTTGCCGCGACGATCGACTTCGAGTTCGAACTCGAGGCGATCCCCTTCGTTGAGGTTGGTCATGCCGGCGCGTTCAACCGCCGAAATGTGCACGAACGCATCGGGCTGGCCATCGTCGCGCTGAATGAAGCCGAAGCCCTTCATCGCGTTGAAGAACTTCACGGTGCCGCTGGCGCGTTCACCGGTCAGCTGGCGCTGCGGGCCACCACGGGCGCCGCCGGCGGCGTCACGGTCACGCGGCGGGCCGCGATCTTCGACCGGAAGCGGCTCGCCTTCGATCTTCAGGTCGGTCGCCGAAATGCGGCCGCCACGATCGACGAGCGTGAAGCCCAGCGGCTGGCCTTCGGCCAGGCCGGTCAGGCCAGCCTGTTCGACGGCCGAAATGTGCACGAACACATCTTCACCGCCATCGTCGCGAACGACGAAGCCGAAACCCTTCTGGCCGTTGAAGAACTTGACGACACCAGTGCCTTCACCGATGACCTGCGCCGGCATGCCGCCGCGACCACCGCCGCCGCCGCCGAAACCGCCGCCACCGCCGCCGCGGAAACCGCCGCCGCCGCCGCCACCGCCGAAGCGATCACCGCCGCCGCCGTAACCGCCGCCGCCGCCACCGCCGAAACGATCGCCACCGCCGCCATAACCGCCACCGCCGAAGCGATCACCGCCGCCGCCGCCGTAGCCGCCGAAGCTGTCGTCGCCGAAACCGTCGCGCTTGTCCCTGCCGCCGCGCTGCCCGCGCCGTCCTCTGTCGAAACTCATGCCCTGCAAGTCTTTCCCGTCGCCCTAAAATTCGTCAAAGTCGTCAAAGCCGGGCGCGGCAACGAGACTCCTGACACGAAAACCATAGCGTGCCAGCGACTCTCAATAACCGAAAAAGTCCAGCCCCGCGAGCGCTTTCGACTCAGCCTGCCGGGACATCCTAACCGGGGGGCGCGAATCCACCCTGAATCCGCCATTTACAGTTTGTCGCACAGTGCCGCTTGTCGCTGGCCCGCACCCGCGCCAGATGTGCGGCATGACCGATATTCTTGCGCTCTTTTCCGATCCCGCGATTCTCGCCGCCCTGATCACTCTGGTGGTGATGGAAATCGTTCTCGGCATCGACAATCTGATCTTTATTTCAATCCTCTCCAACAAATTGCCGGCGCATCAGCAGCAAAAGGCGCGCCGCATCGGCATCAGCCTGGCGCTGGTGATGCGACTCGCCTTGCTGTCGATGATCGCCTGGATCGTCGGCCTCACCGCCCCTGTGTTCGATCTTGGGATTACCGGCACGCTGGATGCGCATGGCGTGCCCAGCTTCGAAACCCAGTTTTCGTGGCGCGATCTGATCCTGATCGCCGGCGGCCTGTTCCTGGTCTGGAAGGCGACCACGGAAATCCACCATTCGATGGATCCCGCGCCCACCGGCGACGTGCTCGACAAGAAGGGCCATGTCGCGATCGGATTCGGCGCGGCGATCGTCCAGATTCTGCTGCTCGATATCGTCTTCTCGATCGATTCGATCCTGACGGCGGTGGGCATGACCGATCATCTGCCGGTGATGGTGATCGCGGTGATCACCGCCGTGGTGGTGATGCTGGTCGCGGCCGATCCGCTCGCCAATTTCATCAACCGCAATCCGACGGTGGTGATGCTGGCGCTGGGCTTCCTGCTGATGATCGGCGCGGTGCTGATCGCCGATGGCTTCGGGGTGCATGTGCCCAAGGGCTATATCTATGCGGCGATGGCCTTTTCCGCCGGGGTGGAGATGCTCAACATCTTCGCGCGCCGCGCGCGGGCCAGGAATGGCGGCGAAGGCGCGGCCTGATCGTGGCCCGGCGCGACGGTGGCGGGTTCGGCGACGCGGTTCGCCGAACCGCCGCCAGCCGCATCGGGCATTGAGCGGACGGCCCGGCCGTCCTATGCGGAACGGATGACTGTTCATTTTCACGAAGAAGATCTCCCGGCGGACGTGCTCGCGCCGGGGCCGGTGGCCATCGATACCGAAACGATGGGCCTCATCACCCAGCGCGACCGGTTGTGCGTCGTCCAGATATCGGATGGCCATGGCGACGAACATCTGGTCCGCTTCAGCGCCGGCAGCAGCTATGCCGCGCCCAATCTGAAGGCGGTGCTGGCCGATCCCGCGCGGCTGAAAATCTACCATTTCGCGCGATTCGATCTGGCGGCCATGAAATATTGGCTCGGGGTGATGGCGGAACCGGTTTATTGCACCAAAACCGCGTCGCGCCTGATCCGCACCTACACCGATCGCCACGGCCTGAAGGAACTGGTCCGCGAAATCCTCGGCCAGGAAGTGTCGAAACAGCAGCAATCGTCCGATTGGGGCGCCCCCGAACTGAGCGACGCGCAGCGCGATTATGCCGCGTCGGACGTGCGCTTCCTCCATCAGCTGCGGACGAAACTGGATGTCCGCCTGGCGCGTGAAGGGCGCACCGCGCTCGCCCAGGCCTGTTTCGATTTTCTGCCGCATCGTGCCGAACTCGATCTGGCCGGCTGGCCGGAAATCGATATCTTCGCGCATATCTGATCATCATATCCGGCCGGGCGGCATCGGCAGCCCGGCCGGCCATGAAAGGCCCTGATGTCCCAAGCCGCCGATATTGCCCGCAGCGATCGCCAGATCTGGGCCGCGCCGGGCGCAAGCCACGATCGGCTGATCGCGGTGCTGCGTATCCTGCTGCCGTCGGCGATCGGCGCGCTGGCCGCGATCCTCGCGGTGGCGCCGCTCACCATGGGCCGCGACATCTCCTTCGTGCTGGCCAAGGACAGGGTGGATGTCGCCCGGGAACGGATGCGGGTGGCCGACGCGATTTATCGTGGCGAAGATTCGAAGGGCCAGCCTTTTTCGATTCGCGCCGGCTCCGCGGTGCAGACCAGTTCACGCGATCCGATCGTGCGGCTGGCCGATCTCAACGCGCAGATCCAGCTTACGGACGGGCCGGCCACCATCGGCGCGAAGACGGGGCGCTACGACATGGACAGCGAAAAAGTCTATGTCGATGGTGCGGTGACCTTCACCACCCATGATGGCTACCGGCTCGAAACACGCGATGTCGCGGTCGATCTCAAGAGCCGGCAGGTCGCCAGCGGGGCGCCGGTCGATGGCAAGATGCCGCTCGGCACGTTCAGCGCGAACCGGATGACCGCCGATCTGCAAAGCCACACCGTCGTGCTCGATGGCCGTGCGCGCTTGCATATCGTGCAGCAGGGCGGCAGATGAACCGGATGACCCGCGGAACCGCCATCCTTTTTTCACTCCTGCTCAGCCTCGCCACCGGCCCGGCACATGCGCAGGGTTCGGTATCGGCGCTCAAGGGGCATAACAGCAATGCCCCCGTCGATGTCGAAGCCGATCGCATCGAAGTGCAGGACCGCGCCGATCGCGCGATCTTTTCGGGCAACGTCAATGTCCGCCAGGGCGATATGGCGATGAACGCCCAGCGGCTCACCGTCGCTTATGCCGGGGGTGCCGGCGGCACGCAGATCAAGCGGCTCGATGCGTCGGGCGGGGTCACCGTGCGCAGCCCGTCGGAAACCGCGCGCGGCTCGGTGGCGATCTACGATCTCGATCGGCGGCTGATCACGATGCTGGGCAATGTCTCGCTCGTCCAGGGCGGCAACACCGTCAATGGCGGCCGCCTGGTGATCGATCTCAACAGCGGCCGGTCGACCGTCGATGGCAAGGGCGTTGGCGGCGGCCAGGGCGGCCGCGTCACCGGGCGCTTCACGGTGCGCGACTCGGGCAACTGACGGGCCGGCCCTCCCCGCGCGGGAAGGGCCGTCTTTTCGATTCAGCCGATCTTTTCGGCCACCAGCGCCTTGATATCGGCCACCGGCCGCGCGCCGAAGTGCGAAATCACCTCGGCGGCCGCGATCGCGCCCATCGTCAGGCTGTCGTCAACCGTGCGGCCCTGCGCCCGGCCGGCGAGGAAGCCGGCGGCGAACAGGTCCCCCGCGCCCGTCGTATCCACCACCTTGGCCACGGGCGCGGCCGGCACGGCAAAGCGCTCGCCTTGTTGGATTGCGATCGCCCCCCGCTCCGAACGGGTCACAACCAGACATTCAACCTTGCCCGCCGTCGCCGCGACCGCCACGTCGAAATCGTCGGTCTGGTTGAGCGACAGGATCTCCGCTTCATTGGCGAACAGGATGTCGATATCGCCATTGGCGATCAGCGCGTTGAAATCGTCGCGGTGCCGTTCGATGCAGAAGGCGTCCGACAGGGTGAACGCCACCTTGCGCCCGGCATTGCGCGCGATCGCGATCGCCTCGCGCATCGCCGCGCGCGGTTCGGCCGGATCCCACAGATAGCCTTCGAGGTAGAGGATCGCGGCCGATGCGATCAGATCGGCGTCCAGCGCCGCC
This sequence comes from Sphingomonas sp. KC8, assembly GCF_002151445.1. Taxonomy (GTDB): domain Bacteria; phylum Pseudomonadota; class Alphaproteobacteria; order Sphingomonadales; family Sphingomonadaceae; genus Sphingomonas_E. The sequence goes on from NZ_CP016306.1 coordinate 2,561,527, forward strand.
GCCGGCAGATATTGCGATGCACCGAGATAGGTGTTCATCGTCCGCTGGCCATCGGGCGTCACCAGGATCAGGCAGCGCGCCGTCGGCGGCTCGGCGTCGCGGGCCGGTGTGTCGAAACCCACGCCCAGTGCGCGAATGTCGTGCGCGAACACATCACCCAGCTGGTCCTTGGCCACCTGTCCGATAAAGGCGCAGCGCGCACCCAGCGCCGCCGCCCCCGCCGCGGTGTTCGCCGCCGATCCGCCACTGGCTTCCAGCCCCGGCGCCATCCGGCCGTACAGGCTGGTCGCGACATCGGTGTCGATCAGCCGCATCGATCCTTTGGCGATGCCCTCGCTGGCGATGAAGGCATCATCGGCCTGGGCAATCACGTCGACGATGGCGTTGCCGATCGCGATGATATCGAGGCGGGTATCGGTCACGCGGGTCTCCCTTGGGCATCAGATCCCGCCGCGCCTAACCGGCTGCGGGGCATGGCGCAACCGGCCGATGCGCGATAGACAGGCGCCATGGTTCGCGCACTATCGCTTTCGGTTGGTCAATTGTCCGATCGCCGCATCCTGCGCGTGCTAGCCCGGTCGCTTGCGCTGACTCTGGCGATCTTCACCCTGCTCGGCCTTGGCCTGCGCTGGGCGCTCACCGGGCGCGATCCGTGCGCGCTGATCCCCGATTATACCTGCGTCATCGGATCGGCCGAAGGCAGCATCGCCGCGACGCTCCTGACGATCCTTGGTTTGTGGCTCCTGTTTCCGGCTATCGCGGTCGGGGTGATCGGCTTGTTTTCGGACGAGGTGGTCGCAGCGGTCGAAGCCCGCCATTATCCCGCCGAAGCCGCACGCGCCAAACCCCCGAACTGGCGCGAAGGGCTGCGGCTTGGCCTGGGTTCGGCCGGCCGGTTGATCGGCTACAACCTGATCGCCTTGCCCTTCTATCTGCTGCTGCTGCTCACTGCGATCGGCCCGGTGGCCCTGTTTCTGATCGTCAACGCGATCGCACTCGGCCGGGATCTCGATGATATGGTCGCGGTACGCCATCTCGATCCGGCCCAGCGCAAGGCACGGCTCGGCCCAACGCGGGGTGGGCGGGCGCTCACCGGGCTTGTCGCCGCCGGGCTGTTCCTGATTCCCGTCCTCAACCTGCTGGCCCCGGTGCTGGGCGCGGCTTTGGCGACGCATCGTTTTCATGGGAGACGCGGTTGAAACGGACGCTATCGACGGTTTTCTGCCTGATGCTGGCCAGCCTGCTCGCCGGCTGCGCGACGACATCGACCCCGGCGCCGGCGCCGATCGTCAGCGCCCCTCCCCCCAGTGGGCTGGCGCGTGTCATCGGCCAGGATGCCCGCGCGCTCCAGATCCTGTTCGGCGTCCCCGATCTCGACGTGCGCGAGGGGCCGGCGCGCAAGCTTCAATATGCCGGGCCGATCTGCGTGCTCGATGCCTATCTCTACCCACCTACGGCCGGGCGGGAACCCGTGGTCCGCCATCTCGATGCGCGCACCCCGGCTGGCGATGATTTCGACCGGGCGTCGTGTATCGCCGCGCTCAGCCGGCGGCCGGCGGCACGCTGATCCATTCGGCGCGGACGCTGTCGTCCCCTTCCGTCGCCAGCCGCGCATCACGGCGATCGGCGTAACCTGCCGGATCGATCCGGCCCAGCGCCCATGCGGCGGCCCCGCGCACCACGGCTGCGGGATCGTCGATCAGCCGTTCGATCGCCGCTAGCAGCATCGCATCGCCAGCATTGCCCGCCGCGATCAGGGCATTGCGGATCATCCGGTCGCGCCCGATCCGCTTGATCGGCGATCCGGCGAAGACCTGTCGGAACCCGGCATCGTCCAACCCCAGCAGATCGCCGATTTCGGGCACCGCCAGTTCGGCGCGTGCGGCAAAGGCGCGATTGGCCGATGCGGCGGCGGCGAACTTGTTCCACGGGCACACGCTCAGGCAATCGTCGCAGCCATAGATGCGGTTGCCCATCGCTTCGCGGAACTCGATCGGGATCGGCCCCTTGTTTTCGATCGTCAGGTACGAAATGCAGCGCCGCGCATCGATGCGGTAGGGGGCGGGGAACGCCGCCGTCGGACATGCACGCTGGCAGGCGTCGCATGATCCGCAACTGCCGCGATGGCGGTCATCCGGCTCCAGATCCAGCGTCGTCATGATCGCACCCAGGAACAGCCAGCTGCCATGATCGCGGCTGACCAGATTGGTGTGCTTGCCCTGCCAGCCAAGCCCGGCGGCTTCCGCCAGCGGCTTTTCCATCACCGGCGCGGTATCGACGAACACCTTGAGATCACACCCCGCCTGATCCACCAGCCAGCGGGCCAGCGCCTTCAGCGCCTTTTTGACGATATCGTGATAATCTTGGCCCTGCGCATAGGTCGAAATCCGCGCGACGCCGGGCACGTCCGCCAGCCGCAGCGGATCTTCGGCGGGGGCGTAACTCATCCCCAGCATCACCACCGATCGCACGTCCGGCCACAAAGCGGCAGGCGAGCCGCGCTGGTCGGCGCGCTCCTCCATCCACAGCATGTCGCCATGCGCACCCGACGCCAGCCATGCGCGCAACCGGCCGGCAGATTCGGGCGTGGCGTCCGCCGGCGCGATCCCGCAGGTGGCGAAACCCAGTTTCCGGGCCTCGATTTTCAGCGCGGCCGTCAACGCCTTGTTGTCGATATGATGCGATGGGATGGGCACGGTAAACAATCTAGACCAAGCGGGTGAACGTGACGAATGCGATCGAAGCGCACGGGCTGGTAAAGGAATTTGGCGGATTTCGCGCGGTCGACGGGATCGACCTTGCGGTGCCCGCCGGATCGATTTTCGGCGTACTCGGCCCCAATGGCGCCGGCAAGACGACGACGCTCAGAATGCTGCTCGGCATCATCGATCCCGATGCCGGGCATCGCACCCTGCTAGGCGAATCCAAACCGCTCAAGGCGGCCAGACGGGTCGGTTATCTGCCCGAGGAACGCGGCCTGTATCCCGGCATGCATGCACGCGAGGCAATCGCCTTCATGGGCGCGCTGCGCGGGCTGCCGCTGGCCGAAGGCCGGCTGCGCGCCGATGCGATGCTCGACACCTACGGCTTGGGCGATGCCCGCCGCAAGCCGATCCGCAGCCTGTCCAAGGGCATGGCGCAGACCGTGCAATTGCTCGGCACGCTGGTCCACCGTCCACGCCTGATCGTCCTCGACGAACCCTTTTCCGGCCTCGACGCGCTCAATCAGGCGCGATTGGAAGGCCTGATTCGCGAGCAGGCAGCCGATGGCGTCACCGTGCTCTTTTCCACCCATGTCATCGCCCATGCCGAACGGCTGTGCGAGCGCGTCGCGATCATCGCCGGCGGCAAGGTCCGCTTCGAAGGCGCGGTGGAAGATGCCCGCAACCGGCTGCGCCCGCGCGTGCGCCTGGCTACCCGGGCTGCCGACGGGCCATGGCGATCGGCGCTGCCCGCCGATGCCGCGCATGACGGCGCCATCTGGAATTTCGACCTGCCGGCCGGCGGGATCGAACCATTGCTGAAGGCGCTGATCGACGGCGGCGCCGGCATCGAAACGCTGTCGATCGAACGGCCGGGTCTCCACGATGCCTTCGTCGCGATCGCGGGCGAGGCCGCCGCCGCGCAGATGGACCGGCCCGATACGGAGGCTGTGGCATGATCGACGTGATACGCGCCGCTTATGTCATCGCGCGCCGCGATTATGTGGCCAGCGTCCTGTCCAAGACCTTCCTGCTGTTCCTGCTTGGCCCGTTGCTGCCGATTCTGGCCGGTGCGCTGTTTGGCGCGATCGGCGCGGACGTCGACACCCGCGCGACGCACCCGACCGTTGCGGTGATCGCGACGGCAGCCGATGGCGATGCGCTCAAGGCCGCCCATGCGCGGCTGGCAAAACGGCTGGGCGACACCGCCCTTCCCGGCCTGCGGATCATCGCGCCCGCGCCCGATGCCGATGCGCAGACGGCCAGGCTGCTCGCCGATCAGGCGCACGGCGTGGTGGCGGTGGCCCGCGACGGGCTGGACGCGCCATTGCTGATCGGACCGCGTGGCGGAATCACCGAAACGCAGGCCAAGCTGGCGCTGATCTATGATTCGGCCCGCACCGCCGGCGCGATCACCGCTGCCGGCGTTCCGCCACCGGCCCCCGTCACCCTCGCCGTGCGCACGGTCGGCAAGGCGGCCGGCAACGACATGGCCGGCCGCGCGCTCACCGCGCGGATGGGCCAGCTCGTGTTGATGGTGCTCGCCATGATTCTCGCCGGTATGCTGCTGTCCAATCTGATCGAGGAAAAATCGAACAAGGTGATCGAGGTGCTGGCCGCCGCCGTTCCCGTCGACGCGGTTTTTCTGGGTAAGCTGGCCGCGATGCTGGCCATGTCGTTGACGGCGATCGCGGCATGGGGGGCACTTGCCATACTGGCGATGCGCGGGCTGTTTCCCGCCGCCACGGCGGCCTTGCCGCCTCCGGCGGTGGGGTGGATCCCGTTCATCACGCTGGGCATCGTCTATTTCATCGCCTGCTATCTTCTGCTCGGCGCCCTGTTCCTCGGCATCGGCGCGCAGGCCGCCAGCGTCCGGGAGGTGCAGACGCTGTCGATGCCGGTGACGATGGGCCAGCTGGGCGTCGTGGCTCTCGCATCCAGCGTCGTCGTCGCCCCGGCAAGCGGCCTTGCGCTGACCGCGATGATCTTCCCGTGGAGTTCGCCCTTCGCGATGATCGCGCGCGCCGCGCAATCGCCCCAAATCTGGCCGCATCTGCTGGCGATCGGCTGGCAGGCGCTGTGGATCGCGCTCATCATCCGCTTCGCCGCGCGGCGTTTCCGGGTGAGCGTGCTCAAATCCGGCGGGCCGAAACGGCGGGGGCTGTTTCGTCGGCGCTCCACCTGAAACCGCAGCCCGCCGTCCTCTATATCTGCTAAGGATGATGCGGTTGGGAGAAAGTGATGATCGTCGACAGGCGGCAATTTCTGGGCGCGGGCGGCGCAGCACTGGTTGCGGGCGCGATCACTGGTGTGACCCTGGTCGCCCCGGCCGGTGCCACCGCGGGCAAGTTCGAATATGCGCTGAGCGACGCGGCCTGGCGCAAGAAGCTCGGCCCCGCCGCTTATGCCGTGCTGCGTCGTGCGGCCACCGAACCGCCCGGCTCCAGCCCGTTGCTGAAGGAACATCGCGCTGGCACATTCCTGTGCGCCGGCTGCGACCTGCCCTTGTTCGCGTCGCGCACCAAATATGACAGCGGCACGGGCTGGCCGAGCTTTTGGCAGCCTTTGCCCCGCGCCATCGCCACCAGCCGCGATTCGCTGCTGGGCTACACCCGCACCGAAGTGCACTGTCGCCGTTGCGGCGGGCATCTGGGCCACGTCTTCGATGACGGGCCGAAGCCCACCGGCCTGCGCTACTGCATGAACGGGCTGGCGCTGAAGTTCGCGCCGGCCAGGGGCTGAACGGAATGCGCCGTCAGTGGACGAATCGTGCCACCACGTCGCGATAGGACCGGCTGACCTTCACCTGCGCGCCCGAATCGAGCACGAGGAAGCATTCGCCGTTGGTGTGCGGCTTCACCTGCTTGACGAGGTCGAGATTGACGATGGTCGACCGGTGGACCCGCTGGAACCGGCGCGGATCGAGCCGCTTTTCCAGGTCCTTCATCGTCTCGCGCAGGATCAGCGTGTTGTCGCCTGTATAGATGCACATATAATCGCCGGCGGCGTCGATGCGCTCAATGGTGTCGACATCGACGCGGAAAATCTGCCCGCGATCCTTGATATTGATCAGTTTTTCGAAGCGGTTGGCGGCCGGCGCCTCGCTGCCTTCGGGCATGGCTTCGGCGGCTTCGGGGGCATGTTCGGCCAGCACTTCCTTCAGCCGGCCGGCTTCCTCGATGCTGCGCTTTTCGGCCAGGCGCTGGCGCACCCGATCCAGCGTGTCGGCCAGCCGTTCGGTTTCCACCGGCTTCATCAGATAATCGACGGCATCGGCCTCGAACGCGCGCAACGCATGGTCGGAATAAGCGGTGACGAACACGAACAGCGGCGGTTCGACCTCCATCAGCCCCTGGACGACGGAAAAACCATCGAATCCCGGCATCTGGATATCCAGAAACACAAGATCGGGCTTGTGCGTCTTGATCGCACGGATCGCTTCCCTGCCGTTGAGGCAGGTTTCGATGATTTCGACATCCTCATGCGGTTCAAGCCGAAGCTGCAGGCCCTGAATGGCAAGCGGCTCGTCATCGACGAGGATGGTTCGAATTGTCATGCGGGTTCCTTGGGCTCTTCGGTCGTAAACGGTATTTCGATCATGACGCCGAACCCTGCCCCCCGTTCCCCCTGAACCTCAAAACGGTGGTCGGCGCCATAAGCCTGCGCCAGCCTGTCGCGAATATTCGCCAGGCCAACGCCGGTCGAATATGTGGGGCGGTTCACCGTATCGTTCAAGCCGGGGCCTGTATCAGACACGGTGATCTGCACCCGATCCCCGGCCAGTCGCGCTTCCACGGATATCTCGGCCCCCTCCTCCTTGGGCGTCACGGCATATTTGATCGAATTTTCCACAAGCGGTTGCAGCAGCAATGACGGCAACCGCGCCCGCGACACGGCGGGATCGATATCGAAGTGCGGGCGCAACCGCTCTTCGAAGCGCATCTTCTCGATCTCGAGATAGAGCTTCAGCGTCTCGACCTCCTGTGCCAGCGTCACCTGGCCTGTGGGTTCGTTGACCAGAGTATAGCGCAAAAAGGACGACAGGCGCGACAACATCGCATTGGCCCGCTGGGTTTCCTTCAGCAGCACCAAAGTCGATATGGAATTGAGCGTGTTGAACAGGAAATGCGGGTTGAGTTGATAGCGCAGCATCGCCAGCTGGGCCGACGACGCCTGCAATTCCAGTCGCGAAAGCTGGTCGCTCTGTTCCTCCAGCAGCAGATAAAAGTTGATGCCGTAATAGAGCGCCGCCCATGCCGCCAGCAGTGAGAAATCGAGCAGGATCGCGCCCAGGAACTGGATGCCCGACGGCATTTCGCCGGGGCGATAGAAGGTGGCGTGCGCCCAGACCTCGATGGTCGAGAAAGCGGCCGACGCAATCACCAGCACGACGATCGAAACGCCCCAGGTGATCACCGGCTTCTGGTTGATCAGGCGGCGGAAAATCGACGCCATCAGCAGCGTCAATGAATAGCCGGTCGCGGTATTGAGGAAACTCGGCACGAGAAACAGCAGCCCCATGCCGTTGGCGAGGCCGCCAAGCGACCGAAGCAGCAGATAGCCTGCCCATCCGGCCGACTGGAGAATCCAGAACGCACGGTTCTTGTCGTCGAAAAAGGGCTGCGAGCGGAGGCGAAGAATGGCCATGCGCGCCTGCTTACCCGAAGATTGCGCCGGATAGAATCCGCCTGATTGCCGAAATCATGGTCGGGATCGCCCTTTCGGCCGAACGATTCGCGCGAGTGGCGCTTTCTTGACGTCAGATATCTTCCGAATCGCGTGCCGCCGCCCTTATCGGCAGCCCCTCATTTTCGTCGCCGCGGCTGCGCGCTTCGTCGATGATCCGGCACCCCGTCGCCCTATCCTGCGTCTCGGTCGATGCCGCCGGGATGGGGCCGGCGGCGACGGCTACCACGGCGATGTTGTTTTGCGTTTTCAGAAAGTTGCCCCGTGTCCGCCAAGCTCGGTTTCCTGCACCTGATCGCCAGCGCCAATCCGCCGGCGGCGGCCCCGGCTCCGCCCCCCTTGGCCGGCTTGTTTGGCGATCGGGATTGCCGGGCCGGGCCGCCACCGGCCCCGATCGGCACGATAGCGCCCTGGGCAGGCCCGATTTCGCAGCCGGCCCGGCGGTAACGCCTGCCGCCACGGCTTTCTGTTGAATTTTCCGTCGTCGCCACATCGACGGGAAAGGCGGGTCATTGCCCGCCGGCCCGCCGCCCGCTGTACATACGCGACCCTTGCAGCGGGCGGCAGGTCATCTGGCGTCATTCATCAGATGACGGTCGGAATCGGAAACGAATTATTATCCTTCTTTGTCTAGACCCACAGACTGAAACAAGTTGTGGGGCGGATGTGCGCATCCTCATCGTAGATGACGAGCCAGCAATGCACGACGCGTACCGGCGAACGCTGGACGCGACGGGCACGACATCAGCGCAAGATGCGCTGGCGTCGATGGCATCAGAACTTTTTGGCGGTGACACCCCCGCAGCGAAGGAGGATTCCTCCGACAGCTTCAGGCTGAGTCATGCAACCCAGGGGCTGGATGCGGTCGGGCTGGTGGAACAGTCGCTGCGCGAAGGTGATCCCTATCGCGTCGCGTTCATCGATATCCGCATGCCACCCGGCATCGACGGCAAGGAAACCGCCAAGCGCATCCGTGCGCTCGATCCGGAAATCAATCTGGTCATCGTAACCGGCTATTCGGATTACAGCCCGATCGAAATTTCCCGCGCCGCCGGCCCGATCGACAAGATTTTCTACATTACCAAGCCCTTCGAGGTGAACGAGGTTTCGCAAACCGCGCGGGCATTGTGCCAGCGCTGGCAGGTCGATTCCGATCTGGCGCACGCCCGCAACGCGCTGGCCGAAAAAGTCTCGAAACTTGAAGAGAAGACGCTCGCGCTTGCCGCCAACGAAGCGCGCGCGGTGCATATGGCCAGCCACGATTCGCTGACGGGGGCACCCAACCGGCTCGCATTCCTGCGCGAACTGTCCGAACGCACGCAGGCCGACCGGTCGGGCTTTGCCGTCGGCATGCTCGATCTCGATCGCTTCAAGAACGTCAATGACACGCTGGGCCATGCCGCCGGCGACGAACTGATCCGCGAAGTGTGCAAGCGCCTGTCGGCCGAGTTGGGCGACGGGATGGTTGCCCGGCTGGGGGGCGATGAGTTCGGCTTATTGTTCGACGCGACCGATGCACGCGCGGCGATGGAACAATGCGAACGGATCGTCGCCGTCTGCTCGACCACCTATATCATTCTCGGCCATTCGGTTCAGGTCAGCGCCTCGATGGGCCTGATCCTGGCGACGCCATCGTCCGAAGATGACAAGATCGATCATATGCGCCTGGCCGATCTGGCGCTGTACGAAGCCAAGCGCGCCGGGCGCAGCCAGGTGCGGCTGTTCGACGCGAGCATGGATGAAAGCGTCCGTTTTCGTCAGTCGATCGAAGCCGGCCTGCGCCAGGCGATCGCGCGACGCGAACTGGAAGTCGTCTATCAGCCGATCGTGGCGCGCGAACGGCTCGACATTGTCGGGTTCGAAGCGCTGTTGCGCTGGACCAGCGACGAACATGGATCGATTTCGCCATCGGTGTTCATCCCGATCGCCGAAGAAAGCAACCTCATCCACGAACTGGGCGACTGGGTGACGGCCGAGGCGCTCGCCGAATGCCAGCGCTGGCCCCATCAATATGTCTCGATCAACTTCTCGCCGCGCCAGTTTCGCCGGCAGGATTTTGTCGAATCGCTGGCCGCCACCGTCGCCAAATCGGGCCTGCCACCGCAGCGCGTTCAGATCGAGATCACCGAAACGGCGATCTTCGACGATGATCTGCGCGCCGCCGAAACGCTGCAACGGCTGCGCGGGCTCGGTTTCCGCATCGCGCTGGACGATTTTGGAACCGGCTATTCCAGCCTGTTCAACATCCGCAATTTCGCGCTCGATTGCCTGAAGATCGATAAATCATTCATCGACGGGCTGGGCCGCGAGGTTGAATCCGCCGCGATCGTCAATTCGGTTACGCATCTTGCCCGCTCGCTCGGCCTTGGGGTCGTGGCCGAAGGGGTCGAAACCGAAACCCAGAATCAGGCGCTACGGCTGGCCGGATGCTCCCACCTCCAGGGATATTATTACGGCCGTCCCGGCAATGCGGCGCTTACCGCATCGCTTGCGGCGCAGGGCACGGCGGATGATCGGCCCAGCGTTGCCGCCGGGGTTTATCGCCTGCCATGAAGATCGCGCTCCCTCCGCTTCCGGGTTTCCTGCGTAGGGCTTCGCTCGGTGTCAAACTCGCCGTGATCCTGTCGGCCGCCGGTGCGATCGGCTTTGCCGGGATCCTGGCGCTCCTGATGGCAATCATCACGCCCAATTTCAGCCGGTTGGAAGCCGTGGCGGTGGAAGGCCACATCGATCGCACCCGCGCCGCCCTCGAAGAATATGCCTCGAAGGTCGAAATCGCGGTCAAGGACTATGGGGTCTGGGACGACAGCTACAAATATATGTATCAGGGCGGCACGCCCTTTGTAGATGCCGTCTTTTCGGTCCTCGCCTTCACCAATCTCGACATCAATGGCATGGCCTATGTCGATAATGACGGCAAGATCGTCTATTCCCGCTATGTCGATCTGGAACGACAGGCGGACGACGCCGAGCTCGCCGAAGCGTTCAATACGATGATCCGGTCCCACTCCGTGCGCACGCTCGCCGGAAAATCGGAATCGGCCCATTTCTACGCCCGCCTGGGCGAACGCGTCGTTGCTGTCGGCATCGCCAAGGTGCTGCGCAGCGACGGCAGCGGCATATCGCCCGGCTACGTCGCGATGGCGCGGCAGATCAGTTCGCAGCAACTCAGCCACCTCATCCAGTTGAAGGCCCGTTTTGGGGTCGGCCGCGCGCATCAGAAAACCGCGGTGCTCGAACGCCCGCGCACGCTCGACATCGCCGTGGATATTGACGGCCTCAACCGTGTCCATATCGCCAACGCCACCTTCGTCGTGCCCCGCGACTACACCCTGCTCGGCCAGCGCATGCTATGGCTGACGGTGTTCGGCACGGCCGGGTTGTTGGTGATCGTGCTGCTGGTGCTGCGGCAGATGATCGGCCGGCTCGTGATCAGCCCGCTCGCCGGGGTCGAACGCCACATGCAGGATGTTTCGGCATCAGGCCAGTTGCACCTGCTGGACGATCAGAAGCGAGCCGACGAAATCGGATCGCTGGTGCGCAGCTTCAACGCCATGCTCGCCCAGCTCAAGGATCTGCGCGAACAGGTGGAAATCCAGTCGTTCAAGCTGGGCCAGAGCGAAAGCGCGATCGGCGTGATGCACAATGTGCGCAATGGCCTCAATCCGATCAGCGTGATCGTGTCCCAGGGCATGAATGCTCAGCCGGTCATTGCCCATGAAGACGCCAATCGCGCGCTTGGCGAACTCGCGCGGGACGATACCTCGCCGGTGCGTCGCCAGAAGCTCGCAGCCTTTCTTGTCGCCGCGCTCGAAACGCACCGCGCACAGAGCGAACGCCGGCGCGAAGATCTGGTCAGTGCCCGCAGCTGCCTCAACAATGTTCTGGAAATCATCGGTCATCAACAGTCGATCGCCCATGAACGGATCGATACCGAACCGTGCGATGTGCTGGCGGTGATCGAACAGAATGCAGCACTTGCCCGCTATGCGGCAACCGGTCAGGTCGATTTCAGCTGCCCCGAAGACAGCGCGCTGGTCGACGCCAACCGCATTCTCCTCAGCCAGGTGATCGGCAATCTTTTCGCCAACGCCATCGAATCCATTGCAAGCGCGGGGTGTAATCCGGGGCGCATCAGCGTGGCGATCGATCGTTTCACCCGGCCCGACGGCGAAGTCGTCGAAATCCGCATCGCCGACAATGGCGAAGGCTTCGATCATGCCCAGAGCCTGCAATTGTTCCGCCGCGGCTTTTCCAGCCGGAAACAGAAGTCCGGCGGCCTCGGCCTGCACTGGTGCGCCAATTCGATCAACGCCATGCACGGCACGCTCACCCTGGTCAGCGGCGGGCCGGGCCAGGGCGCCACGGCCACGATCACTCTGCGGGCCGCGGCCCTTCCCAAAGATGATCGCACCGAGACGTCATCGATCGCCGCCTGACCGGCGGGTCAGTGGAGATAGGGCGGCACCAGGCCCAAGGTGCGATATCGCTCGCGAATATCTTCGGCCAGATCGGAAAAATCCCCAACGACCCCACGGCATGTGATGCTGCGGCACTGGCACTCCATCTGCCAGCGGCTTTCGTACAACGTGGTGGAATAATCCCAGGTGATCTCTTCACCCGGCGCGATATCGCGGATCGCGTGGAGAAAGATGCCGTGCTCGCAGAAACGCAGGCCGGCATTCGGATCGCAACTATGGTTGATCAGATCGTCGACCCCGCCTGATGGCCCCATATAATGATCTTCGTCGATCTGCACAAAACGATCGGCCTGCCCTGCGATCAGGTCGGGCAGCATCCGTTTGTGCAGCCGCGGCCCCTTGAACTCGACAATGCGTCCGCCCGTGGCGAAGGGAACACCGGCGAACACCGCCTTGCCCAGGTGATTTTCGCCGATCGCAAAGATCCGCGGCTCGCCGCGATCGATCTCGCGGATGAAGAATGGCCCACGCGCGAAGCCGAAGGACCGGAACGGATTGATCGTCGCCAGCCCGACCATGAACCACATGCTGGCGTGGCAGACGAGTTCGACGAAGATATAGGGAATCTCCGATCGTTCATCCTGCAGACCGGCGATGATCACGAATAGCGTGGCAAGATCGCCGATCGTCCACAGCCCCCATGCCGGCGACCGTTCATGTTCGCGATCCGCCATGACGCTGGCCCAGGTGGGCACGAAACTGATCGGAATCGCGACGACGACCAGCATGTGCGCCCAGAAAGCCGACTGGAACACGCCCCACACCACCAAAGCGGCCAGGCTGAGGCCCATGCACACGCTTTCGGTGCGCGTTGGCGGCTCCCATGCCGATTGCCGCCATACCGCCAGGGTGACGAGGATGCAGGCGAGCGCCGATATCGCGAAGATGATGTTCTGCGCGGCGCCGTGGTTGACCGCCTGATAGGTCATCGCCTCGATCGCGGTCGCGGCGCTCCAGATCAGCCAGGACGAACGATTGGGCCGCACAAGCTGTCGCCTGATGCCCAACCAGTAGAAAATATAGGCGGCGATGTTGCAGATGATCGCCACATACCACCAGGATTGTAAGATCATGCGCGCCCTGGGCGACCGTCTTTGGCGGTCGTCCGCCCCTCTCACGTTACCCCGGCCCCCGCCGGGTACTGTTAATTGTTGTCGCGCAACCGTTAACGTGGCGCAAGCTTTACCGGTGCTTCCGGCATCAATTCGTCTGATTTCTCAGCAGGAAACGGCGCAGGATGGGCATGACTTTCGTCAGCCGGCCATCGTCACCTGGCCCCACAACCCGCCATTTGGCGGCTGAAACGGCATTTGCAGCCATCTAGTCGATATGAAGGTGTCGGGATTTCGCAACGTCCCGCACATTCCCCGCTCGCGACAGATCCGCACCCGATAGCGGACGATCCGAGGGGAGATTTCTGATGAGGAACTTGCGTTCGATTCTGCTTGGTTGCGTTGCCTGCACTGCATTTCACCCGCTGGCCGCGATTGCCCAGGACACCCAGGCCGGTGCATCCGAACGCGGTCTGGGCGACATTGTCGTCACCGCGCGCCGGGTGGAAGAAAATCTCCAGAGCGTTCCTGTCGCCGTCACCGGCTTCAATTCGGAAATGCTGCAGAATCTCAATATCGCCAATTTCGGGGATCTGGGCGCCGCCGTGCCCAATCTCGATGTGCAGCGGCAATTCGGCTCGGCCTCCGCGCCGCAATTCTATCTGCGCGGCGTTTCGACCGGGTCGCTCAAGTTCGAAACCGACGCCGGTATCGGCCTCTACATCGATGGCGTCTATCTCGGTCGCCCGGCCGGCACCGCGTTCGACCTTGCCGATATCGAACGGGTCGAAGTGCTGCGCGGGCCGCAGGGCACCCTGTTCGGACGCAACTCCACCGGCGGCGCGATCAACTTCATCACCGCCGCTCCCAGCGGTGAACTCAAGGTCAAGGTCGAAGGCACGATCGGCAATTTCGATCGCTACAAGGGCCGCATCTCGGTCGATCTGCCCGCATTCGGCCCCTTGTCAGTGCGGCTGAGCTACCTGCACGATCAGAATCGCGGCTATGTGAAGAACCTGACGCCGGGGCGCACCTATAATTTCACGGCCCCGTTCGGCACGGTTAAATCCGCCAAGGATTTCGGCCGCGAAAATACCGACGCGTTCGCCGCCGCCGCACGGCTCGATCTCGACGCGCTCAAGATCGATTACAAATTCGACTATACCGACAAACGCAGCACCCAGCTCGGCCAGCAGCTGCTGGGCTTCGACCCCAGCTTTGCCGCCACGGCACCCGCCTTTTACGGCAGCCCCAGCCTTGTCGTCGGCCCGTCGACCAAGCGCCAGAAAGCGCTGGCACTCGATTTCACGACCCCGTCGCGCCTCAAGATTCAAGGCCACAGCCTGACGGCCGCCTATGACATCAGCGATCAGGTCACGGTCAAGAGCATCACCGCCTATCGCAAGCTCGACGAATTTGTCGGCGGCAACGATATCGACGGCGGCGCGCTTGTCGTTGGCGGCCTGCCCTTCACCCCGATTTCTTCGATTGAAGATCGCCATCAGAAGCAATGGAGCCAGGAACTCCAGTTGCTCGGCAATATGGGCCAGATCGAATGGGTGGTCGGCGGCTTCTGGTTCCGCGAAACGGGCACCGACAACAACCCGGTGTTCATCGGCGCCCTGTTCCCGCCGGTCACGCTCGACCCCAGCCGTGGCCCCGGCACCGGCACCACCGCCAACATCTTCGGCGTGCCGAGCGATTATCTGGCCGGATCGGACGCGTCGGTGCGCAATCGCTCGCTCGCCGGTTACGCCCATCTCAGCTGGAAAAGCGACGATTTCGAACTGGCCGGCGGTATCCGCTACAGCAAGGATAATCGCCGCGAAATGCTTCGCGCGGCTGGCCTGCGGCCCTTCGTCCTGCCCGCCGAAACCTTCAATGCCTCCGGCGATCATTGGGATTTCGATGCCACCGCCACCTATATCATCAATCCGGATGCCCGTTTCTACGCGCGCTTCGCGACGGGCTATTTGTCTGGCGGCATCGTCGGTGGAATCCCCTTCAAGGCCGAAACGGTCAGAAGCTATGAAATCGGCTTCAAGGGCGATCTGATCGATCAAACCTTGCGGGTGAATGCCGCAGCTTTCCACACCGATCGCCGCAACGTCCAGACGCTGGCCTTCACCGCCACCGCTGGCACGTTCATTCTGTCCGCACCGAAGGCGGAAGAAAGCGGGTTCGAGCTGGAACTCACGGCGGTGCCGACCGAAGGGCTGACCTTCAACACCTCGTTCGGCTATGTTCACTCGAAGCTGTCGGACAATCCCACGCTTGGCCCGGTCAATTCGCTTTCACCCAAATATACGATGAACGTCGGCGGCCAATATGATGCACCGCATTTCGCGAATGACAGCTACCTGTCGTTCCGCATCGACGGGGCATTCAAGGATAAGCGGCTGAGCGATCCGGTGCGCAACAGCGCGACTGCCAACCTCACCACCCTGCCGTCGCGTTTCGATATCAATGCGCGGCTGTCGCTGGTCGATCTGCCGCTCGCCGGTACCAAGGCCAGGGTGAGCGCCTGGGTCCAGAATCTGACGAACAATCAGGAACTGGAATTTGCCCGCAACCTCAGCACCAGCGTGATCGGCGTGTTCCAGGTGCCACGCACCTACGGCATCGATGTGGGGTTCCAGTTCTGACGGTAGCCCGCCCCATCCTGCCGGCCTTGGGGAGGTCCTGACGATGAAGAAAGCGGTGATGGCGCTGGTGGCGGGGGCGGCCATGGTCGTGACGACGGCAGCCGGCGCCACCACCGTGCGGATTGAAACGGGGCAATTGCGCGGATCGCAGCGCGATGGCGTGCTGGCCTATCTGGGCATTCCCTACGCCGCCCCGCCGACGGGCCAGCTGCGCTGGCGCGCCCCGCAACCGCCGGCACATTGGGCCGGGGTGCGGGATGCGACCGCGCCTGGCCCCGCCTGCCTGCAGGTCAGATCCTCGCCGACGCAATTATCGCCATTGGGCGCGATGGCCGAAGACTGCCTGTTCCTGAATGTCTGGGCGCCCGCCGATTCCAGCCGCAATCGCCCGGTCATGGTCTGGATCCATGGCGGCGGCTTCATCGCCGGCGCGGGCAGCGAAGCCCAGTTCGATGGGCAGGCGCTCGCCCGGCGCGGCGTGATACTCGTCACGCTCAATTATCGTCTCGGGCGGCTCGGCTTCTTCGCACATCCCGCGCTGGAGGCGGAACAGGCGGGCGAGCCACACGGCAATTACGGGCTGCTCGATCAAATCGCCGCCCTGCGGTGGGTGCGGCGCAACATTGCCCGCTTTGGCGGAAACCCGCACAATGTGACGATCTTCGGCCAGTCGGCGGGCGGAATCTCCGTCGGGCTACTCACCACGACCGACGCGCGCACGTCTCTCTTCCACAAAGCCATCCTGATGTCGGGCACCCCGCTGCAGGCACCACGCGATCTGCGCACCGATTATCCCGACCGGCCATCCGCCCTGACATTGGGCGCCACCTGGGCGCAACACATGACAGGCACTGCGCAGCCGACGGCCGCGATGCTCCGGGCGATCGCTGCGGATCGGATCGCCCCGGCCGCACCCGAGATAGCGGATGTGATGGCCTTGCTGGCGGCGGCGGGTCCGATGGTCGATGGCCAGTTGATCACGGACGATCGCCTGCGGCGGCTGCACCGCGACGGTGTTGCCATGCCGCTGATCGTCGGCACGACCAGCCGGGATAGCCTGGTCTGGAGTTTCGGGGACGGCAAGGCCGGTATCCTGCCCTTCTGGTCGCCGCGTCCCGACCAGATTGGTTCCAGCGCGGCCGACCGTGCGGCGATTCTCGATCGTTACGCAGCGCGGGAGGGGGGCCAGGCGGCATCCGGGGTAGGGGCGCTGGCGGCGGACATATTGTTCGGGGCCGGGGCATTCGATCTGGCGGGCAAGGTGGCGCAGCGGAGCCGCTCGTGGTTGTATCGTTTCGACGCGGTTCCCGGCCCTGTTTCGGAGATCATCGATGGCGCGCCGCACGGGACGGAGCTTTTCTACATGTTCGGGACGCTGGATCGCTTTGGGTATCACGCGGCGGCGATGACGGCGGAAGACCGGCGCTTGTCCGGTGTGATGCTGGATCATTTCAGTCGGTTTGCGGCGTCGGGGGCGCCGGCGGATGCGGGGGTATGGCCGCCCTTTGCGGGCGGTGCGCCGCGCTGGATGCTGTATCAAAAGCCGGCGGCGCGGGCCGTTCCGGTTGACCGGGCGCAGGATCTGCGGGCGATTGCGCGGGCGGGTTCTGGGCAGGCCTCTGACCGATAGCGGGATTGTCCCGCGGTCCTTGGCGGCGCAGACACAAAAAGCGCCTGCGGACGGATCCGAGGCGCTGTGGCATATTGTGAGGTTGTGGGTGTTGGTTGCGGGGACAGGATTTGAACCTGTGACCTTCAGGTTATGAGCCTGACGAGCTACCGGGCTGCTCCACCCCGCGCCAACACGAACGGCCGCCTTTGTATGGCGGCCGGGTTCTCCGCAAGGGAGAGACATGTAAATGGGTTCGGGAACATCCATGCTGCGCCGGCTTCAAAGCCTGGCGACGACCTACTCTTCCATTACTTAAGCAATAGTACCATCGGCGCTGTCTGGTTTCACGGCCGAGTTCGGGATGGGATCGGGTGGGTCACAGACGCTATGGTCACCAAGCTATGGAGCGGGCGCAGCGGGATGTTCTAGAAATCGTGCAAGCTTACTGTTGCTGATGATCATCCGCATCAGATGACAGGCTCAGTGCTGTCATTGATGGTGGGACTCTCAAAGCGCGAATAGAGCAATTAGTATCGGTTAGCTCCATGGATTACTCCACTTCCACATCCGATCTATCAACGTCGTGGTCTTCGACGGCTCTATGATATCTTATCTCGAGGGAGGCTTCCCGCTTAGATGCTTTCAGCGGTTATCCCGTCCGTACATAGCTACCCTGCTGCGCTCTTGGCAGAACGACAGGTCCACCAGAGGTACGTTCAACCCGGTCCTCTCGTACTAGGGTCAACTCCTCTCAAATATCGACGCCCACGGCAGATAGGGACCAAACTGTCTCGCGACGTTCTGAACCCAGCTCACGTACCACTTTAATTGGCGAACAGCCAAACCCTTGGGACCTGCTCCAGCCCCAGGATGTGATGAGCCGACATCGAGGTGCCAAACAACCCCGTCGATATGAGCTCTTGGGGGTTATCAGCCTGTTATCCCCGGCGTACCTTTTATCCGTTGAGCGATGGCCCTTCCACGAGGGACCACCGGATCACTATGACCGACTTTCGTCTCTGCTCGACTTGTCAGTCTCGCAGTCAGGCTGGCTTATGCCATTGCACTCTAACAGCCGGTTTCCAACCGGCCTGAGCCAACCTTCGCGCGCCTCCGTTACTCTTTAGGAGGCGACCGCCCCAGTCAAACTACCCGCCACAGAGGGTCCCTGAACCAGTTTCATGGTTCGAGGTTAGACATCAGAAAACAACAGGGTGGTATTTCACCTATGGCTCCACATCGGCTGGCGCCAATGCTTCAAAGCCTCCCACCTATGCTACACAGTTCTTTCCTAATGCCACTCTGAAGCTGCAGTAAAGGTGCACGGGGTCTTTCCGTCTAACCGCGGGTACTCCGCATCTTCACGGAGAATTCAATTTCGCTGAGCATGTACTGGAGACAGTGGGGAAGTCGTTACGCCATTCGTGCAGGTCGGAACTTACCCGACAAGGAATTTCGCTACCTTAGGACCGTTATAGTTACGGCCGCCGTTTACCTGGGCTTCATTTCGGAGCTTGCACCCCTCCACTTAACCTTCAGGCACCGGGCAGGCGTCAGACCCTATACGTCGTCTTGAAGCCGACTTAGCAGAGCCCTGTGTTTTTGCTAAACAGTCGCTACCCCCTGGCCTGTGCCCCCCACAAAAAGTTGCCTTAATGTGGGGCCTCCTTCTTCCGAAGGTACGGAGGCAATTTGCCGAGTTCCTTCAGTACACTTCTCTCAAGCGCCTTGGTATACTCTACCAGACCACCTGTGTCGGTTTCGGGTACGGTCTATACGGTGGGGCTATTTCCTGGAACCTCTTCGAAGCACGTCCAATCCAATAAGGACGTACAACACACGAGATCCGTCACACACCACCAGGCCCACGAATATTAACGTGGTTCCCATCGACTACCCCCTTCGGGCTCGTCTTAGGGGCCGGCTCACCCTGCGCGGATTAGCCTTGCGCAGGAACCCTTGGTCTTTCGGCGACAGGGCATCTCACCCTGTTTATCGCTACTCATGTCTGCATTCGCACTTCCGATACCTCCACGGTCCATTACCAGACCGCTTCGACGGCTTACGGAACGCTCCGCTACCGCGTGATCAAAGATCACACCCTAAGCTTCGGTGCGTGTCTTGAGCCCCGTTACATCTTCGCCGCAGGAACCCTTGTTTAGACCAGTGAGCTGTTACGCTTTCTTTAAAGGATGGCTGCTTCTAAGCCAACCTCCTGGCTGTTTTGGGATTCCCACATGCTTTCCCACTTAGACACGACTTGGGGACCTTAGCTGTAGGTCAGGGCTGTTTCCCTCTTGACGACGGACCTTAGCACCCGCCGTCTGTCTCCCGGATAGTACTCAATGGTATTCGGAGTTTGGTTAGAGTTGGTAGATCTCGCGACCCCCGCATCCATCCAGTGCTCTACCCCCATTGGTATTCGTCCGAGGCACTACCTCAATAGTTTTCGCGGAGAACCAGCTATTTCCCGGCTTGATTGGCCTTTCACCCCTAAACACAACTCATCCGGTAACTTTTCAACGTTAATCGGTTCGGACCTCCAGTGGGTGTTACCCCACCTTCATCCTGGTCATGCCTAGATCGCCGGGTTTCGGGTCTAATGCATCAAACTAAGTCGCCCTATTCAGACTCGCTTTCGCTGCGCCTACACCTAACGGCTTAAGCTTGCTTGATACATTAAGTCACAGACCCATTATGCAAGAGGTACGCTGTCAGGGCATAAAGCCCCTCCAACTGCTTGTAGGCATTCGGTTTCAGGTACTGTTTCACTCCCCTCATCGGGGTGCTTTTCACCTTTCCCTCACGGTACTTGTTCGCTATCGGTCATGCACGAGTATTTAGGCTTAGAGGGTGGTCCCCCTATATTCAGACAGGATTACACGTGTCCCGCCCTACTCAAGTCCTGACACATCACTTTCGCATACGGGGCTATCACCCGCTATGGCCGAACTTTCCAGATCGTTCTGCTAGTTGAATGTCAGGCACTGGCCTGGTCCGCGTTCGCTCGCCACTACTTACGGAATCTCGGTTGATGTCTTTTCCTCCAGGTACTGAGATGTTTCAGTTCCCCGGGTTCGCTTCACCAAAGCTATGTATTCACTTCGGTGATATCCTTCCCATTTAACTCGAACCGCGCCGAAGCACGGATCAAATTAAATGGTGAGGATGGGTTTCCCCATTCGGAAATCGTCGGGTCAAAGGTTGCTCACACCTCACCGACGCTTATCGCAGCGTGCCACGTCCTTCATCGCCTGTGCATGCCAAGGCATCCACCAAATGCCCTTACCTCACGCTTGAGAGTCCACACCACCAATGACAGCACTGATAAATCAGTACCGCACCAGCGATATGGATAATCGCTCAGCAATAGTAATCAATTTGCAATGGTCACAATTTCCCTTCCCGAAAGAAGCGAAACCGCGCCACCACGGCATCGATTTCTAGAACCCATTCACAATGTCAAAGAGTGGGGCCAAATGCCCCGATCACGGGGCTTGTGGCCCCGTAAAGGCTTGTCTTCATTCCTGGAGTAAACACGATACCAACCTCAAGGCCACCATGCCGAACCGGCCGCGCTATCAGCGCGAAATGGTGGAGCCTATCGGGATCGAACCGATGACCTGATGCTTGCAAAGCAACCGCTCTCCCAGCTGAGCTAAGGCCCCGTATGGTTGAGTATCGTTGCGCTGGTGGGCCGAGTAGGAGTTGAACCTACGACCTCACGCTTATCAGGCGTGCGCTCTAACCACCTGAGCTACCGGCCCCAACGCGTCACCCGACCGACCTTAAAAAGGCCGCGGACGCGGAAGGCCGCTCAGGCGCTCAGCTAAACCAATCAAACCACGCCACTTGCGTAGCGCTCGGTTCGATCAGCAAGCTGATCTCCAGGATGAAGGGACATGAGGACGGCGGCTATGTTCTTTAGAAAGAGGAGAAGCTCTTCCAGCGTCAAGCGCCAGCGCTTTCTCGTCTATCCTTAGAAAGGAGGTGATCCAGCCGCAGGTTCCCCTACGGCTACCTTGTTACGACTTCACCCCAGTCGCTAAACCCACCGTGGTCGCCTGCCTCCCTTGCGGGTTAGCGCAGCGCCTTCGGGTGAATCCAACTCCCATGGTGTGACGGGCGGTGTGTACAAGGCCTGGGAACGTATTCACCGCGGCATGCTGATCCGCGATTACTAGCGATTCCGCCTTCATGCTCTCGAGTTGCAGAGAACAATCCGAACTGAGACAACTTTTGGAGATTAGCTCACCGTCGCCGGCTTGCTGCCCACTGTAGTTGCCATTGTAGCACGTGTGTAGCCCAACGCGTAAGGGCCATGAGGACTTGACGTCATCCCCACCTTCCTCCGGCTTATCACCGGCGGTTCCTTTAGAGTGCCCAACTAAATGATGGCAACTAAAGGCGAGGGTTGCGCTCGTTGCGGGACTTAACCCAACATCTCACGACACGAGCTGACGACAGCCATGCAGCACCTGTCACCTATCCAGCCGAACTGAAGGAAACCATCTCTGGTAACCGCGATAGGGATGTCAAACGTTGGTAAGGTTCTGCGCGTTGCTTCGAATTAAACCACATGCTCCACCGCTTGTGCAGGCCCCCGTCAATTTCTTTGAGTTTTAACCTTGCGGCCGTACTCCCCAGGCGGATAACTTAATGCGTTAGCTGCGCCACCCAAGTACCAAGTACCCGGACAGCTAGTTATCATCGTTTACGGCGTGGACTACCAGGGTATCTAATCCTGTTTGCTCCCCACGCTTTCGTACCTCAGCGTCAACAGTCGTCCAGTGAGCCGCCTTCGCCACTGGTGTTCTTCCGAATATCTACGAATTTCACCTCTACACTCGGAATTCCACTCACCTCTCCGACGTTCAAGCGATGCAGTCTTAAAGGCAATTCCGGGGTTGAGCCCCGGGCTTTCACCTCTAACTTACAAAGCCGCCTACGTACGCTTTACGCCCAGTAATTCCGAACAACGCTAGCCCCCTCCGTATTACCGCGGCTGCTGGCACGGAGTTAGCCGGGGCTTATTCTCCCGGTACAGTCATTATCTTCCCGGGTAAAAGAGCTTTACAACCCTAAGGCCTTCATCACTCACGCGGCATTGCTGGATCAGGCTTTCGCCCATTGTCCAATATTCCCCACTGCTGCCTCCCGTAGGAGTCTGGGCCGTGTCTCAGTCCCAGTGTGGCTGATCATCCTCTCAGACCAGCTAAGGATCGTCGCCTTGGTGAGCTTTTACCTCACCAACTAGCTAATCCTACGCGGGCTCATCCTTAGGCGATAAATCTTTGGTCTTGCGACATCATACGGTATTAGCAGTAATTTCTCACTGTTATTCCGTACCTAAGGGCAGATTCCCACGCGTTACGCACCCGTGCGCCACTAAGGCCGAAGCCTTCGTTCGACTTGCATGTGTTAGGCATGCCGCCAGCGTTCGTTCTGAGCCAGAATCAAACTCTCAAGTTGATGACCGACAACCACGCGGGGAAAACCGCGAAGCAGCCGGCATTTCAAGGAGCCATTCCTGCACAATATACATGGTATTTGCATATTGAGACATATAGGAACGGCCTGATTTAACCGATCACACGAAGCCTTGAAGCCTTCGCAGACCGGGGCCGCCGCCCACATGTCCCTTCATCAATCCAACAATGAGAAAGAACCGACTACCTCTCCGTCCCCGTTTTTATCCGAGGAGACCGTTTTACCGATCTGGAGAGGCGTAGAAGCAACCCGGAAAGTCCGTGTCACCGCTGCCGGTGACGTGGCTTCTATGGGCGACGCCCCCACCCGTCAACACCCTTTTGCACTTTTGTTGCAAACTCCTTACAACATACTGAAATAAAACAGTTTAATCCTACACCGCCAACCCCGCACCCCACACCCCACACCACCAACCGATTCCAGCACCCAACCCCAAATCACCCACCCCAATCCCCACCAAATCACCCCAAAACCCGCACCACAAGCCACTTTCCAACCCACCAAAACCCCGCATCAATCGATTCGTTAACAACCGAATCAATCAACGAATCGAACGGCCTCATCAGCCGCAGCGGTGGAATGACCGTCCGCGATGATGAACCCGGTTACTGTTTTAGAGATATAAGACGGTGCGGGCGCGCGCGCGTATGTGTGTACATACACGCGGCGCGCGTTCCGGTCGGTTCAGGCGCCCTGGATATAATCCCGCATGGCGTTGGCTTCGGCTTCGATCCGGTCGATCCGCGCCTTCACCAGATCGCCGATCGACACCAGGCCGACCAGCCGGCCCTGATCCACCACCGGCAGGTGGCGCACCCGCCGCTTGGTCATCAGCGACAGCGCGTGCAGGATCCGGACATCGCCGGCGACAGTGATCGCCGGCGCGGTCATCACCTTTTCCACCGGCCAATCGAGGATCGCCGCGCCATCGCTTTGCAGATGATAGATGATGTCGCGTTCGGACAGGATGCCCGCCACCGTATCGCCGTCCATCACCGGCACCGCGCCGATGCGCTTGCTGGCGATCAGCGCGACCACGTCCGACACGGGCGTCCCCGTCGATACGCTGATGACCGCATGGCCCTTGCCACCGAGTATCGTCGCTATCGTCATGTCGGCCTCCTTGGTCCCGTTACGCAAAGCGGTCTTTCGCGCCGCTTATGCTTGATGAAAACATGCCGAGCGCCCAAATGGAAGGGATGACAGACCATCGCCCCGCGCTTTCCGATCCCGTTCGTGCTGCCGCCATGTGGAAGCGCTACTGGCGGCTGATGCGCTGGATGATTCTCGTCTCGTTCGTCGCGGTGATCGGTGCCCTTTATTATCTCCACGTCGAAGGCGGGCTGATCTCGATCCACATGATCATCGCCACCGTCGCCGGAGTCGGCGCGTCGGTGCTGCTGGCGGCCGCGCTGATGCTGCTGGTGTTCATGAGTTCGGCGTCCGGCCATGACGAGGATGTTGCACGCAAGGATGACACGCATGACTGACGCTGCCCGCCCCGATTGCCCGCGCGAACCGATCCTGCGCGTCGTGCCGCAGCCCGGCGACATCAATTCCAACGGGCATATCTTCGGCGGCTGGGTGCTGAGCCAGATGGACATTGCCGGCGGCATCATCGCCCATCGCGAGGCGCAAGGCGCCACCGCGACGGTGGCGATCGATTCGATGGCGTTCATCGCGCCGATCCTGCTGCACGATCTGATTTCGGTGTACGCCACCGTCGAACGGCGCGGGCGCACGTCGCTGGGCATCCGGATCGAGGTGATCGCGACCCGCGATCGCGGCGCGCGCGAGGTGAAGGTGACCGAAGGGCTGTTCACCTTCGTCGCGCTTGATGAGAATCACCGCCCCCGGCCGCTGCCGGCCGCCTGACGCGGATCAGTCGGGCTTCCGATCGCGGCGCACGGTGTAGCCAAGGCTGGCCGTGCCATTGGCCGGCACCTGGGCGAACCATGTCGGCCGCCCATCCTTTTCGCGCAGCTTCACGCTCGGTCGGTCTATGTTGAGCGTGGCGCTATAGCGGCTGAGGCTCACTTCGACCGTGACCGGATAAGGATTGGCGTTGCTGAGCGTGATTTCGAACCGGCGCTTGCGGGTCTGATCATCGTCTTCGGGATCAAGGCTGCGCTGGGTGATCCGCACCTGCGGTGATTGCCCGACGACCAGTTGGATATCCTGCCCGATCGCCGTATCGCTGAGCGTGGTTTCGCCCGCCAGCATCGGCCGGATCGCCGATGGCTCGAAGATCGCGACCTGCCCGGCGGGCAGCGGCAGGCCGAGGCCCTTGCCAGTCACATTCTTCATCCGCAGCAGGATTTCGGTTTCGGCGGCATCCGCATCGCCATCCATCGTCGCAACCGCGCGATAGATCCGGTCAAACGGCACCTTGCGGCGATCGAGCAACGCGACCTGCTTCATCGCATTGGCCGCCACCGTCACCGGCTCGGGAATGCGATAGAGCTTGAGGTCCCCCAGTTCTTCCTGCGCGGCGGTCATTGCCGCAACCGGCGCGGCCATCATCACTTCCGATCGGCGCTGCGCGGTGACGACGATGTCGCTCATCGCCATCGGTGCCGGCATCGGTGGCGCAGGCGGCGGCACACTCATATCCACGTCGCTCGTCGTCCCCATCGGCCAGCAGGCCAGATTCAGTTGCGGCATGAACGGGTCGCTGTCGTTTTCCACCGCCTCGCGATTGAGCGTCCCCGCCACCACCTGCGTGCGTGCGGCGACAAAGCTTTCGCCATTGCCATTGGCCAGGGTTGCCCAACCGAACAGATCGAGGCTGCGGCCATCCTCGGCCACCTGCGCGACATAATTGGCCTGCCAGTCGAAGCTGTCCGCGAGGTAGGAGAGCGTCACCGTCGCCGTGCCGCCCGTCGCGCTGCGCGTCGTCACCGCCAATGTCGGCTTGTCGGACAGGCCTTCGGGCACCGCATCATAGCGCAAGGCTTCGGGCAGCCCCGAACAGCCCAGCGCCTCGATCCCATCGGCGGTTTCCAGCACCACGCCATTGCCCGGCCCGGCCCGCACCACCGCGTCCATTTCGCGCACTACCCCGGTCGCCCGGTCGGTGCGGCGGATATGGACGCGTCGGCCGAGATGCCCGTCGAGCAGCGCGCCCGGCGACAGCAGCCTTGCGTCGCGATTCTTTTCATCCACCCCGCCGGGCAGGCCGGTGACGATCGCGCTTTGCGGCAGGATGCCGCCGGCAACGCCTTCGAACCGGATTTCCGATTGCCCCACCGGCAAGGTCACCGTGCGGGTTTCGGTAATCAGCGCAAAACCGCGCAACCAGCGCAGGTTCATCGCATCGTCGGTGCCGCGATCGGGGTTGCGGTAGACGGTGACCGACACGGCCTGCGGTCCCGGCGACGCAACAACGGCTGCCTGTGCCGGGCCGGCCAGCGCCAACAGCAAGGCGAAGGCTGCGCGCACGGGAATCAGAAACGGGTTTCGAAGGTCGCGGTCAGCTCACTTTCGCCATTGGCCGGCACCGCCACCTTCCACTGCGCCGAATTGGAGGATGGCCGATCGCTCTTCTGGCTTTCGGCGGTGATCCGCGTGTCCGTCCACGCCCAATCCAGCCCATCCTGGATCAGGTCGACCGTCACGGCATCGGGCCGCGCATTGGTCAAGGTGTAGCGCATCGCGGTGCGCCAGCGACGGCTGTCCAGCCGGGTGCGTTCGGTAACGACGCTCTTCACCTTGACGTCGAACGCCTCGCCGGTGCGGATCGCCAGTTCCGATCCCATCGGCGTGTGCGGAATAGCGTTTTCGCCGATGAACTGGGGATCGCCCTTGGCGTCCTTCATATAGACCCGCACCGTGCCGGCGGGCAGTTGATCGCCAAGGCCGCCATCCTTGCTGCTGGTGAATTTCAGCACGGTGGCCGCACTCTGCGGTTCTTCGATCGTCTGCAGCCAGCCGACGCGATATTCATACGCCTTGCGCGCCGGCGTGCCCTGCACGTCGAGGAAGCTGACCTGCTTGGTCTGCGCGTCGGCGATCGTCGTCCGTTCTTTCAGCGGATAGAGATAATAATCGCCCAGCCGTTCACGCGTCCCGCTTTCGGTGCCGGCGCGGGTGAGCGCCGGATCGCGCCGTCCCGGCATCGGCCTGCTCCGCCCATTCTGGCTGGGGTTGCCGGCCACCATCACGACATCGGCATTGGCAAAGCTGGTGCCGGTGGAATTGTTGAGCGTCACCCACCCCTGCACGTCGATCTTGCCCGCCGCCTCGTCGAACCGCGCGACATAATCGGCGTTCCAGCCAAGGCCGGGGGTAAGGTACGACAATCGCGCCGGCCGCGTTCCCGCGCGTGCGCTGTCGATGGTGATCGACAGGGTCGGCCGTGCGCGCAGATTATCGGGCACCTTGTCGAAGATCACCCGCACCGGCAGGCCATCGTCGCGCAGCACTTCGATCCGCTGGCCGATCTGGAGGACGACGCCGCCATTCACCGCCAGGATCTTGGCCTGTTCGCGCGTCTCGGCGCCATTGGCCGGATTGGTGCGGACGATGGTGACGGTGCGCCCGACCGCTTTTTCCATCAGTTTCGATGGCGACAGCAGATCATAATCGAAATTCTGTTCGATGATCCCGGTGTCGGCGGCGGCAAAACTCACCGTTTCGGGGCGGATGCGCGCCGACACATCGGGAAATTCCTGCCGGCTGCGGCCCGCCGGAATGGCGATCTGCCGCACATCCTGCACCAGTGCCAGATCATTATTGTAGATGGTGACGGCGACATCGCCCTGCGCGCTTTGCGCCAGCGCCGGGGCGGACAGGCATAGCAACGGCAGCATCCACGGTCCGGCGCGCATCCTGATCCCCCTAAAACTTCGGGCGGATAGTGCCGCGCTTTCAGGGCGTTGGAAAGGCCCGTCCGCTCCTCTCAGCCGAAACGATAACCCGAAACCTTCCAGCCGATCACATGATCGCCGAACACATGGGCACCCGCATCGTCCGCGCCTGCACCGGCCGCCACCATCAGCGGGATCAGATGTTCCTCACGCGGGTGGGCGAAGCGGGCGTGCGGCATCGCCTCCCATGCCGCCAGCCGTGCATCCCGCGCCTGCGGATCGGGATCGGTTACCGCTTCGGTCAGCGCGGCATCGAACAGATCGGCGGGCGCCGTCGCATCGCCGTTGCGCACGCGCATATTGTGGAAACTCATCCCCGAACCCACGATCAGCACGCCTTCATCGCGCAATGGTGCCAGCGCCCGCCCCGCCGCGATATGGGCGGCCGGATCCAGATCGGCGCGCAGCGAAAGCTGGGCGGTCGGGATATCGGCGCCGGGCACCGCCACCTTCAGCGGCACGAACACGCCATGATCCCAGCCGCGCGCACCATCGCGCGCCGTCGGGAAACCGGCATCGGCCAGCAGCGTCGCCGCCCGGTCCGCCACATCCGGCGCGCCCGGCGCATCCCAGCGCAGCTGATAGGTATGATCGGGAAAACCATAATAATCATAAAGCAGCCCCGGCTTCGCGCCATCCTGCACCGCAAAGCCCGGCTCCTCCCAATGGCCGGATACCACCAGCAGCGCCTTGGGCCGTTCGGGCAGGTCGGCGATGAAGCGGGCCAGGAACGTCTCCATCCGGCTCCACATGCCGGCGGGATCATCCATGAAGAAGCACGGTCCCCCGCCATGGGGGATGAAGAAGGTCGGCTGGCGCATCAATCGTTCAATCCAGATCGGGGAAGGTGGGCGGAACGCCCTTCGCCTTTGCACTGGAGATGGCGTGCAGATCGCCATTCGCAAGGGTCGCTGCATTCCACAGCGCGACATGCGCCATGCCATCGGCGATCGGCCGCCCCCGGCTGTGGTTGAGCGACGCCTTGGTGCCCGCCGCCGCCATCGGCGATTTCGCCGCGATCATCCCGGCAAGCTCCAGCCCCGCCGCGATCGCCGCGTCACGATCGGCCGTCACCCGATTGACGAAGCCCCAGCGCGCGGCCTCGTCCGCTGGCATCTTGCGCCCCGTCAACGCCAGTTCGCGCGCGATCCCGCCGGGGATCAGGTGCGGCAAGCGTTGCAAGGTGCCCAGATCGGCGGTGATCGCGACATCAATCTCGGCCACCTGGAACCACGCATCCGCGCTCGCCACGCGCAGATCGCACGCGCACGCCAGATCGACCGCGCCGCCAATGCACCCGCCATGGACGGCCGCCACCACCGGCGGCCGCGCGTCTTCCACCGCATTCACCGCCGCCTGCAACGCGCGAATGTCGCGATGCTGTTTTTCGGACCAGCGCCCCGGATCACGCGACGGCGCGAACTGTTCCGCCGCCCAGCCCAGATCCAGCCCGGCGCTGAAATGCCGCCCCTGCCCTGACAGCAATATGCCACGCACCCCGGCATCGCTGCCAAGCGATCGGAACGCATCGCCCAGTTCGCCAAAGAAATCGCCATCCATCGCGTTCAGCTTGTCGGGCCGCGCCATTTCGACATGCGCCACCGCGCCATCGCGCGTGATGACGATCCTTTCGCTTCCCATGCTCCCGCTCCTCCGTCTATGCGATGCCTTGTCATGACGCGCTTCACGGTCAACGGCCAGCCTGTCCACTATCGGATGGACCCGGAAACGCCCCTTCTGTGGGCGCTCCGCGACGCATCGAACCTTACCGGCACCAAATATGGCTGCGGGGCGGGGCTGTGCGGCGCATGTACGGTCCATGTCGACGGCGCGGCGATGCGATCCTGCCAGGTGCCGATCGGCGCGATCGAAGGCAGCTTCGTCACCACGATCGAAGCCCTGTCGCGTGATCGCAGCCACGCGGTGCAGCAGGCGTGGGTGGCCGAAAGCGTGCCGCAATGCGGCTATTGCCAGTCGGGCATGATCATGGCCGTCGCCGCGATGCTGGAACGCAACCCCAATCCCAGCGATGCCGAAATCGATGCGGAGATCACCAACATCTGCCGCTGCGGCACCTATCCGCGCATCCGCCGCGCGGTGCGCCATGCGGTGCGCGTGGCCGCCGGGGCCGAAATGATCGCCGCCGCCCCACCACCGGGCATCGATCCCGAAGACGCGGCCCACGCGATTCCCGCCTTCACCCCGGCCAAACCGGCACAGCCGCCCAAGCCCTAGCTTTCATTTCGCTGACAAAGGGGTTCAGCCTCCGATCAGTGGACTCGGCCTAATCCTTGGCTCACGGTGGCGCGCCGCGTTGCGCCGGGTGAGGAGTATCGACGATGATGCGTAGGACATTGGCGGCCCTGCTGCTGGCGGCAACCACCGCAGCCCCGCTCGCCGCGCAGGCACAGGATTGGCAATCAGGGCGCGATCGCCCGCAATCGCGCGAAGGCCGGCCGGATGCCCGGCCGGATCGGGGTGGTTCGCCGGGCAGCCGGATGGCGGTCGGGCAGAGCGGCGATTCCGGTCGCGAAGGCTGGCGTGGCAATCGCGGCGATGGCCGGCGAGATGACGGCCGACGCGATGATGGACGCGATCGCCAGCCGGGTTCCAGTGTCGCCGTCGGCGGCCCATCGGGCCATTGGCAGAATCGCCAGCCCGACTGGCAGCGCGATCGCCCCAATCCCCGCGTCGAAAGCGGCACCCGCTGGAACAACCGCGACGATCGCCGCGGCAATGATCGCACCCAATGGGGCAACCGCGACAATCGCTGGGATGAGCGCGGCCGCTGGGACAATCGCGATGACCAGCGCGACCGGTGGAGCCGCGACTGGCGCAACGATCGCCGCTACAACTGGCAGAATTACCGCACCAGCAACCGGCATATCTACCGTGTGCCGCGTTATTATGGCCGGCCGGGTTATGATTATCGCCGCTGGTCGCCCGGCTACCGCATGCCCGATTATTATTATGGCAGCGGCTACTGGATCAGCGATCCCTGGCAATATCGCCTGCCGCCCGCCCACGGCCCCTATCGCTGGGTGCGCTATTATGACGATGTGGTGCTGATCAACATCGCCAACGGGCTGATCGAAGATATCATCTATTCCTTCTTCTACCGCTGACGCGGACAGGCCTGCACGGCAACGATGGCCCGGAGCGCCCCCCGCTCCGGGCTTTTCTTTCATCCCCGCCACTCTGTTGCAGCCCTGAAAAACAGCGTCCTTTCTATGCCTTGTTCCTGTCTCTCGCCTGACGATCGCGTTTTCAACGCGTTCACCCGCGCTGTGCGAATCAACGGATCGAGACGGATGCAGGCCATCCGGCTTTTGTGGAAGGAGTTGAAACCATGCGTAAACTGATCTTCTCGGCGCTGATCGCCGCCACGGCCTTCCCTGTCGCGGCCTCAGCCCAGACGGCCGAGCTGCGCCGCGATCGGCAGGATATCCGTCAGGAACAACGCGATCTGCGCGATGCCCGCCACCATGGCGACCGGCATGACGTGCGCGACCAGCGCCAGGATGTCCGCGAAGCCAAACGCGAATATCGGGAAGACTGGCGCGATTATCGCCGCAGCAACCGCAACGTCTATCACCGTCCGGCCTATGTCGGCCCGCGCGGTTATGCCTATCGGCCGGTCAATGTCGGCGCGCGGCTGGGATCGCCTTATTATGCGTCGCGCTACGTGATCTCCGATCCCTATCGCTACCGCCTGCCGCGCACGACCGGCTATAGCCGCTGGGTGCGCTACGGCAACGATGTGCTGCTGGTGAACACCCGCAACGGGCGCGTGATCGAAGCGCACCGCAACTTTTTCTGGTGACTTTCCACGCAATGGCCCGGCGCTTCCCGCTCCGGGCCATTGCGGCTGGTGTATTAGCCGACTAAATCGGGCGTCATTCCTCCCTTGAAGGAGCCATGAATGACCGTTCGCAATATCCTGCTGGCATCCGTTTGCGCCACGCTGATGATCCCCGCCGCCGCCTTCGCGCAGCCGCCGGCCGCAGCCGCCACCACCGCCCCCCTCCATGACCAGCTTCACCGCCTGTTCCACGAAAGCGATGAAGCATATCTCAAACGCAACCCGGTCTACGCCATCTTCCGGGGGGACCTGCGTTATGCCGATCATCTCGGCGATTTCGTAAGCGACGCTTATTACGATGCCGAACGTGCCGCCGGCGAAGACGATCTGAAGCGTCTCCGCGCGATCGACCGCAGCAAGCTCGATGCCACCGATCAGATCGCCTACGACGTGTTCGAATGGCAGACGGTCAACGCGCTGAACAATCTCACCCCTGAAATGCTGGCGCTGGTCGCGGTTCGCCCGATCGACCATTTCACCGGCTTCCACACCTTCTATCCGGGCTTTGCCTCGGGTCAGGGGGCCGCCCCGTTCAAGACGGTCGCCGATTACGAAAACAACCTGAAACGCCACAAGGAATATGTCGTCCTGATCGACCGTTCGATCGGGCGCTTTCGCCAAGGCATGCAATCGGGCGTCGTCCAGTCGAAGATGACGGTCAGCAACATGATCGGCCAGCTCGACGCCATCATCAACCAGGGCGTCGAAGGTTCAGTGTTCTACGGCCCGGTCAGCAAATTTCCCGATGGCATATCACCCGCCGATCAGGTGCGGCTGAAGGCCGCTTATGCCGCCGCGATCCGCGACGAACTGATCCCGGTTCACACCCGCCTGCGCGATTTCCTCAAGAATGAATATCTGCCGGTGGCGCGTGAAACCGTCGGCATCGGCAGCATGAAGGGCGGTGATATCGTCTATCGCGCCGCGATCGAACAGCTCACCACGCTGCCGCTCACCCCGGATTATGTCCATAATCTCGGCCTGTCCGAAGTGGCGCGGATCAAAAGCGAGATGGAAGCGATCAAGCAGAAGGTGGGCTTCAAGGGCACGCTGGCCGAATTTTTCCACTACATCCGCACCGATCCGAAATTCAAACCCACGTCCAAGCAGCAGCTGGTCGACGGCTATTACGCCATCGGCAAGAAGGTCGACGCGCGGATCGCCGAACAATTCTCGACCATCCCCAAAACCCCGCTCGAAATCCGCTATTACGAAGCCTATCGCGAAAAGACGGCAGCCGGCGGTTCGTATGAAAGCGGGGTCTATGATCCCAAGGACCCGTCGAAGAACCGCCCCGGCGTGTTCTACTTCAACACCTATGATCTGCCATCGCGCACCACGCCGGGGATGGAAACGCTCTATCTCCACGAAGGCGCACCGGGGCATCATTTCCAGATCAGCCTCGCGCAGGAGAATGACCGCCTGCCTGCCTTCATGCGTTACGGCGGCAACACCGCTTATGCCGAAGGCTGGGGCCTTTATGCCGAAACCTTGTGGAAGGAACTCGGCATGGAAACCGACCCGTATGAGCGGTTCGGCGGGCTGGACGATGAAATGCTGCGCGCGATGCGCCTCGTCGTCGATAGCGGCATCCACGCCAAGGGCTGGACCCGCGAACAGGCGATCCAATATATGCTCGCCAATTCCAGCATGGGCGAAACCGACGCTACCGCCGAGGTTGAACGCTACATCGCCTGGCCGGGTCAGGCGCTGGCCTACAAGATCGGCCAGCTCACCATGTCGCGGCTGAAGGCGAAGGCGCAGCAGGAACTGGGCGCCAAGTTCGACCCGCGCGATTTCCACGCCCAGGTGCTGATGACCGGCGCCCTGCCGATGACGGTGCTCGAAAAGAAGATCGACAATTGGATCGCCAGCGTGAAGGCGGCCAAGTAAGCGACGAACGGCCCTCTCCCGCCTACGGGAGGGGGCTTGCCGGGCGGGGCGTCCTTCACTCCTTCCGTCACCCCGGACTTGATCCGGGGTCCACGGTGCAACAAGTGCTATGACAAGAAGCTCTTGCGACAGCGTTCGCGGAGAGATGGACCCCGGAACAAGTCCGGGGTGACGAAGTCTTATTTCTCAAGTCGGCCGTGAACGACCCACTCGAAAACGCGCTCAGGCCAGTGCCTCGCCAATCAGCCGGCGGCTGTTCGCAACCCCGTACAGCTTGATGAAGCTGCCCATGCGCGGCCCCTGGCTGGTGCCGAGCAGGGTTTCGTAGAGCGCCTTGAACCAGTCGCGCAACGCTTCCTTGCCGAAATGCGCCTTGCCGATTTCATAGACCTCGTTCTGGATCGCTTCGGCGTCGGCATCCTCGCCCAAGGCCGCGAGCTTGGCGTCCAGTTCCGTCAGCGCGCCCATTTCGCGCTCATCGGGCTTGCGGCGCACCAAAGTCGGCGCGACGAAATCGCGGTGATAGGCCAGCGCATGGCCGATCAGCCGGGCCAGTTCGGGATAGGTTTCGGCGTTGGCGTCGGGCACATAATTGGCCAGATAGCCCCACACCTGCGCCTCATCCGCATCGCCCAGCACGCCCACCAGATTGAGCAGCAGGCCGAAGGTGATCGGCAGCGTTTCGGCCGGCACCTGGCCATTGTGGATATGGTGCACCGGATTGCCGAGCCGCTGTTCGATCGGCTGGCCAGCCCAAGCCGCGCGGAACTGCCAATAATCGTCCACCGCGCGCGGGATCACGCCCATGTGCAGGGACTTCGCCTTTTTCGGCTCGCGATAGGCGTAGAAAGCCAGGCTCTCCTCGGGGCCGTAGGTCAGCCACTGTTCGAGGCTCAGCCCATTGCCCTTGGACTTGGAGATCTTCTCGCCCTTTTCGTCGAGGAACATCTCGTAGTTGAAGCCTTCGGGCGGGCGGGCGCCGAGCACGCGGGCGATCTTGCCCGATTGCGTCACCGAATCGATCAGATCCTTGCCGGCCATTTCATAATCGACGCCCAGCGCCACCCAGCGCATCGCCCAGTCGACCTTCCACTGGAGCTTGGCTGCCCCGCCGAGGATCGACTGGGTGACGATTTCGCCGTCATCCTCGAACCGGACGAGACCGGCGTCCGCGTCGACCACCTCGACCGGCACCTGCAGCACGATGCCGCTTTTCGGGCTGATCGGCAGCACCGGCGAATAGGTCGCCTGCCGTTCCTTGCGCAAGGTCGGCAGCATCACGTCCATGATGCCCTGATAGTGGCGCAGCACGCTTTTGAGCGTCTCGTCGAACCGGCCCGATCCATATTGTTCGGTCGCCGACAGGAATTCATAGTCGAAGCCGTAGCGATCGAGGAACTCGCGCAGCATCGCATTATTATGGTGCGCGAAGCTTTCATACTTCTCGAACGGATCGGGCACCTTGGTCAGCGGCTTGCCGAGATATTCGGCCAGCATCGCCTTGTTGGGCACATTGTCCGGCACCTTGCGCAGGCCATCCATATCGTCCGAAAACGCGATCAGCCGGGTCGGAATGTCCGACAAAGCTTCGAACGCATGCTGCACCATCGTCGTGCGCAGCACTTCGTTGAAGGTGCCGATATGCGGCAGGCCCGATGGGCCATAGCCGGTTTCGAACAGCACATGGCCCTTGGCCGGCGCCCCTTGCGGGTAGCGTTTCAGGAGCTTGCGGGCCTCCTCGAAGGGCCATGCCTTGCTGTCGAGGGCGGCTGCGCGGAGGTCGTTTGCCATCTGTTCCCGTGTCGGTTAGCGTGTCTGGCGACGCCTTAGAGCGATTCCGCGCCGGATGGAAATCTCCGGCCGCTTCAAGGCCGGGAAACGGGGTGCTATATGCCCGCCGCCGAACCAGACGTCACCGAATCCGGCGCGAATCTGCCTGTGCTTTATGTCCGGCGGCTCGATCCGCTGCCCGAACAGGCGCTCTATGTCGCCCGGCCAGGGCTGCGCGCGATGCCAGCGGGAAGCCTGATCATGGCCGGCTGCGTCGCGCTGCAGGGCTGGACGCTCAGCTTCCTGCTATGGGCGATGTGGTGGCCCAAGCCGCAGACGCCGCGCCTGATGGCGTTTGCGATCGGCGGAACGGTGGTGCTTTTTCTGCTGGTGCTGCTGGTCATTCTATTATTGTTGCGCCGCCATCCGGGCTTCCTGCTCGGGGTTGCCCGCGCGCCGTTCATCCGCCTCACCGTCACCGATCGGCGGGTGGTGTGGAGCCTGCCGTGGCACCGCCTGCCGTTGATGGAAATCAGCCGTGATCGCATTCTCGGCGGGATCGTGGGGATGGTCGACAGCAAGGGCGCGGGCAATGCCGCGATGATTCTGGTCCATGGCGATCCCGCCGCCGATATCGACGGCAACATCCATTTCGATCGGCTGCCCGAAGTGGAAAAATTCGTCGCGGCCCTTGTCCGATAGCGCGATTTCCTCCCCCGGCGCGGCTTTTCGTTCCCCTCCCGTTCGCGGCCCGCTAAGGAAGGGGCGTGTCCGCTTCCCTTCCCTGGCCCGCCATCCACGCCACCCATGGCGGGATCTGGATCGCCGCCCCCGATGGCGCCACCCGCCGGGCCGGCCGGGGCGAAGCGATCGCGCTCGCCGCCGAAACCCCGGCGGTGATGCTCAATGCACCCGTCGTCGCGACGCGCCTCGGCTATGGCGAACTGGCCGGCCTCGATCTGCTCGAACTGTTCGCCTTCATCCATCCGGCCCGTTTCGTCGTCCCCACCCCGGCAGGCCTCGCCCGCGCGCTGGGGCTGACCCCGCCGGCCGACGATGCCGCCGCCCCCGCCTTCCTGCTCGATGCCGCGCGCGCGCTGCTTGCCCGCCTCGCCGCCGCCGATTGGGCCGAGCGCGA
Source organism: Sphingomonas sp. KC8 (assembly GCF_002151445.1). Taxonomy (GTDB): domain Bacteria; phylum Pseudomonadota; class Alphaproteobacteria; order Sphingomonadales; family Sphingomonadaceae; genus Sphingomonas_E. The sequence continues at coordinate 2,597,726 of NZ_CP016306.1, forward strand.
AGGCGCATGGACCGCGGCCCAGGCGCTCGCCCGGCTGCGCTGGCCGTGGTCGCCGGTACTGGCCGATCGGATCGCCCAGCCCGAACGCGCCGAACGCTGGCTGTTTGCCAAACTGCCCGAATGGGACGAAGCCGCCCCCCGCCCCCAGCCCCGCCCGGTGGTGCTGGATGAGGCGGAAACCGATGCGATGCTCGCGCGCCTCGTCGGCACCGGCGCCGAAGTGCGCGAAGGCCAGCGCGCTTATGCCGCCGCCGCCGCCCGCGCGTTCGATCCACGGCTGGGCGAAGGCCGGCCCAATATGCTGCTGGCCGAAGCCGGCACCGGCATCGGCAAGACATTGGGCTATCTCGCGCCCGCCGCCTTGTGGGCGGGCGCGGCCGACGGCACCGTCTGGATTTCCACCTACACCAAGGCGCTGCAACGCCAGCTCGACCGCGAAACCCAGCGCATCTTCCCCAATCCCAATGATCGCGCGCGTAAAGTCGTCGTGCGCAAGGGCCGCGAAAATTATCTCTGCCTGCTCAATCTGGAAGATGCGCTGCAGGGCGGGTTTCAGGGCCGCGCGGCGATACTGGCCCACCTGGTCGCGCGCTGGGCGGCCTATAGCCGCGATGGCGATATGGTCGGCGGCGATCTGCCCGGCTGGCTGCCCACTCTGTTCCGCCGTGCGGGATCGACCGCGCTCACCGATCGGCGCGGCGAATGCGTCTATGCCGGCTGCCCGCATTACCGCAAATGCTTCATCGAACGGTCGGCCCGCGCCGCCGAAGGGGCCGATCTCGTCATCGCCAACCATGCGCTGGTGATGATTCTGGCCCAGCGCCGCCGCGACGAAGGCGCACCGCTCGCCCGCCTGGTGTTCGACGAAGGCCATCATCTCTTCGACGCCGCCGATTCCACCTTCGCCGCCGCGCTGACGGGCCAGGAAGCGATCGAACTGCGCCGCTGGATCGTCGGCCCCGAAGGCAAATCGCGTGGGCGCCGGCGTGGCCTGTCCGCGCGCCTGTCCGATGTCGGCTCCTATGACGAGGAAGGCGCGCTCGCGATCGAAGCCGCCGTGATGGCCGCAGGCGCACTGCCCGCCGATTCGTGGTTGGGCCGGCTGGCCGAAGGCGAACCGATGGGGCCGATCGAAAAGCTGCTCGCCGCCGTCCGCGCCACGGTGTACGCCCGCGCGTCGGCCGCCGATGCCGGCTACGGGCTGGAAACCGAAGCCGCCGAACTCGACGCAACACTGATCGAAGCCGCTGCCCCGGCCACCCAGGCGCTGGAAGCCCTCGTCCGCCCCCTCGCCAAACTGCGCCAGCGGCTCGAAGCGGTGATGGACGACGGGCCGGACTGGCTCGACGGCCCCGCCCGCGCCCGCATCGAAGGGGCGATCGCGGGTCTTTCCAATCGCAACCAGTTGCTGGGCGCATGGGTGTCGCTGCTCGGTCGCCTCGGCGGGCCGATCGATCCCGATTATGTCGATTGGCTCGCGGTCGATCGGGTCGAGGGGCGCGAATTTGATATCGGCCTCCACCGTCACTGGCTCGATCCCACCCGGCCACTCGCCGAAACCGTTCTGAAACCGGCGCAAGGCGTGCTCGTCACCTCCGCCACCCTGCGCGGGGGCGAGGATTGGGCGGCCGCCGAAGCGCGCACCGGCGCGGTCCATCTCGATCACCCCGTCCGCCGTTTCGAAGCGACCAGCCCGTTCGATTATGCGTCGCGCGCCGAAGTGCTGATCGTCAACGATCTGAAGCGCGGCGATCTGGCAGCCCTCGGCCTGGCTTATGTCCGGCTGATCCAGGCGGCAGGGGGCGGCACGCTTGGCCTGTTCACCGCGATCCAGCGGCTGCGCGCCGTTCATGCCCGCATCGCCGATCGGCTCGCCCGCGATGGCCTGCCGCTGTATGCCCAGCATGTCGATCCGATCGACACCGGCACGCTGGTCGATATCTTTCGCGATGATCCGCGCGCCAGCCTGCTTGGCACCGATGCGCTGCGCGACGGGGTCGATGTGCCCGGCGAATCGCTCAGGCTGGTGGTGATGGAAGGCGTGCCATGGCCGCGCCCCACCGTGCTCCATTCGGCACGGCGCACTGCCGGCGGCGGCTCCGCTTATGATGATCGGGTGGTCCGCGCCCGCTTGGCCCAGGCGTTCGGCCGGCTGATCCGGCGGGCTGATGATCGCGGCGCATTCGTCCTGCTGTCCGCCGCCACCCCCACCCGGCTGCTCGATGCCTTTCCCCCCGGCGTGCCGGTGCGGCGGCTGTCGCTCGACGAAGCGGTCGCGCGGGTCGCGGCGATCAACGGGTCCGGCGGCAACGTCTTTTCACCGCAACAAGATTCCGGCATCAGGCTGCCAGAGAAGGGAGATGCGGAAAGCACATGAAAAGGCTGACGTTGCTGCGCCATGCGAAATCGGGCTGGGATGATCCGGTGGCCCGCGATTTCGATCGCCCGCTCAACCCGCGCGGCCGGCGCGGTGCGCGGCTGATGGGGCAGCATATGCGCGACCTTGGCCTGCGCTACGATCTGGTGCTGGCCTCGCCCGCCGTCCGCGTCGTCGAAACGCTCGATGGCCTGTGGGAAGGCTATGGCCGATCGATCCATGCCGAACTCGACAAGCGCATCTATCTCGCCTCCGCCGCCGCCCTGCTCGATGTGGTGCAGGAAGCGCCCGACAGCGCCGATACGATCCTGATGAGCGGGCATAATCCCGGCATGGAAGATCTCGTGCTGATGCTCGTCCCCGATCGGGCCGATGATGCGGCGCGCGATCGGGTGGAGGAAAAATTCCCCACCGCGGCCCTCGCCGAAATCAGCTTCGACGTCGATCATTGGGCGGATGTGAAGGCGGGCGGTGGCCAGCTTGTCCGCTTCATCCGCCCGCGCGATCTCGATCCGGCACTCGGGCCTGACGCGCACGCCTGAATGGCGCGATAGGGTTAGCCGCCACTCTCTTTATCGTCCTTGACTGGGCTGGGCCTCGGGCGGATCGTTTCGGCCAGGTGCTCGGCCAAAGGCGCGTGTGTCCATCAGCCCCAGGCCTCCCTCGGTTGCGTTCCCTGCAATGTCTGGAGGTCTGCTCATGATCCGCGCCCGCATGATGCGCCACACCGCCACCTTTGGCCTGTTGCTGTTCGCCACTGCCCCCGCGCTGGCCGAGGAAAATCCCCGCGTCGCCGCAGAAATCATGGCGCTCGCGCGGTCGCAATGGGCCGCCGAAATCGCCGATAAGCCGGCGGCGGAACAGCTTGCCGCGGTCGCGGACGATTATACCGAATTCAACCCCGATTTCCCGACCCGCATCGACGGCAAGGCCATGGCGCTGCGGATGAGCGAAATTCCCCCGGGCGGCAAAACCCTGTTCGGCGACATGCAGAATCCCAAGGTGCAGGTTTATGGCGACACCGCCATCCTCACCTATAATTTTGCCGGAATCACGCGGGGGCCAGATCAGAAGGTCGCGGCCTCGGTCGCCAAGTCCACCCGCGTCTATGTCCGGCAGAATGGCAAATGGTGGCTGGTCCACGCCAATTTCGCACCGGTGCCGGCGCCCGCGAACTGACGGACCTGTCGATCAATCGTCGCCGCGCGCCTTGGCGTGGTGGCGGATCACCTCGTCGATGATGAAGCGCAGGAACTTCTCGGAAAAGTCGGGATCCAGATTGGCCGAACGCGCCAGGGTGCGCAGCCGTTCGATCTGGGCCGATTCGCGGCCCGGATCGGCCGCCGGCAGCCCGGTTTCGGCCTTGTGGCGGCCCACCGCCTGCGTCACCTTGAATCGTTCGGCGAGCATGAAGACGAGTGCTGCGTCGATATTATCAATGCTTTCGCGGTAACGCTGCAACACATCGTCGGACATCGGCTTCCCTTCGGGTAACGGTTCCCGCCCTTTTGTGGAGGTTCGGGGCCGGGCGCAACCCCGTGCGGCTTGCCTTTAACGTCGCCGCACGCCATGGCCGCTCCTGTCATGACTGCTACCGTCACTCCGCTGCACCGCACGGGCGCCCCGTCGCTCGAACCGATGATCGCCCTCGTTGCGTCCGACATGAACCATGTCAACGCGGTGATCCTCGATCGGATGCAGAGCGATGTGCCGCTGATCCCCGAACTGGCCGGCCATCTCATCGCCGGCGGTGGCAAGCGGATGCGGCCGATGCTGACGCTCGCCTGTGCGCGCCTGCTCGAATATGGCGGCGCGCGGCATTACAAGCTCGCCGCGTCGGTCGAATTCATCCACACCGCCACCCTGCTGCACGACGATGTCGTCGACGGATCGGGCCTGCGCCGGGGCAAGCGCACCGCCAACATGATCTGGGGCAATCCGGCCAGTGTGCTGGTCGGCGATTTCCTGTTCAGCCGTGCGTTCGAACTGATGGTCGAAGATGGATCTTTGCGCGTGCTGCGCATCCTGTCCAACGCGTCCGCCGTGATCGCCGAAGGCGAGGTCAACCAGCTCACCGCGCAGCGCCGGATCGATACGACCGAGGAACGCTATCTCGACATCATCGGCGCCAAAACCGCCGCTTTGTTCGCCGCCGCCTGCCGCATCGCGGCGGTCGTCGCCGAACGCGACGAAGCGGTCGAACTCGCGCTCGATTCCTACGGCCGCAATCTTGGCATCGCTTTCCAGCTGATCGACGACGCGATCGATTATCTGTCGGATGGCGCCACCATGGGCAAGGACACCGGCGATGATTTCCGCGACGGCAAGGTGACGCTGCCCGTCATCCTGGCCCATGCGCGCGGATCCGCCGAAGACCAGAAATTCTGGCGCGACGCGATGGAAGGCCGCCGCGTCTCCGACGACGATCTCGCCCACGCCACCCGCCTGCTGCGCGACACTGGCGCGCTGGCCGACACGATCGAACGCGCCCGCCATTACGGCCAGCGCGCGATCGATGCACTGGGCGGCATCGGCGGCGGCCAGACCAAGGCCGCTCTGGTCGAAGCGGTCGAATTTGCGGTGTCGCGCGCTTATTGAGGGCCATGTGCCGCCGGTGCCATCCGGCGCGAATTGGTCTAGACCGCCCCGGTGACCGATCTTCCCATCCACGCCGTATTGCCCGATCTGCTGGCGACGCTGGCCGCGCGCTCCTCGCTCGTGCTCGTCGCCCCACCCGGCGCCGGCAAGACGACCGCGGTCGCCCCCGCCTTGCTCGATCAAGGCTGGTGCACCGGCGAAATCCTGCTCTTGTCCCCCCGCCGGCTGGCCGCGCGCGCGGCCGCCGAACGGATGGCGGCACTGGCCGGCGAACCCGTCGGCCGCACCATCGGCTATGCCACCCGGCTCGATACCAGGCGATCCGCCGCCACCCGCATCCTGGTGCTGACCGAGGGGATTTTCCGCAACCGCATCCAGGCCGATCCCGAACTGACCGGGGTGTCGGCGGTATTGTTCGATGAAGTCCACGAACGCAGCCTCGACAGCGATTTCGGCCTCGCCCTCGCGCTCGATGCGCAGGCAGCGCTCCGCCCCGATCTGCGCCTCGTCGCGATGTCCGCCACGCTCGATGGCACCCGTTTTGCTACCCTGATGGATGGCGCCCCGCTGATCGAAAGCGCCGGCCGCAGCTTCCCGCTTGAACTGCGCCATATCGGTCGCAAGGCCGAAGCGCGGATCGAAGATGAAATGGCCGCCGCCATCCGCCGTGCGCTTACCGAACAGGATGGCGGCGTCCTCGCCTTCCTGCCCGGCGTGGCCGAAATCGAACGCACCGCCGAACGGCTGGCCGGCCTGCCCGCCACCATCGCCATTCACCGCCTCCACGGCACGCTCGATCCGGCGGACCAACGCGCCGCAATCGCCCCGGCTCCGGCCGGCATCCGCAAGGTGGTGCTCGCCACCAGCATCGCCGAAACCAGCCTCACGCTCGATGGCATCCGCATCGTCGTCGATTCAGGCCTTGCCCGCCGGCCCCGTTATGATCGTGCCGCCGGCGTCACCCGCCTCAGCACCGAACGGGTCAGCCAGGCCGCCGCCACCCAGCGCGCCGGCCGCGCCGGACGCCAGGCCCCCGGCGTCGCCTATCGCCTGTGGGAAGAGGCCGCCACCGCCGGCCTGCCGCGTTTCGATCCGCCCGAAATCCTGGAGGCGGACCTGTCCGCTTTGCTGATCGATTGCGCGATCTGGGGCGTTGCCGATCCGGCCACCCTGCGCTGGATCGATCCGCCCCCCGCCGCCGCCATCGCCGAAGCGCGCGCCCGGCTGACCAGCCTGAACGCCATCGACGGCGATGGCCGGCCGACCCCGCATGGCCACGCCATCGCCGCTTTGCCGCTGCCCCCGCGCTTGGCGCACATGCTGGTCGAAGCCGCCACGCGCGGGCAGGCCGACTGCGCCGCCGACGTCGCGGTTTTGCTGTCCGAACGCGGGCTGGGTGGCAATGACGCCGATCTCGAAACCCGCCTGCGCCGCTGGCGCAGCGAACGCGGCAAACGCGCGGAGGCCGCACGCGGCCTCGCCAAACGCTGGCGCCGCCTCCTAAGTCCTCCCCTCCCTTCTAGGGAGGGGTCGGGGGTGGGTAGCGAGCGCAAGCGAGCCTCCACGCCAGCCCCCCACCCCTTCCCTCACAAATGAAAGCGACATACTCGGCGCCTGCGTCGCGCTCGCTTTCCCCGATCGGGTCGCCCGGCGGCGCGATGCGTCCGGCGAACATTGGATCGCGGTTGGCGGGCGCGGTTTTCGCCTCGATCCCGCCTCACCGCTTGCCCGCAACGAATGGCTGGCGGTCGCCGAAACGCAAGGGTCGGCGGCCGGTGCCAGAATCCTGTCCGCCGCCCCGATCGATCAGCCCACGGTCGAATCTCTGTTCGCCGATCGCATCGCTTCCGTTCGCGACGTCCGCTTCGATCCCGCCACCGGCGGCGTCATCGCCCGGCGCGAACGGCGGCTCGGCAGCGTCCGGCTGGGCGGCGGCCCCGATGATGCCCCCGACGCCGACGCCATCGCCGCCGCGCTACTCGAAGGGGTGCGCCGCGGTGGTCTGGATCTGCTGCCATGGTCCGAAGGATCGATCGCACTGCGCCAGCGCGCCGCCTTCGCCCACGCGCATGATCCATCGATTCCCGATCTCAGCGACGATGCCCTCATCGCCAGCCTCGACGATTGGCTCCCCGCCTGTCTCACCCGCAAGCGCCGGCTCGATACGGTCGATCCCGGGATGCTGGCCGGCGCACTCGATGGCCTGCTCGGGTGGGAAGGCGCCCGCGCGGTCGATCGCCTCGCCCCGCCGCGTCTGGCCTCGCCGGCCGGCAGCAGCCACGCGATCGATTATGCGGCCGAAGGTGGCCCGGCGGTGGAACTGCGCCCGCAGGCCCTGTTCGGTCTCACCCGCCACCCGATGCTCGCCGATGGCCGCGTGCCGCTAGTGCTGCGCCTCACCTCCCCCGCCGGCCGGCCGATTCAAACAACCCGCGACCTGCCGGGTTTCTGGTCGGGCAGCTGGTCCGCCGTCGCCAAAGAAATGCGCGGTCGCTACCCCCGCCACCCCTGGCCCGACGACCCCGCCGCCGCCGATCCCACCCTGCGCACGAAGAAAGCGAGCGGGCGTTAGCGCCTCTTCCTCCCCTCCCTGGAAGGGAGGGGCTGGGGGTGGGTTCCGCCGAGGCACTCGGCGGTCTTTGCAAGGATCGCCTCGCTCACGCCGTCTGGGTTGGTTCGCACCTCGCCATTCCAGAAGCGGATGACAGTCCAACCGTTTGCCACAAGAAAATCGGACCGCTGCGCATCATAGACCGCAGCGTCGAGATGCTGGCTTCCATCCAACTCAATCCCAAGCTTTGCTGACCGACAGGCGAAGTCGAGGATGTAGGGACCAACAACCAATTGCCGGGTGAAGCGTGGTCGATAGCTGGATAGCCGCCGCCAGATCAGGCGTTCCGCCTCCGTCTGGCCATTACGCAACGCCCGCGCATTGGCTGTCATCTGCTCTGGGACACGTCGCATCGGGCGAAGCTAACGAGGCACGCTGCGCGCGCCAACCCACCCCCAACCCCTCCCTTTCAGGGAGGGGAGAAACGATCGTTTTGTCGGCATGTCCGGAACGTCGGTTTTGATCTTCGAAATCGGCTGCTTGCGTGCTGCTAATCCGCACGCTGCGGCGGGTGTGAGAATTGATGTTCATTGAAGATCTCGACCACCGCAAACTCTGAACCTTCGTTCCAGATGGAAACCCAGTTGTCAGGGTGGATGTCGATTGAGTGCGGACACCCGTCCTCAAGGGTGACAACAGCCTCCCCGCCGGCGGGAATTTCGTATTGCTCGCAAATCGGTTCGATGAAGATCGTCATCGACGTGGATAGGTAATTTCGGAACGGTAGCCGCACTTTTGCGCCCCTCTCAGGTCGAGTTGCACCAAACAGTTCGAGAAGCGAGCTATCGGTTGCGCACAATGTCCACAATGTCCGTGTCCCGACAGTCCATTTCCGCCAGCTAGCGTGCACGAACGCCGCCGCCTGAATTGCAACGCGGTCTAAGCCCCGAACGCCAGACTGAACGGCCCGCCACGGTCCACGGCCCGCACCCAAGCCGGCCGCGCTTCCATCCGGTCGATGAAGCCCAGCAGCACCGGGCGCGCGTCGATCTGCCCTTGCGCCTTCAGGAATTGCAGTTCGTGGGTCAGTTGCAGGTCGGCCGCCGTGAACGCATCACCGATCAGATAGTCGCGCCCGCTTAGGAGCGCATCGAGATGGCCGAGCTGCACGTCCAGCCCATGTGTGGCATAGCCTTCGAGGAACGCATTGCTCACCCCGAACAGCCGGACGAACAAGGGCAGCAGAGTACGCAGCGCCAACGACGATTCAGGGTAATGCAGCAGTTCGAGAAACTTGGCATAATCGGGCGAGTCCACCGGCGGGGCCAGCCGGCCCGCCCCGTGGCGCAGCAGCACATATTGGATGATCGCGGCGGATTCGGCCATCACCACGCCATCCACCTCCACCGATGGCGCCTTGCCGAGCGGGTGGACGCGGGTGAGTTCGGGCGGGGCCACGCCCCCGTTCACCCGCGCATAGCGGACGACATCATAGTCCAGTCCCAATTCTTCGAGCAGCCACAGGATGCGCTGCGATTTCGAATTTTCGAGGTGGTGGACGATGATGCCGGCCATGATGCTTAGTCCCGCAGCAGTTCGTTGATCCCGGTCTTGGCGCGGGTCTGCGCGTCGACCCGCTTGACGATGACGGCGCAGTAGAGCGACGGGCCGGGCGTGCCATCGGGAAGCGTGCGGCCGGGCAGGTTGCCGGGGACGACGACCGCATAATCGGGCACGCGGCCGACGAACACTTCGCCGGTCGCGCGGTCGACGATCTTGGTCGATGCGCCCAGATACACGCCCATCGACAGCACGGCGCCTTCGCCGACGATCACGCCTTCGGCCACTTCGGCGCGCGCGCCGATGAACGCGCCGTCGCCGATCACCACCGGGTTGGCCTGCAGCGGTTCGAGCACGCCGCCAATGCCCGCGCCGCCCGAAATATGGACGTTGCGGCCGATCTGCGCGCAGCTGCCGACGGTGGCCCACGCGTCGATCATCGCGCCTTCGGCCACATACGCCCCGATGTTGACGAAGCTCGGCATCAGCACCACGCCCTTGGCGATGAACGCGCCGCGCCGCGCAACAGCACCCGGCACCGCGCGGAAGCCCGCCGCGCGATAGTCGGCCTCGCCCCAGCCGGTGAACTTGCTCGGCACCTTGTCCCACCAGCTGGCGTCACCGGCCGCCCCGCCGATCAGCGCATTGTCGTTCAGGCGGAACGACAGCAGCACCGCTTTCTTCAGCCACTGGTGGACGATCACCTCGCCATTCACCATTTCGGCCACGCGCGCGGTGCCCGCGTCGAGCTGCGCGAGGGCCGTATCAACCGCATCGCGCACCGCGCCCTTGGTGTCGAAACCCAGCGTATCGCGCGCGTCCCATGCCGCTTCGATCGTCTGCGCCAGATCGCTCATATCTTGGTCCTCAATATCTGTTCCAGCCATTCGCCGACTTCGGCGATCTCGTAATCGATATAATCGGGGTGGTGCTCGTGGCCGCCATAGTCCGACCCGTTATTCACCCACACCGTCGTCATGCCCAGCGCCTTGGCGGGCCTGAGGTTGCGGGCCATGTCCTCGACGAACAGCGCCGTTTCGGGCCGCACGGCGAGTGCTGCGCACATCGCGTCATAGCTCGCCGGATCGGGCTTGGGCTGATAGGCGCAGGCGTGGATGTCGTGCACGGCTTCAAAGCTCTCACCCAGGCCGAGACGGGCGAGCACGCGCCGCGCATACCCCTCTTCGCCATTGGTGAAGATCAGCTTGCGCCCCGGCAGCTGCGCCACCGCTTTGACCAGCCGGCGATCCTCGGCGATCGCGTCCATTTCGATATCATGGACGAAATCCAGGAAGCCGCGCGGTTCGATGCCGTACGTCGCCATCAGGCCATTGAGCGTCGTGCCATGCTCGACAAAAAAGCTTTTCTGGATGCGCCGCGCTTCTTGCGGGTCCACGCCCAGCAGATTCTGGATGAACTGCCCCATCCGCGCATCGATCAGCCCGAACAGGTCCGCCGACGCCGGGTAGAGCGTGTTGTCCAGATCGAAGATCCAGCAATCGACATGGGCGAGCGCGGGCAGCATGGCGCGCGGTCTAGCGGGGGTGCCGGCTTACGGCAACCGTGGCGGCGGCGTTCAGACGGTGAAGCTTTCGCCGCAGCCGCACGCGCCCTTGGCGTTGGGGTTCTGGAACACGAAGCCGGCGGTGAAATCATCCTCCACCCAGTCCATCACCGATCCGATGAGGTACAGGATCGATCCGCCATCGACGTAGAAATCACCGCCGGGGGTGACGATCTTTTCATCGAACGGATCGGCTTGCGTGACATAATCGACCGAATAAGCCAGCCCCGAACAGCCCCGCCGTGGGGTCGACAGCTTGACGCCGACCGATCCTTCGGGTGCGCGCGCCATCAGGTCGGCAATCCGCTGTTCGGCGGATGGCGTGAGGATGAGGGCTGCGGGGCGGACGCGGGTCGCGGTCGACATTATAGCATCCCCAGTTCGAGCTTGGCTTCGTCCGACATCTTCTGCGGATCCCATGGCGGATCCCAGACGAGGTTCACTTCGGCGACGCCAACGCCGGGCACCGATCCGACGCGCAGTTCCACTTCGCTGGGCATCGATTCCGCGACCGGACAATGCGGCGTCGTCAAGGTCATGGTGACAAGCGCATGGCCATCGGCATCGATATCGACCCCGTAGATCAGCCCAAGATCATAGATGTTCACCGGAATTTCCGGATCGAAGATTTCCTTAAGGGCGGCGATCACCGCTTCATACAGGTCGCCACCCGGCTCGCCCGCACCCGCCGCCACCGGCGTCTGCGTCAGGAACCCATCGAGATAATCGCGCGAACGCGGCGCAGGCGCATCGTCCACCGCATCATCGACGCGGGCGCGCGGTGCCGGCGGTACGGCGCTGACCTCTTCGGTCCGGATCTTGGTGTCTTCGTTCATCCGAATATTCTCGTCACCCGTTCAATCCCCCGCGCCAGCGCATCCACATCGGCCTGGCGGTTGTAGATGCCGAAGCTCGCCCGCGCCGTCGCCGGCACGCCCAGATGCTCCATCAGCGGTTGCGCGCAATGGTGCCCGGCGCGGATCGCCACACCAGCTTCGTCCAATATGGTGCCGATATCGTGGGGATGCACCCCCTCGATCGCGAAACTGACAATCCCGGCCGCATCTTCGGGGCCGAACAGCCGCACGCTGTTGATGCCCGACAGCGCCGCGCGGGCAGACCGCACCAGCGAAACTTCATGCGCATGGATCGCATCGATCCCGATCGCATCGACATAATCGATCGCCGCATGCAGCCCGATCACGCCTTCGATATGCGGCGTGCCCGCCTCGAACCGCGCCGGTGCGGGCGCGTAAGTCGTGCGGGCAAAACTCACCCGATCGATCATCGCGCCCCCGCCCTGCCATGGCGGCATGGAATCGAGGATATCGGCCTTGGCCCACAGCACCCCGATGCCCGTCGGCCCGTACAGCTTATGCCCGGAAAAGACGTAGAAATCGCAATCGAGCGCGGCCACGTCCACACCCAGACGCGGCACCGCCTGGCACCCGTCGAGCAGGATCTTCGCGCCCACCGCATGGGCCAGCGCCACCGCGCGGCGGACATCCAGCACCGATCCCAGCACGTTGGAGACATGCGCCAGCGCCACCAATTTGTGCGCCGGGGTCAGCATCGCTTCCACCGCGTCCAGATCGATCACGCCATCGTCGGTCAGCGGCGCGACGTCGATTTCGATACCGATCCGATCGCGCAGCAACTGCCACGGCACGATGTTCGAATGATGTTCCAGGGTGGACAGCAAAATGCGGTCGCCCGCCTTGAGATGCGTGCCGCCCCAGCTTTGCGCGACCAGATTGATCGCCTCGGTCGCGCCGCGCACGAACACCACTTCGTCAGCCGATCGCGCACCGATGAAACGCGCCACCCGCGCCCGGCCCGCCTCGAACGCGATCGTCATGTCGGCGGAACGGGCATAAACCCCGCGATGCACCGTCGCATAATCGCGGCCATACACCTGCGCGATCGCATCGAGCACGGCCTTGGGCTTCTGCGCGGTGGCGGCGGTATCGAGATACGCCCAGCCATCGGCAATCGCCGGGAAATCGGCCAGATGATCGGCCATCACAGTCACAACAACGCCTCCAACGCCGCCAGCGCCCCGGCTTCCAGCCGCCCGCGCGCGTCATCATCGTCCAGCCCGACAAACGCACCGGCAATGAACGCCTGCAACAACAAGGCCTTGGCTTCCACCGGCGGCAAGCCCCGGCTTTCAAGGTAGAACAAAGCCTGCTTGTCGAGTTCGCCCACCGTCGCGCCATGCGCGCACTTCACATCGTCGGCGTAGATTTCCAGTTCGGGCTTGGCATTGGCGGTCGCGGTGCGATCGAGCAGCATCGCCTTCACCGATTGCACGGCATCGGTCTTCTGCGCATCGCGCGCGACGGCCACCTTGCCCAGAAAGCTGCCCGTGCCCTGCCCCGCCAGCACCGATCGCACGATCTGGTTGCTCGTCGCGTTCGGCTCGACATGGCGAACGGTGGTGACGATTTCCAACGTCTGCCCGGTGCCGCCGACAATCGCGCCGCCCAGTTCGAAATGCGCGCCATCATGCAAGGTCACGTCGATCGCGATCCGGCCGAGCCGCCCGCCGACGTTGAGGACGAAAAAGGCGCACCGCCCGCCCGCCGCCACATCGACGGCATAATCCTCGATCGTCACGCCACCCGCGTCCGCCGTCTGCGCGATCAGCCGCACCGCGCTTTCGCCAGCCGCCACGCGAATCTCTTCCGCCGCAGCCACCGGCCACACGCTCGCCACCGCGTCGATGTCGCTATAGCGCCACGCTTCGAGTTTGGCGGTGGGAACAGACAGAATCGTCACATGCCCCTCCCGTCATGCTGAACTTGTTTCAGCATCCATCCCTCCGCACGCGCCGACATCGCCTGTCGCACGATGGACCCTGAAACGAGTTCAGGGTGACGGTGGAAAGTGAGGTGAAGCCCGCTCATCACGCCGCGATCGCCCCATAGCCTTCGCGCTCCAGTTCGTGCGCGAGTTCGGGGCCGCCCGAACGGACGATCCGCCCGCCGGCCAGCACATGGACGAAATCGGGCCGGACATAATCGAGCAACCGCTGATAGTGCGTGATCAGCAGCACCGCCTTGTCGGGCTTGCGCATGATCCGGTTGATGCCATCGCCGATCACACGCAGCGCATCGATATCAAGACCGCTGTCGGTTTCGTCGAGGATGGCGAGCTTGGGATCGATGATCCCCATCTGCACCATTTCGTTGCGCTTCTTCTCGCCACCCGAAAAGCCGACATTCACCGGGCGCTTGAGCATATCCATGCTCAGGCCCAGCCCATCGGCCTGCGCGCGCGCGACCTTCAGGAATTCGCCGCCCGAAAGCGGGGCCTCACCGCGGGCTTTGCGCTGCGCATTCAGCGCCTCGCGCAGGAACTGCAGGTTGGACACGCCCGGAATCTCGACCGGATATTGAAAGCCCAGGAACAAGCCAGCGGCCGCACGCTCATGCGGCGCGAGTTCCAGCAGATCGGTGCCGTCGAGCGTCGCCTTGCCCTCGGTCACGTCATAACCCGGCCGCCCGGCCAGCACATAAGACAGCGTGGACTTGCCCGCGCCGTTCGGCCCCATGATCGCATGGATCTCGCCCGGATTCAGGCTGAGCGACAGCCCCTTGAGGATCGCCTTGCCGTCAACTTCGGCGTGGAGGTTTTCAATTTTGAGCATTATTCTCATTTCGCCTTCGGCTTGAAATCTTCGGCCAACTCGAAAAGCAAATTTCGTTCGAAAAAGTTGAACCGATCCTGGGCAGAGTAGAGAGGATTTTCAGCCGTGATAGGTTTGTCGTCAGCCCATGCTGCTGCGGCCGCTGCTAGTCGTCCTAGCGTTTGCTGAGCTTCTTCGGCACACGCTTCCTCTGCACTACTAAAGATGGCCTTGAGATTACTGCTTGAAGAATAGCCTTTTTGCGCCTGCACTAACACGCATTGCCGATAGGGCTCGAAAGCTTTCTCATATGGCTCGGGCTGAGCGGCTACGACCCAATACATCGAGAGTGCCAAGACCAAGATCACTTCACGCTGCTCCGAAACTCACCGTCACCCCGGACTTGATCCGGGGTCCCGCTGCCTTCCGTCCGCGAAAATGCGGGATGCCGGATCAAGTCCGGCATGACGGGGGTAAGGGGAGGCAGGGTCATCCCACTGAACCTTCCAGGCTGATCCCCAGCAGCTTCTGCGCCTCGACCGCAAACTCCATCGGCAATTGCTGGAGCACTTCCTTGGCGAAGCCGTTGACGATCAGCGCCACCGCTTCCTCCTGCCCCAGCCCGCGCGACATTGCGTAGAACAGTTGGTCGTCGGAAATCTTGCTGGTGGTCGCTTCATGCTCGATCTGCGCGGATGGGTTGCGCACTTCGATATAGGGCACGGTGTGCGCCCCGCACTCGCTGCCCAAGAGCAGGCTGTCGCACTGGGTGAAGTTGCGCACGCCTTCGGCCGTCGGCCCGACGCGGACGAGGCCGCGATAGGTGTTGTTCGATTTGCCCGCCGAAATGCCCTTCGACACGATCGTCGAACGGCTGCCCTTGCCCAGATGGATCATCTTGGTGCCGGTATCGGCCTGCTGGTAATTGTTGGTGACGGCGACCGAGTAAAATTCGCCGACCGAATTTTCGCCCGCCAGCACGCAGGACGGATATTTCCAGGTGACGGCGCTGCCGGTTTCCACCTGCGTCCAGCTGACCTTGCTGGCCTTGCCCTGGCACAGCGCGCGCTTGGTGACGAAATTATAAATCCCGCCCTTGCCGTTGGCGTCGCCCGGATACCAGTTCTGCACGGTCGAATATTTGATTTCGGCATCGTCGAGCGCAACCAGTTCGACGACCGCTGCGTGCAGCTGGTTTTCGTCGCGCATCGGCGCGGTGCAGCCTTCGAGGTAGGAGACGTAGCTCCCCTTGTCCGCCACGATCAGCGTGCGTTCGAACTGGCCGGTATTTTCCGCGTTGATGCGGAAATAGGTGCTCAGCTCCATCGGACAGCGCACGCCTTCGGGGATGTAGACGAAGGTGCCGTCCGAAAAGACCGCGCAGTTGAGCGTCGCGAAATAATTGTCGTGCATCGGCACGACCTTGCCGAGCCACTTCTTCACCATCTCGGGATATTCGCGGATCGCTTCCGAGATCGACAGGAAGATGACCCCGGCTTTCTTCAGCTCATCGCGAAAGGTGGTGGCAACCGACACGCTGTCGAACACCGCGTCGACGGCCACCTTGCGGCTGCCCTCGACCCCGGCGAGCACCTTCTGCTCCTCGATCGGGATGCCGAGCTTTTCGTAAACCTTGAGAATCTCAGGATCCACCTCGTCCAGCGAGCCGAGCTTGGGCTTCGCCTTGGGGGCCGCATAATAATATGCGTCCTGATAATCGATCGGCGGCACGTTGAGCTTGGCCCAGTCGGGCGGGGTCAAGGTCAGCCACAGCCGGAACGCCTTCAGGCGCCATTCCAGCATCCATTCCGGCTCATTCTTCTTGGCCGAAATGAAGCGGACGGTGTCTTCGTTCAGGCCCTTGGGCGCGAAATCCTGTTCGATTTCGCTGGTGAAGCCCCATTCGTAGGTCGACGCCTTTTCGGCGGCCTCGAATGCTTCGCGGTTGCGGACTTCACTCATGCCGGGGCTCCTGCAAGGGTGGCGAGGCTGACCCCGCCTAGCGCGCCCTTTACCGCGCTGTTCACTGCCGTCCAGTGCGGACGGACGTGGCAATCCGCTTCCAGCCCGCAATCATGGCGGCCATGGTCCACGCACGCCGTCATGGCAATCGGTCCTTCCACCGCCTCGATGATTTCCGCCAGGCTGATGGCATCCGGATCGCGGGCGAGGCGGAATCCGCCGCCGGTGCCGCGCGCCGATGTCAGCAAGCCAGCGGCCGCCAGCCGCCCCATCAGCTTTTGCGCCGTGGGCAAAGGCACGCCGGTCTCCTCGGCCAGCAGCGCCGCCGACAGCCGCACATCCTCCCCCTCCGGCCGCCCATGGCGGGCGGCGGCGGTCAGCATCACGACCGCATAGTCGGCAAGGCTGGAAAGACGCATAGGCTCCAATCGGACTGATTCGTTCCGATTGCCACTTGGGGGCGCGACGCCCCAACGTCAACCCGTCTCAATCAGACGCTCAACTCACCAGCGCCAGCCGCGGCAAGGAACCGATCAATTTGCGCCGCGCCAATGTCAGCCGCGTCACCGGCGTCGGCGCCCGCCGAAACTGCGATGGCGTCTGCCCGTTGAAATGCTTGAACTCGCGGATGAAGTGCGACTGATCGTAAAAGGCGTCGCCCGCCGCATCCGCCCAGCCCGACGCATCGGCAAAGCGCGTCGCCGCCCGCAAGGCGCGATATTTGCGCGCCAGCAACTTGGGCGGCGCGCCATAGATTCGCCGGGTCAGCCGTTCCACCTGGCGGGCGGATACACCTGCTTGCCGAACCAGCGCATCCACCGAAGGCGACGCGTCTTCGGTCAGCCACTTATCGGCGAGTTCCGTGAACCAATATGCCGCGTCAGCCGCATCCGTCAGCAGGCCACGCATCACCGCATCGACCATGTGGACCATCCTGGACCCGCGATTGTCGAATCGCATCGCGTCGAGGGCGTCTTCCAGCATGCCACCAAAAACATCGACCGCATCCACCAGCGAATCGGCAAACCGGCTGGCGTCATCTTCAACCAGGGCAGCCCAGCCCGCAGGCAGAATGCCGACGCCGAAGACAAGCACCGGCCCCGCCACATCGAAGCGAGTCGCACCGGTCGTCGGTCCCAGCAAAGTGATTTCCGGCGCGGCAAGGCTGCGGCCATCTGCGAAACCATAGCTTCCCAGACCAGAAATCATGAAGCGCAACTGCGCCATGTCCGCCCGCACCATATCGGAAACGAACGGCAAATCAGCACGAAAGACATAATAAGCCGAAAGGTAACGGCGCAAATCAGGGGCTGGCGCAAAATAGCGCAATCCGATCGCGCTGCTGCCCAACTCCCCGTTGCCCACGTCCGTCCAGCTCCCCTCGTCGTCCGTACATCCCATTCGGTCGCATCATCAGTCTTAGATGTCACGCCGAAAAAAAGACCCGGCCGGAAAATCCGGCCGAGTCTTAAGGGAAAGGTCTCTCATCCATCGATGATGAACCCTTCGGGTCGCAGGACAGGCTCTAACGAACAATCATTGCCAATTATTGGACAGAATCGACTCGATCGCTACGCGAGAGATCAATTCGCTGTTACCGAGGCAACCCAGGCATCCACCTGCTTTTCCAGAATATCGAGCGGAACAGGCCCGCTTTTCAAAACGGTATCGTGAAAGCCGCGTACGTCAAAACGGCTGCCCAGCGCAGCTTGCGCCTTATCGCGCAGTTCGCTGATCTTCAGCCGGCCGATCATGTAGGCCGTTGCCTGCCCCGGATAGACGACATAGCGTTCGATTGCCTTGACGATTCCACCGGGAGCATCGGCCGAATTGGCCTCCACATAGCGAATCGCCTGCTCGCGACTCCACCTCTGATGGTGGATGCCAGTGTCCACCACCAACCGGATCGCGCGATGCAGTTCGAGCTGGAGGCGCCCGAAATCGCGGTAGGGATCGGTGTAGAGCCCCATGTCCTTGGCGAGTTTCTCCGAATAAAGGCCCCAACCTTCTGAATATGCGGTCACACCACCGAACTGGCGGAACGGCGGCACATCTTTCAGTTCGGTCTGGATCGTCCGCTGAAGGTGATGGCCGGGCAAGCCTTCATGGTAGAACAACGCCTCGACCTCGGTCATCGGCATGTCGGCCATGTCATAGAGGTTGGCATAATAGGTGCCGGGACGCGATCCATCGGGTGCGGGGCTTTGATAGAAAGCCTTGCCGGCGGACTTTTCCCGAAACCCTTCAACCCGCTTCACCACCAAAGGGGCCTGCGGCAACACGCCGAACCACAAAGGCAGCTTGGCCGTCACCCACTGCTTCGCCTTTTCGGTTTCAGCCAGATATTGCGCACGTCCTTCTTCGCTATTGGGTGCATAAAAACGCGTGTCGGCGCGCATGAACTGGAAAAAGGCCGACAGATCGCCCTTAAACCCGGTCCGCGCCATGATCCCCTTCATCTCCCCATGGATGCGGGCAACATTATCGAGGCCAACCTTGTGGATCTGTTCCGGCGTCAATGCGGTCGTTGTATAATTCGCCAGCCGTTCGGCATAATAGGATGCACCATCCTTGAACCGCCACACGCCGTCATCGACGCCAGCCAGCGCCTCCTGACGCACCATTTCGGCAATCAGCCGGTTGAATGCCGGCTTCACGCCGGATGTCAGTGCGGCCGCGCCAGCCGCTATCAGCGCATCCTTTTCCCCTTGCGGGATATCCAGCCTCGCGACCTTGGTCTTGAGATCAGCAAATAGCGGAGCATCCGCGCTATCCCCGAACGGCGCTCCCGCAATGACGTTCTTCGCGTCGGAAATCACATAAGGGTAAACCCATTTGGGCGGCATAAGCCCCTTGGCGGCGCGGCTCCCGGATTCAGCAATGATCTGATCGATTGCGCCTCCCAAACCTTCCAGCCGGCGGACATAAGCCTCGGCATCGGCCTTGGTGGTGACGCGGTGAATGTTGATCAGAAAAGCCGGGAGCTGGCTCTGTGCGCCATTCATCTGATCGAACGCATATTCATGATCGCGATAGGCAAAGGCCCGATCGCGCCGTTCGATCATCTTTTCGAACAGTTGGAACGATAGCCGATTGTTCGCATCGAGCTTATCCGGATCGAAACGACGACGCATTTCCGCCAGCGCAGCCAATTCGGCATCATGCTGGCGTATTTCGGCCGCATCGGAAAAATCGTTCCACCTGCCATAATCGGCGTCCTTGATCGCGCGATACGCCTTGCTCATCGGTGCACGGGCGAGTTCCGCATCGTCAAAATCGACGAAAAACTGCTGGATTACGGTATTCTGGTCGGCTTCGGCCGTTATTGTCGGGGCCGGGGCGGGCACGGGCGTTGCCGCTGATGCGCTGGAAACCGCGAGCAGCACAGTGGTGGATAGAAGAAGGATGCGAACCATATTGGCTCCCTGCCGAAAATGCGATCGTCTGGCCCCAAGGGTGGATTAGCGTACGGAGACGCACGGTCAAATGTCCGGATGTTGTAAAGCGGATGACGACAACGACGCGACAGGCTAGGCGGCCACAATGGCTATCTATCCACTGATCCGTCCGCTGGTTTTCCGTATCGACGCCGAAAGCGCGCACCGCCTGACGGTCTCGGCGTTACGGCTGAAGCCATCGGGTGGGCGCCCCGCCACAGACCCCCGACTGGTAGTGAATCTCGCCGGCCTCACCTTTCCCAATCCGGTCGGCCTGGCCGCAGGCTTCGACAAGGACGCCCAAGTGCCCGATGCGATGTTGTCGCTGGGTTTTGGATCCGTCGAAGTCGGCACGCTCACCCCGTTCCCCCAACCCGGCAATCCACGTCCGCGCCTGTTCCGGCTGCCGGAGGATCGGGCAGTCATCAACCGCATGGGTTTCAACAATGGCGGGCAAGCGGCAGCACTGGAACGCCTGCTCAAGCGCCGCCATCGCCCAGGAATCGTCGGCGTGAATATCGGCGCAAACAAGGACGCCGCCGACCGCATCGCCGATTATGCCAAGGGCGTCATCGTGATGAAGGACGTAGCGGATTATCTGACCGTCAACATCTCGTCGCCAAACACACCGGGCCTGCGCGCGCTCCAGTCGCGCGCGGCGCTCGATGAATTGCTCGCCGGGGTGATGGAAGCGCGCGGCAGCCAGCGCCCGCCCGTGTTTTTGAAGGTCGCGCCCGACCTCGAGCCCGCCGATATCGACGATATCGCCGCCGTTGCCGCCGATCGCGGGCTGGATGCGCTGATCGTCGCCAACACCACCATCACCCGTCCACCGCTGCGTTCGGCCCATGCCGGTGAGGCCGGTGGCCTGTCGGGCGCGCCGCTCCATGATCTGGCGCTTCAACGGTTGCGTGATTTCCGCACCGCGACCGGCGGCACGATCCCGCTGATCGCGGCGGGCGGCATCGCATCCGCCGAACAGGCCTATGCGCGTATCCGCGCGGGAGCGAGCCTCATCCAGTTGTACAGCGCGCTTGTTTATGGCGGGCCAGGGCTTGCCCGCCGTATCGTCCAGGGCTTGCCCGCCTTGATGACGCGCGACGGATTCGCCCGCATCGAGCAGGCGATCGGCACCGACTGAGCTTTCCCCAGCAACGAAAAAGGGACTTTGCAGGCCTGATCCCGCAAAGTCCCTTTCCTGTAATCGGCGATAATCCTGTCCGGATCAGAACGGCACGTCGTCGTCGAGATCGCTGTCGAACGGATTGGATGGACGCGCACCGCCACCGGTGCCACCCGAGCGGCCACCGCCGCCACCGCCGCCGAAACCGCCGCCGCTGCTCATGCCCGACGAACCCGAACCGCCAAAACCGGAATCACCTTCGTCCCAGCCGCTGCTGCCGCCCGCGCCTGAACCGCCACGGCCGCCGCCGCCCGAGCCGCCACCCGGCCCATCCAGCATCACCAGCTGGCTGTTGAAGCCCTGCAGCACGATTTCGGTGGAATATTTGTCTGCGCCCGACTGATCCTGCCATTTGCGCGTCTGAAGCTGGCCTTCGATATAGACCTTGCTGCCCTTGCGCAGATATTGTTCGGCCGTACGCGCCAGACCTTCGTTGAAGATCGCCACCGAATGCCATTCGGTCTTTTCACGGCGTTCGCCGGTGGCGCGATCCTTCCAGGTTTCGGATGTGGCGATGCGCAGATTCACCACCTTGCCGCCATTCTGGAAGCTGCGCGATTCGGGATCGCGGCCCAGATTGCCGACGAGGATCACCTTGTTCACGCTGCCTGCCATATTCGTCTCCCGGATGAGCGATCCGACGATCGCCACGATGCCGCATCCATAAACTCCCGTCCGCGATACGCAACCGGCGGACGGGATCCCATGGGATGGGACTGTGGAAGCGACGTTGACCTAGAAGCCCAGATTGATCGATGCGCGGAACGCGACCGAAGCATGGCCCTGCTGTTCTTCGGCGCTGAATTCACCGCCGGCGGTGAAGCCCGCATTGCCACCGAGCAAACGCAGGCGCCCGACCCATCCATTGGTGCGATCTTCCGGCGTGAGCGTGAACGCCTGCCCGCCGGCAAAGCGCGCCGTCGTCTGGCCGAGACTGCCACCGATGATCTGGCGGCGGCCACCTTCGACTTCGGTGCGGAACCAGCCGGATTCGCCCTTGTTGTCACCAAAATTGAGACCGATTGCGAGGGTGGCGTTGGCGGCCAGTTCGTCGCTGGTGCGGTTTCCAACAATCAGATCGAACGCGGCACCGCCGCCATTTTCGCTGTAACCCTTTTCTTTCAAACGATAATAATCGACAGACGCGGCAGGGCGCAGGCTGATCCGGCCGACGCGCGCTTCGTAGGAAGCGCCGCCCGCCGCGGAAACCAGCGTGCCATTCCATTTGCCCCGCGTATTGCGGGTGACGTTTTCGTTGCCGATCTGGCCGTCGAAATGGCGCTGTCCCTTGAATGTGATGCGCGCGCCCGATGCACGGGCAAAGGTGTGGAGCGCCCCGAAATCCGCCCGCCAATACCCCGCCAGTTCGAACTGGTTGGACTGGACTTCATTGTCGGTGCCACCGTCCGCATCCTTGCCGTACAGATAAGCGAGCGAGAGACCGAAATTACCGATCGTCTCGGTCTTGGCCTCCGCGCCGCCGCTCAACCCCCAGCCGGTGATGTCGTAGGCCGCCGTGCTGCCCAGGCTTTTCGACGTCCCCCACGCGACCTGCTGAAGCCAGAAACCCCAGCGCCCCTGATCCGAAAACGGCGCGCGCGGATCCGCCAGCATCCGCGCGGTGGCACGCGAACCCGATGTCACCGCTTCGAAGGTCCCGCCGGCATGATCGGGCAACATCTGCTGCACCTGACGGCGGAACCGATCGCCATCGCCGATATCGAGGATGGCACCCGCCATCTTCGCATCCTTGTCGATCACGCCGAAAATCGCGCCATAGGCCGCGCCCTGTGACGTATTGAGGCCCAGTTCGGTCGCCGTCTTGCGCTTGATATCGATCGCGAGTTCGCCGGCATTGGCCCCGGCGACCACTGCGCTTTTGAACAGGAAGGGCAGCGCGGCATTCGATGCGGTGAGGTTGGACCCACCGGTCAGGCCGCCCGCGCGGATGATGGTATAGACGCCTTCGGAATCCGAAACATTGGCGAGCTTGACGATCACCTTCGATCCGGCGGTGAAACTGGCATCGCCCGCGACCTGATAAAGCGTGGCGCTATCGGTTGCGCCATTGATGTTGACGCGGATCGCGCCGGTTGCCCCCACCGACAGCGAGGCCAGCGAAACCGTGCCGCCATTGGCGATGTCGAGCGTGCCACCCGCAACGCTGAGCGCCAGCCCCTGCGTGCCGGCCAGCGTGCCGGAAAAACGTGCGGTATCGGCCAGCGTGAGGCTGTCGGCGCCGCCGCCGAAATCGGCGGTGCCGCTGAACACCGAAGTACCCGACAGCGCCATGACGTCATTGCCAGCGCCGAACTGCGCCTGGCCGAGATAGGCCGCGTCCCCCGAAAGCCTGAGGCTGTTGTTGCCCGCGCCGAAGCGCGTGGTGCCGGACACGCCACCATCGGCAATGTCGAGCGTATCGCCGCCCGAACCGAACAGGATATCGCCCTGAATCACCGGAGCGGCCGCACCCTGCGCCGCCACCAATTGCCTGATCGTCGCGCCGCCGCTGTTGGCGGTAAGATCGATCGCGACATTGCGAGCGGAATCGGCGGCGGCGCCCGAAGCCTGAATCCCGCCGCTATTCTCGATCAGCGTTACCGTGCCCGCTTTGTCGACGATCGCCGTGGCCGTGCCTTCGGCGGCGCCAACGGCGGCCTTGATCTGCCCACTATTGCGGATGGTGGTGACATTTGCGCCGGCATCGATGCGGATCGCCGTGGCCTGCGCCGTCGCCCCGGTTCCGGCGGCCGCGCCGATCGTGCCGCTGTTGCGGATTTCCGCAACGGTGGCACCGCTGCCGATGCGCATGGCGGTCGCGCTGGACCCTGCGCCGACGCCCGTCGCCGTGACGCTGCCGCCCACCGTCATCCCGCCGGCGATGGTGACGGCCCTGCCCTGCCCACCAACCACGAGGCCATTGCCCGCGACCCCGGCGAAAACGCCGTTGCCGGTGACCGCGCCATTGATGACGAGACCATGGCCATTGGCATTGCCCGCCACCGCACCAATGGTGACATCCTGCCCGGCCGAACCGATTTCGACCGCCGCCGCCGACCCGTAAGACGCAACGGCCGCCGAACCTTCCTTCGAATCTTCGATGCCGTCCTTGTCTTCGTCCTTGTCGTCGGGCTTGGTATCCTTGGGTGGCACCTCGAAAATGATGCCGCCGGCGACATTGCCCGCCACGCGCAACGCCGGCCCGCCCTGCAACAGATCATCGGCGTCGAGCTTGCTGGGATCGGTCACCGACGTGCTGCGATAGCCGGTCGCGCTGATGCCGCCCTGGATCACCAGCGCGCCGCCGACATTGCCGTCGATCGCCGCACCAACGGACCCCTGCCCGCGCGCGCCGATCCCGCCGCTCAGCTTCACATTCCCGCTGACATCGCCAGTGCGCACGCCGTAGCCGCGATCCCCGATGACTTCGATCGTGCCGCTGCTGTTGAGCGATCCGGCCAGCGGGCCGCCCAGGACGATGCCGCCCGAATCATTGCCTTCGATGGCGATCGCGCCGGTATTGACGATGTTGCCTGTCATCGCGCCCGCCGTGCGGATGCCGAACCGGTTGCTGCCCTGCGCCAGCGGCCCATCCAGATCACCATCCTTGTCCGTGTCGACCGGCTCATAGGTTTCTACAAGGCTGATCGTGGCGCTGTTGGTGATCGTGGTGGCCAGCCCGGCATTGACCAGAATGCCGGTGGCGTTGCTGACATTGCTGAACTTGATCGCGCCTTCGTTGGTGACCGCATGGGCGCTGTCGACCGTGACGCCGGCCCCGCTGGCCGTGGGTTCGATCGAACCGGCGCTGGTGATCCTGATCGCATCCGCCGCGCCATTCTTGATCGTCGAAGTGGCGATCCCGGCGGTACGCTTGTCGGTAACCGTGGTTTCGGCATGAAGCGGGGCGGCCAGCAGCAGCGGCGTCAGGCAGGTCGTGGCAAACAGGCTTCGCATCGAAGTTCTTTCCCTTTCGCGATGCGGCCTGCCCCCGGCGCCTGTTGGACGACAGGCACGGGGATCGGCCGTCATGATGCTTGACGGGGCCGAACGCAGGCAGCCTTGGCGGCAGCGGAAATTTTTCGGGTGGCGGATTTCAGAAGCGCGCGTCGAGCCCCAGACGCAGCGTGCGCGGGCGCAACGGGGTGATCTGATCAACCCGGTTCATCAGGAACGGGGTGCCCAGCGCGAAACGGTTGCCGACGGCATCGGCCAGATTGGTCGCCGCCAGGGTGACGCCCAGTTCGGGCCGGCCGATCCGGATGCTGAGCGACGTATCGAGATAATCCCCCTGCGCTTCGCCAAGGACCGGCCCGACCCCCAGCCGCGACCGGCCGACATAGCGCAGATTGGCCATCAGCCTGAGATCCAGATCATCCGTGATCAGGGCGCGATAATCGATGCCGCCACGCGCGGAAAATTGCGCGACATTGGGCAGTTGCGACAGGCGAGCCGCCGCCAGCAAGGGCACCGGATCGCTCACCTTGCTGTCGTTCAACACGAACGCCCCATCGATCCCCAGCCCCGGCAAAGGCCGCCAGCCGGCATTCGCGGCCAGCGAATAGATGCGGCCGTCGCCGATATTGGCGGTGGTCGGCAGGCCGGCGGAATCAATGAAGTCGGCCTGAATATCGTTCCAGCGTGCGTAGGAGAAGGTAGCAGCGACATGGAATGGCCCCCGGCCGGGCGCGCCATAGCGCAGACCCGTTTCCCATGTGGCGATATGATCCTTGCGGAAACGGCGGACACCCTGATCCTCGATCGCCAGTCCCCCCGGCCGGAACCCTTCCTGATAGCGGGTGAACAGGATCAGATCGGGCAGCATCGTCGCGGCCAGCGCCAGCGACGGCATGACATTGGTTTCGCCGCGCCGCGCGCGCAGCCGGACATTGGCATCGGCAAAGTCGGGCGCAACGGACTGCCCCTCACCCAACAGGCGCGAATAAGTGAGCCGCCCCCCGGCGGTGAACGTCAGCCCGCGCATCAGGCTGATGCTGGCTTCGCCATAGCCGGTATATTCGTCGATCCGGTTGGTGACGCCGGTCAGCGGCAGCGGCATGCCATCCGGCCCCAGCGAACGGGCCAGTCGCGCGCGATTGTGGAGATAGCTGGCTCCCACCACCCAGCCGAACCCGTCGCGCATCGGCCGCGACAGGCGGCTTTCGGTGGAAAAGAAATGCGTGTCGTTTTTCTGCGTGAAGACGCTGGGCATCCCCACCGGCGCCATCGTCAGCAATGGCCATTGCCGATTCGCCGAAGCATCGTTCGCCGGCAGGCCGGCCGGAATCGTCGCGTCGAAGCGTTCGTCGATCCGCTGGTGCGCAATGCCCGTCGACGAAACGAAGCGCACATCATCCCACGCCTTGGCGATGACGAGATCACCCAGCGCATAGCGGCCGGTGAACCCCTGATCGATCAGGCTGGATCGGCTGAGACGGGGGCCATCGCGATCGGCATATTGGCTATCGTCACCATCGATCCGCTGCACGGTGCCGCCCAGATCGATCACCCAGCCATCACCCGGCGCCATCCGCACCGTCGCCCGACCGCCCCAGGTGCGCGTGCGATTGACATCGTTGCGCCCCAGGGCCGGATTATCGATATAGCCGCCTTCGCTGAGACCGTAGCCGACAACGCGCAGCGCCACCGCATCGCCCGCGACCGGCAGGTTGAGCATCGCGCCCACATCCGCACCCGGATCGCCATGCTGGGTGACGCTGGCGCCAACCGACGCACCGCCTTCGATCACCCCCAGACGTGGCGGATTGCGGATGACGCGGATAATGCCCCCCAGCGACCCCGCCCCATAGAGCGTGCCGTTCGGCCCTTCGAGCACCTCGATCGACGCGATGTCATACAGCTTCAGATCGGGATCCGGCGCATTGTAGCTCAGCCGGACATCGCCGAAATATTGGCCGACAGTGGCCTGCGTCGGCCCGGTGAAGCTGGAATCGGCGATGCCGCGGATGAACAGCTTGTTGCGCCCGGCCCCCAGATGCGTGGACGACAGGCTAGCCAGCCGCGCCAGAATCGCATCGGTGCCGCCTTCCCCGCCAAAGGCCAGATCACGCCCGTCGAGCACCACCACGGTACCGGGATATTCGCCCAGCCGAACCTCGCGCTTGGTGGCGGTGACGACGATATCGTCGCCGGCCGCGATCGCGGGGGCCGCCGAGGCGACGAGCGGCGCCGGCTTTGGCCGCCCCTGCCCGACGATGCGCCAGCCGCCGCCTGCCAGCGGTTCGGCGCTGCCGCCCGCCGATCGCGCCAGCCGCGCCAGCGCGTCACGCGCGGGCATGTGGCCACGCAAGGCCGGCACCCGCCGCGCCCACAAGCGCGCATCGGGAACGCTGACGGACAGGCCGGCCTGCGTGGCCAGCAGCGCCACGGCATCGCCCAGACGTCCGGCAGGCAACGCGATCGGCAACGCCGGTGCCGCCATCGCCGGCGCCGAAGTGATCAGCGCCGCAAGCGGCGCGCACAGGAGGACAGGGCGGATCACCGGGCCTTGGCGGCGAGAATCCATCCCTGCTGCCCGCGCTCGACTGTAACGTCGAGCAATGGGCCCAGGCGGGCGAGGAAACGATCCGTCTCACGATCGAGCATGATCACGCCGCGGAACGGGCGCGCCGCCACCTCCGGCGACGCATCAACCGCCAGGCCGAGGTTGCGACGGATATCGGCAGCAACCAGACCCAGCGGCGCGCCATCGTAAACCAGCCGGTTCTGACGCCATGCCGTCATCGCTCCCGGATCGGCGCTGCCGCGCGTGATGACCGGATCATCCGCGCGCACCCGCAGCGTTTGCCCGGCGCCAACCGCCACCGCTTCGCGCTTCGGATTATAGACCACCGCCCCTTCCGCCACGCCGAGCGACAGATTGCCGCCTTCGCTGACGACATTGAATATGGTGCCGATATCGCGCAATTCGGCGCCGGCGGCGTGGACGATGAACGGCCGGCGATCATCATGGACGACGGTGAACAGCGCCTCGCCGGCATCGAGCGTGGCCAGACGGGGGTTGCGGCGATCGAGAGTGATGCGGGTCGCGCCGTTGATGTCGATCCGGCTGCCATCCGCCAATGTGATCGTGCGGCGTTCGCCCGGCATCGTCGCGATGCTGTAGGGATCAGCGCGCGCAGGCAGCAGCGTATAACCGGTCGCCGCGACCAGCGAAGCGGCCACCGCCCCCCCGATCCAGCCGCCGAAACGTCGCCGGGTGACAGACGCCGACCGGATCGGCGCGGGTGGCGGCGACACGGCGATCAGATCGGCCATGTCAGCATCATCCGCCGCCATCGCCTGATAGATGGCAGCACGCGCAGGATCAGCTTCGAGCCAGTCGGCGAACGCCTCCCATTCGACGAACGCGGGATCGCGCTGGCGAACCAGCCAGTCGAGCGCGTCGGCGCGGATTCGGGTTTCGTCGGTCATCACCACGATTCCATGACGGAGTCGCACCGCGCCAGCCTCAACACGCTTTCATTCCGCATCGAACTGGCCCTTGAGATCGATCATCGCACGATAAGCGCGGCGCAAATCGGCTTCCACCGTCGACAGGCTGACGCCCAGTTCAACCGCGATCTCGCGCTGGGGAACACCATCGATACGGTGGCGGCGAAACGCGGTTTCGACGCGCGCACCAAGATCGGCCAGCGCCGCCTGCGCCCGCTGCAATTGCTGGCGTGCGATCAACGCCCGGTCGCTGGCTGGCGCATCCGACACGCCGACGATCGTGCCCCCCGACACCTCGCTCCATTCGCGATCACGCCGTTCGGTGGTGCGCGCCGTGCGATGCCGGTCGACCATCAGGTTGTTGGCCGCGCGATACAGATAAGCGAGCGGCTGACCCACCGGCCCCGCCGGCACATCCGACACGCGCAGCCATAATTCCTGCAACAGATCCTCCGCCGCTTCCCCCGCGCCATGCGCGGCCAGAAAGCGGAGCAGCCGATCGCGATTTTCGAGGAAAACCGCCTCAAGGCCACCGGGCACCATAAGCGGCCCGGCTTCAGCCTGCCCGCGCGCCGAACAGCGCGGTGCCGACCCGGACATGCGTCGCGCCCAGCATCACCGCGGTTTCATAATCGCCCGACATGCCGATGCTGAGGCCAGACAGGCCGTTATCACGCGCCAGCTTGGCCAGCAGCGCGAAATAAGGCGCGGCTTCGGTATCCGCCGGCGGCACCGCCATCAGGCCGATGACCGGCAGATCGCCCCCCCGCGCCGCCGCCAGCAACGCCGGCAGATCGGCGATCGCGCAACCGCCTTTCTGATCCTCATCCCCGATATTGACCTGGATGAAACAATCCGGGCGGCGGCCGACACGGGCCATCGCCGCAGTGAGGGCAGCCACCAATGACGGGCGATCAACCCCATGAATCACATCGAACAGGCGCACCGCATCCTCCGCCTTGTTCGACTGGAGTTGACCTACATGATGCAGACGTAGCCCCGGCGTCGCAGCCTTGAGCGCGGGCCATTTGCCTTGCGCCTCCTGCACGCGGTTTTCGCCGAAGCTCAAATGGCCGGCAGCGATCAGCGGCGTGATTGCATCCACCGGCTGGGTTTTGGAAATGGCGATCAGTTCGACGGCGGCCGCCTTGCGGCCGGCACGTTCGGCGGCGCGCGCAATCCGGGCGCGAACCGCGTCGAGTGGGGGAAGATCGTCTTCGGCGATGGGGTCTTCGTGCGGAACCATGGTCGCTGCTATAGGCAGCGACATGATCCACCGCCAGCCTTGCCCGCGCCTTTGGTTGATGACCGACCCCCGGATGGGCGATGCGCTGTGGAGCGCCCTAGCGCGATTGCCCGCCGGCACCGGCATCGTCTTTCGCCATTACGGCCATCCCGCCCGACGCGCCTTGTACGATCGGGTTCGCACAATCGCCCGTGCGCGGCGGCTGGTGCTGGTGCTGGCGGGGCCACCGGCTTTGGCGATCGCGTGGCGAGCCGACGGCGCGCATGGCCGATCCCCCCACCGCCGCGTCGCCCGCCCGCTGCTGCGCACCGCCCCGGTGCATGGAATGCGCGAACGGACCGCCGCGATCCGCACCGGGGCGGATGCGATCTTCGTATCGCCGGCGTTTGCGACGCGATCCCATCCGGGGGCAGCCCCGCTGGGCGTGGTGCGATTCGGGTTGCTGGCGCGGGGTGCCGGCACGCGAATAATCGCGCTGGGCGGGATGAATCCGTCCCGTGCCAGACGGCTGAAGGCGCTGGGCGCCGATGGCTGGGCCGGGATCGACGCTTTCTAGGGGCCGATGCGATTCAAGCCAGCTTTGGTCAAGGCAGGTTTGGGCCGGCGACTCCACACCGATTCCAGCCCAATTCAATCAGACTGGCTGCGTAAATAGGCGATGATATCGGCGCGATCGAGCGGATCAACCATCCCGGCAACCTGCATCTTGGTGCCAGCTACCAGTTTTTGCGGATTGGCGATCCAGGCGTCGAGCGTTTGGGCATCCCATCTGCCCCCGGCCGTGCTCAGCGCCACCGTATAGCCATAACGCGGGCGATGCTGGCCCAGCGCCTGCCCAAACACCCCGTAAAGATTGGGGCCACCGGTGTCCGGCCCGCCCTTGCCAATCGTGTGGCAAGCCGCGCAACGGCCAAATTTGCGGGCGCCGGCGTCCACATCGGCAACTTTCAACAGCGCCTCAAGCGTAGGATTGGGGCCAGCCGCACGCAGGCGCTCATCATGTCTGTCGTCCCCGCAGCCAGTGAGGATGGTTGCGAACAGTAGGCATGCTGCGACTTGAGCTCGCAAATGACTGGCCTCCTTCAAGGAGAGCCCCATAGCGGGGGCCAGTGGAGTGCGGCAGCGGACCAATTGTCCCAGTGCGGCGCCTGCATTTTTGGGACGCGTGGACATCCCCCCGACGTTTCAGCCATTCTGCGGGAACGAGACTCTCGCCGAAAGCGGACGCTTGTCCCGCATGTGGACTTGTCCGCGCGTCCTGGACCGACTGGAGTTCCTCCTCTTCAAGGGAGGGGTTGGACGGCGACCGGTTCGATGGACATGCAAACTCCCGACACAATGGATCCCCGCCTGCGCGGGGATGACAATAGTGTGTGATCGCATCGGGAGCAGCTAACTGCCCATGGTCGTGTGAATCAGCCGCACGAACCCGCGCAGCCGGCAGCCCGATCAGAAGCGGAAGGCGGTGCCCACATAAACCGCCTGGCTGTCGCGGCGCTCATCGTCGAGCGGCGTCATCGTCCGATCGCGCTGGAGACGATAGCGAATGCCGCCCGTCACATCGAGATTGCGGGTGAGCGCATAGGAGCCGCTGAGATCAGCCGAAACGACTTCTTCTTCGCCGATCAGGCGCGAGCGCAGATCGATCGGGCGATCGGCGCCGATCTGGAACTTGGTGCTCCACTTCGGCGCGATATAGCTGACGCCGACATCGACCGCTTCCCGGCCGGGCAGCACGCCACCATCGACCCGGGCCACTTCGCCGGTGAGCGCGAACCGCTTCCAGCCGACAGCAACACCAAGATTGTAAGCGGTGGGGGTCAGCCCCGACGATGGCGCGGACACGATCCGCTGCGCTTCTTCCTTCGTCGACGCGCGGGCGCGCACGGCGACGGTGACGCCACGCCGGCTGCCGCCGGACGATGCCGGGGTAAAGCGGAAACCGCTGCCACCACCACTGACGCCCGCACCACTGAAGGCGGCGGACATCCGCGGATTCGCAGCGGCGGGGGTGAACGAGCCGAGACTGCCCGGCGCGCTCAAGGATATGGCCGGGGCGCGCTGTTTCGCGGGCTTCACCGACGCGGAAATCGCAGGCGAAAGCGCGAGAGCGCAGGCTGCAACTGCAACCCCCGCCCATCCAGCAGCTTTTCGACTCGCGATCATGACGACATTCTTCTCCCTGTTATCTGCGCCTAACATGAACGCGGCCGATGGTTCCACTGGTCATCCGCGAATTTCCACCTGCTGTTGCACTATTTCCACAATCGCGCGTATCGACGCGGCCCATCCTATCCATTTGTCACCCCAGCCCTGACGCAAGAGCCAAGACATTCGCGCGCTGCTTGCGCGCTTGCGGGGCGGGCCGGAGCATCTATAACGGCCGGGAATATCAGTTCCGAGGATCGTTTCATGGCTCGCTCGTCCGTTTCAAAGACCGCTTTGGCCGCCGCGCTCATCGCGCTGACGGCTTTGTCCGCCTGTGGCGGCGGCAAGGAGCGGCCCAAGGCGGACCTCGCCGCGTCACGCGTCACCACGATCGGCGTCAACGCCTATCTGTGGCGTGCAGCCCTAGACACGCTGTCGTTCATGCCGATGGCGCAGGCGGATTCGAACGGCGGCGTGCTCGTCACCGACTGGTACGTCAATCCGGCCGTGCCGAACGAACGGATGAAGGTGACGGTGACCATCCTCGATCAGGACCTGCGGGCCGATGCGCTGCGCGTCGCCGCATCGCGCCAGCTGATGCAGAACGGCCAGTGGGCCGATGCCCCGGTGCAGGCGGCAACGGTGCAGAAGCTCGAAGAAATCATCCTCACCAAGGCGCGCGATCTGCGCCGCAACGCCGTCGGCTGAAGTAGATTATCATGACAACGCGGTTTAACCCGCAGGCCGCGGATACGCGCTGGCAGGCGGTATGGGACGAGCGCGAGACTTTCCGCGCCGACGATGCTTCGCCCAAGCCCAAAAGCTATGTGCTGGAAATGTTCCCCTATCCATCGGGGCGCATCCACATGGGCCATGTGCGCAACTATACGATGGGCGACGTGCTCGCCCGGTTCCGGCGGATGACCGGGCATGAAGTGCTCCACCCGATGGGCTGGGACGCGTTCGGCATGCCCGCCGAAAATGCCGCGATGGAAAAGAAGGTCCACCCCGGCGCATGGACCCGCGACAATATCGCGGCAATGAAGGCGCAGCTGAAGCGCCTTGGTTTCGCGCTCGACTGGAGCCGCGAACTCGCGACCTGCGAACCCGATTATTACGGCCACGAACAGGCGCTGTTCCTCGATCTGTATGCGGCGGGCCTGGTTTATCGCAAGGAATCGGCGGTCAACTGGGATCCGGTCGACATGACCGTGCTGGCCAACGAACAGGTGATCGACGGACGCGGCTGGCGTTCCGGCGCGCTGGTTGAACGGCGCAAGCTCAGCCAGTGGTTCCTGAAGATCACCGATTTCGCCGACGAGTTGCTCGATGGTCTCGCGACCCTCGACCAGTGGCCCGAAAAGGTGCGGCTAATGCAGGAAAACTGGATCGGCAAAAGCCAGGGCATGCGCTTCACCTTCCAGCTGGATGCGCCCGCGGCAGGCCATACGAGCTTCGACGTGTTCACCACGCGGCCCGATACGATGTTCGGCGCGAGCTTTGCGGCGATTTCGGTCGACCATCCGATCGCGCTGGCGCTGGCCGCGCAGGATGCGCAACTCCACGCCTTCGCCGACGATTGCCGCAAGACCGGCACCGCCGCCGCCGAAATCGAAACGGCCGAGAAGAAGGGCTATGATACCGGCCTGTCGGTGGTCCATCCGCTCGATCCCACGTGGAAGCTGCCGCTGTTCGTCGCGAACTTCGTGCTGATGGATTATGGCACCGGCGCGGTGTTCGGCTGCCCCGCACACGACCAGCGCGATCTGGATTTCGCGCGCAAATATGCGCTGCCGGTGGAACGGGTCGTCGCCCCCTCGCCCGAGGACGCATCGGTTGCGATCCAGGACGAAGCCTATACCGGGCCGGGCAAGCTGGTAAATTCGCGCTTCCTGGACGGGATGAGCGTGGATGACGCCAAGGCGGCGGTGATCGCACGGGCCGAAAGCGAGAATTGGGGCACGGGCACCACCGTATGGCGCCTGCGCGACTGGGGCGTTTCGCGCCAGCGTTACTGGGGCACGCCGATCCCGATCATCCATTGCGACGCCTGCGGCCCGGTTGCGGTGCCCAAGGATCAGTTGCCGGTGGTGCTGCCCGAAGACGTGACGTTCGACGTCCCCGGCAACCCGCTCGATCGCCATCCGACCTGGAAGCATGTCGCCTGCCCAAGCTGCGGCGCGGATGCCCGGCGCGAAACCGACACGCTCGACACCTTCATCAATTCGTCCTGGTATTTCATCCGCTTCGCCAGCCAACCCAAGGACAAGCCGTTCGATCGGGCAGTGGCCGAACAATGGCTGCCGGTGGGGCAGTATATTGGCGGGGTCGAACATGCGATCCTCCATCTGCTCTATTCGCGCTTCTGGACGCGCGCGCTGCAGCGGATCGGCCAGATCGGCGTGGCGGAACCCTTCACCGGGCTATTCACCCAAGGGATGGTGACGCACGAGACGTACAAGGCGCCCGACGGCCGCTGGCTCGCGCCCGAGGATGTGGAAACCAGGGACGGGGTGTTGGTGACTGTCGAGACGGGTGAGGCGGTAACGCTCGGCCGGATCGAAAAGATGTCCAAGTCCAAGAAGAATGTCGTCGATCCGGGACCGATCGTCGACCAATATGGCGCGGACGCGGTGCGCTGGTTCATGCTGTCGGACAGCCCGCCCGAACGCGATCTGGCGTGGAGCGAGGCGGGGATCGAAGGCGCGTGGCGCTTCGTCCAGCGGCTGTGGCGGCTTGCCGGCAGCCTGGCCGGGGCCACCGGCGAAGACAAGGATCTCGACCGCAAGCTCCATCGCGCGATCGCCGGCATCGCCGAAGATATCGAGGCGCTGTCGTTCAACAAGGCCGTCGCCAAGCTGTATGAACTGGCCAATGCGATCGAAAAGGCGCCGGCATCCGCTTCACGCGATACCGCCGTCCGCATGATCGTCCGGCTGGTGGCGCCGATGGTGCCGCACCTGGCCGAAGAGGCCTGGGCGCTGATCGGCGAAGCGGGGCTGGTGGCCGATGCCGCCTGGCCCGATGCCGATCCGGCGCTGCTGGTGGACGATGAGGTGACGATCGCGATCCAGATCAACGGCAAGCTGCGCGACACGCTGACAGCGCCCAAGGGCACCGACAAGCCAACCTTGGAAGCATTGGCGCTGGGATCGGACAAGGTGCTCCGCCTGCTCGAAGGCAAGACCCCGAAGAAGGTGATTGTCGTGCCCGACCGCCTCGTGAACCTCGTCGCATGATCCGCGCGCTGCCTGCGCTGTTGCTGGGCGCGGTCGCGCTTTCGGGCTGCGGCCTGCAACCGCTGTATAGCGGTGGCAGCAGCGGGACGGTGGCGCGATCGCTCAGCGGTGTCGAGGTGGCCCCGATCGACGGGCAGGCCGGCTGGCTGGTGCGCAACGCCATCAACGACCGGCTGGTCGCCAGCGGCCCCGGCGAAAAGCGCTACCGGCTGGAAGTGGTACTCGACGATCAGCTCACCGGCTTCGGCGTGCGCACCGACAATGCGGTGACGCGCGAACGGCGGACGCTGCGTGCCCGCTACAAGCTGGTCGAAGGCACCACCGTGGTGGTCGATGCGACGGCGGGGTCGGACGCCGGCATCGATGTCGTCGGATCCGAATATGCCACGATCGCGGCCGAACAGACCGCGCTGGAACGGCTGGCGCAGGATATCGCCGACCAGATCGTCACCCGGCTCGCGCTCTACGCCAAGCGCACCGCGCCGGAGCAATGAAGGCCAACCTCCGGCAGATCGAACAGGCGCTCGACCGCGCCGATCCAGCCATCCGTTTCTATCTACTGCATGGTCCCGATGAATCGGCCTCGCGCGCGCTGGCCAGACGGATCGCCAAACCGCTGGGGACCGACGCCGAAAAGGTGGAGCTGGCCGGCGGCACGCTCAAGGCCGACCCGGCCTTGCTGGCCGACGAAGCGGCGGCAATCGCCCTGTTCGGCGGTCCGCGCTACATTCTGATCGATCCGGCGGGCGACGAGATACTCGACGCGGTGGACGCGCTGCTGGCGCTGCCCCAGGCCGGCAACCCAGTGATCGCGGTGGCAGGCACATTGCGCAAGGATGCCAAGCTGCTCAAGCTGGCAACGGCAAGCGACGCGGCAATGGCCTTCGCCAGCTATGCCCCGGAAGGGCGCGACGCCGATCGCCTCGCGATCACCCTCGGCCGTGATCATGGCCTGTCGCTTACCCCCGATGTCGCCCGCCGGCTGGCAGCGGCCGCGGGCAATGATCGCGCGGTGCTCGATCAGGAACTTGCCAAGTTTGCGGCCTATCTGGACACTGGCGACGATCGCCCCCGCGAACTGGGCCACGACGCGCTCGACGCGCTGGGCGCCGACAGCGAGGAAGGCGATCTGGGCAAGCTGGTCGACGCAGCGTTGAGCGGCGATATCGCCGCCGCCGATGCCGAACTGGCCCGGCTGCTCAGCATCGGCACCGACGCGATACCGATCGTCCGAACCTTCCAGCGCCAACTGCTGCTGCTCGCCCAGTTGCGCGGTGAAGTGGCCGAAGGCCAGTCGATCGACGCGGTGATGGCCGGGCCCGCCGGGCGCGCCGTGTTCTGGAAAGACAAGGACAAGATGGCCCGGCTGATCGCCCGCTGGACCCCACAGGCCATCGCCACCGCGCTCGGGCGGATGGCGGAGGCCGGACGGCTGGTGATGCGTTCCGGCGGGCCAGGCGCCATCGTCGTGGAAACCGAAATCCTGGCACTCGCCCGCGCCGCCCACCGGATGCGCTGATCCCCGGGAACACTGGATTATCGGCAACCGGGGCTACGGGGCAAGGGGTTAACCCCTTGCCCCACGCGCCGTTTCAGATCGGTTCGCCACTCAATCGCTGGCAGATCATGTCGAGTTGATCGAGCGACGAATAAGCCAGCGTCACCGCCCCGCCCTGCCCATCATGCTGGATCGAAACGCGCAGCCCGAGCATGTCGCCAAGCTGCCGTTCCAGCGCGGCGATATCCGCATCGCCATTCTTGGGTTCGGCAGGGGCGGCCCGGCCGGTTGCCCCCTTCGCCTTGCGGGCGAGCATTTCGGTCTCCCGCACCGAAAGCCCCTTGTCGACCACTTCGCGCGCCAGCGTTTCGGCATCGCTCGCCGTGATCAGCGCGCGCGCATGGCCCATCGACAGCGCGCCATCCGCCACCATCCCGCGCACCGGGGCAGGCAAATCCAGCAACCGCAGGAGATTGGCGACATGGCTGCGCGATTTGGCAACCAGCCGGCCCAGCACTTCCTGCGTATGGCCATAATCGCGGATCAGCCGGCTATAGGCCTCGGCTTCTTCGATCGCGTTGAGATCTTCCCGCTGGATATTTTCGATCAGCGCAACTTCAAGCGTTTCCGCTTCGCTGAAATCGCGCACGATCACCGGCACTTCATGCAGCTGGGCGCGTTGTGCCGCGCGCCAGCGACGCTCGCCGGCCACGATCTGGAACGACGTGCCGTGCGGCCGCACCACGATCGGCTGGATCACCCCACGGGTGCGGATCGACTGGGCCAGTTCATCCAGCGCATCTTCGTTGAAGCGACGGCGCGGCTGCCCCGGATGGGGGCGGATCGCCGCGACGGCGACGATCTGAACACCCGGTGCGCGCGGTTCAGCGCCATCCTGCGCCACCGGCTGTTCGCGCGCGGCTTCACCCAATAAAGCCGACAGACCCCGGCCAAGCCCCGAAGGACGGCGGCGGATCGCCGCGTCCTCGCTCACGCGGCCACCGCCGGCTTGGGAAGACGCGCGATCAATTCACGGGCCAGCGCCATATAGGCTTCCGATCCGGCACACCGATAATCATAAATCAAGGCGGGAACCCCATGGCTGGGCGCTTCGGACAAGCGCACGTTGCGCGGAATCACCGTCTGGAAAACCACCGCGCCAAGCGTTGCGCGCACATCCTGCGAAACCTGTTCGGACAGGCGATTGCGCCGATCATACATGGTGAGCGCAATCCCGAGAATGCGCAGTTCCGGGTTGAAGCGCGCGCGCACCCGTTCAATCGTGGTGAGCAACTGGCTCAACCCTTCCAGCGCAAAAAACTCGCACTGCAGCGGCACCAGCAAGGATTGCGCGGCAACCAGCGCGTTGACCGTCAACAGGCCAAGCGACGGGGGGCAATCAACCAGGCAGATATCCCAGCGCCCCGGCGGTGCGGCGCTTAGCGCATCGTCCAGGCGATGCGTGCGGTTCTCAAAGTCGATCAGTTCGATCTCGGCACCCGACAGATCGACCGTCGCGGCGATCAGATCGAGCCGCGGCACCCGCGTCGCGATCACCGCTTCGGCAACGGTCGCATCCCCTGTCAGCAATTCATAAGACGATCGCACCCGCGCCGCCTGATCGACACCAAGACCGGTCGACGCATTACCCTGCGGATCCAGATCGATCAGCAGCACGCGCGATCCCGTCGCCGCCAGCGCCGTCGCCATGTTGATCGCGGTGGTGGTCTTGCCCACCCCGCCCTTCTGGTTGGCGATCGCAATCCGAATCATCGTGCTTTCCCCGCGCTCAGAGTTTTCGGCCTGACATTGGTGGCGACGACGACGCCCGCTTCGGGATCGGTGACGCTCGCTTCGATCCGAAAGGCACCCTGCCACGTTTGGCGCACATGATCCAGTTCGGTTTGCGCGCTTCGTCCCTTTGGCAGCACCCATTGCGTCGTCGGCGTCGCAAACCGATGCGCCAGTGCCAACAGCCGGTCGAGCGGTGCGAACGCCCGCGCGCTGATTACTGAAAATGGCTGCGATTCGACTATTTCGAGCCGCTGGCCCACCACCGTCACCAGATCGGCAATCCCCATCCGATCGGCCGTTTCGACAAGAAAATCGATCCGCTTGCGCCGCGATTCCACCAGGGTCACGGCCCGTCCGCCAAAGGCCGCGACAACCAGGCCGGGAAAGCCGGCGCCGGCCCCCAGATCAAGCCACGGCCCCGGAACGCCAAAGCGCAGCAGCTGGGCGGAATCGACGATATGGCGCGCCCAGATGGCCGGGACGGTCGATGCCGCGATCAGATTTTGCCGGCCGCTTTCTTCGACCACACAGGCGACCAGCGTGTCGAGCCGCTCCCATGTTTCACGTGGAACATCGATATGATCGGCGATCCAGGCGCGGGCTTCATCCTCCGTCATGCCGCGCGCCGCCGCACCTGGACCAGAATCGCGGCCAACGCAGCGGGCGTGATTCCGCGCATCCGGGCGGCCGCGCCGATCGTTTCCGGGCGGGCCTTGCCCAGCAGTTCGACCATTTCGTTCGACAGGCCGGGTATCCCTTCATAATCGAGATCGCCGGGCAACAGCACGGCCTCGTCGGCCCGCAAACGACGGATCTCATCCTCCTGCCGCGCAAGATAGGGGGCGTAGTGCGCATCGGTGCGAAATTCGTCGATCACATCCGTCGGCACCACGGCCAGTTCGGGCGCGAGGCTTAGCAAAACCTCTCGTCCCACACCCGGAAAGCGCAACCACTCGGCAAGGCTATGGACGCTACCGTCGCGCGTAACCTCCGCACCGGCCGTGATCATGCGGTCGGCGGAAACACGCGCGGTCGTCGCCGCGGCGATCTGGGTGAGCATCGCGCTACGCCGTTCAAACCATTCCCGGCGATCGGCGCCCACCGCTCCTGCCGCGATCGCCGCCCCGGTCAGGCGGGCATGGGCGTTGTCGGCCCGAAGCCGCAATCGATATTCCGCGCGCGCCGTCAGCATCCGATAGGGTTCGGTCACGCCGTGGAGGACCAGATCGTCGACCATCACGCCAATATAGCTTTCGGTGCGATCGAACCGCATCGGCGACCGATCCGCCACCTCGGCCGCCGCAGACAGCCCGGCGACCAGCCCCTGGGCGGCGGCCTCCTCATAGCCGGT
Organism: Sphingomonas sp. KC8; assembly: GCF_002151445.1. Lineage (GTDB taxonomy): Bacteria > Pseudomonadota > Alphaproteobacteria > Sphingomonadales > Sphingomonadaceae > Sphingomonas_E. The sequence continues at coordinate 2,637,320 of NZ_CP016306.1, forward strand.
CGTGCCGTTGATCTGCCCGGCCAGAAACAATCCGCTCACCCCGCGTACGGCAAGCCGGCTGTCCAGCGCGCGCGGATCGATATGATCATATTCGACGGCATAACCCGGTTGCACGATCACGGCGCGCTGAAGCCCGGCGATGCTGCGCACCATGGCATCCTGCACATCGATGGGAAGCGATGTGGAAATGCCATTGGGGTAAACGAGATGCGTGTCGAGGCCTTCAGGTTCGAGAAAGATCTGGTGCCCGTCGCGATCGCCGAAACGGACCACCTTGTCTTCGATCGACGGGCAGTAACGCGGCCCCTGCCCTTCGATCACCCCGGCATAAAGCGGCGAACGATCGAGGCCCGCGCGAATGATCGCATGTGTTTCCGTTGTGGTGCGCGTGATCGCGCAGAATAGCTGCGGCGCAACCCGGCCCGGCCCCATGGGCGACATCGTCCACGGATCGCTATCGGATTCCTGCCGTTCCAGCGCCGCCCAGTCGATCGTGCGGCCATCGATGCGCGGCGGCGTACCCGTCTTCAGGCGGGCAATCGGCAAAGCGAGTTGCTGACGCAATTGATCCGCCAGAAGAACCGAAGCCCCTTCCCCGACGCGACCGCCAACGACGCTATCCATTCCGAAATGGAGGCGGGCGTTGAGGAAGGTTCCTGTGGCGAGCACCACGGCGCGCGCCGGTAGCGAACGGCCATCGGCCAGCACGATACCCCGGACATCGCGATCATCGATCCCCTGCAGGATCAATGACGCGACCTCGCCTTCCACAATCGATAAGGTTGGCAGATCGGCCAACATCGCGTGGATGGCGGCGGTATAGCGTTTCCGGTCGGCCTGGACGCGCGGCCCCTGTACCGCCGCACCCTTGCTGCCATTGAGCATCCGATAATGGATCGCCGCATGATCGGCGGCGCGGCCGATCAGCCCGTCGCACGCATCAACTTCGCGGACCAGATGTCCCTTGCCGAGGCCGCCGATCGCAGGATTGCAGGACATCGCGCCGATCATGTCCCGCCGCATCGATACCAGTGCAACGCGAGCACCCATGCGGGCGGCAGCGGCAGCGGCTTCAGTACCGGCGTGGCCGCCACCGACGACGATGATATCGAAACTGTCGGACATGGCCCCAGCCGCTATGCGACAGGGCCGATCAAGTCAAAGTTGTTCCACGTGGAACATCATTTTCCGATGCAGAAACGGCCGAACAGCCCATCGAGCATGTCTTCGATTCCCGCCCGGCCGGTGACCCGATCAAGCGCAAGGCGCGCCATCCGCAGACCTTCGGCGAACAACAACGCGTCCGGCATGTCGCCCAGGCGCAATGCCGACATTGCTTCGCCAAGCGCCGCGCGTTGACGCGCATTGATCGCGATTTCGGATTCACGCGGCAACAACGCTGCCGCCCGCTCGACCAGCAAGGCGCGCAATCGATCCATCCCCTGCCCCGTGACGGCAGACACCGAAAGATCAACGGCACCCGCCCGCACCCCGGCAACATCGCATCGCGCCGCAAGCTTGATCGTCGCGGACGATATCGGCGCCGTCGCAGGATCACCGAGCCACAACAGGATATCCGCATCGTCGACCGCATTGGCCGCACGGGCAATGCCGATCCGTTCAACCGGATCATCCCCGTCACGCAGGCCCGCCGTATCGATCAACAGCAAGGGCCAGCCATCAAGCGAAACCGGCGCTTCGATCAAATCCCGCGTCGTACCGGGAATATCGGTTACGATCGCCGCATCACGCCCGGCAAGCGCGTTGAACAAGGTCGACTTGCCGGCGTTAGGCGGGCCGGCCAAAACGACACGAACGCCATCGCGCAGGCGTTCGACCGGCGGGCCGGCGAGCATCGCGGCAATATCGTCGCTGACGCGCGCCGCAATCGCCCGCGCCGGTGCCTCGTCCGACGGAACGTCGCCTTCATCCCCGAAATCGAGGATCGCTTCGATCCGCGCCGATGCTTCCAGGATGGCATGACGCCAGTCATCGACACGATGGCTGAGCGCACCACCGACAACCGCTAGCGCGTTGCGCCGCTGCATTTCGGTTTCCGCCGCCAGCAGATCGGCCAGCCCTTCGGCTTCGGCCAGATCCATCACGCCATTGGCAAAGGCGCGTCGTGTGAACTCACCCGCCTGTGCCGGCCGCACCCCCGGCAACCGGCCAAGCGCCTGCTGCACCGCTGCAACAACCGCCCGGCCGCCATGAACGTGAAATTCGGCCAGGTCCTCCCCCGTCGCGGTGCGCGGCCCGGGAAACCACAAGCACAACGCATGATCGAGCCTGGCGCCACTGGCCGGATCCACCAGCCAGCGCAACGACGCCTGGCGCGCCCGCGGAAGCGATCCGGCCAGCGCCATGAACGCATCAACCGCCGCCGGCCCGCTGATCCGGATCACCCCGATCGCCGCCGGCGGCGATCCGCTCGACAAGGCGAAAATCGTCCCGGACATCGTCATGCCGCCCTGTTTCCATCAGGATTCACTTCTTGGCGGAACCGCTCATCTGATCGAACAACTGCCGCCACACCCCCATCCCAGCTTCGCCCATGGGCGCCCAATTCTGGATCAGGTTCGATACCATGTCGGGCGTGATGCCTTCTTCGATCGTGCGTTTCATCTTGCCCAGATAGATTTCATGCACGCTGCTGAGATCGGGAAGCCCCATGAAGCGACGCGCCTCTTCCGGCGTGCAATCCACATCGACGCTGATCTTCATATTGATCGTCCCCTGGCTTGAGCGAGCACTCCCCATGCTGGTAAAGCGTTCGGGGAGAAGGGTCCATGTCGCACGCAACATTCCAAAGCCCGATCGGACCGATTTTCGTGTCAGCTTCGCCGATCGCGCTGACCGGATTGCGGATCGGCGTGCCAGAACAGACTGACGATCCCAATCCCCTGCTTCGGGAAGCAATCGCCCAGCTGGCCGCCTGGTTCGATGGCCGGCTGGACCGGTTCGACCTGCCGCTTGCACCGCTTTTATCCCCGCGAGGCGAAGCCCATCGCGCTGCGATCTGCGCGATTCCATATGGTGATACAGCCAGTTACGGCGAAATCGCCCGCCAGATCGCATCATCGCCACGCGCCGTAGGGCAAGCATGCCGGCGCAATCCGTTACCAATCATCGTCCCCTGCCACCGCGTGCTCGCCGCCGCTGGCGCGATCGGCCATTATACCGGGGGCGATGGTATCACGACCAAATATTGGCTCCTCAATCACGAACAAGAGAAGGTTTGATCGATGGGAAATACGATCGCGATCACCGCGCTGGACGGCAGCGGCAATTTCAATGCCTATGTGGCCGAACCCGCCGGAGGCAACGCCAAGGCAGCGATCATCGTGATCCAGGAGGTGTTCGGCATCAACGCGGGCATTCGCGATAAATGCGATAGCCTGGCAAAGGATGGCTACCTGGCAATCGCACCCGATCTGTTCTGGCGGCTGGAACCGGGTATCGAACTGGATCCGGATACGCAGTTGCAACAGGCGCTCGATCTGTTCCCCAAGTTCGACCAGCAAAAGGGCATCGAGGATATCGAAGCAACGATCCGCGCTGCCCGCGCGCTGGTCAATGGCGGCAAGGTCGGCGCGGTGGGTTACTGCCTCGGCGGAAGGCTGGCCTATATGGCGGCCGCACGCACCGATATCGATGCCAGCGTCGGTTATTACGGTGTCGGTATTGACGGGCTGCTGGGTGAAAGCCACGCGATCGCCCGCCCGTTGATGCTGCATATCCCGACCAGTGACGGCTTCGTCCCGCCGGCCGCGCAAAAGGCGATGCATGACGGGCTTGATAGCCATCCGCGCGTGACGCTGCACGATTATGAAGGGCTGGATCATGGCTTTGCCACCCAGTTCGGCAAGCGCCGGGACGAAGCCGCTGCCACGCTGGCCGATGGGCGCAGCAGCGCCTTCTTCGCCGAGCATCTGGTATGAACACGGCGTGGCGGATGATCGTTCGCCAAACCGGCGGACCGGAGGTAATCGAACGCGAGGATATCGCGCTGCCCACCCCCGGCCCCGGTGAAGCGCGCATCCGCCACGCCGCCATCGGCGTCAATTTCATCGACACCTATCATCGCGAAGGCCTGTACCCCCTGCCCTTGCCAGCCGGTTTGGGCACGGAGGCTGCCGGAACGGTTGATGCCGTCGGCGATGGCGTCGACCCGACATGGATCGGCCGCCGGGTTGCGTATGTCGCGCAGATGCCCGGCACCTACGCCACACATGGCGTCAGCCTTGCCGACCGGCTATATCCGTTGCCCGACGCCATTGGTGCAGATGTCGCCGCGGCGGTTCTGCTCAAGGGGCTGACCGCGTGGATGCTGGTGGAACGCTGTGCGCATGTCAGGCCGGGCCAGACGGTGCTGGTCCACGCAGCCGCCGGTGGCGTGGGATCGTTGCTGGTCCCCTGGCTGAATGCGGTAGGCGCAACGGTGATCGCCCATGCCGGCAGCCCGGCCAAAGCGGAGCGCGCCAAAGCGGCCGGTGCGGCTTATGCCCTGCATTGCGGTTTCGATACACTGGCCAGCGAGGTCCGCGCCATCACCGATGGACGAGGCGCCGACGCCATACTCGACGGGGTGGGTGCGGATAGCTGGGCCGCGTCGCTCGCCAGCGTCGCCAAACGCGGCATCCTCGTCACCTATGGCAATGCGTCGGGACCGGTGCCCCCGGTTTCGCCGCTGGATCTGCTGCGCGCGGGTTCGATCTTTCTGACCCGGCCGACCATGTTCGATTATCTTGAGGATCAGGCCGAACGCCGCATCGCCGGTGAACGGCTGTTCGCGCTGATCGCCGATGGCATAATCCAGCCCGCGATCGGCCAGCATTTCCCACTGAGCGATGCAGCCGCGGCGCACCGTGCGCTGGAATCCCGCGCTACGACGGGATCGACAATCCTGCTACCCTGATCCCGGTGCTGACCGGTCGCGGGTAAGACCCCGCACCCGGCTTTAACCGAACAGGTGCATCACGCCGACAGACGGATCGACCCAACCGTCATAAATCATCTTGCCGGCGACATAAACGATGACCACCAGGCCGACATACGCGATCCAGCGATACCGTTCGATATAACGGGCGATGAAATTGGCAGCGACGCCCATCAAGGCAACCGACAGGATCAGGCCGACGATCAGAATGCCGGGGTGGTCACGCGCCGCGCCGGCTACCGCAAGGACATTATCCAGGCTCATGCTGACATCGGCTACGGCCACGGCCCATGCAGCCCCGGCGAAACTCTTGGCCGACGGCACGCCCGAATGCTCGTCCCCGGCAATTTCGGGCGATCCCGCGCTCCCGCCGGCCGGGTGCAGTTCGCGGTACATCTTCCACGACACCCACAAAAGCAACAGGCCGCCGGCGAATATCAGGCCGACAATCTGCATGAGCTGGGTCACGACAAGCGCGAAGGCGATCCGCAGGACGAGCGCGGCAACGATGCCGATCATGATCACCTTGCGGCGCTGATCGGCCGGCAATCCGGCGGCCAGGGCGCCCACCACGATCGCATTGTCGCCGGCCAGCATGATATCGATCATCAGCACCTGGCCGAATGCGGCCAGTGCGGCGGGCGATCCGATATTGGAAAAATCGGCGACGATGTGCTGCCAAAGTTCGAGCATGGACCTTACCTTGAACGCTGTTCCCAGCCGCCGGACGATTTCCAGCCGGATCGCCACAATGTAGCCAAGTGAAGGCGCTGTCGCCTACCGCCTTTGCAAGCAGCACGGCCGCGACATGATATGTTGCATTTCAACCCCCTCCCCATCCGCCACACCGGCCGCCGGAGGAGCTGAGATTCGCTTACTGATTCATGGAATCGAAGAAATCCTCATTGGTCTTCGAATCCTTCATCTTGTCGAGCAGGAATTCCATCGCGTCGATCGTGCCCATCTGCATGAGGATGCGGCGCAGGACCCACATCTTCGACAGCTTGCCCTTGTCGACGAGCAATTCTTCCTTGCGCGTGCCCGACTTGCCGACGTCCATCGCCGGGAAGATGCGCTTGTCCGCGACCTTGCGATCGAGCACGATTTCGGAATTGCCGGTGCCCTTGAATTCTTCGAAGATCACTTCGTCCATGCGGCTGCCGGTATCGATCAGCGCGGTGGCGATGATCGACAGCGAGCCGCCTTCTTCGATGTTGCGGGCCGCGCCGAAGAAACGCTTGGGCCGCTGCAGCGCATTGGCGTCGACACCGCCGGTCAGCACCTTGCCCGATGAGGGGACGACGGTGTTGTAGGCGCGGCCAAGCCGGGTGATGCTGTCGAGCAGGATCACCACGTCCTTCTTGTGTTCGACAAGGCGCTTGGCCTTTTCGATCACCATTTCAGCGACCTGGACGTGGCGCTGCGCGGGTTCGTCGAAGGTGGAGGAGATGACCTCGCCCTTCACCGACCGCTGCATGTCGGTCACTTCCTCGGGCCGCTCATCGATCAGCAGCACGATCAGGAACACTTCGGGATGGTTATCGGTGATCGCCTTGGCGATATTCTGCAGCAGAACCGTCTTACCGACGCGCGGCGGCGCCACTATCAGCGCGCGCTGGCCCTTGCCCTGCGGCGCCACGATATCGATGACGCGGGCCGACTTGTCCTTGACGGTCGGATCCTGTGGATCGAGCGTCAGCTTCTGTTCGGGGTAAAGCGGCGTGAGATTGTCGAAATTGACGCGATGGCGGACGACATCGGGATCATCGAAATTGACCGAAACCAGCCGGGTCAGCGCGAAATAGCGTTCGCCATCCTTGGGTCCGCGGATTTCGCCTTCCACCGTATCGCCGGTGCGCAAACCGAATTTGCGGACCTGATTGGGCGAAATGTAGATATCGTCAGGACCGGCGAGATAATTCGCTTCGGGGCTGCGCAGAAAGCCGAAGCCATCCGGCAACACCTCGATCGTGCCGAGGCCCATAATCTGTTCGCCATTCTCCGCCTGAACCTTGAGAATCGCGAACATCAGGTCCTGCTTGCGCAAGGTCGACGCGCCTTCGACACCGAGTTCTTCGGCCATGGCGACCAGTTCGGCGGGAGTTTTCTTCTTCAGGTCTTTGAGATGCATCGGATATTCCCGGGCGGAAAAAGCGGCAGAAAGCGCGCGGTGCGGCGATGTAATCAGGAGATCGGCCTAGCACGGACGGCAAGCCTCTGTTCCGCGCGGTACGCATGCCACCGACTCAAGTCAAGCAGAGCGGGCATCTGATTTCCTTGCCCGGGGCAGAAGGATCACGCGAAACCGGGCCAAAAGACGACACGCCGGATAGTCCGCGCAACCCTAACACCAGCAGAAATCACGGAATCCACGCCCAGCCCGATGTCGATCGGGCCTGACGGATAGCATCGGAGGGAGAAACGCGGGCAAAGACCGTCAGAAGGGCCGGACGATCACCAGGATGACGATAATCGCCGTGGCGATGCCGGGAACCTCGTTCATGATCCTCAGCGGCTTGTCGCTCACCGGGCGGAAGCCCCGCGCCATCCGCTTCGAATAGCCCACCGCCCAGCCATGATAAGCGGACAGAGCGAAGACGGCGGCAAATTTGGCGTGAAACCAGCCCTCGCTGAAGGCGCCGACATTCACCGCAAGCATCAACCCGATCACCCAGACAATGATCATCGCGGGATTGATGATGATCTTGCGCAGCCGGTCTTCACGGTGAATCCACAGGCGATCTTCAGCCGAACCCGGCGGCACCGGCTGATGATAAACCAGAAAGCGCGGCAGCATGAACAATCCCGCCATCCAGAAGATGACGAAAATGATATGGGCAGCCTTCACCCATGGATAGGCGGCGCCCAGAAAGCCGATACCGGGAAGCACGCTCGCGAAGTCCATGATATCGCTCTAGCGCGCCCGAAGCAGTTCGAGCAAGCGTTCGACATGTGCGATCGGCGCATCGGGCAAAATGCCATGGCCCAGGTTGAACACATGCGGCCGGGCCGGGAATGCGGCGCGAATATCGGTCACCGCGCTTTCCAACGCTTCACCGCCGGTGATCAACGCCAACGGATCGAGATTGCCCTGGACGGGCAAACCTTCCGGCAAGCTTGCATCGGCCCAGCGCGGATCAACGGTTTCATCCAGTCCGAGCGCATCCACGCGGGTTTCGCGGGCATAAGCGGGGAGCTTGCCCCCTGCCCCCTTCGGAAAGCCGATGATGGGCGTATCCGGATGGCGCGTGCGCAGCCGATCGACGATCGTCACCGTAGGCGCGATGACCCAGCGTTCGAACTGCGCGGGCGAAAGACTGCCGGCCCAGCTGTCGAACAACTGGATCGCATCGACGCCCGCGGCGATCTGCCCCGAGAGATAATCCACCGTCGCTGTCACGATCGCATCCACGATCGCCTGGAACGCCACCGGATCACGATAGGCCAGCCGCCGGGCCTCCGCCTGTTCCCGGCTGCCCTGCCCCGCCACCATGTAGGTCGCCACGGTCCAGGGCGATCCGGCAAAGCCCAGGAGGGTGGTTTGCGCCGGCAATTGGGCGCGCACCTGGCGCACCGTTTCGAATACCGGGCTTAACCGTTCGGGAACCGCCGTCAGATCGGCCAGCGCGTGATCGACCAGCTTGGGCGCGAGGCGTGGCCCCTCCCCGGTTTCGAACCACAGATCCTGTCCCAGCGCGTGCGGGATGACGAGGATATCCGAAAACAGGATGGCTCCGTCGAAGCCAAAACGGTGGATCGGCTGGAGCGTTACCTCAGCCGCGGCCGCGCTATCGTGGACGAGTTCGAGAAACCCCCCCTTTTCAGCCCGTAGCGCGCGATATTCCGGCAGATAGCGACCGGCCTGGCGCATCAGCCAGACGGGCGGAGGATCACGTCGTTCGCCGCGCAGGACGGCCAGCAGCGGACGGTCCGTCTGATTGGCGGGAACGCTCTGGGCCGAAGATTCACGCACTATAACTATCCAATCTTATGATTCTTAAGGAATCTGTAGAGGTAAGTAGGGGGTGGGCAAATCGGGGTTTATTCGCTGGCCCCATTCTTGCCAACAGCTTGACTCATTGAGTCAGCCAACAGGGCCTCAGAGTCGTTGAATCGCTCCCCGTTATCAACAGGCTGTGGATTGTGCCGGGTGGCTGTGGAAAATTCGCTGAATCGAGTCAGAATCACGGGTGTTGAATCCCCCGCTTGAATCCATGCCCAGATTGACGCTAGCGCCACCCTCATGGTTTTCCACAGGTCTATGCCCAAATCGCCGCGGCGGGTCCGATGATCCGCCTGCACCTTCATCTCCTGTCCGATTCCACCGGCGAGACGCTGGAAAATATCGCCAAGGCCGGGCTAGCCCAGTTCGATGGGGTGGAGACGATCAAGCATTTCTGGCCGATGGTGCGATCCGAAGGCCATCTTGATCGGGTGTTGGTCGAAATCGCCCAGCGCCCCGGCCTCGTCATTTTCACGCTCGTCAATCTGGAGGTGCGCCAGCGGCTGGAAACGCGTTGCCATGCGTTGGGGTTACCGACGGTTTCAGCGCTAGATCCGGTGATCGAGGCGCTGTCGCGCCTGCTGGGCCAGGAAGCAAAGGCACGCCCCGGTCGCCAGCACATGCTGGATGCTGCTTATTTCGCGCGGGTCGAAGCAATCCAGTTCACCATCGCCCATGATGACGGCATTGCCGCCGAAGATTGGGAGGAAGCCGATGTCGTCTTGGCCGGCGTTTCGCGATCATCGAAAACGCCGACGTCGATCTACCTCGCCAATCGCGGCTATAAGGTTGCCAATATCCCGCTGGTGCCGGAAGCTCCGCCGCCTTCCTCGCTGTTCCGGCTGAAACAGCCGCTGGTGGTGGGGCTGACCACCAGCCCCGACCGGCTGGTTCAGGTGCGGCGAAATCGGCTGCTTTCGCTCAACCAAAGCCCGGAAACGGCGTATGTCGATCAGGAAGCGGTAGCCGCCGAACTTGCCTTTGCCCGACGCATCTTTTCGGACAATGGCTGGCCGGTGATCGATGTGACGCGCCGTTCGATCGAGGAAACGGCGGCGGCGATCATCAATCTGGTCAACGAACGGCGCAAGCCCGAGGAGAATGACGCGTGAAACTGGTGCTGGCCTCGCAATCCGCGGCGCGGCGCGCAATGCTGTCCGCCGCCGGTGTGCCACATGACGCCATGGCGCCGGGGGTGGATGAGGATGCAGCCAAGGCTGCGCTCAAGGCGGATAGCAATGATGCGCGGCGGATGGCCGATGCGCTGGCCGAACTGAAGGCGATCAAATTGTCGCGTCGCTTTCCGCAGGATCTGGTGCTGGGGTGCGATCAAACCCTGTCCTGCGACGATGGCACAATGTTCGACAAGCCGGTAAATCGGGCAGATGCCGCAGACCAGCTGCGCGCCTTGCGCGGGGCGACCCACCGGCTGACCAGCGCGGCGGTGATCTGTCATGGCGGCGCACCGGTGTGGCGGCACGTGGATGTCGCGAAACTCACGATGCGCGCCTTTTCGGATGCCTGGCTTGAAACCTATCTCGACGCCGAATGGCCGGCTATCGCAGGCTGCGTGGGCGGATATCGGCTGGAAGGGCTTGGCGCCCAGCTGTTCAGCCGGATCGACGGAAGCCATTTCACCATTCTTGGCCTGCCCTTGCTGCCCTTGCTCGATTATCTGCGTGTCCGTGGAGTGCTAGGTTCGTGACCGTCCCTTATGCCGAAGTGATCGGCGATCCGATCGCCCATTCGAAATCACCGCTGATCCACGGATTCTGGCTGGCGAAACTTGGCCTTGCTGGCGAGTACGGGAAAACCCATGTGCGCGGACCCGAACTGGAAGATTTCCTTGCAACCCGAAGGACCGATGGGAGTTGGCGCGGCTGCAACGTGACCGTGCCGCACAAACAGGCAGTGATGCCGTTCGTCGACAGGATCGATCCGGTGGCGGCGAAAATCGGCGCGGTGAACACCATTGTTGCGACCGGTGACGGGCTGGTGGGCCATAATACCGACGCGGCTGGATTTCTTGAGCCGCTGCGCGGCTTGTTGGCCGAACCGCATTATTACCGGATGGCCCGGATCATGGGCGCCGGGGGAGCGGCGAAAGCCGTCGCCCACGCACTGGCGGGTGAAGGGTTCACGATCGTGATCGCCGCGCGCAATCCGGACCAGGCCGCCGCCTTATGTGCCGAGATCGACGGGGTTGATACCCATGTCGCGACGCTCGACAGTTTCGGCGCGCCGCTGGATTTCGATTGGGGTGATCGATCGGGGGTGCTGGATCTGTTCGTCAACGCCACTTCGCTTGGCATGATCGGATCGCCACCGCTGGCCGTGGATTTCAGCAACGTTCCGCCCGACGCGGTGGTATATGATATCGTATATGCGCCGCTGGAAACCGCATTGCTGGGTGAGGCGCGCAAGCGCGGCCTGCGGGCGGTGGATGGGCTGGACATGCTGATCGGGCAGGCCGCCGAAGCATTTTGCCTGTTCTTTGGTCAGCCGGCGCCGCGTACGTATGACGCCGAATTGCGGGCCTTGCTCACGGCATGAAGATATTGGGCCTCACCGGATCGATCGGCATGGGAAAATCCACCGTCGCCGCGATGTTCCGCGCGCAGGGCGTGCCGGTGTTCGATGCCGATGCCGAAGTCCATCGGCTGCAAGGTCCGGGAAGCCCCCTGCTGCCGGAAATCGAGGCGCTGCATCCTGGCACCACCAGTCCGGAAACGGGCGTGGATCGGGCAGCCCTGCGTCAGGCGGTGTGGGGTGATGATGTCGCCCTCGCCCGGCTTGAAGCATTGATCTACCCGGCCCTGCATGAAGTACGAAAACGCTTCATGCGGCGCCATCGCGCGCGGCCGCTGGTCGTGCTCGACATCCCATTGCTGTTCGAAAAGGGCGGCTGGCGCAAAGTGGATGCGATCGCGGTGGTGTCCGCGCCGGCCTGGATCCAGCGGCGTCGCGTGATGGCGCGGCCGGGCATGACGGCTAAGCGGCTGGCACATATCCTGTCGCTTCAGACGCCCGATGCGGAAAAACGCCGCCGGGCCGATTTCGTGATCGAAACCGGCCGCATAAAGAATGTCACGCGGATGCAAGTTTTGCGTGTCATCGCTTGCTTCATACGGCGCTGAGGCCGATAAACGACTCACATGCGTGAGATCGTCTTCGATACCGAAACAACCGGCCTTAGCCCCAAGGATGGGCACCGCCTCGTCGAGATCGGCTGTGTCGAACTCGTGAACCGGGTTGAAACGGGACGCACCCATCACGTCTATTTCAATCCCAACCGTTCGATGCCCAGCGAAGCCGAAGCGGTGCACGGACTGTCGGCGATATTCCTGTCCGACAAGCCCAGTTTCGCCGATGAAGCCGGGGCGTTGCTGGATTTCATCGGTGATGCGCCGCTGGTCGCGCACAACGCCACGTTCGACTTCACCTTCCTCAACGCCGAGCTGGAACAGTGCGGCTTGGAAACGATCAGCCTGACGCGGATGATCGATACCCTGGCGATCGCGCGGCAACGCCACCCCGGCGCGAAGCATTCGCTGGATGCCTTGTGCAGCCGCTATGGCATCGATCGCAGCCATCGTGTGAAGCATGGCGCGTTGCTGGACGCGCAACTGCTTTCGCAACTTTATGTCGAACTCACCGGTGGCAGGCAGATCGGCCTGTCGCTGAGGAGCGAGCCGGCGGCCGAAACGCCGTCGGACATGTGCGCCACCACCAATCCGGGATGGCGCACATCACGCCCGGTGCGAACTCCCAGACCGCACATGGCCAGCGAGGAGGAACTGCTTCGTCACAAAGCATTTATCGCCAAGCTGGCCGACCCGTTGTGGGATAGCACGGCGTAGTCCGGTTGACCGGGTACGCGACCGGGCCTAAGGCCGCGACCGCTCCGACCCCTGGTGCGGTTGCACAATCAAATCGGAGGTGAAGCCATGGAAATCCGCGTTTCGGGTCATCAGGTCGATACCGGCGATGCGCTGCGGGCGCATGTCGACGAACGGCTACAGGGCATCGCCGACAAATATTTCCAACGCAGTCTTTCGGCCCAGGTGACCTTCGGCAAGGGACCGCACGACAATGGGTTCTCGTGCGATATCGTTGCGCATGTGATGCAGGGCGTGATCCTAAAAGGATCGGGCCATGGGATGGAGGCGCACCCGTCGTTCGATCAGGCGGCGGACCGCATCGAAACGCAGCTGCGCCGGTACAAGCGCCGGCTGAAGGATCGGCACAGTTCGGGGTCGGGCGCCGTCAACGGCGTCGAATATGACGCCGGATACACCGTCTTCGGCGCCGGCGCGCATGAAGAGGACGAGATTCCGGTTGCCGATAACCCGGTGATCATCGCGGAAACCCGGGTCGACGTTCCCGAAGCGAGCGTATCCGACGCGGTGATGATGCTCGATCTGCGCAACACCACCGCGCTTTTGTTCCGCAACAGCGGGACCGGGGCATACAACATGGTCTATCGTCGCACCGACGGTTCGATCGGCTGGGTAGAGCCGCAGCGCGCGGCCTGAACGGGAATTTGGCGAAAACGTGAATTACGACGCGAAAGGATCCGCCGGCATGATCCGGGCGATGGACGATCTCAGCGATCTTCTGTCGCCTGGTTCGGTGTTTGCCGGGTTGGCGGTTCCGAACAAGAAATCGCTTTTCCAGCAACTGGCGGCGATTGCCGCCAAATCTGCAGCGCTCGACGCCAAAATGGTGGTCGAGCGTCTTGCGGAGCGCGAGCGGCTGGGATCGACCGGTTTCGGTGGCGGCGTTGCGATCCCGCACGGCAAGATTGACGGGCTGGATCGCGTCGTCGGGGTCTTCGCCCGGCTGGCCGCGCCGATCGATTTTGCCGCGATCGACGACATGCCCGTCGATCTCGTCTTCCTGCTATTGTCGCCGCCTGATGCAGGGGTGGAGCATCTGAAGGCGCTGGCGCGGGTCAGCCGTCGCCTGCGCGACCGCAATTTCGTGGCCAAGCTGCGGGGCGCCGGATCGGAAGACGCGCTCTATGCCTTGTTCGCCAGCGGCGAAACGCGCGATGCCGCCTGAAGAGGACATTGCGGGGCGACCGGAACAGCATCCCGGCGAAGCGCATTTTCGTGCGTTGGAATCGCTCTATGCGGCAGCCCCGATCAACCAGCTCTTTCCATCCCGGCTGGAGATCAGCGAGCCGGGTTTTGCGCGGATCCGTTTCACGGTTGACAGCCGTGTGCACCATGCGGCGGCCGCCGCGCATGGGACGATCTATTTCAAGATGCTCGACGATGCCGCATTCTATGCGGCGAACAGCCTGGTCGGCGAACATTTCCTGCTGACGACCGCGTTCAACCTGTTCTTCACCCGCCCGATCGAGGATGGCGAGGTGATTGCCGAAGGCCGCTGGATCAGCGGCCGGCGTCGCGTGATGGTGGCGGAAGCCCGATTGATCGACGCGGATGGCGAGGAAGCGGCACGCGGCACCGGCACGTTCATGCGATCGCGGATCCCGCTGGCTGATCTGCCGGGCTATCTGCGCCCGGACATGCCATCCTGATGACGGCGCGGCTGGCTGCCGGCCTGTTCGTATCCGCGCTTATCCGCCGGATGGAAGCGGCCGGGGGCGGCGGCATGGTGCTGGCCAAGGGGGACGCAACATCGGGGGCGATACTTCTGATCATTGCCGACCGGGGCGAAACCCGCGCGGTGCTCGAACGCACACTCGACGAGCGTGGGCTTTATCATTGGACGCCGACGGGGCCGGCCGACCCTGATCAGCCAGGCGCGCTGCCCGAATATATCGCCAGGCGTCGTCGTTTCGATCCAGATCTGTGGGTGCTCGAACTGGACGGTGCGGAGGCGGCGCGGATCGCCGACGAGATGGCCGCGGCATAGCCCGACTTTTATTCGTTCCTATCTTGTTCTAGGGTCGGAAATGACTGCGGTCACCGACCCTGACTTTGACGATGTTCCGCTGCTTGCCCGCGATGTTGCCCGTGGCGTGTCGCGTCTGCTGTATCGACGGGACAGTTATGCGCTGTGCGAGTTGCCGCTGGGCAATGGCCGCCGCGCTGATTTGCTGGCGATCGACGCCAAAGGCGACATCACCATCATCGAAATCAAGGTATCACGCGCAGATCTGCGCGGTGACGGCAAATGGCCTGACTATCTGGACTATTGTGACCGTTTTTTCTGGGCGGTGCCGCAGGGATTCGATCTCGGTGCGTTCGAAGAACCCCGGTTTCGTCCAGAAATTGCCGGGCTGATCATCGCCGATCGCTATGATGCCGCCATTGTCCGCGAAGCGGCGCACCGCCCGATGCCGCCGGCCCGACGCAAAGCCGAAACATTGCGCTTCGCCCGGCGCGGGGCCTTGCGCATGCTGGGCGCGCTGGACCCCGGCCTGATCGATATCGGGTGACTATGCGGCCTTAGAATACCGGCCCGGCAACGGTGGCCTTGGGTTTCACCGTCTTGGCGTCATCGATCATCTTGACGATCATTTCCGAACGGCCATCGCGCGCGGCATAATCGCGCGCGGACATGCCGGCGATACGATCGGGCTGGCGGGAATTGGCGCCGGCGGCGAGCAGGATGCGAACCGATGGAATATCGCGCGCCTGAACCGCCAGGATCAGCGGGGTTTCCCCCCGGCTATTCGCGCCGTTCACATCGGCCTTCTTGTCGATCAGCACCTGGATGCCATCGGCGAAGCGCAACTGGGCCGCCGTCAGCATCGGCGTATTGCCTTCGCTATCGCGCAAATTGGGGTTCGCGCCCTTGGCCAGCAAAAAGCTCAACCATTGCGCATCGCGGCGCTTGATAACGATGTGCAACCCGCTTTCCCCGGTGGAAAAGTCGCGGGTGTTGATGATCGTCGCGCCGGGCTTTTCCATCATTTCGGTGACGACGGCGCCGTCCTTGTCGCGCACGGCCTTGAGGAACTTGTAAGAATCCGAAAATTGCGCCGAGGCGGGCGTGGTTGCCAGCAGCATCGCCATCGCCGCGGCGATCCAGCGCCCCGAAAGGCCGAAATTCCGCATATCCATCAATCCACCTACTCCGTCGAACGCGACCGACTTGCACTCCGCCCAATAGCAAAGCATGGCTGGCCTTGCCATGAACAAAGCCATTCTGACCGCCCTCCTCCCCCTCCTCCTCGTCGCCTGCCAGGCCGCGCCGGATGAAGCGCCGCTGGCCGGCGCGAAGATGGGCGGCCCCTTCACCCTGACCGGCCAGACCGGTGCGAAGGTGAGCGATACGCAATTCGCGGGGCAATATCGGCTGATCTATTTCGGCTACAGCTTCTGCCCGGATGTCTGCCCCGTAGACCTGCAAAAGCTGATGCAGGGCATGAAGCTGCTCGAAAAGCAGGATCCGGCGAAGGCCAAAACGATCCAGCCGATCTTCATCACCATCGATCCGGCGCGCGATACCCCGGCGGTGCTGAAGCAATATGTGGCCGCGTTCCACCCACGCCTGATCGGGCTGACCGGCAGTGAGGCGGAAATTGCCGCCGTCGCCAAGGAATATGCGATATATTACCGCAAGGCGGACGGCGGCACGCCCGATGCCTATCTGGTCGATCATGCGCGTCAGGCAACGTTGTACGGGCCGAAGGGCGAACCGATTGCCCTGATCCCGCAGGATGGCACGCCTGAGGAGATCGCGGCGGAGCTGGCGAAATGGGTGCGGTGAAGCCCTTCTGGGAAACGACCCCCCTGGACAAGATGAGCCGGGCAGAATGGGAATCGCTGTGTGATGGCTGTGGCAAATGCTGCGTCCACAAGCTTGAAGACGACGATACCGGCGAACTTTATCCCACCAATATTGCCTGTCGCCTGCTCGATCGGCGCAGTGGCCAGTGCAGCGATTACAAACATCGCCACGCTTATGTGCCCGAATGCGTTCGCCTGACACCGGTGAAACTGCGCCAGATCGACTGGCTGCCGACAACCTGCGCCTACCGCCTGATCGACGAAGGCCGCCCGCTTCCCGAATGGCATCACCTTGTTTGCGGCGATCGCGAAGCGGTGCATCGCGCTGGTCAGTCGGTTCGCGGCTGGACGGTTTCCGAGAGCGAAGCGGGCGAGTTCGAGAATCATATTGTCGACCGGATCCTCTGATCCGGTTTTCACCGGCGGCGGACGAACACGACGGCTGACCGTGCGGCGCATGACGCAGGCAAAGGCGTTGCGCCTCGCGGTCGATCCGCGCGATGGCACGGTGCGGCTGACGATGCCCAAGCGGGCGGCGCTGCGCCATGCGCTCGACTGGGTGGAATCGAAACGCGGCTGGATCGAGGCGGCCCTGGCCCGGTTGCCCGAAGGGGCGTTGCTGGTGCCCGGTGGCGAGGCCCCGTTCGAAGGGCGGATGCGCCGGATCGACTGGCAGGAAGGGGCGCCGCGCGCCGTTCGGCTGGACGAGGATCGGTTCGTGCTGGGTGGCCCGCGCGATACGGTGGCCGCTCGGCTGCTGCGCTGGATGCGCGCCGAAGCCCTGGTGCGGCTTGACGCGGAAACGCGGGCGGTGGCGGATCGTGCCGGGGTTACGGTTGCGGGCGTCGCGGTGGGCGATCCGCGCGCGCGCTGGGGCAGTTGTTCGTCATCCGGCGATATCCGCTACAGCTGGCGGCTGGTGCTTGCCCCGGTCGCCGTGCGCGAGGCGACGGTCGCGCATGAAGTGGCGCACCGGCTGCACATGGACCATAGCCCGGCCTTTCACGCGGCGGTCCATCGGCTGCTCGGCCGCGATCCCGCGCCCGAACGGGCGTGGCTGCGCACCCATGGCGCGGCGCTTTACTGGTTGGGGCGAGAGGGCTGAGGCTGGCGTTCGGGGCGCTGGTTGCGGCCCAGCGCGCTATCGAGCCAGCGATCGTCCAACCGTTCGCCCGGCGCTTCCGGCGCTGGCGCATCGGCCGGGGCGGTATCCGCATCGGGTGCGGGTTCCGTCGCAACGGGCATACCGTTTTCATCGACAAAGCCTTCGGTCGGTTCGCCATAATAGGCCTCGGCGTCCGGCTCGAGCTGCCATTCGGGCAGGGTGACTTCGGTGTCGAACTTCTCGATCGGGCGATTGGCGACGGCGGTCTTCATGAAATCGCGGAAGGCTGTGGCCGGTGCCCGGCCACCCTGCAGGCCGCCGACGGCCTTGGCATCGTCGCGGCCCATCCACACACCGGTGGTGATCCCGCTCGAAAAACCGAGGAACCAGCCATCCTTGTTCGATGATGTCGTGCCGGTCTTGCCCGCCACCGGCCGGCCGATCTGCGCTGCGCGCGCGGTGCCGGTGTTGACCGCGGTCTGGAGCAGATCGGTCATCTGGGCTGCGACATAGGGCGCCACCAGCACGCGCTGATCATCGGGCTGATGTTCGTAGAGGATTTCGCCCTGCCCGGTCGTCACCTTGACGATACCGTAGGGGACGACCGCAATGCCCTTGCGGCTGACGGCGGCGAAGGCGCGGGTCATGTCGATCAGGCGGACGTCGGACGTGCCGAGCACCATGGACGGATGCGTGTTGACCGGGGTGGTGATGCCAAAGCGACGCGCCATATCGGCGACGGTGGAAAAGCCCACTTCCTGGCCGAGCTTGGCTGCCACGGTATTGATCGAGAAGGCGAACGCGGTGCGGATATCGATCTCGCCGGAAAAGCGGCGGCTGGAATTGCGCGGGCTCCACCCGGCGATGTTAATCGGTTCATCGACCACCATATCCTGCGGCGTGTGGCCGTTTTCCAGCGCGGCGAGATAGACGAACAGCTTGAACGCCGAACCCGGTTGGCGGACCGCCTGCGTCGCGCGGTTGTAGATCGACGACACATAATCCTTGCCGCCGACCATGGCGCGTACCGCACCATCCTGATCGAGCGACACCAGCGCGCCCTGCAATCCTTCGGGGGTGTTCGCGCGGATCGCCGCGTCGGCGGCGGCCTGCATCTTCAGATCAAGCGTTGTCCACACGTCGATCGGCTGGGTCGTTTCTTCGACGATCGTATCGAGCTGGGCGAGCGCCCAATCGGTGAAATAACGCACGCTGTTCTGGCGCGGCTCGGGCGCGAGCTTGACGTTGATGGGGTTGGCTTCCGCCATCTCGCCGGGCGTGATCATGCCCTGTTCGCGCATCAGGCCAAGCACGACCGATGCCCGGCCGATCGCGGCCTCTGCATCGGCGGTGGGCGAATAATTGGATGGCGCCTTGACCAGGCCGGCGATGATCGCGGCTTCGCCCAGGCTCAGCTCGCTGCCGGGATGGCCGAAGAATTTGCGGCTGGCTGCGTCGATGCCATACGCCCCGCCGCCGAAATAGACGCGGTTGAGATAGAGTTCGAGAATCTCGTTCTTCGAAAATTTGCGCTCCATCGCCAGCGCAAGAATCCATTCGCGGAACTTGCGGCCGAAGGTGCGGGTGTTGGTGAGGAAGATGTTGCGCGCCAGCTGCTGGGTGATCGTCGATCCCCCCTGCACCCAGCGGCCGCGTTCGACCCGTACCATCACCGAACGCACCAGCGCGATCGGATCGACGCCGGGGTGCATGCGGAAACGGCGATCTTCCGTCGCGACCATCGCATCCTTCATCGGCTGCGGGATGCGATCGAACGGGATCCACTGGCCGTAGCTTGGCCCGAGCGAGACGATCACCGTGCCGTCGGCGGCGTGGACGCGGATCATCTGCCCGTTGGGCGACGATTGCAGTTCCTGATAGCTGGGCAGCGTCGATCGCGCGATCAGTACCGCGACGATCAAGGCGGCGAACGCCGCCAATCCCGCGAACAGGCCATATTTGGCCATCTTCACGGTTGCGCCCCACACTGGGCCTCTTTTGGGTCGGGGACGCTTGGCTGCCATTGGTGGATCGGGGGATTAGTGCGTTCGCCGCCGCGCCACAAGCGGGGACGCGGCCAACGGATGCAAAACCCCCGGTATGCCGGTCAGTCGCCCCGGCCCTTGAAGTCGAGCGATACGCTGTTCATGCAGTAGCGCAGGCCTTCGGGGCCTGGCCCGTCGGGGAAGACATGGCCGAGATGGCCGTCGCATTTCGCGCAGCGGACCTCCACCCGGCGCATGCCATGGCTGACGTCGGCATGCTCCGTCACCGCGGCTGCGCTGAACGGGTGGGTGAAGCTGGGCCAGCCGCTGCCCGAATCATATTTGGCGTCGCTGTCGAACAGCACCGCGCCGCACCCGGCGCAGCGGTACAGGCCGGGCGCCTTGTTATCGGCATAGATGCCGCTGAACGCGCGTTCGGTGCCGGCTTCGCGCAGCACATGATATTGTTCGGCGGTGAGGCGCTTGCGCCATTCCTGCTCGGATAGATCGAGTCGTTCCATGATCGGAAATGTGGGTCGCGGCCGGGCTGTGGTCAATGGCTGATACGGGTTAGCCGGACGGCGATGGCCATCACGCCCGGCAGGGCGGCGGCGCGCACGAGGAGGGTGCGATGGCGATGTTCGGCGAGCGAACGGATCGCCCCGGCGATGGCGAGCGGGCGGCGGGCGCGGGTGGCGAAGGCGCTGGCGTGGCGGGCCGGAGTTTCGCCCGCCCGCCAGGCGGCGGCGGCGGCGCGGCCGCTGGCGATGGCGATGGCGATGCCGTCGCCAGCGAGCGAGGCGATGACGGCGGCCTGATCGCCGACGCGGTAGAGTGTCTCGTTGAGGCCGGACGCGCACCAATTATAGGGAATGTTGGAAACGGCTTGCCAATCGGCGATGGCCGCAGCGGCGGCAAGGCGGCGGGCGAGATGGGGGGATTCGGCGATGAGGGCGGCCGTGAGGGCTGTTGGATTGCCGCCCGATTCCAACAGGCGCGAGCGGGCGACCGACAGGCAGAGATTGGCCGAGCCATCATCCTGCAACAGCAACCCGGCATAGCCGCGATCGAAGGCGTGGAGTTCGATCACGCCGGTGAGCGCGGCGGCCAGCGCCGGGGTGGGGGCCAGGCGGGTGCGCAGGCCGACGGCGGGATCTGCGCCCAGCGCATCGCGGGGCCGCGCCGCGCCGCGCAGATCATGCTTGCCGGTGGCGAGGAAGATCGCATCGGCGCCCATGGTGGCGCCATCGTCGAGACGGATGACGCCATGACGGCCATCGCCTGGATCAAGCGCGCGCGCGGCGCGGCCGATTTCGACGATCGCCCCCGATTCAACCGCGCGGGCGCGCAGGGCGGCATCGAGCGTGACCCGCGACAGGCCGGCGGCGGCGAAGGGCAGGGCGGATTCGGCGATGCGCGTGCCGACGCACAAGCGGACCCGCTGGATCGGCCGCGCGCCCAGCGCGGCCGTATCGATACCCAGCGCCGCCAATTCGGTGATCGCGTCATGGCCAAGGAAGCCGCCACAGACGATCTGCTGTGGCGCGGTGTGCCGTTCGATCAGCAGCGGCCGAACGCCGGTTTTGGCCAGCGCGATGGCCACGGCACAACCGGCGGGCCCGCCGCCGACGATCAGCGCGTCCGTTCGACGCATAACCGGAAGGGGAAATGGCGGACGATCCGCGCGGATCGGGCGGCCGGCCCGATGCCGGCGCCGTCCAGAATCGCCCGCCAATCATCGCGGCGGAACGCGCGCGCGATCGACAGGCGGCCATCATGCGCGACGATCGGATGCCAGCGCATCATAGCGGCCAGCAGCGGGAATCCGGCATATGCGAAGCGGTGGCGGTGGAGATCGTTGACCATCCAGCCGACCGCCGCCTCGGTTTCCATGAAGCGCAGGAAAGCGGCAAGCTGCGCATCGGTCATATGATGGGCGACAAGGCTGCTGACGATGACATCGAAGCCACCACCGGCCAGCGCGGCATAATCGCCGGTGCGGTAATCGATCGGCATGTCCGCCGGGGTGGCGGCACGGGCGGCGGGCGCGCTGTTGGGGTTGAGATCGACCCCGACCAGATCGGCGGTGACGCCATGACGGTTCGCCCAGCGGGCAATGTGGCGCAGCATATCGCCCTGGCCGTAACCGACATCGAGCAGGCGGACATGGCGCCGGCCGGCCAGCGCGCGGGCCAGAAAGTGAATCGTTGGCCGGGCGGCCATGGTGACGCGATTCACCTGCGCCAGATCGGCCAGAACCGCCGCATATTCGGCGGGCGGGAGCGCGGGATCGTCCATCTGTTCGTCTTCGCGCGATCGGATGGCGAGCGAGATCATGCCGGATGGCCGATGGGTGATTCATTGCGGACGGCTGGGGTTATGGATCCCCGCCTTCGCGGGGATGGCGGGGTGGGGCCTGATTCATCGGGCCGGCCCGAATCCGAATCCTTCGGCGGCCAAACCGGGGCCGAAGGCGAGCGCAACGCCATCGCCGGTGATGCCGGTGGCCAGCATATCGGCCAGCACGAACATCAAGGTGGCCGACGACATGTTGCCGAACTGGGCCAGCACCGAACGCGAGGCGGCGAGCGAGGCGGACGGCAGGCCAAGGCCATGTTCCACGGCATCGAGGATCGAGCGACCCCCGGCATGAACCGCCCAGTTGCCGATGGCGGCGGGATCGCGTTCGCCGGTGAGGATGGCGCGGAAATCCCGATCGGCGAGCGCATGGCCGATCCGGCCGGGCACTTCGCCCGACAAATGCATGGCAAAGCCCTGATCGCCGATCCGCCAGCGGATCAGTTCGTCGGTGCCGGGCAGGGTGGCGGCAAAAAATCGATCGAGGCCAAGGCCGGGGCCATCGGCCGTCACCAATGCCGCCGCCGCGCCATCGCCGAACTGAAGCATCGCCAGCAAGGGTTCGAGCGCGGTATCGGGCTGGAGGTGAAGCGTCGACAATTCCACCGTCACCACCAGCACGCGGGCGGCAGGATCGGAGCGGACGATGTGGCGGGCGACGCGGAGCGCCGAGACGGCGGCATAGCAGCCCATGAAGCCGACAAGCGTGCGTTCGACCGCGCCACCAAGCCGCAGCCGGGCCGCGATGATCTGATCGATGCCGGGCGCGACAAAGCCGGTGCAACTGGCGACGACGAGATGGGTGATGCCTTCGATCGGCGTCTTTTCGGCCAAAGCCGCGATCGCATCGAGCGCGAGGGCGGGGGCGGCCTGCGCATATCGATCCATACGCGCGCCGGTGAGGGGCAGGGTTTCGCCGGCATAGAAGCCGCCGGGTTCGATCGGCGATCCGCCACCATCGGCGCGCGGCAGCACCGACCAGCGGTGCTGGATGCCGCACCGCTGGGCCATGCGCTGAAACAGCGCGCGATCCCGATCGGATATGCGGGTTTCGGCCCAGTCCTGAAAGGCGGCGTGGATGTCGTGATCGGGGGCGGCGGTGCCGATGGCATTGATGCGGACGCGTGGTCGATCCAAGGGCGGCATCCCGGTTGCGCACCGCCCGGAAAAGGCGGCAATGCGGATGACACTATCGGTCGATAGGACGGATAAGGCAATCAAGTGAATGGAGTCGCGCAAAGCGACCGGGTGGCGGTGCGTAAATGGTGGGGTTTCCACGCACCGCGCAGCCGTTTATGGTGTGATCACAGATGGGGGTTAGCGGATCGTGGCACAGGATCTGACCGGCAATCTCGCACAGATAGAGGCGCTGGCGCTGCCTGCGCTGGCGGTGATCGACGGCGCTGCCGTTGCGGCACGTTCAGGCGCGACCTTTGCCAATATCGGCCCGCGTGATGGCCGGGTGATCGGCCATGTCGCCGCCGGGGACGCAGCGGACGTGGATGCGGCGGTGGCCGCGGCGCGCGCCGCATTCGATGATGGCCGCTGGCGCAATCTGGCGGCCAAGGCGAAGAAGGCGATCCTGCACGCTTTTGCCGATCGGATGGCGGCCCATGCCGACGAACTGGCGCTGCTGGAGGCGCTGGATACCGGCAAGCCGATCCGCGATGCGCGCAGCGTGGATGTGCCGCTGGCGATCGACAGCGTGCGTTATTATGCCGAGGCGCTGGACAAGGTGTATGGCGAGGTTGGCCCGCATCACCCGTCACGGCTGTCTTATGCGGTGCATGAACCGCTGGGCGTGATCGGCGCGATCGTGCCGTGGAATTTTCCGCTGCACATGGCGATGTGGAAGGTGGCCCCGGCGCTGGCCACGGGCAATTCGGTGGTGCTGAAACCGGCCGAACAATCGCCGCTGACGGCGATCCGGGTGGCCGAACTGGCGCTGGAAGCCGGTTTGCCGCCGGGCGTGTTCAACGTCGTTCCGGGGCTTGGCGAAACGGCGGGCAAGGCGCTGGCGCTGCACATGGACGTCGACATGATCGCGTTCACCGGATCGGGCGTCGTCGGCCGGCTGCTGATGCAATATTCGGGGCAGAGCAACCTGAAACGGGTGAGTTTGGAACTGGGGGGCAAATCGCCCCAGATCATCTTTCCCGATTGCCCCGACATGGCGGCGGCGGCGCGCAGTGCGGCGTGGAGCGTGTTTTACAACCAGGGGCAGGTGTGCACGGCGGCATCCCGGCTGCTGGTGCATGAATCGATCCGCGCCGATTTCACCGCCGAAGTGGTGAAGATTGCCGGCCGGATCGAAGCCGGCGATCCGCTGGACCCGGCCACCCGCTTTGGCGCGATGGTGAGCGAACGGCAGATGGCGACGGCGCTGCGCTACATCGCAACCGCGCAGGCCGAAGGGGCCGGGCTGGTGCTGGGCGGCGGGCAGGTGCGCGCCGAAACCGGGGGATTCTATGTCGCGCCGACAATCTTCGATGGGGTCCGACCCGATATGACGCTGGCGCGGGAAGAGGTGTTCGGCCCGGTATTGGGCGTGATCGGTTTTACCGATGAGGCCGAGGCGTACCGGATCGCCAACGACACGGTTTATGGCCTGGCGGCAGGGGTGTGGACCGCCGATCTGGATCGCGCGCACCGCGCGACGCGGGCGTTGAAGGCGGGGCAGGTGTGGGTCAATGGCTGGGATGCCGATGATATCACCATGCCGTTCGGCGGCTTCAAGCAATCGGGCTTCGGCCGCGACCGGAGCCTGCATGCCATGGAAAAATATGCCGATCTGAAGGCGGTGACCTTCACCTTGCGCGGGGGTGCTGCATGACGAAGGCGGCGATCCCGGCGGGTTTTGTCGCCGATCCGGCGGAAGGGCGGGCGTTTCTGGCCGCCCATCCGCATATTGCCTTGTTCGATGTGTTCTTCACCGGCCTTTCGGGCGTGCCGCGCGGCAAAAGGCTGAGGCGGCATGAGGTGGAGGCGGTATATGATTATGGCCGTTTCCTGCCGGGATCGATCCAGGTGGTCGATATCACCGGCCGCGATTGCGAGGATACCGGCCTGGTCTGGGAAGATGGCGACGCCGATCGGCGGGCGCGGCCGGTGCCGGGCGGGATCGTGCCGGCGCCGTGGCTGGGCGATGATGTCGGCCAGCTGATGTGTTCGCTCCACGAACTGGATGGGGCGGTGTGCGAGCTGGACCCGCGCGCGATTTTGAGCCGTGTGATTGATCGTTTCACCGCCGATGGGCTGACCCCGGTGGTGGCATGCGAACTGGAATTCTATCTGGTCGACGGGCGGCGCGGGCGCGATGGATCGGTCCGCCTGCCGCGCGGGATGGCCACCGCAACCGAAGTCTATGGCCTGCCGCAGGTGGAGGAAGCGTCGCCTTTCCTGCGCGATCTGTGGGCGGCGTGCGACGCGCAGGGCATACCGCTCGAAGGCGTGATTTCGGAATGCGCGCCGGGGCAATTGGAACTGACGTTGAAGCATAAGGGCGATGCGCTGCGCGCCGCCGACGATGCGGTCGCCTATAAGCGCGCGGCCAAGGGGGTGGCGAAGAACCACGGCTGCGACGTCACCTTCATGGCGAAACCCTGGGCCGATCGCGCCGGCAGCGGGCTGCATCTGCATGTCAGCCTGGCGGACGGGCAGGGCCTCAATCTGTTTGCCGCCGACGATGTGGCAGGAACCCCGATGCTGCGCCACGCGATCGGCGGGATGGGGGCGTTGCTGGCCGAAAGCATGGCGATCTTTGCGCCGAACATGAACAGCTATCGCCGGTTCAAGGCCAACAGCTATGCGCCCACCGCACCGACCTGGGGGGTGAACAACCGCACCGTCGCCTTGCGGGTGCCCGCTGGCCTGCCGCACACCCGCCATATCGAACATCGTGTGGCCGGGGCCGATGCCAACCCGTATCTGGCGGTCGCGGCGCTGCTGGCGGCGGTCCATCACGGCATCACCCACAAAATCGATCCGGGGCCGGCGGTGACGGGCGACGGCTATGCCGCAGCGGCGGCAGCCGGAACGAGCCTGCCGACCAACTGGTTCGATGCGGTGCGATTGTTCGAACAATCGGCGGTGCTGCGCGACTATCTCGGCGATCGCACGGTCGACATGTTCACCATCGTCAAACGCACCGAACAGACCCGCTTCATGGAGCAGGTCTCGGCGCTCGATCATGACTGGTATCTGCACAACGCGTGACGTGGGGGGCGGAGTGATGGAAGAGGACTGGAAACGCGCCAAAGGCCCCTTCGCGGTGATCTTTTCGCCGCCGGCCTTGTGGCTGTTCGTCTTCTTCGTCGTGCCGCTGGCGATCGTCTGGGCGTACAGCTTCGGCCAGAATACCGGGCCGACGACGATCGAAATCAGCGGCACGTTCCGCCATTATGTGCGTGCGGCGGACCCGGTTTACCTCGATATCTTCTTGAAATCGCTGGGCATGGCGACGATCACCACCCTGCTGTGCCTGGTGATCGGCTTTCCCGTGGCGCTGGCGATCACCTTCGCGCCGGACCGGGCCAAGGCGTGGCTGCTGCTGCTGATCATGCTGCCCTTCTGGACCAACCTTCTGATCCGAACCTATGCGCTGATGGCGGTGCTGCGGCGCGAGGGTTACGTCAATTCGACATTGGGCTGGTTCGCCGAGGCGCTCGGCCAGAATTTCGAGCCGCTACCGCTGCTGCATAACAATTTCGCGGTGGTGCTGGGGCTGGTTTACGTCAACCTGCCGTTCCTGGTGCTGCCGCTGTACGCAGCGCTCGACCGGCTCGACCGATCCTTGCTGGAAGCGAGCCTCGATCTGGGTGCGGGGCATCTGCGGACGATCTGGGAGGTGGTGGTGCCGCTGGCGCTGCCGGGGATCATGTCGGGCTTGCTGATCACCTTCATCCCCGCGCTCGGCAGCTATCTGACCCCCGATTTGCTGGGCGGGCCGGACAGCCAGATGATCGCCAACGTCATCGAACGCCAGTTCAAGCGCGCGAATGACTGGCCGTTCGGCGCGGCTTTGTCGTTCATCCTGATGTACCTGACCTTCATCGCGATCGCGGGACAGGCGCTGTTGTCCAACCGCCGCCGGAGGATGGCGCCATGATCGGCCGGCAACCCCGCGAACCGGCCGGCCCGCTCGATTATTTCCGGCGCTGGCCGCTGCGCATCTGGGTATTGCTGGTCACGATCTTCCTCTACGCGCCGCTTGTCACCTTGATGGTGTTCAGTTTCAACGAGAGCAAACGCAACATCGTCTGGACCGGATTTACCTTCGACTGGTATTTCAAGGCGTTCCGCAATGCGAGCCTGTTCGAGGCGTTCACCAATTCGCTGACGATCGCCGCCGTCGCCACCGCGATCAGCGTGGTGCTGGGCGCACTGGTGGCGGTGGCGTGCTGGCGGTTCCGGTTCCCGTTCAAGGCCGGGTTCGAAGGGACCTTGGCGCTGCCGATCGTGGTGCCCGAAATCTGCATGGGCGTGGCGATGCTGGTGTTCTTTTCGCGGGTCATGCCCTGGCCTACCGGCTTGCCGTGGCCGTTCAACCTGGGCGCGATCATCATCGCGCACGTATCCTTCTGCTTCCCGTTCGTGGCCGTCATCGTCCGCGCGCGCCTGGCTTCGTTCAATCGCGAGCTGGAGGAAGCGGCCAAGGATCTGGGGGCGAGCGAATGGCGCGCGTTCATGGACGTGCTGGTGCCGCACATGCGCCCGGCGCTGGTGGCGGGCGCATTGCTGGCGTTCACGCTGAGCCTCGATGATTTCGTCATCACCTTCTTCACCGCCGGGCCGGATACGGTGACATTCCCGGTGAAGGTCTATTCGATGGTGCGGTTTTCGGTGACCCCGGAAGTGAATGCCGCGTCGACCGTGCTGATCGTGGTGACGGTGCTGCTGACGGCGGTGGGGTTGAAACTGCAGGGGCGCGAAGTCGCCAAGAGCGGAGGCGCGTGATGACCGGAAAAACCCTGATACGGATCGAAGGGCTGACCAAGCGTTTCGGCCATTTCACCGCGGTCGATGACGTCAATCTGGAGATAGAGGAGGGCGAGTTCTTCGCACTGCTCGGCCCTTCGGGCTGCGGCAAGACGACGTTGCTTCGGATGCTCGCCGGGCTTGAGATCCCGACCGAGGGGCGCATCCTGATCGACGGGGCGGATATGAGCACGGTGCCGCCGAACAAGCGGCCGGTGAACATGGTGTTCCAATCCTATGCGGTGTTCCCGCACATGAACGTCACCGACAATGTGGCGTACGGCCTGCGCATGGACGGCGTGCCCAAGGATGAGCGCGCAGCGCGCGTGGCCGATGCGCTGTCGCTGGTGAAGCTCAATGGGTTCGAGGATCGCAAGCCCGATCAGCTTTCGGGCGGGCAGCGCCAGCGGGTGGCGCTGGCCCGCGCGCTGGTGAAACGGCCGCGCGTGCTGCTGCTGGACGAGCCGCTGTCCGCGCTCGACGCCAAGCTGCGCGAGGCGATGCGATCGGAAATGGCGCAGATTCAGGACAAGGTTGGCGTCACTTTCGTGATGGTGACGCACGATCAGGATGAGGCGCTGGCGATGGCCACGCGCTGCGCGGTGATGCACCGGGGGTTGCTGCAACAGGTGGCCAGCCCCAACGATCTGTATGAATATCCCGCCAACCGCTTCGTCGCCGATTTCATCGGCAGCGTGAACATGTTCGAAGGCCGGCTGGAGGTGGACGAGCCGGGCCATGCCGTCGTCACCTCACCCGCTTTGTCCGCGCCCATCTATGTCGACCATGGGGTGACCGGGGCGACGGGCGCGACGGTGTGGGCGGCGATCCGGCCGGAAAAGATCGAAATGCTCCACCGCCCCGAAGGGGGCCTGCCGCCGGTGGTGGCGGGGGTGCCCGACGGGCATAATGTGGTGCCGGGGATGATCTGCCACATCTCCTATCTCGGCAGCGAGACGGTGTATGACGTGGCGGTGGCCAGCGGCCAGCGGGTGAAGGTGCTGCGGTCCAACGTCGCGCGCTATGAAGAACAGGGGTTCGACTGGGATCAGCCGGTGTGGCTGGCCTGGCACCCGCGATCGCCGGCGGTGCTGCTGTCGTGAGGGGGAGGGGCTCCTTTCTTATTCGTCATGCTGAACTCGTTTCAGCATCCATCTTTCCACAAGCGCCGACGGTGGGTGTGGCACGATGGACCCTGAAACAAGTTCAGGGTGACGGGAAAGAGCGAGGGGCTGCATGACCCGTCCGCTCCTGGGCATCAGCGCGTGCAACCGCCCCTTTGGCGAGGAGACGGCGCAGGTGGTGATCGACCGCTATATGGAAGCGGCGATGCGCCATGCCGATGCGGCGGCCCTGCTGATCCCGGCGCGGCCCGATCTGATGCGAGCGAGCGAGGCGGCGGCGCGGATCGACGGGCTGTTGCTGACGGGTAGCCCGTCCAATGTCGATCCGGCGCGCTATGGCGATGCCGATGGCAATGGCCCGTTCGATCCGGCCCGCGACGAGATGAGCCTGGCGCTGATCGATGCGATGATCGCGCTCGGCAAACCAGTGTTCGGCATCTGCCGGGGGTTTCAGGAAATCAATGTGGCGTTCGGCGGCACGCTGGACCGCGGCCTGGGTGATCCGGCGCGGGCGTTGCCGCACCACGCGGCCGAGGGCGTGCCGCTGGATGCGATGTTCGCGCACCGCCATGACGTCAGGTTAACCCCCGGCGGCGTGCTGGCGCGGGCGTTCGGGCGCGATGGGCTGACCGTCAATTCGGTGCATTTCCAGGGGGTGGAGCGGCTGGGTGAAGGGCTGTCCGTGGAGGCGGCGGCGCCCGACGGGGTGATCGAGGCGGTATCCGCCAGCCCCGGCGGTGCGCCCGTTCTGGCGGTGCAATGGCACCCCGAATGGCAGAGCGACCGGGACGCGGCCTCCACCGGATTTTTTGGGATTTTGGGCCGGGTGCTGCGTGGTGACGCGATCGCGGCGGCCCCAGCAAAGAAAGGCGTGTGACCGTGCGCAATTATGACATTCCCGCCTTGCGCAAGCAGGATATCGCCCATCACCTGCCCGCGCAGGCCAATTACAAGCTGATTCAGGATCTGGGCGGCAGCCGGATCATCACCCGTGCCGAAGGATCGACGATCTGGGACGGCGATGGCCATGCGATCCTCGACGGGATGGCCGGCCTGTGGTGCGTCGCGGTGGGCTATGGCCGCGAGGAACTGGCTCGGGTCGCCTATGAACAGATGCTCGAACTGCCATATTATAACAGCTTCTTCCGCACCGCGACGGTGCCGGCGGTGGAACTGGCGACCAAGTTGGCCGGGCTGCTGGGCGGCGAATTGCAGCATATCTTCTTCAATTCATCCGGGTCGGAATCGAACGACACCGTGTTCCGCCTGGTGCGCCATTACTGGACGTTGAAGGGCCAGCCCGAACGGCAGATCTTCATCAGCCGGCGCAATTCCTATCATGGATCGACCGTGGCGGGGGCGAGTCTCGGCGGAATGGCGTTCATGCATGCCCAGGGCTGCCTGCCGATCCCGGGCGTCGAACATGTGATGCAGCCTTATGGCTTTGGCGAAGGCTTTGGCGAGGAGCCGGAAGCGTTCGCCGCGCGCGCCGCTGATGACATCGAGGCGCGGATATTGGCGGTGGGGCCGGACAAGGTGGCGGCGTTCATCGGCGAACCGGTGCAAGGGGCAGGGGGCGTGATCATCCCGCCGCCGGGCTATTGGGCGCGGGTGGAAGCGATCTGCCGCAAATATGGCATATTGCTGGTCGCCGACGAGGTGATCACCGGCTTTGGCCGGCTGGGTAAATGGTTTGGATTCCAGCGGTTTGGCTTCACGCCCGATATCGTCTCGATGGCCAAGGGGCTGTCGTCGGGCTACCAGCCGATTTCGGCCACCGCCGTTAGCCGCGAGATCGTGGCCACCCTGCGGGCAAGCGACGAGGATTTCGTCCACGGCTACACCTATTCGGGGCATCCGGTGGCGGCCGCCGTGGCCCTGCGCAATCTGGAGATCATCGAGCGCGAAGGGCTGGTCGATCGTGTCGCGCGCGATATCGGGCCGTATTTCGCCAACGCGCTGAAGAGCCTGGATGATCATCCGCTGGTGGGCGAAACGCGTAGTCTGGGGCTGATCGGCGCGGTCGAGATCGTCGCGCAAAAGGGCACCAATCGGCGGTTCACCGGCAAGGAAGGCGCCGCCGGGCCGGTGGTGCGCGATGCGTGCATCGCCGGCGGGTTGATGGTGCGCGCGATCCGCGATTCGATCGTGATGTGCCCGCCCTTGGTGATCACACGCGATGAGGTGGACCGGATGATCGCGATCATCCGCGCCGCGCTTGATTCAGCGGCACCGATCCTCGCGGCGCTGCCTGCGCCGGATCATGTCGAGGTCGAAACTTTGGGCTGAACCGCGTTGCAGTGAATCAGGGAGGCAGGAGAGGCGATCATGAGCAGCAGCAGCTTTCGCGAATGGATCGCCGCCAACGGCACCAATGAAATCGAATGCCTTGTCCCCGACATGAACGGGGTGATCCGCGGCAAGGTGTGGCCGGCGCAGAAATTCCTGCAATCGGTGCACAACGGATCGCTCCGCATGCCCAGCAGCATCTTCGCCGTCACCGTGACCGGCGAATATGCCGACGAGCCGACCGCGGCGGAAAGCTACAGCGATCCGGACGTGTCGTTGCATCCCGATTTCGGGTCGTTGTGCGTGGCGCCGGGATTCAAGACGCCCACCGCCTTCGTGTTCGCCGATGCGCACCACAAGAATGGCGATCCGTTCGAAATCGCGCCGCGTTATGTGCTGAAAAAGATATTGGCGCTGTACGATGCGATCGGCTGGCAGGTGGTGATCGCGCCCGAACTGGAATTCTACCTCACCAAGATCAACACCGATCCCGATCTGCCGCTGGAGCCGCCGGCCGGGCGATCGGGCCGATCGGAAACCGCGCCGCAACCCTATGGCCTGGAAGCGGTGACCGAATATGAGGACCTGATCGAGGATATTTACGAGCAGGCCGAGGCCGCCTCGCTCCACCTCGACACGATGATCCACGAAGCGGGCACCGCCCAGCTGGAAATCAACTTCAACCATGGCGATCCGATCCACCTGTGCGATCAGGTGCTGGTGTTCAAGCGTATCGTCCGCCAGGTGGCGCTGAAACATGGGGTGTATGCGACGTTCATGGCCAAGCCGATGGAACATCAGCCGGGCAGTGCCATGCATCTCCATATTTCGGCCAACGACAAATTGACCGGGCAAAACCTTTTTGGTGAAAAACCGGATGGGTTGAGCGAGACGTTCCGTCACTTCGTGGGCGGGCTGCAAAAGTTCCTGCCCGAATGTGCGCCATTATTTGCACCGAATATCAATAGTTTTAGGCGGATGCGGCCGGGCCATTCGGCGCCGATCAACCTGCAATGGGGCTATGACAACCGCAGTTGCGGCCTGCGCGTACCACTAACCGATCTGGCGAATACGCGGGTCGAAAACCGCGTGCCGGGGGCCGACGCCAACCCCTATCTGGCGCTGGCTGCGTCCTTGGTGTGCGGCTATGTCGGGGTGCGCGACCGGATCGAGCCGGCGCCGATGGTGGAGGGCAATGCGTATCTTCATCTGCGCACCCTGCCGCGCAATCTGGACGAAGCACTCGACCGGCTGACCGCCTGCACCGAGGTGATCGACCTGCTCGGCGAAAAATTCATCCGTGCGTTCCTGCTGATCAAGGCCGACGAACTGAACGCCTATCAGGGCGTGATCAGTTCGTGGGAGCGGGACCATCTGCTGCTGAAGGTGTGATCATGGTTGCAACACCCAATGACCTGTCCGCATTCTGGATGCCGTTCACCGACAATCGCGGGTTCAAGGCCGATCCGCGCCTGCTCGTCCGCGCGCAGGACATGCATTATTGGGCGGCCGACGGCCACCGCATCCTCGATGGCACAGCCGGGCTGTGGTGCGTCAATGCCGGCCACACGCGGCCCCGCATTGTGGAGGCGATCCGCGCCGTGGCGGGCGAGCTGGATTTCGCGCCGACCTTCAACCTCGCCCACCCGCTGGCGTTCCAGCTGGCGAGCCGGGTCGCCGATCTCGCGCCCGAGGGGATGGACCATGTGTTTTTCACCAATTCGGGGTCCGAAGCGGTGGACAGCGCGCTCAAGATCGCGCTCGCCTACCAGCGGGCGCGGGGGCAGGGGACCCGGACCCGGCTGATCGGGCGGGCGCGGGCCTATCATGGCGTCAATTTCGGCGGGGTTTCGGTGGGCGGGCTGGTGAATAACCGCCGCACGTTCCTGACCTTGCCGGGTGTCGATCATCTGCCGCACACCTATGATCATGCCCATCAGGCGTTTGCCCGCGGCGAGCCGGAATGGGGTGCGCATCTGGCCGACGCGCTGGAGGATATCGTCGGCTTGCACGGGGCGGAAACGATCGCGGCGGTGATCGTCGAGCCGGTGGCCGGATCGACCGGCGTGCTGGCGCCGCCCAAGGGCTATCTCCAGCGGCTGCGCGAAATTACCGCCAAACATGGCATCCTGCTGATCTTTGACGAAGTGATCACCGGGTTCGGCCGGCTGGGTGCGCCCTTTGCCGCGCAGGCCTTCGGCGTGACACCCGATCTGATCACCATGGCCAAGGGGCTGACCAACGGCGCCGTGCCGATGGGCGCGGTGGCGGTGGCCAATCATGTCCATGCGGCGGTGGTGGATGACGCCGCGCCGGGAATCGAATTCTTCCACGGCTACACCTATTCGGGCCACCCGCTGGCCGCCGCCGCCGGATTGGCGGCGCTCGATACCTACAGGCAAGAAGGGCTGTTTGAGCGCGCCGGGGAACTGGCGGATTATTGGGCCGATGCGATCCATTCCCTGCGCGATGCCCCCCATGTGATCGACATCCGCACGATCGGGTTGGTCGCTGGGATCGAGCTTTCTTCATGCGCCGATGGGCCGGGCGTGCGCGGCAAGGCGGTTTTCCACCGCTGTTTCGACGATGGCCTGCTGGTGCGCGTGACCGGCGACATCATCGCATTGTCACCGCCGCTGATCATCGATCGGGCGCAGATCGACGAACTGGTCGGGCGGATCCGCGCGGCGCTGGATGCGGTGGGGTAGCCGCCACTATAGCCGATCCCTGAGCGCGAACATCGACATCGCAGCCACCAAAGTCGGCCAGCGTAACAACCGGCCACCGGGGAAGGGGGGAACGGGGATACGGGTGAGGCGATCGAAATCGGGGCTGCCGTGGATGAGCGCATCGCCCACCAGCTTGCCGAAATAGGGCGCGAGGACGACGCCGAGGCCCGAATAGCCGCCGATGGCGGTGAGGCCGGGGGCGACTTCGCGCAAGAAAGGCATGCGGTTGGGGGTGATGGCCAAGGTGCCGCCCCAGCCATAATCGAGGCGCACGTCGGCCAATTGGGGAAAGACGCGCAGCATGTGCGGGCGGACGAAGGCGGGGATATCGGCGGGGAAGCGCCAGCGATAATTTTCGCCGCCGCCGAACAGCAGCCGGTGATCGGGGGTCAGGCGGAAATAATAGACGACGAAGCGCGAATCGGCGACGGCGACATTGTCGCGGATCAGCGAGCGGGCGCGAGCTTGGCCCAAAGGTTCGGTGACGGCGATAAAATTGTTGATCGGCATCACCCGCCGTTCGATCACCGGCGATAGCCCGCGCAGATAGCCATTGCCGGCAAGGATCACGCGATCGGCGGTGATCGTGCCGGTGGGGGTGGTGATCCGCCAGCCTGAGCCGGCGCGGGTGACGGCGGTGGCGCGGGTGTGCTCGTGGAGATGGGCGCCGGCGCTGGCTGCGGCACGCGCCATCCCCAGGGCCAGGTTGAGCGGATGGAGGTGGCCGCCGCGCCGGTCGATCATCCCGCCATGATAGCCTTTGGCGCCGAGCATCTGGCCAAGCGTCGCACCATCGACATAATCGACATGGGGGTAGTCGTACCGGGTGCGCAGCAGTTCGACCGCGGCCCGCGTATGCGGCAGAAAACGGCGCTTATGATCCACGTGGAACATGCCCGGGGTGAAATCGCAGGCAATGGCGTGATCGGCGATCAGGCGATCGAGATGATCGCGTGCGTCGATGGCGACCCGCCACAAATGCAGCGCATCATCGCGGCCGAGCGCGCTTTCCAGCCATGCCGGATCGCGGCGCTGGCCGACATGGGCCTGCCCGCCGTTGCGGCCCGACGCCCCCCAGCCGAGCCGGGCCTGATCGATCAGCCGGACCTGTACGCCGGATTGCGC
Source organism: Sphingomonas sp. KC8 (assembly GCF_002151445.1). Classification (GTDB taxonomy): domain Bacteria; phylum Pseudomonadota; class Alphaproteobacteria; order Sphingomonadales; family Sphingomonadaceae; genus Sphingomonas_E. Next base: position 2,672,662 of record NZ_CP016306.1, read on the forward strand.
GAGGCGGAGCGCCGCGCCCAGCCCCGTGAAACCGCCGCCGACGATGCAGATATCGGTGCGTGCATCGCCCGCCAGACGCGGCGCAAGCGGACCGGCCGCCGCGGTCGCATGGTACCAGGAGGGGGGATATTCGGGATCGTCGCCGTCACCGCGCATAAAGCACTGTCCCGCCTTGCCGATAATGCGTCGTTGACGCCCGCCAACTGTGATCTTAGCGTTCTTCCATCATTGCGGAAGGGGGCTCCTATGACCAAGCTGCCGACGATCGTGCCACCGCCATCGCGCCGGGGGTTTCTAGCCGGGCTGGGTATAGCCGCCGTGGGCTTAAGCTTTGCCCCGCTTTCAGGCTGCAGCAAGGGCGGCGAAAGTGGCGGTAAGGCCAAGACGCTCAACTTCTACAATTGGGACACCTATATCGGTGAAACGACGCTGGCCGATTTCAAGGCCGCCAGCGGCATCGACGTCAATATGAGTCTGTTCGCCACCAATGACGAACTGTTCGCCAAGCTGCGCGGCGGCAACCAGGGTTATGACGTGATCGTGCCGACCAACGATTTCGTCGAACGGATGCGCGCAGCCGACATGCTGATGCCGCTGGATCATGCCAAGATCCCCAATTTCAAGAATATCGCACCCGAATTTCAGGATGCGAAGTTCGATCCGGGCCGCCAATATTCCATGCCCTATACGTGGCTGGTGATGGGCATCGGCTATCGCAAGTCGAAGGTCGACGCGGTGCCCGACAGCTGGAAATGGGTGTTCGATTCGGATCGCTACAAGGGCCGGATCGCGCTGGTTTCCGAGGCCGGCGATCTGGTGCGACTGGCGATGAAATATCTCGGCAAGCCGATGAACACGAGCGACGATGCATCGCTCAAGCAGGTCGAAGAGCTGCTGATCCGGCAGAAGCCGAACATCGCCGTTTTCCATGAGGATAATGGGCAGGATCTGCTGCTGGCCGGCGATGTCGATGTCGTCATCGAATATAATGGCGATATCGCGCAGGTGATGAGCGAGGACAAGGACATCGATTTCGTGGTGCCCAAGGAAGGCAGCCAGATTTCGTCCGATTGCCTGTCGATTCCCAAGGGCGCGCCGAACCCCGATCTGGCGCACGAGTTCATCAACTATCTGCTCGACGCCAAAGCCGGGGCGGAGATTTCGCGGACGATCAAATTCCCCACCCCCAACGCCGCGGCCAAGGCGCTGATGGACGAAGCCTATCGCGACAACCCTGTGATTTTCCCCAAGAATCTCGCCAACAGCGAATATGCCGAATATTCGAGCGAGGATTTGTCGCGCAAATATGAGGAGATCATCACCCGCGTTCGCGCGGCCTGATGAACGGCTGACGTCAAGACGGCGCAGGCGGCGGGGCTGGCGGTGGGACGTCGGGCACAAATTCGATCACGTCCAGCCCGCCATCGCCGCGCAGCAACACCAGCCGCCACTGGAAATCGCCGGTTCGTTCGAACACCCCGGCGGTATCGGTGGTGCGATCATCGCCATAAGCCGGGGTTGATCGGCCGGCGGCGCGCGGCGTTGCGCCGAGAAAGACCAGCCGATTTCCGCCATCGGGCCATAGCCGGCCGGCGGGGCGATCGCTGCCCGTCGCCTTGGCCAGGGTGGTGAGTTCGCCATCTTCGGCGATGAAGCAGAACCAGGGTTTGAAGGTTTCAAAACCGCCCTGCCGGTGCGGGACAAGCCGCAAGGTGCGACAGCGATAGCGCCCCGGTGGCGGCAATGGCCGGGCGAGCGCGGCTGCGGGCATGAGCAGCGCGCCTTCGGCGGCGATCGCGGGTTTGCGCCATCCGGCGACGCTGCCCAGCACCCGTGCCCAGCGTGTGGGGAGGGCGGCGATGGCGGCCGTGTCGCGGCCAGACGCGACCGCCTGCCATTCGACCGGCACGTCGGGCGCCGGCAGCACCGATACGCTGGCGGCCGCGCGCGTGGTGGCCTGTGGTGATTGACAGGCCACAAGCGGAACAAGCGCGGCCAGCCACAAAAACCTCGACGTCATGATACGCTCCGTCGTGTCGGCACAGTCAGCCTGTGCCCGATTGGTTAACAATATCCTAATGGCGGGTAGGGCGCGGGCAGGCCTAGCCGGAATAGTCAGGACCTTTGCGACGTGGCACCCCCTTTTGCGAAGCGGCCATCCTTTGGTGCGGAGCCGCGACAGCCGGGCCGGGGCACGATAGCGTGGCCGGCAAGAGAGGAACGCCGGACATGACCCAATGGATGCACCGCCAGGCGCGGATCAATGGCCTCGACATGCACTATGTCGAACAGGGGGAGGGGCCGCTGGTCATCCTGGCCCATGGCTTTCCCCACCTGTGGTATAGCTGGCGGCACCAGATTCCCGCGATCGCGCAGGCCGGCTGGCGGGTTGTCGCCCCCGACATGCGCGGCATGGGGCGGACCACGGCGCCCGCCGATCCAGCGCTGTATGATTGCGACCACACTGTGGGCGATCTGATCGGCCTGCTCGATCATCTGGGCGAAGACAAAGCGGTGTTCGCGGGCCTCGATTTCGGGGTGTTCGCGATCTACGATCTGGCGGTGCGCCATCCCGATCGGGTGGCGGCGATCATCGGCCTGCAAAATCCGCACACGCCGCATCTGTCGGACCTTTCCCCGCTGAAGGAAGCGGCGGCGATGGCCGAACGGCATTTCTCGCACATCCATTATTTCGTCGACCAGCCGGGGCTGGCGGATGCCGCGCTGGATGCCGATCCGCGCGATTTCCTGGGCGCGGTGCTGTGGGGCCTGAGCGGCGCGCACCATCTGCTGGACATGTGGAATTACCCGCCGGGCACCGCCTATCGCACCGCGCTGCCCGATCCGCCGGCGCTGCCGTGGACCTGGCTGTCAGCGGAAGAGTTCGATTATTATGTCGCGGAATATAGCCGGTCGGGCTTTACCGGCGGGCTGAACTGGTATCGCGCGATGGATCATCGCTGGGCGCAGCGCCGCGCCTTCGAAGGGGTGCGGACGCAGGCGCCCTATTTCTTCATCGGCACCGAAAATGACGTCGATCTGGAAGGGTTTCACGGCGATGATCCGTTGGGCGCGATCCGCCTGCACCATGCCGATGTGCGCGCGGTGGAGATGCTGCCGGGCGCGGGCCATCTGGTGCAGATGGAACAGCCCGACGCGGTGAACCGGCTGATGCTGGGCTTTCTCGAAACGCTGCGCTGAGGCCGCCCCGTTCGCCGGGTGGGGGCCGGCGGACGGGACGGGCGTTCATTCGTAGCGCAGCGCGTGGATCGGGTTGGCGCGCGCGACGCGCCAGGCGTGGCTGGCGATAGTAGCGACCGCGACCGCCAGCGCCAGCAGGCCCGCCAGCACGAACGGCGTCGGCCCCAGCGCAATCCGGCTGTCGAACCCGTTCAGCCAGTCGCGCATCACCCACCATGCCACCGGCCAGGCGATCAGATTGGCAAGCAGCACGGGCTGGCTGAACTGCCACACGAGCAGGCGGACGATATCGCGGGTGCGCGCGCCCAATACCTTGCGGATGCCGATTTCCTTGGTGCGCCGTTCGGCGGTGAAGGTGGCCAGGCCAAACAGGCCGAGGCAGCCGACGACGACCGCGAGCACCGCGAAGGCGGCGAACATCTGCGCGCGCGCCTCTTCGACGACATAGAGTTTGCCGATGATATCCTCGCTGAACCGGGCTTCGAACGGCACGTCGCGCGCGAGGCGTTTCCACACCGCTTCGATACCGGCCCGCGCGGCGACGGGATCGCCAGCATAACGCACCAGCATCACTTCGTGCGGCACATCATAATAGCGAAACGCGATCGGTTCGATCGGTTCGCGGATCGAACGGAAGCGCGAATCCGCGACCACGCCGATGATCGTGGCTGGCGTCACGCCGCCATATCGGGGATCCGCCGGCAACAGGACCTGACGGCCGATCGCGGCCTGCGGATCACCGAAACCCAGCCGCTTCACAGCCAGCGCATTGACGACGATGTTCACGCCGCGCGCAACCAGCGCCTGTTCGGCCACCGGATCATCCGGGAAGGGGACGGTGGCATTGTCCATCGGCCGCGCCTTGTCGAACGTCCGCCCGGCGAGCAGCTTGATCCCCATCGTCCGGAAAAAGCCGGTATCGACCTGATAATTGCCCAGATTCGCCGTGTTGGTGCTGCCGGGAATCTGGACGGTGCTGTTGCTGGAATTGGTGGTCGCGATGCCGATCGAACTGCGCCCGACCGACAGGACACCCGGCACCCGTTCCACTTCGCGCGCCAGCGATTCCACGATCGGGCGCATCTGGCGACGGCTGATATTCTGGATCTGGATGATGTTGCCGCGATCATAGCCCGGATCGACGGTACGCGCGAACAGCGTCTGCGCGTGGATCACCGCGGTGCAGATGATCAGCGCGATCGATACCGCGAACTGGCCGACGACAAGAATGTTGCGCAGTCGCCCCGATCCGTGCGCATCGGCGGCTGATCTGTTCGCTTTCAGCACCTTGGCCGGCTGGAACCGCGACAGATAGAAGGCCGGGTAGGTGCCACCGGCGGCGCCCACGATCAGGATCAGCGCGATGATCGGCAGCAGCAGCCCTTGGCTGCCGAAATAGCGCAGGGCGATATCGGCATCGAGAAAGGCGTTGAACGCGGGCAGGGCCAGTTCGACGAGCGCCAGTGCCAGCAGCATCGCGATCGTCGCCACCAGCATGGATTCGCCGAGGAACTGGGTGATCAGCTGGCGACGACTGGCACCCAGCACCTTGCGCAGCGCCACTTCACGCGCCCGCTGGCTGGCGCGCGCGGTGGCGAGGTTGATGAAATTGACGCAGGCCATGCCGAGGATGAGCAGCGCGATCACCGCGAAGGTGGCGATCGTCTTGGCGCTGTTGCCCGGCGTCATCGCGCCGCGCTGGGCATCACCCAGATGGACGTCGCGGATGTTGACGAGGCGATAATCGGTCTCGTCGCCCTGATTGACCTTTTGCGACCCGTAATATTCGTCGGGAATGTTGCGTTTTTCCCATGCGGGCAACTGCGCGTTGAGCGCGGCCACATCGGTGCCGGGTTTGAGCCGGGCGTAGATCCAGCCGCCCTGCCAGCCGAAATGGGTGAGGAAATTGCGATTGTCGGCAAAGAAGGTCTGCGGATCGTAGCGCGCGACCATATCGATCTGGACGTGCGAATTTTTTGGCAGGTCGCGCAGGACGCCGGTGACCCGGAAATCGACCGGCTTGCCGAGCACCACGACGCTCAACGTCCGGCCCATCGGGTTTTCGGTGCCGAACCAGCGGGTGGCCTGGGTTTCGGTGATCACGACCGACCCGACATGATCGAGCGCATGTTCGGGATCGCCCTGGACGAACGGAAATTGCAGGATGCGAAACGGATTGCCATCGGTGAAGCGAAATTCCTTCACCGTCTGGCCGATCCCGTCCTTGAGCAGCACCGGGCTGCTGGCGAGCAGGTGGACGATATCCTCGATCTGGGGGAAATCCTTGCGCAGCGCATCCTTGACCGCATAAGCCGCCATCTGCATCCGCATTTCTTCACCCGTGTCGCGATCGCGGATGTAGGATTGCACCTGATAGGCATTTTCGGCGCCGGGCAGACTGGCGTCAAAACTGCGTTCGTAACGGACGAAGAGCAGGATCATCAGGCAGGCGGCCATGCCGATGGCCAGCCCGAGAATGTTGATCAGCGCATAGGCCCGGTTCTTGGCGAGCGAGCGAAGGCCGACGATCAGATAATTGCGCCACATGGCCCGGTTCCTTTTTCCCGATATCAGGCGGCGCGGCGCCGTTCGACAGCCACGCGGCCGTCGAGCATGTTGACGACCCGGCTGGCATAATCGGCATGGGCCGGCGAATGGGTGACCATCACGATCGTCGTGCCATCGCGGTTGAGCGCCTGCAGCATGTGCATCACTTCTTCGCCATGCTGGGTATCGAGATTGCCGGTTGGTTCGTCGGCGAGAACCAAGGCGGGCTTGGCGACCACCGCGCGGGCAACCGCAACGCGCTGCTGCTGGCCGCCGGAAAGCTGGCTGGGGCGGTGGCTGGCGCGGTGGCCGATGCCGACCCGATCCATCACCAGATCGACTCGCTTGCGCCGTTCGGCGGCGGGGATGCCGTGATAGAGCAGGGCCAGTTCGATATTTTCGCGCACGGACAGTTCATCGACCAGATTGAAACTCTGGAAGATGAAGCCGATGTGGCGTTTGCGCACTTCGGCGAGGCGGGGTTCACTCAAACCCGCCACTTCGGTTTCGCGGAAGCGGTAGGAGCCAGAGGTCGGGCTATCGAGCATCCCGAGGATGTTGAGCAGCGTCGATTTGCCGCAGCCCGAAGGCCCCATGATCGCGACAAATTCGCCATCGACGATATCGAGGTCGATCGCGTCCAGCGCGGTCGTTTCCACCGTATCGGTGCGGTAGGCGCGGGACAGATTGCGCAGGCTCAGCATAAGCTTCAATCCTTGGTCGACAGATCGAGATGGAGCCGCGCTTTGTCGGCGAGGCCGGTATAAGGCGAGGTGATGATCCGTTCGCCGGGTTCGAGGCCGCCCAGCACCTCGATCACGTCGCCGTTGCGGCGGCCAAGGCGGACGGGGCGCTTTTCCGCGCTTTTGCCATCGGCCGAGACGACGAACACCCACGCGCCGCCACTATCGTTGTAAAAGGCGCCGTTGGGCACGATCCGTGCCGGGGCAGGATCGCTCAGGATCAGTCTGGCCTGCAGGCTCTGGCCGCGCTGGATGCCTTGGGGTTCAGGGCCGATGAAGATGAGGTCGACCTCGAACGTGCCGTCGCGGACCTGCGGATAGATTTTGGCGACCTTGAGGCGATAGCCCTTGCCGCCATAATCGAGCGTCGCGGCCTGCCCCGGCTGGACCCGGCCGAGATAATATTCGTCGACCCCGGCAACCAGCTTGTTACGGCCCGGGCTGTCAATCTGGCCGAGCCGTTCGCCCTGTTTCATCGACTGGCCAATCTGGATCGAAAAAGCGGTGAGCTGGCCCGCCACCGGCGCGCGCAGATTGAGCGCGTCGAGATTGGCATTGGCGATGCCAAGGCTGGATTGCAGCGCGACGGAGGACGAACGCAACTGGGCGAGCTGGCTCGACTGGAGGCGTTCGTCGCTGGCCTGCGCGGTGCGTAGCACGGCGGCGCGGCGCTGTTCGAAGCGATAATCCTCAGCCGTGTCGGCGAAGGTTTTTTTCGCGACCCAGCCCTTTTCGACCAAGGCGGCCTCGCGATCATATTGGCGGCGGGCCTTGGCGGCGGCGGCATCGGATTCGATGATCGCGCGGGCATTGTCGAGCCGGCTGCGTTCGAGCGCGAGTTCCTGGCTGCGCATGTTGTTGAGCTGCTGGATCACCTCGGTCTGCCGCGCGAGCACCGACAATTGGAGATCGGCATTGGATAATATCGCGAGCAACTGGCCTTTGGCGACGGTGGCGCCGTCTTCGACCAGCACCTTTTCCACCCGTCCACCGGCAACCGCATCGAGATAAACGGTGACGAGCGGGGTGACGCGGGCGCGCAGCGGCAGGAAATCATCAAACACGCCCTGGCGCACTTCGCCGATCGAGATGCGATCGGCGGCAACCGTCTGGCTGTCGGCCGAGGGGGCGGCCAGCCTGAAAGTGCCGGCGGCGGCGAGGGTGAGGGCAGCCGCCCCGGCCAGCTTCAGCCGCAACGGCAGGCGTTTGGTTTCGACAATTCGGTCCATCGCGCCGCCCGAATGGGGGGCCGCGGGATCGGCGGCTTCGCTGGATTTGAGCGTGACGACGGACATGGGGACACGCAACGCAAAGCGCGTGCCAGTGGGCAAGGACACGGAATCGCAAGGGTTTCGGGGTGGGATTGGTCGGGAAGTGTCCGGTTCCGGACAATGCAGGTGTCCGGGTTTGGACAATGACTCGTATCTTCGCCGTCATGCTGAACTCGTTTCAGCATCCATCGTGCGACAAGCGAGGATGCGCGTGTGGAGAAATGGACCCTGAAACAAGTTCAGGGTGACGGTTGTGGTTTGTGCGAACTATCTGGCACGTAATTTGATTGTCCGTTTTCGGACACGGCGTACAAGGCGGCGTGGCATGGGAGCGGTGATGAGCGCGGAAAAGCCCTTTGATCTCTGTCTGGTGGTGGACGACGACGAGGATATCCTCCTCGCTGCAAGGCTGTTGCTGCGCCAATTGTTTGCCGAGGTGGTGACGACATCGGTGCCCGACGAAGCGGTGGCGCTGATGGCCAAACGCGCGCCCGACGTGATCCTGCTCGATGCCAATTTCGCGCGCGGGGCAACCGACGGGGCCGAAGGGTTTCGCTGGCTGGGGCGGATGCTTAGCGTCGATCCGCAGGCGGTGGTGGTGCTGATCACCGCGCATGGCGGGGTACAGGTCGCGGTTAATGCGATGAAGCAGGGCGCAACCGATTTCGTGACCAAGCCATGGGCCAACGAACGGCTGCTCGCCACCGTCCGCACCGCCGCTGCGCTGCGGGCATCGCGACGGGAAACGGGCCAGCAAAAGGCCCGCGCGGCTGCGATCGCGGCACCGCCGGTGGAAACCCCGCTGCTGGGGACATCGCCGGCGATGGCGCATGTGCTGTCGCTGATCGATCGCGCCGCGCCGACCGATGCCAATGTGCTGATTCTGGGCGAAAACGGCACGGGCAAGGAATTGGTCGCGCGCGAGTTACATCGCCGGTCGCGCCGCGCCGATGGCGTCATGCTATCGGTCGATCTGGGCGCGGTGGCGGATAATCTGTTCGATTCCGAACTGTTCGGCCATGTGAAGGGGGCGTTCACCGATGCCCGCGCCGATCGCATCGGGCGGATGCAGGCGGCCGATGGCGGCACCCTGTTTCTGGATGAGGTGGGCAATCTGCCGCTCCACCTCCAGCCCAAGCTGCTGACCGCGCTGGAACAAAGGCGGGTCACGCCGGTGGGCGCGAACAGGTCGGTGGCGATCGACGTGCGGATCGTGGCGGCGACCAACATGGCCCCTGAACGGCTGGCGGACGAGACGGCGTTCCGCCCCGATCTGCTGTTCCGGCTGAACACGGTGGAAATCGAACTGCCGCCGCTGCGCCGCCGGCGCGAGGATATTCCGCTGCTGCTCGATCATTTCCTGCGGCTGTACGCCCGCAAATATGGCAAGCCCGAACGGGCGGTGCCGTCCGACCTGCTGGCCGATCTGGTGGCGTATGACTGGCCGGGCAATGTCCGCGCGCTGCGCCACGCCGCCGAACGCGCGGTGGTGCTGGCCGATGGCGACAGCTTCGTGGCCGCCGATTTCCCGCTGCCGCGCCATGGGGCCGCGCCCCTGCGGCTGGCGGCTGAAACCGCGGCCCCGCCGGCCGTCGACCTCAACCTGGAGCGCGCCGAGCGGCAGATGATCGAGCGCGCGCTGAAAAAGCACGCCTATAATATTTCGGCGGCGGCGGGCGAACTGGGGCTGACGCGCGGATCGCTGTACCGGCGGATGGAAAAGCATGGGCTTTGAACGCGGCTTTGCGATCGGGCTGGCTGCACGGGTGGCGCTGCTGCTGGCGGCGGTGTTCGGCTTCGTCTGGACGCTGAATCAACCGGGGCTGGGGGTCGCGCGGATCGTGGCGGCGCTGTGCGTCGCCGGTGCGGTGGCGCTGCTGTGGGCGCATGTGCGGCGCACCAATGTGGATCTGGCCCGCTTTGTGGATAGTGTGGGGCATGGCGATCTGTCGCAGGCGTTCGTCCGGCCGGGGGCGGGCAGCGGTTTCGATGCCCTGGGCGCGACGCTGGACGGGGCAATGCGGCGTTTGCGCGAAGAGCGGCTGGCGATCGCGGACGAGGGGCGGTTTGCGGCCGCACTGGTCGATGAATCGCCCGTTGCTATGCTGACCATCGATGAAGACGGCCGGATCGAACCGGCGAACAAGGCCGCGCGACGCCTGTTCCGCCGGGTTGGCGGCGTGCGGCGCGAGGATTTTGCGATTCATGGATCGACCTTCGTGGCCGCGCTTGATGCGCTGCAGCCGGGGCAGCGCCGGTTGACGACGATGCTGATCGAGGGGGCGGCGCAGCGGGCGATGCTGGTGGCGGCGGGCGTGGCGCGCGGCGGGCGCGGCATCAGGCTGGTTTCGATCCAGCCGATTCAGGGCGAGCTGAGCGCGGCCGAACTGGGCGCGCAGGCCGATCTGGTGCGCGTGCTGACGCATGAAATCATGAATTCGATGACCCCGGTCACGTCGCTGGCCGCCAGCGCTGCGGCGCTGATGGCGGAGGTGGATGACGGCCGGGACGCCGCGATCGGTGACGCGCGCATGGCGGTGGAAACGCTGGCGCGCCGCGCGGCCGGGATCATGCATTTCGTGGAAACCTACCGCCAGTTCATCCGCACGCCGGAAGTATCGGTGCGGCGCTTTGCCGGCCAACCCTGGGCGGATGAGATCGGCCGGCTGTTCGGGGCATCCGAATCGGGCCGGACGGCGCGGCTGGTGATCGAAGTCGTCCCGGACGACTTGTTGATCGATGGCGATCCCGATCTGCTGGCGCAGGTGGCGATCAACCTGGTCAAGAACGGTGCGGAGGCGGCGGCCGGCCATGCGGCGACACCGCAGGTGACGTTGCGGATGGAGCCGGCGATCGGCGGGCGGACGATGATCGTGGTGGCGGATAACGGCCCCGGCGTTCCCGCCGGTTTCCGCGACGACGTGTTCCTGCCCTTCTTTACCACCAAGGCAGCGGGCACCGGGGTGGGCCTCAGCCTCGCGCGGCGGATCATCGTGGCGCATAATGGCACGATCACGCTGGCCCCGGCCGATGGCGGTGGCGCGCGTTTCGAAATCATCGTCTAGGGGCCGGGCGGCGGCCGTTTCGTCGTGCCGCCAGCCGGATTTGTCGCCGTGACAGGTTGATCGCATGCCTTTCGGGCTTGGTCGCGCGGGCGTGGCGCGCGGCCGGCGGGTTGTTGAAAAGCCGGCTCCATCGGTGGTGCGCCTTTCGGGCGGCATCGCTTTTGGAGAGGTTCAACCATGCTTTTTCATGTTTCGATCGAAGCCGATCAACCCCGGCATGTGGCGAGCGTGATCGCCGAATTGTGGCGCGGCAAGGCGCTGCCCTTCCCGCCGGTGGGCGTGGGATCCTGGGTGGCGTTCGCCGGCGATGATCGCGCGACGATCCTGGAAGTCTATCCGCGCGGCACGGTGCTCAATCCGGGTGATGACGGGGCGATCGGGGTGGCGAGCACGCCGCATCGCTACAATGCGACCCATGCGGCGATCGCGACCCCGCTGGAGATTGACGAGGTGCTGGCGATCGCCCGGCGCGAAGGCTGGCCGGCCAAGATATGCTGGCGGAGCACCGATTTTCGCGTGATCGAGCTGTGGATCGAAGGCTGCCAGATGATGGAATTGCTGACGGCCGAGATGCAGCGCGAATATCTCGACACCGTCAGCATCGAAAATTGGGAACGGTTGCTGGCCAGCCACGCGGCGCTCGCCACCGCGTGATCCGTCAGCGGCCGCTGTAGCGCAACCCGATCCACAGCGTGCGCGGCGTTGCCCGTTCGATGATTTCGGCACCCGGCGCGCCGGAAATCCCCGTTTCAACGAGCGTGTTGGCGAGGTTTTCCGCGCGCGCCTCGATCGAAAAGCCACGGGCGACTGGCCACTGGACCGCGGCATCGACCGTGGTGGCCGCGTTCAGCCGGCGGATATTCTGGTCGTCTTCGAACTGGCCGGCGAGATGGCGGACGGTGATCGAGGCGGATGCGCTTTCCGGGCGGCTATAGGCGAGCGTCGCGCTCGCCTGATGGCGCGGCGTCTGCGCCGGACGCAGGCCATCGAGCGCGCCGGCCTGCGGGCCGGATGCGCGCACCCGCGCGTCGATCAGGGTCCATGATCCCGAAAGCCGCCATGCGCCATGCCGCGCTTCGGCCTCCAGTTCGATCCCCTGCGAGCGGATCGCATCGAGATTCTGTCGCTGGCGTGAATTGGGGGCGAGGGTGACGTTGGCGATCGCGTCGTCGAGCTGGTTATAGAAAGCGGTGGCCGACAGGCGGAAGCCCGGCAACGGGCGATAATCCACTCCGGCATCAACACCCTTCAGCCGTTCGGGATTGAGCAGCGCATTGGCGATGGTCGAATCCGCGCCAACCCGGAACGGGCGATAGAGTTCGTTCAGGCTGGGCAGCCGCCAGCCGAGATAGGCCGCGCTGCGCAGGGTGATCGCCTGTGCTGGCCTGAACGCAATGCCGCCGCGTGCGGTGGGTTCCCAGCCCGATCGATCGGTGAAGCGGGTGTTGTTCGCGATCACGCCGGTGATGGTGGACTGTTCGAACAGATGGCCATTTTCGATCTGCCAGCGATCGATCCGCGCGCCCGCCGTCAGCGTCAGCGCGTCGCTCGGGGTGAGGCTGGCTTCGGCAAAGGCGCCGAGCGTGCGGGTGCGTCCGCCGGCATCGCGCAGCCGGCTGGTGGAATAGACGAACTCCTTGGTCTTGCCGTCGGTCTGGCGGGCATCGCCGCCAATGCGCAGTTCGATCGTGTCGCCCAAGGGCGGGCGGATTTCAAAGCGCGCGCCAAGCCCGGTGGCGGGGACGGCATATTGATCGAGGCTGGGGCTGACGCTGGTGCGGCCGGGTGCGACACTGGCGAACCCGCTGGAAAATTCGCGCAATTGTGCCCAGGCCGCGGCTTCCCAGCCCCAATGGCCGCGGCCGACCAGCCGGATGCTGGCGTCCGCGCCAAGATTGCGGTTGGGGGTGAAATTCACGCCCCGATCGCGGCGATCGACCATGCCGAGCAGATTGGCCTGCAATTCGGTGGTGTCGTCGATGGCAAAGGCGGTGCGGGCGGACAGGCTGGCCTGTTCATAGAAGGCCGGGCGATCGACCGGGCCGCGATCTTCGGCCGCAATCGGGGTGAAGCCGTCGCCGCGGGCATAGGATGCCGATAGCATCCCATAGCCTTGACCGAGTGCGCCGCTGACCCCCGCTTCGGCATCCACGCTGTTGCGGCTGCCATAAGCGATCCCGCCCCAGACGGGGGCGATCTCGCCGGGACCTGCGCTCATCAGTTCGATCGTACCGGCCAGTGCGCCGGGGCCGCTGACCCCGCTGCCGCCGCCGCGCGTAACCCGCACCAGCCCCAGCCGTGCCGGATCATAGGCCGCCCAGGGAATCCACCCGCCGAAGGGATCGGTTTGCGGCACGCCATCGAGCAGGATCAGCGCGCGCGCCGATGCGTTGCCGCCCAGGCCCCGCAAGGTTGCACCCTGGCTGGTCGGGTGGGCGGACCGGGAATCGGACCGGCGGAACTGCTGGAACCCCGCCACATCGCGCAGCACATCTTCCAGCCGGCCGCTGGCCGATGTGGTCAGCCGGTCGCGATCGATCACCGCGACGTCATACGCGGCCAGCCCGGCGGGCGCTGCAAGGCCGGTGCCGGTGACGATGATGTCGCCCGCATCGGCGAAGGCCGGGGTGGGGGCGAGCAGGGCGGCGGTCAGGATCAGATGGCGCATGGCCGCGCTGTATAAAGCGTGGCGCGGGGCAGGCCATCCGCATTCGCATGGTGCGGATGGCCATATGTTCAGTCCCGGCCGTGCGCGAAATGGATCAGCCGGGCGCGAAGCAATCGGGATGGGCGGCGGCAAAGGGGGCAAGCGCGGTCAAAGCGGCGTCGATCCGCACCAAGGTGGGAAAGTCGTCCAGCGCGACTTCGAAGCGGCGGGCATTATACATTTGCGGAACCAGACAAATATCGGCGATTCCGGGGGCTTCACCGCCCAGATAGGGGCTGGCCTGTTCGGCGGCCATCACTTCGAGCGCGGCGAAACCGGCCTGCACCCAATGGCTGATCCACGCGCTGCGCGCGGCGTCATCGGCTGAGAGTTCATCTTTCAAATAGCCCAGCACCCGCGAATTGTTGATCGGATGAATATCGCACGCGATCATCAGCGCCATCGCCAGCTGGCGGCTGCGCGTTGCCGGATCGGTGGAGACGAAACGGGGCTTGGGCACGCGCGCGTCGAGATAATCCATGATCGCCAGACTCTGGTTTAGCCGCAGCCCGTCGATCTCCAGCAGCGGCACCAGCCCTTGCGGATTGAGCGCCAGATAGGCCGGATCATGCTGTTCGCCGGTCAGCAGGTCCACCGCCACGCGATCATAAGCCACGCCCTTGAGCGCGAGCGCGATCCGGACGCGATAGGCGGCCGATGAGCGGTAATAATCGTGGAGGCGGACGGGGCCGATGGGCGCGCGTGCGTCAGATGCCGGCATACCATTCATAATCGCTGTGATCCTCCCAATAACCGCCCTTGCCGCCGCCGATGGGGCTAAGGCTTTCGACCGCTTCGATCCGTTCGACATATTTGGCGTGCTTATAGCCCAGCTGCCGTTCCACCCGAAGGCGCAGCGGTGCGCCATTTTCGATCGGAAGCGGCTGACCGTTGAGGCCCCACGCCAGGATCGTCTGCGGGTGAAGCGCGTCGATCATGTCGATGCTTTCATAATATTTACCTGGGCCATAATCATCGGCGCAGTGGAAGACGATGTAGCGCGCGCGGGCCGACACGCCGGCCGCATTCAGGATCAGGCGCAGTGGCACGCCGGTCCATTTGCCGATCGCGCTCCACCCTTCGACGCAATCATGGCGGGTGATCTGGGTGCGGGTGGGCAGCGCGCGTAGTTGCGCCAGCGAGAGCGACTGCGGCCGTGCGACCAGCCCGCCGACGCCGAGCCGCCAATCGGCAAAGCCCGTGGCGGCATGCGCGGCGTAGCTTTGCGATCCCGGCCGGCGGGTGCCGTTCGATCGGAAGACGGGCGACAGATCCGCTTCGGCAAATTCGCGGGCCAGCGCCGCGCGATCGCTGATCAGGCGCTGCGCGTGCATCGTCAGCCCTTCGGCGGCGCGCAAGGTATCGCGGAAGCCTTCGCTATAGGTGAGTTTGTCGCACCCGGCGAGGATGGGCGCGGCGGCAAGCCCTGCGATCAGGCGGCGGCGGGAGACGATCATGGCTTGCGCTCCGGTGGCAGGCGATAGTGGCCGGTGATCATCGATCGCACTTCGTTGAACGGGCCGGCGAGCAACACCATGATGAGGTGGACGCCGATGAAGGCCAGGATCAGCGCCGCGCAGATGAAATGCACCGACCGCGCCGATTGCCGCCCGCCGAACAGATCGACGATCCACGGCCACGCCGCGTCTATCGCCGGCGACATCGCAAGGCCACTCAGCACCATCAGCGGCAACAGGCCGAACAGGATGGCGAGATAGCTGATCTTCTGGAGGATGTTGTAGCGGGTCGCGGCGTCGCCGGTGGGAGAGCGCAGCCGGGCATGGGCCTTGATATCGCGCCAGATATGGCGGGGGGCCAGTTCGGCGCGGCGGGGGACGAGATCGCGCTGGATGTGGCGGTTGACGAGGCTCCACAGCCAATAGCCAAGGCCGGCGAGCGCGAGCACCCAGGCGAAGGCGAGATGCCAGCGGCGCGCGGCGGCCAGGCTGTAATCGGTAGGAATCGTGGCCCAGCCGGGGAAGGCGCGGGTCTGGACGACGCCTTGATGGTCGGTCCAGCGGCCGAGCACGCCCGTCGTCGGGATCGTCACCGCACCGATTCTGAGCAGGCCTTGGGTGTCCGTCGCACCGATTTCCAGCCATGCGGGATCGGCGTTGGCGCCATAATGGCCCCAATAGAGCCGGGGATGGGCGTTGAAGATCATCAGCCCACTCATCAGCATCACGAAGACGGTGATGGCGTTCAGCCAATGCCAGATGCGCGTCGACAGCCGATGGCGGAACACCAGTCGCCGCGTATCGGGCCTGTTTGCGTCGGGCGCTGCATCCGCCGGGGTCGTCGCCATCCTTGCGCTCCTCGAAAATCTCTTTCGCATTTACGCCGCGTCCGGGCCGAAAGTTACAATTTCCATGGCCCGATGGCGAATTATCCATGGGTGGAAGCTCTGGACGAACGCGCCGCCGCCGCTTAGCGCTTCAGGCAAAGTGCAGTCAGCGGGAGAGCAAGACGATGGATTTCACCCTCACCGAACGCCAGACCTATTGGCGCGATCGGGTGCGCGATTTCGTCGAGACCCATGTCCGCCCGCTCGACCATGAATATCATGCCCAGCAAGAGCAAGGCGAACGCTGGAAGGTGCTGCCGGTGATCGAGGAGGCCAAGGTCAAGGCCAAGGCGGCCGGCCTGTGGAACCTGTTCATGCCGCCCCATTCGGGCCAGGTCCATGTCGACGAGAACTTCCAGTTCGAAGGACCCGGCCTCACCAACCTTGAATATGCGCTGTGCGCCGAGGAAATGGGTCGCGTCTATTGGGCGTCGGAGGCGATGAACTGTTCCGCGCCCGACACCGGCAATATGGAAGTGTTCCACCGCTACGGTACGCTGGAGCAGAAGCAGCGCTGGCTGAAGCCGCTGATGGATGGCGATATCCGTTCGGCCTTCCTGATGACCGAACCGGACGTCGCTTCGTCGGATGCGACCAACATCGAAACAAGGATCGAACGCGACGGCGATCATTATGTGATCAACGGCCGCAAATGGTGGTCGTCCGGCGTGGGCGATCCGCGCTGCACGATCAACATCGTGATGGGCAAGACCAACCCCGACGCCAAGCGCCACGCCCAGCAATCGATGGTGCTGGTGCCAATGGACACGCCGGGCGTGGAAGTCGTCCGCATGTTGCCGGTGTTCGGCTATGACGATGCGCCGCACGGCCATGCCGAGGTGATCCTGAACAATGTCCGCGTGCCGGTGGAAAACATGTTGCTGGGCGAAGGGCGCGGGTTTGAAATCGCGCAAGGCCGCCTTGGGCCGGGCCGCATCCACCATTGCATGCGCACGATCGGCGTGGCCGAGGAAGCGATCGAAAAGATGGCGCGCCGGCTGCTCAGCCGCGTCGCATTCGGCAAGCCGATCGCCGAACAATCGGTGTGGGAACAGCGCATCGCCGAAGCGCGGATCGACATCGAAATGACGCGCTTGCTGTGCCTGAAGGCCGCCGACATGATGGACCGCGCCGGCAACAAGGCAGCCCAGGCCGAAATCGCGATGATCAAGGTGGCCGGCCCGCGCATGGCGCTGAAGCTGATCGACGATGCGATCCAGGCGCATGGCGGCGGCGGCGTGACATCCGATTTTGGCCTCGCCCGCGCTTATGCCACGATCCGCACCTTGCGGCTGGCCGACGGCCCGGACGAAGTGCACAATCGCGCGATCGCCCGGCTGGAATTCGGCAAATATCGGGCGTGACGCGGCGGGCCGCGTTGCCCTGATGCAGACGGGAGAGGTGGCATGTCGCTGTTCGATCTGACCGGCAAGGTTGTCGTCATCACCGGTTCGTCGCGCGGTATCGGCCGCGCGACGGCCGAGGCGATGGCCGATCAGGGGGCCAAGGTGGTCATTTCCAGCCGCAAGCAGGATGCCTGCGATGCGGTGGCCGAAGCGATCAACGCGAAGCACCCCGGCGCGGCCACCGCGATCGCCGCCAGCCTTTCATCGAAAGAGGCGTTGCAGCATCTTGTCGATGAGACGCGGGTGCGGTTCGGCCGGATCGACGTGCTCGTCTGCAACGCGGCGTCTAACCCCTATTACGGGCCGATGGCCGGCATCAGCGACGAACAGTTCCGCAAGATTTTCGACAATAATGTGCTGGCCAACCACTGGTTGATTTCGATGGTCGCGCCCGACATGCGGGCGCGCAAGGACGGGTCGATCATCATCATTTCGTCGATCGGTGGCTTGACGTCATCGGTGACGATCGGGGCGTATAATGTGTCGAAGGCGGCGGATTTCCAGCTTGCGCGCAATCTGGCCGCCGAATTCGGGCCGGATAATGTGCGGGTCAACTGCATCGCGCCGGGCCTCGTCCGCACCGATTTCGCCCGCGCCTTGTGGGAAAATCCCGATACGCTGAAGGCGGTGACCAAGAACGCCCCGCTTGGCCGGATCGGCGAACCGCATGAAATTGCCGGGGCGGCCGTCTTCCTTGCGGCACCGGCATCGGCGTTCATGACGGGACAGGCGATCATCGTCGATGGCGGCGTGACCACGGGCGTGGGGCTGTGACCGGGCGGCTGGCCGGCAAGGTTGCGATCGTCACAGGTGCTGGCGGCGGCATCGGCCGGGCCACCTGCCAATTGTTCGCGGCCGAAGGGGCGATCATCATTGCCGCCGACCTTGGCGAAAGCGTGGTCGAAACGGTCGAACTGATCCGCGATGCCGGTGGCCATGGCGATGCGCTGCGGCTGGACGCGGGCAATGCCGATGATGTGACCCGGCTTGTCGCCCACGCGGCCGAAACGCATGGCCGGATCGACATACTGTTCGCCAATGCCGGCATTTCGGGCGGCCTGAAGGGCCTGTTCGATCAGGACGCGGCCGACTGGGCCGAGATATTGCGGGTCAATCTGATCGGCCCGTTTCTGGCGATCAAGCATGTCGCCCCGCACATGATCAAGATGGGCAAGGGTTCGATCATCTGCACCGCCAGCGTCGCGGGGCTGCGTTCGGGCGCTGGTGGCCCTGCTTATTCGGCGTCGAAGGCCGGGGTGATCAACCTCGTTCAGACATCGGCGCAGCAACTGGCGACCAGCAATGTGCGGGTCAACGCGATCTGCCCCGGCCTGATCGAAACCGGCATGACCGAGATGATTTACACCCATGCGCGCGATGCGGGAAAGACGGACATGATCGGCCGGCTCAACCCGCTGCGCCGTGGCGGCGAAGCGCATGAAATTGCCGGCGCGGCGCTGTTTCTGGCGTCCGACGAAGCAAGCTACGTCAATGGCCATGCGCTCGTCGTCGATGGCGGGCTTTCCAGTTCACACCCCTTCACCAGACAGGATCTCGGCAGGACCGCGATCTGATCCCCAATCCAGGAGACGTTGATGATCATCACCACCGAACGCACGGGCGACGTGCTTGTCGTCGTGTCCAACAATCCGCCGGTCAATGCGCTGGGCCATGCGGTCCGCCTCGGCCTTGCCAAGGCGATCGAGGAAGCCGCCGCCGATCCGGCGGTGAAGGCGGTGGTGATCCGCTGCGACGGGCGGACCTTCTTTGCCGGCGCGGACATCACCGAATTCGGCAAGCCGATGCAGGATCCGCAACTGCCGGAAATGCTGGAGGCGCTGGAAGCATCGGGCAAGCCGGTGGTTGCCGCGATCCACGGCACGGCGCTGGGCGGCGGCCTCGAAACGGCACTTGCCTGCCATTATCGCATTGCCGTGCCATCGGCGAAGATGGGCCTGCCCGAAGTGAAGCTGGGCATCCTGCCGGGGGCCGGCGGCACGCAGCGCCTGCCGCGCGTCGTGGGTGCGGCTGCCGCGCTGGAAATGATCGTCGGCGGCGCGCCGATCGGGGCGAAGAAGGCGCTCGACGTCGGCCTGATCGATCGCCTCGCCACCGAGGGTAATCTGGCGGCGGAGGCGATCGCCTTCGCGCAGGAGATCGCCGATGTGCGCCCATTGCCGCGCACCAGCGAAAAGACCGCCGTTGCCGAACCGGGTGTGTTCGAAGCGTTCCGCGCGGCGAACGCCCGCAAGATGAAGGGGTTCGAAGCACCGGAAGCCTGCATCACCGCGATCAAGGCGGCAGTCGAACTGCCCTTCGCCGAAGGACTCGAGGTCGAACGCGGGCTGATCAAGACGCTGGTCGCCAGCGACCAGTCCAAGGCGCAGCGCCACATCTTCTTTGCCGAACGCGCGGCCGCCAAGGTGGATGGCTTGCCGGCGGATACGCCACTGATCCCGGTCCAGTCTGTCGGCGTGATCGGCGCGGGCACGATGGGCGGCGGCATCGCCATGAATTTCCTGTCGATCGGCATCCCCGTCACCATCCTCGAAATGAAGCAGGAGGCGCTGGATCGCGGTGTCGCGACGGTCGCCAAGAATTACGCGAACAACGTCAAAAGCGGGCGGATGACGCAGGAGCAGGCCGACAAGGCGGTGGCGCTGCTGAAACCCACGCTCAGCTATGACGATCTTGGCGCGGCCGACCTCATCATCGAGGCGGTGTTCGAAAATATGGACGTGAAGAAGGAGGTGTTCGCCAAGCTCGACAAGGTGGCCAAGGCGGGCGCGATCCTGGCGTCGAACACTTCCTATCTCGACGTGGATGAGATTGCGGCGGTCACGTCGCGGCCCGAATATGTGCTGGGCATGCATTTCTTCTCGCCCGCCAATGTGATGAAGCTGCTGGAAGTCGTGCGTGGCGCCAAGACATCGGATTCGGTGCTCGCCACCGCGATGAGCCTGGCGAAGTCGATCAAGAAGATCGCGGTGGTCGCCGGCGTTTGTTACGGTTTCATCGGCAATCGGATGCTGAAACCCCGTCAGGACCAGGCCGGCCAGCTGATCCTCGAAGGGGCCAAGCCTTCGGATGTCGATCGCGTCTTCCTCGATTTCGGGTTCCCGATGGGGCCGTTCCAGCTCGCCGATCTCGCCGGGCTGGATATCGGCTGGCACCGCGATCCGACCCGGCGCGAAACCGTGCGCGAGGCGCTGTGCGCGGAAGGCCGGCTCGGCCAGAAATCGGGCAGCGGTTTTTACGATTATGACGAGAAGCGCCAGCGCACCCCATCGCCGGTGGCCGAAAAGATCATCGCCGAATATGCCGCGTCCAAGGGCATCGCCCAGCGCGTGATTTCGGACGATGAGGTGCGCGAACGCTGCCTGTACACCCTGGTCAACGAAGGCGCGAAGGTGCTGGAAGAAGGCAAGGCGCAGCGCGCGTCCGACATCGATGTCGTCTGGGTATTTGGCTATGGCTGGCCGGTCTATCTGGGCGGCCCGATGAAGTGGGCGGACCAGATCGGCCTGAAAACGGTGGTCGACGGGTTGAAGCGGCAGGCCGATCGCCTCGGCCCCGATTTCACCATTTCGCCGCTGCTGGCGGCGAAGGCCGAAAAGGGCGAGACGTTTAACTAAGGGGCTGAGGGGGGGGCGTCCCCCAGCCTCTACCCGCACCGTCACCCTGAACTCGTTTCAGGGTCCATCTCTCCGCTGGGGCCGACGGCGATTGCGGCACGATGGATGCTGAAACAAGTTCAGCATGACGGTGATATTAGGAGGGGTGGCTCACCCCGCCGTCAGTTTCGCCACCACCCAGCGATTGCCGTCGGGATCGGACAGCATCGTGTAGCGGCCCCAGCTTTCGGTGCGGATCGGGGTCAGTTCGATCCCGAGTTTCGCCAGCCGGGCCTGTTCGGCATCGACATCGGGCACGCCCAGCATCAAGCCTTGCTGGCAGCCCGGCGGCATCGCATCGAACCAGTTGACCAGGGTGATCGATGCGCCGCCGCCCGGTGGCTGCAACTGGATCCAGCGTGATTGCGGACCCATCGGTTCGTCGCGCAGCACCGCGAACCCCATGATATCCGTATAGAATGCCCTGGCCCGGCCCTGATCGGCCACTGGCACCGATACGATCGCGATCGGCATGCTTTCCCCCTGTCCCGCTGAGTGCGATACCATGGGGTATAATGATCCGCATGACGGGTCCAACGATACAGGATGCCCCATGAAAGACGAACCCGAAGCTGATCTGAGCGGCGCTTCTTCCCGTCGTCGTCCCAAACCCGGTGTGGTCGAGATTGGCGGCCGCCCGCTCAAGCCCGCCACCTTGATGATGGGGCATGGCTATGATCCCATGCTGTCTGAAGGCGCGCTGAAGCCGCCGATCTTCCTGACATCGACCTTCGTTTTCGAAAATGCCGCCGCGGGCAAACGCCATTTTGAAGGTGTTACCGGCAAGCGGCCGGGCGGGGCGGAAGGCCTCGTCTATTCGCGCTTCAACGGCCCCAATCAGGAGATATTGGAAGATCGCCTTGGCGTGTGGGAGGATGCCGAAGACGCGCTGACCTTTTCATCCGGCATGGCGGCGATCGCCACCGTGCTGCTGGCGCTGGTGCAGCCCGGCGACACCATCGTCCATTCCGCGCCGCTTTATGCCGCGACGGAAACCTTGATCGGCAAGATTCTGGGCCGGTTCGGGGTCAATTGGCTCGATTTTCCGGCGGGCGCCAGCCGGGCCGAGATTGATGCCGTGCTGGCGCGGGCGAAGGATGCGGGGCGGGTGGCGCTGATCTACCTGGAAAGCCCGGCGAACCCGACCAACCAGCTGGTCGATGTCGAAGCGGTGAAGGCATCGCGCGATGCCTTGTTCGGCACCGGCCCCGATGCGCCGCCGATCGCGATCGACAACACCTTCCTTGGGCCATTGTGGCAAAAGCCGTTGCGCCACGGCGCGGATCTCGTGCTCTATTCGCTCACCAAATATGCCGGCGGACATAGCGATCTGGTGGCGGGCGGCGCGGTCGGATCGAAAGCGGCGCTCGCGCCGATCCGGGCGATGCGCAACACGATCGGCACGATCGCCGATCCGCATTCGGCGTGGATGTTGCTGCGCAGCTTGGAAACGCTGGAACTGCGAATGACCCGCGCGGGCGAGAATGCGGCCAAGGTGTGCGCGTACCTGCGCGATCACCCCAAGGTGGCAACGGTCGGCTATCTCGGCTTTCTGGAGGCCGGATCGCGACAGGCCGACATCTACGACCGCCACTGCACCGGCGCGGGATCGACCTTTTCGCTCTACCTGAAGGGGGGCGAGCGCGAGAGTTTCGCATTTCTCGATGCACTCAGGATCGCCAAGCTTGCCGTTAGCCTGGGTGGCACCGAGACGCTTGCCAGCGCGCCGGCGGCGATGACGCATCTGTCGGTGCCCGATGAACGCAAGCTGGCGCTGGGCATCACCGATAATCTCGTGCGTATCTCGATCGGGGTCGAGGATGCCGACGATCTCGTGGCGGACATGGAACAGGCGCTGCGGCAGGTGTGACCGGGGCGGGTTGGCCGAACCGGAAAAGTCGGCCCGATCGGTGCGGCGTTGGGGGTTGCGCATTGCCGTCCGAATGGATCATGGACAATCATCTAAAAAACTATTCGGAGGGGCGGGATGCGGAATATGCGCCAGATGGCGATGTGGGGCGGGCTGTTGCTGCTTGCCGGATGTGGCGGGCCATCGGCCGGCCCGCTCGACCATAGCGGCCCGGTTGCCGACTGGCGTTTTTACGGTGGCGATGAAGGCGGCAGCCATTTTTCGCCGGCGACGCAGATCACCCCCGCCAATGTCGAGGCGCTGAAGCCTGCCTGGACCTACCATATCGGCATGCTCGACGTGCCCGAAGGCGTGTCGCCGACGTTCGAAGCGACGCCGATCGTGGCCGATGGCCGCATGTTCGTGTGTTCGGGGCTGGGCAAGGTTGCCGCGGTCGACCCGGAAACCGGCAAGGAAATCTGGTCCTATACGCGCAAGACCGATCCGACCAACGCGTACCTGATCAACTGCCGTGGCGTGACCTATCATAACGACACCACCGCGCAGGCAGCCAATGCCGAATGCGCGGCCCGCGTGCTGGTGGGCAGCGTCGATGGGCGCCTGAGCGCGCTCGACGCCAAGACGGGCCAGCTGTGCCCGAGTTTCGGTGACAAGGGGGTGCTCGACCTTACCAAGGGATTGGGCCCGGTGAAGCCCGCCGATTATGCGATCTCGTCGCCGCCGGTAGTGATCGACGGCAAGATCGTTCTGGGCGGGCGCGTCCCCGATAATATGCGGGTCGATGTTCCGGCCGGCGTGATCCGCGCGTTCGATCTGCACACCGGCAAGCTGGCGTGGGCATGGAACCCGCTGCCGCCGGGGATGACCGATGCGGCCAACGCGCCGGCCGGCGAACCTTATGTGCGCGCCACCGCCAATGCGTGGGCGCCGCTGTCGGCGGACCCTGCGCGCAATCTGGTGTTCGTGCCGACCGGCAATGCCGGGCCGGATCATGTGGGCATCGATCGCGGCGGCCGCGATTACTGGTCGTCGTCGATCGTGGCACTGGATGCGAAGACCGGCCAGCCGCGCTGGCGGTTCCAGACGGTGCACCATGACGTGTGGGATTATGACGTCCCCGCCCAGCCGACCCTGTTCGAGCTGAAGCGCGACGGCAAGACGATCCCCGCGCTCGCGCAGGCGACCAAGCAGGGCCATATCTTCATCCTCAACCGCGAAACCGGCGAGCCGTTGTTCGGGGTCGAGGAACGGCCCGTGCCGCAGGACGGCGCGTTGCCGGGCGAAAAATTGTCGCCGACGCAGCCATTCCCGACCGATCCGGCGATGATCGTGCGCCGCGACATGACCGAAGACGACATGTGGGGTTTCACCCCATGGGACAAGGCCAAGTGCCGCGATCTGTTCCGCAGCGCCAACTGGAAGGGCGTGTTCACCCCGCCATCGACGCGGGGCACGATCTTCTTCCCCAGCTTCATGGGTGTGAACAACTGGGGCGGCCTTGCGATCGATCCGGTCAACCAGATCATGGTCGTCAACACCACGCAGGTGCCGGCGATCGTGAAGATGGTGCCGCGCGCGGAGACGGACAAGCTGCTGGCCGGGGGCAAGCGGATGCTGCCGTCGTTCGGTTCGCCTTATGGCAATACGATGGATCCGATGCTGTCGCCGTTCGGTGCGCCTTGCGTGAAGCCGCCATGGGGCACGCTGCTGGCGATCGACCTGAAGACCAAGACGAAATTGTGGGAAGTACCGCTGGGTTCGACCCGCGATATGGCGCCCTGGCCGATGTGGATGAACCTTGGTGTGCCCAATATGGGCGGCGCCGCGGTGACGGCATCGGGCGTGGTGTTCATCGGCGCCACGACCGACAATTTCCTGCGCGCCTTCGATATCCGCACCGGCCGCGAATTGTGGAAGGGCCGGCTTCCGGCGGGCGGGCAGGCGACACCCGTCACCTACCGGCTTAAGAAGGACGGCAAGCAATATGTGACGATCGCGGCGGGCGGCCACAAATATCTGGGCACCAAGATCGGCGATTCACTGGTGACGTTCGCGCTCGACACCAAGTGACCGGCACCGCCGGCTGACAGAAAAGGCCCCGTTCACGATGGTGAGCGGGGCCTTTTCCATTTGGGCGCCAATCCCGTCGCGATGCCCCATGAAAAAGCCCGCGACCTTGCGGCCGCGGGCTTTTTCTTTGTGGCGCTGATGACTGGGTGGTCGATCAGGCGGCGAGCTTTCTCAGCACATATTGCAGGATGCCGCCGTTGAGGAAATATTCCAGTTCGTTGACGGTATCGATCCGGCACTTCGTCTGGAAGGTTTCGGTCGATCCGTCGGCGCGCTTCAACGTCACCGACACGTCCTGACGCGGGCGCAGGCCAGCGACATTTTCGATCGTGAAGGTTTCGGTGCCGTCGAGCTTGAGCGTGGTACGATCCACACCTTCGGCGAACTGCAGCGGCAGCACGCCCATGCCGACGAGGTTCGAACGGTGGATGCGTTCGAAGCTTTCGGCGATGACGGCGCGAACGCCCAAGAGGTTGGTGCCCTTGGCCGCCCAGTCGCGCGACGATCCGGTGCCATATTCCTTGCCGGCGACCACGACGAGCGCGGTGCCGTCGGCCTTGTACTTCATCGCCGCGTCATAGATCGCCATCACCTCGCCCGAAGGGATGTACTTGGTCATGCCGCCTTCGATGCCGGGGATCATTTCGTTCTTGATGCGGATGTTGGCGAAGGTGCCGCGCATCATCACTTCATGATGGCCACGGCGCGCGCCGTAGCTGTTGAAGTCCGCCTTCGACACCTGATTGTCGGTGAGGAACCGGCCAGCGGGCGAATCCGCCTTGATCGAACCAGCCGGGCTGATGTGATCGGTGGTGATCGAATCGGCGAATACCGCCAGCGGGCGGGCGTCGCGAATGTCGTTCACCGCCGCCGGCGTCATGCTCATGCCCGCGAAGTAAGGCGGGTTGGCGACATAGGTGGAGCCTGCCGGCCACGCATAGGTGTCCGAACCGGCGACGCTGATGCCCTGCCACTTGTCATCGCCCAAAAAGACGTTGGCATAGCGGCTCTGGAACATGTTGCGGTCGATCGCGCCATCCATGACGGTGCGCACTTCGTCGTTGGTCGGCCAGATGTCCTTCAGATAGACGTCCTGCCCGTCCTTGCCCTGGCCGATCGGGGTTTCCACGAAATCGGTCGTGACGGTGCCCTTGAGCGCATAAGCGACGACGAGCGGCGGCGATGCGAGGAAGTTGGCGCGCACGTCGGCCGACACGCGGCCTTCGAAATTGCGGTTGCCCGACAGCACCGACGCGGCGACGATGTCGTTGCCGTTGATCGCGGCCGAAATCGCCGGCGCCAGCGGACCCGAATTGCCGATGCAGGTGGTGCAGCCATAGCCGACGAGGTTGAAGCCGACCGCGTTCAGATCGGCGGTCAGCCCGGCCTTGTCGAGATAATCGGTCACGACCTGCGAACCGGGGGCGAGCGAGGTCTTGACCCACGGCTTGGGCTTGAGGCCCAGCGCGTTGGCCTTGCGCGCGACCAAGCCGGCGGCAACCAGCACGCTCGGGTTTGAGGTGTTGGTGCAGCTGGTGATCGCGGCGATCACGACGTCGCCGTCGCCGATATCATGGTCGCGGCCTTCGACGGCCACGCGAACCGGGGCGGCCTTCTTGTAGACGCTGGCGAGATCGGCGTTGAACACTTCGTCGACCTGCGTGAGGACGACCTTGTCCTGCGGACGCTTCGGGCCGGCAAGCGATGGCTGCACCGTCGACATGTCGAGGCCGAGCGTGTCGGTGAACACGGGATCGGCGGCGTCGGTGTCGAGCCAGAAGCCCTGCGCCTTGGCATAGGCCTCGGTCAGCGCGATCTGATCTTCGTCACGGCCGGTGAGGCGCATGTAATCAAGCGTCTTGCCGTCGATCGGGAAGAAGCCGCAGGTCGCGCCATATTCCGGTGCCATGTTGGCGATGGTCGCACGATCGGCCAGGCTGAGCGCCGAGACGCCCGGGCCATAGAATTCGACGAAGCGGCCGACGACGCCCTTGGCGCGCAGCATCTGCGTGACGGTAAGCACCAGATCGGTGGCGGTGATGCCTTCGGCGAGCGCGCCGGTGAGCTTGAAGCCGACGACTTCGGGGATCAGCATCGAAACCGGCTGGCCGAGCATCGCGGCTTCGGCCTCGATCCCGCCGACGCCCCAGCCGAGCACGCCGAGACCGTTGATCATCGTCGTGTGGCTATCGGTGCCGACGCAGGTGTCGGGGTACGCGATGGTCGCGCCCGAAGCGTCGGTCGAGGTCCACACCGCCTGCGCGATATTTTCGAGGTTCACCTGGTGGCAGATGCCGGTGCCCGGGGGAACGACCTTGAAATTGTCGAGCGCCTTGGAACCCCATTTCAGGAAT
Source organism: Sphingomonas sp. KC8 (assembly GCF_002151445.1). GTDB lineage: Bacteria > Pseudomonadota > Alphaproteobacteria > Sphingomonadales > Sphingomonadaceae > Sphingomonas_E. Next base: position 2,699,914 of record NZ_CP016306.1, read on the forward strand.
TCATAGCGTTCGCCGTTGCGCTGATATTCCAGCGCGACGTTATCTTCGAACGCCTTGGGCGTGCCGAATTCATCGACCATGACCGAGTGATCGATCACGAGGTGAACGGGCACCTGCGGGTTGATCTTGGTCGCATCGGCGCCCAGCGCGTTCATCGCGTCGCGCATGGCGGCGAGATCGACGACGCACGGCACGCCGGTGAAATCCTGCATCAGCACGCGCGCGGGGCGATACTGGATTTCACGTTCCGACGTGCGATCCTTCTGCCAGTCGACGATCGCCTGGACGTCTTCGGTGGTGACGGTCGACCCGTCTTCGAAGCGGAGGAGGTTTTCGAGCAGCACCTTCATCGAGAAGGGCAGGCGGGAAACGTCGCCAAGCTTTTCGGCGGCCTTGGGGAGCGAGTAATATTCGACGGTCTTGCCGCCGACCTGAAGGGTCGTGCGGGTGTTCAGCGTGTCCTGTCCGACAGCGGTCATGGCGCTTTCCTCTATGCTGCGATGCGAGAGTCTGGCGGGCACTTAGCAGGCGCGGCCCCATGGGGGAACGCCTGAATTGGTACAATCGGCACGATGCCGCGAAGCAACGGAAACGGACAGCGGTCCGCGATCGGGCCATTGAAGCATGACGGGGGTTTCCTCCGCCGCGATCGGGTGGAATCGTGACGGCAAAGCACAGGATTAGGAGCAAGGAATCATGAAGTTCACGCTGTCGGCGGCGTTCGCGCCGGTCACCGCCCTTCCCCAGATCGCCATCGCCGCCGACGAATCCGGCTGGGCGATGATCACCATGTCCGATCATGTGGTGAACCCCGAAACGCTGACGGTGCCCTATCCCTACACCCCCGATGGATCGCGGCGCTGGCCCGAATTCACCGACTGGCCTGATCAGCTGGTGATGATGGGCGCCTATGCCGCGATCACCAGGCAGATCCGTTTCACCACCAATGCGTTCGTGCTGCCGATGCGCAATCCGTTCCTTGTCGCGAAAGCCGTGTCGACGATTTCGGCGATTTCGAACAACCGGGTCGTGCTGACCTGTGGGGTCGGCTGGTCGAAGGACGAGTTCGGGCTGCTCGGCCAGGATTTCCACACGCGCGGCAAGCGGGCCGATGAGATGATCGACATCATGAAGCTGCTGTGGACCGGAGAATATGTTGAATATCATGGCCAATATTATGATTTCCCGCGGATCGAGATGAATCCGAAGCCCGCCGGGCCGGTGCCGATCTGGATCGCGGGCATTTCGGATGCGGCGCTGAAACGCGCAGCCCGCGTGGGCGAAGGCTGGCTGACGGATTTGCAGCCGGCGGCCGAAATCGTCGAGAGCATCGGCCGGATCAAGGCGATGCGCCGTGAACAGGGCCGCGATCACCTGCCGTTCGACGTGCTGGCATCGCCATCGGACGTCTATGACATCGACGGCTATAAGCGGCTGGAGGATCAGGGCGTCACGCATATCCTGATGCAGCCCTGGCATCTCTATCATCCCGGCACGCAGGATGTTGGCCAGATGATCGACAGCATCAAGCGTTATGCCGATGATGTGATCGCGAAGTTCGGCTGACCGGGGAGGCGATCATGGCAGAGGCATTGTTTCCCGAAGGCTGCGTGCTGGTGGTGGGTGGCAGCGGCGGAATCGGTGGTGTCGTGGCGCGCGAGTTCGCCCGCGCCGGCGCGGATGTCGCGCTCACCTATCGGGGCAATCGCGAGAAGGGCGAGGCGACGGCAGACGCGATCCGCGCATTCGGCCGGCGGGCGACGGTGCATCCGTTGACGGTGGGCGATGTCGACCAGATCGAAACCGCGATCGCCGCCGCCGAGGCCGAGCATGGCCGGGTCCACACTTTGGTTTATGCCGCCGCGATGCTGACCGAACAGGTGGATATCGCCGATATCAGCCATGCCCAATGGGATCAGGCGGTGAATCAGGATCTTCAGGGATTCTTCAATCTGGTGAAGGCGATGGTGCCGCGGTTCCGGGCTGCGGGTGGCGGCTCGTTCGTCAATCTGGGGTCGGCCGGCGATCTGTGGTGGCCGGCGAAGGATGCGCTGTCGGTGGCGCCCAAGGCGGCGATCGAGGCGCTGGTGCGCGGCATCGCCAAGGAAGAAGGGCGCCATGGCATCCGCGCCAATTCGGTGCTGGTGGGGGTGATCGAAGCGGGGATGTTCCTCGAACTGACCAGGCAGGGCGTATTCGACCAGGCATGGACCGACGAGGTGCAGAAGCAATTGTGCCTGAAACGCTGGGGCCAGCCGGAGGAAATCGGCCATGCCGCCGTGTTCCTCGCGTCGAACAAGGCGGCCTACATCACCGGCCAGCAGATCGCGGTTGCCGGCGGATTCGGAGTATGACGATGGTTGATATCGCCGCCAACAAGGCGCTCGCCCGCAGCTATTTCACCATGCTGGAAGCCGATGATGCAGCAGGCGCACTCGCCCTGCTCAGCGATGATGCGCTGTGGACGGTGCCGGGCGAATCCGAACTGGCGGGCACGATGACCAAGGCCGACGTGCTCGCCATGTTCGAAGGCGGGTTGCCATTCGCCGCGCCGTTGGCGTTCGTGATTCACGACATGATCGCCGAGGGGGATCGCGTGGTCGTGCGTGTGGAAGGCCGCGCCCCGCTGAAGGACGGGCGCGATTATCATAATTTCTACGTCTTCATCTTCACCATAGCGGCGGGGCGGATCATGAGCGTGATCGAACATACCGACACGCTCTATTCGTTCCGCGCCCTGATCGAACCGCAGCAGCCGGGAGGCGGCTAAGCCTCCCCCACCACCTGTTCGATCGCGCCGAAGATCGAATGGCCCTGATCATCGTCGATCCAGATGCGCACGCTGTTGCCTCGCTTGAGGTAGGGCGTGGCGGCCGCACCCGACTGAATGGTTTCGACCATGCGCACTTCGGCGATGCAGCTATAGCCGCGTCCCCCTTGCGCGATCGGCTGGCCCGGGCCGCCGCCAGCGTCGCGGTTGGATACTGTGCCCGAACCGACGATGCTGCCGGCGGACAGGCTGCGCGTCTTCGCCAGATGCGCGATCAAGGTGCCGAAATCGAAGGTCATGTCTTCGCCCGCCTGCGTGCGGCCAAACGGCTGGCCGTTGACGTCGACATTCAGCTGGCGGTGAAGTTTGCCGTCGCGCCACGCCGCGCCCAGCTGATCCGGCGTCACGAATACGGGGGACAGCGCGGAAGCCGGCTTCGACTGGACGAAACCGAAACCCTTGGCCAGTTCGTCGGGGATCAGATTGCGCAGCGAGACATCATTGACCAGCCCGACCAGCCGGATCGCGGCCAGTGCGGTCGCCCGGTCCGCGCCCTGCGGCACATCGCCGGTGACGACGACGATTTCGGCTTCCAGATCGCAGCCCCATGCTTCGTCGGCCAGTGGAATCGGATCGCGCGGCCCCAGGAACCCGTCCGATGCGCCCTGATACATCAAGGGATCGGTCCAGAAGCTTTCGGGCAGTTCCGCCCCGCGCGCCTGACGGACGAGCTGGACGTGGTTCACATAGGCCGAACCATCCGCCCACTGAAAAGCGCGCGGCAAGGGCGCGGCGGCCAGCCGTTCGTGGAAGCGCATCATCGGGATCGCTTCGTGGGCCAGATCGGTGGCGAGCAAAGCGAGGCGCGGGGCGGCCTGATCCCATGTGTCGAGCGCGGCTTGCAGCGTCGGCGCGATGTGCGTCGCGTCCGCATACCAGGCCAGATCGTCGCTCACGACGACGAGCCGCCCGTCGCGCCCGTCCTTCAGGGATGCCAGCTTCATCGCGCCTCTCCTCCGTGTTGTACCCCGATAGGTAAGGCCTATCGGGGCGGAGAGGAAGCGCGCTTTAGTTAGCTGTCGAGAGCGTCGGCGCGGCCGATGCCGGTGTAGGATAGCCCGGCGCGGCGGGCTTCTTCGGGTGGATAGACGTTGCGCAGATCGACGAGGATCGGGGTGGCGAGCAACCCAGCGATCCGCTTGAGATCCAGCGCGCGAAACGCATTCCATTCGGTGACGATGACCAGCGCATCGGCCCCGTCGGCCACCGCATAGGGATCCGCCGCAAGTTCGACGTTGGGCAGCATCGGCCGCGCCTGTTCATGCCCTTCCGGATCGAACGCGCGGACCTTGGCACCGGCATCCTCCAGCGTCTGGATCAAGGCCAGCGACGGCGCATCGCGCATGTCATCGGTGTTGGGCTTGAAGGTGAGGCCGAGCACGCCGACCGTTTTGCCACGCACGTCGCCGCCCATCGCCTTGATGACCTTGCGGCCCATCGCGCGCTTGCGGGCGTCGTTCACGCGCACCGTCGCCTCGACGATCTGGAGCGGGGTTTCATGATCGTCCGCCGTCTTGAGCAGCGCCAGCGTGTCCTTGGGAAAGCAGGAGCCGCCATAGCCGGGACCGGCGTGGAGAAACTTCGCGCCGATGCGATTGTCGAGGCCGATGCCGCGCGCCACCTGCTGCACATCGGCGCCGGCGGCTTCGCACAGATCGGCGATCTCGTTGATGAAGGTGATCTTCACCGCGAGGAACGCGTTGGCGGCATATTTGATCAGTTCCGATGTCCGCCGGCCGACGAATAGCAAGGGCGCCTGATTCAGGTAAAGCGGGCGGTAGATATCCTGCATCACCGCGCGGGCGGCTTCGTCCTCGATGCCGACGACGATGCGATCGGGCCGCTTGAAATCCTCGATCGCGGCGCCTTCGCGCAAGAATTCGGGATTGGAGACGACCCAGGCCGTGGCGCCGGGCGCGACTTCGCGGATGATCCGTTCGACTTCGTCGCCGGTGCCGACAGGGACCGTGGATTTGGTGACAATCACCGTCGGCCGGGTCAGCGCGGCCGCGATTTCGCGGGTGGCGGCAAAGACGTAGGACAGATCGGCATGGCCATCGCCGCGCCGCGACGGGGTGCCGACGGCGATGAACACCGCGTCCGCATCCTTCACCGCGCTCGCCAGATCGGTGGTGAAGGCCAGCCGGCCGGCCTGGACGTTGCTGGCAACCAGCGCGTCGAGACCGGGTTCGAAAATCGGAATCCGCCCGGCTTCGAGCGCGTCGATCTTGCTGGTATCCTTGTCGACGCAGATCACGTCATGGCCGAAATCGGCGAAGCAGGCGCCAGAAACGAGGCCGACATAGCCCGTGCCGATCATTGCAATGCGCATCGTGGGCTACACCCTTTTGCTGACGGTTATTCGGGTTGGGGCGCTAGCATCGAACGATGTTGCGCCGCAACCGGGGGACATATGGCGCGAGGCCAATGCGAGGCGAATTGAACACAGGAGACGCGTGATCAGGCCAGGCAAGCCAAGGATAAGACAGGGATTGCTTCAGGAGGGGTAATCCGGGAGCGCCCCATGGTTCGCTTGCTATTCGCGGGGGGTCAACCCGCCGCCCAGCGCCACATAGAGCGTGACGAGATTGGCCAGTTCGGCACGGCGAAGCTGGATAAGCGCCTGTTCAGCGGAGAACAGGTTACGTTCGGCATCCAGCACTTCGATATATTGGGCGACCCCGTTCAGGTAGCGCGACCGGGCGAGTTCGGCGAGGCGGCGCTGGGCGGCGGCAGCGCGTTCCTGCGCTGCGACCTGATCGGCGAGATAGCGCCGGCCGGCCAGCGCATCGGCGACTTCGCGGAACGCCGTCTGCACCGTCTTTTCATAGGTGGCGACGGCAATGTCCTCGCGCGCCTCGGCGACCGAAAGATTGCCCTTGCGCCGTCCCCAATCGAAGATCGGCAGGCTGATCGACGGGCCGAAGCTCCATGTCGAGCTGCCGCCCTTGAACAGGTCGTCCAGCTGGCCGGAGGCGAAACCGGCGCTTCCGGTCAAGCTGATCGATGGGAAGAAGGCGGCGCGCGCAGCCCCGATATTCGCCCGGGCGGCGCGCAGATCTTCCTCGGCGGCGAGCACGTCGGGACGGTTGTTGAGCAGATCGGATGGCAGGCCGGGGCCGATATCGCGAATGATGCCCTGGCGCGCCATCGGCAGCGGTTCGGGTAGGTCATCGGGAATCGGCTGGCCAACCAGCACATAGGAAAAATTGCGCGTTTCCGCGCGCGACAGGCGCAGGCTGGCGAGTTCGGTTTCGGCCTGGGTGAGCAGCGTTTCGGCTTGCCGGTAATCGAGCGCCGAAGTCACCCCGGCATCAAGCCGAAGCTTGGCGATGCGCAGCCCTTCACGACGGCTGCCAAGCGTCTGTTCGGCCAGCGCGATCCGTTCGGCCTGTTCGCGCGCCTGCAGATAATTCACCGCGACATCGCGGATCAGCGACAGGCGGAAGGCCCGTTCGGCGGCCACCGTCGACAGATAGCTGGCGCGCGCGGCTTCCGACAGATTCGCGACGCGACCCCAGAAATCGAGTTCGAACGAGGACACGCCGACGCCGATATCGTAGCGATTGGCGGTGTCGGGGCCCGTGCCGGTAAGATTCGAACGGCTTCGGGTGGCGTTGCCGCTGGCGCCCAGGGCCGGCAGCCGATCGGCGGCCTGAATGCGAAACTGGCCCCGCGCTTCGGCGATGCGGGCGACCGAAACCCGCAGATCGCGATTATTGTCGAGCGCGAGCTGGATCACCGCCTGCAGGCGCGGATCCGTGAAGAAATCCTGCCAGCCGATAGCGGTCGCCATACGCGCACCTTCGCCGGGCACATATTCGGCAGGATAGGCCGGCGCCGCAGCGAAGGGCGGGCGGACATGCGCGGGGGCAAGCGAACAGCCAGCGAGAGCGGTCGCCGCAAGCAGGATCGTGACAGGCTTAATCATGAACAGTCTCGCCATGCGGGGCGCCGGGCGCGTGCGGCGCTTTGCGCGTCAACCAGCGGCGAACCGCCAAGTAGAAGAGCGGAATGAAGAAGATCCCAAGGATGGTGGCCGCGATCATCCCGCCCATCACGCCCGTGCCCACCGCGCGGCGGCTGGCGGCACCGGCCCCGCTGGAAATGAACAGGGGCACCATGCCGAGGATAAACGCCAGCGACGTCATGATGATCGGGCGCAGCCGCAGCTTTACCGCCTCCATCGTCGCGTCGAGCACGCTCTTGCCATCGGCTTCGCGTTCGATGGCAAATTCGACGATCAGGATCGCATTCTTTGCGGCAAGGCCGATGATGGTGATCAGCCCGACGTTGAAATAGACGTCCGCCGACAGCCCGCGCATCATCGAGAACAGGACCGCGCCCAGCACGCCGAGCGGAACGACCAGCAGCACGGCCACCGGCACCGACCAGCTTTCGTAAAGTGCGGCCAGCAGCAGGAAGACAACAATTAGCGACAGGCCGAGCAACGCGCCGATCTGGCCCGCCGACTGGCGTTCCTCATACGACGTGCCGGTCCATTCGAAATCGAAGCCGTCCGGCAACTGCTTGGCCAGCCGTTCCATCTCGTCCATCGCTTCGCCGGATGAACGGCCGGGGGCGGCCTGGCCCGATATCGTCATCGCCGGATAGCCATTATATCGCTGGAGCTGGGGCGAACCCGACGTCCATTCCGCGGTGGTGAAGGCACCGAACGGCACCATTTGTCCGGCGGCGTTGCGGACCCGCAGATTGAGCACGTCGGCCGGTGTCATCCGGGCGCGGGCGTCGGCCTGCAGCATCACCTTCAGGATGCGGCCATCATGGGTGAAGTCGTTGGCGTAGGCCGAACCGAAGGCGATCGACAGGGTGGCGTTGACGTCGCCGATCGACAGGCCAAGCGCGCGCGCCTTCACCCGATCGATTTCCACCTTGAGCTGGGGCGCGTCTTCCTGTCCTTCCGGCCGGACGCCGGTCAGCAATGGGCTTTGGCTGGCGAGGCCGAGCATCATGTTGCGGGCCTCCACCAGCGCTTCATGGCCCAGCGCGCTGCGATCCTGCAGCATGAAGGTGAAACCGCTGGCATTGCCCAGTTCGCGGATCGGCGGCGGATTGATGGTGAAGATCAGCGCATCCTTGGCCTGCATCAGCGCGCCGAAGGCCCGGCCGACGAACGCTTCGATGCCATCTTCCTTGGCCTTGCGATCCTTCCAGTCCTTGAGCACGACGAACATCATCGCCGCGTTTTGGCCCTGGCCGAAGAAACTGAAGCCGCGGATCAGCACATAATGTTCCACCTGCGGCTGCTGCGCATAATAGGCCTTCATCTGCTTCACCGCTTCCTCGGTGCGTTCCAGCGTTGCGCCGGGCGGGGCCTGGACGATCGAGATCGCGTAGCCCTGATCCTCATTCGGCAGGAAGCTGCTGGGCAGGCGCAGGAACAGCAGGGCGGTAAGCCCGACCAGGGCGACGAAGATCATCAGCCAGCGGCCGGGTCGCGACAGGATGTGGCCAACCTTGCCCTGATAGCTGTCGGTGGTGCGGCCGAACCAGCCGTTGAAACGGTCGAAGAACCGCTGGAGCCACGGCAGGCGCACCTTGGCATCAGGATCATGCGGCTTGAGCATGGTCGCGCACAAGGCCGGCGTGAGCGTCAACGCGAGCAATGCCGAGAAAGCGATCGAAATGACGAGGGTGATCGAGAACTGGCGGTAGATGCCGCCCGTGGACCCCGGAAAGAAAGCCATCGGCACGAACACGGCCATCAGCACCAGCGTGATGCCGATGATGGCGGTGGTGATCTGGCCCATCGCCTTGATCGTCGCTTCGCGCGGGGCAAGATGCTCCTCGCTCATGATCCGTTCGACATTTTCGATCACGACGATCGCATCGTCGACGAGGATGCCGATCGCCAGCACCATGCCGAACAACGTCAACACGTTGATGGAGAAGCCAAAGGCCCACAAGCCAAGGCAGGCGCCGGCCAGCGCGATCGGCACCACGAGAGTGGGGATCAGCGTCGCGCGGATATTCTGGAGGAACAGGAACATGACGAGGAAGACCAGCGCCATCGCTTCGGCCAGCGTCTTCACCACCTCTTCCACCGAAATCCGGATGAATGGCGTGGTATCGTAAGGCACGGACCACGCGATATCCGGCGGGAAGCTCTTTTCGAGTTCCTTCATCCGCGCCCGCACGCCATCGGCCGTTTTCAGCGCGTTGGCGCCGGGAACGGTGACGACGGCGATGCCCGCCATCGGCTGGCCGCTCAGTTCGGTGCCGATGCCGTAGCTTTGTGCGCCTAGTTCGACCTTGGCAACGTCACCCAGCCGGATCGTCGATCCATCCGGATTGGCGCGCAGGATGATGTCGCGGAACTGATCGGCGTTGGTAAAGCGGTTCTGGGTGATGATCGTCGCGTTCAGTTCGCTGCCCTTGGCGACGGGCTGGTCGCCGATCTGGCCGCCGGCGGTCTGGCTGTTCTGTTCCTGAACGGCGGCAAGGGCCTCGGCCGCAGACAGGCCGTAGCCGGCCAGCTTGTCGGGATCGAGCCAGACGCGCATCGCATATTCGGAACCGAGCAGGCGCAGATCGCCCACGCCGGGGACGCGGCGCAGTTCGTCGATCACCTTGGCGGAGGCAAGGTTGCCAAGCGCGAGGCTGTCCGTCGCCCCGCTCTTCGACGAAATCGCCATGATCATCAGGAAGCCGGAGGTCGCCTTGTTGACCTGGATGCCCTGTCGGCGGACCTCTTCGGGCAGGCGCTGTTCGACCCGGCGAAGGCGGTTGTTCACCTCCATCTGCGCGGTATCGAGATTGGTGCCCGAGCGGAAGGTGACGGTGATGCTGGCGGTGCCGTTCGACTGGCTGTTCGACAGCATGTAGAGGAAACCCTCCACGCCGTTCAGTTCCTGTTCGATCACCTGGGTGACGTTGGTCGACAGCGTTTCGGCGTCAGCGCCCGGATAGGTGACGTTGACGGTGAGCGATGGCGGCGCGACGCTGGGATATTGTTCGATGGGCAGCCCGCGCAGCGCCATCAGCCCGGCCAGCGCGACACCCAGGGCGATCACCCACGCAAAGATCGGCCGATCGATGAAGAAGCGGGCGAACATCAGCGCGCCGACGTGGATTTGGCGGCGGAAGGCTGGCCGGCGGCCGCGCCGGGCTTCGCCGGCGGCGAAATCGATACCGGCTGGCCGGGGCGCACCTTTTGCAGGCCATCGGTGATCACCTTGTCACCCGGTTTCAGCCCTTCGGTGATGACCCATGACCCACCCTGCATATTGCCGACCTTCACCGGCCGCGCGACGGCGACGTTGTTGGTGCCGACAATCATCACGCTGGCGCTTTGCGGGCCGACCTGCACCGCCCGCTGGGGCACGAGGATCCCGGCCGGATTCAACCCCACCTCGACGCGCGCGCGAACGAACTGGCCGGGCAGCAGCAGGCGCTGCTTGTTTGGAAATTCGGCGCGCAGCGACACCGTGCCGGTCGATTCGTCGACCGACATGTCGAGGAAATCGAGATGGCCGCCGGGGCCATAGACGGTGCCGTCTTCGAGAATCAGCGTGACGCCGACCCGATCGAGATTGCTGGCGCGAATCTCGCCGCTGGCCATTTTACGCCGCACCTGCAGCAATTCGCTGCTGGACTGCGAGAAATTGACGTAGACGGGATCTAGTTGCTCGACCGTCGTCATCAGCGTCGCGGACCCGGCGCTGACGAGCGCACCTTCCGTCACCTGCGCGCGGCCGGCGCGGCCGGCGATCGGCGCGGTGACGAGCGTATAGTTCAGATCGAGCCTGGCGCGATCAAGCGCGGCGCGGGCCGAGGCGACATCGGCTTCGGCCTGGCGGGCCTGGGCGACGGCGGCGTCATATTCCTGATTGCTGATCGCCTGTTGCTTGACCAGTGGCGCATAGCGGCCGACCACCGCGCGGGCGTTGGCCGCCCCCGCCTGTGCACGGGCAAGGGCCGCCGCGGCACTGTTGTAGCTGGCCTGATTCTGGCGTGGATCGATACGGAAAAGCGGCTGATTGGCGCTTACGTCGGTGCCTTCTTCATAAAGGCGCCGTTCGACGATGCCATCGACGCGGGCGCGAACCTCCGCCGTGCGCACCGCCTGCACGCGGCCGGGCAATTCGATGGCGTCGGTTACCGCCTGCGGAGTGACGGTCATCACGGTGACCGCGGGGGCGGGGGGGGATTGTTGCGGCTGGCTGCCGCAGGCGGAAAGCAGGGCAAGCCCCGTCAGCACGGCGATATGCCGTAGCGAAACCTTTGGTTCAGCGCGCATGCGCACCCCGATGCTCCCTTGCAGCCCCCGTCGCGCGGATCGGGCTGGATGATGGTTGCGCATTTCGGCGATTAAGTCGATTGCACTTGTGGTTATTGGTGTAATGTAAGATACAATACACGTCAATCCAGAATGATGCGGCGCACAACGCCGGAGAGATATTCGCGTGACGACAGATGTGACGACCGATGAGTGCGAACCAAGGGCCGATGGCGGCCGCCGGGAACGGCGACGGCAGGCGATCATCGATGCCGCGCGCGCGTTGTTCGTCGAACGCGGGTACGATGCCGTCAGCCTGTCGGAGATCGTCAAGAAATCGGGCGGTTCGCTGGCGACACTCTATGCGCTGTTCGATGGAAAATCGGGCATTCTGGGGGCCATTGTCGCCAGCCAGCGGTTCGACACGCGGGATCGGATCGATTCGGCGTTTGCCGCCGGGGGTGCGCCGGCAACCATCTTGCGCGCGATCGCCGATCTGCTGCTCGACGGCATGGCCGATCCCGAAATCACCGGCTTGATGCGTATCGTGATGGGCGAAACCTTGCGCGATCCGGCCTTTGCGCAAAGCGTGTACAAAAATGGGCATATACCATCTGTCGAACGGGTCGCGGGGTTGCTGGCGGACTGGCATGCCGCCGGCCGGGCGGTTATTCCCGATCCCATGCTGGCGGCGCACCTTTTTTTCGGCCTGGTGATCCACGGGGCGCAGACCCGTGCGCTGTTTGGCGCACCGGGCGATCTGGCATTGCCACCGCGCGACACGCTGGTGAGCGAGGCGATGGCCCTGTTCACGACCTATTATCATATTGATGGCGACGAACCTGCATGAGTGAGGAAATGGCCCCGGCGATCCCGGCGGCGACGTTGGTGCTGCTGCGCGAACGGGCAGGCGCGCCGCCCGATCTGCTGATGCTCGAACGAGCGGGAACGATGGCGTTTGCCGCTGGTGCACTGGTGTTCCCCGGCGGGCGGATCGATCCCGGCGATCATGCGCTTGCCGCCAACCCGGCGGTGATCGGAACGAATGGCATGGCCGATGCGGCGGCGCGGATCGCGGCCATTCGCGAAACGATCGAGGAAGTGGGCATTGCCATCGGTCTCCACCCGACGCCCGATGCCGCCACGGTGGCGTCGCTGCGCGAGGCGCTGGGCGAAGGGGCCGATTTTGGCGCGTTGCTGGCGGCGGGTGGCTGGACGCTCGATCTGGCGGCGCTGGTTCATTTTGCCCGCTGGCGACCGAATTTCAAGGAAACCCGGCTGTTCGACACGCAATTCTATCTGGCGCTGGCGCCCGCAGCGGCCGAACCGCTGGCTGACGGCGGCGAGAGTGTCCACGCGCTGTGGATTTCGGCGGATGATGCGCTGGCCGGGGCCGAAGACGGGCGCTTTCGCGTGATATTCCCCACCCAGCGCAATTTGGAACGGCTGGCGCTGCTGGCCGATTTCGCGGCGGCCGAGGCGCATGTCGCGCAGTTTGTGATCGAACCCGTCACGCCGTGGGTGGAGGACCGGATGGGCGAACCGTTTTTATGCATCCGTGACGATCAGGGCTATCCGGTTACGGGCGTCCCGCTGGGCGACGCGTTGCGCGGCTAGCCCCGCGCCTGTGGAAAAGCCCGCCGTCCATGGGGACGACGGGCTTTCGATAGTATCAGAGGCTGTAGCCCGGATCAGGCGTCGGCAGCCGAGGCTTCCGGTGCCGCATCCGCGCGCGGGCGCCGCGTGCGCCGTTTGGGCTTGTCCTCAGTGGCCGGTTCGGCGGCTTCCGCCTCGCTCGTCAGCGAAAAGGACGGCGGCAGCCGATCGACTTCGATCCGCTCGGGCGCATCGCCGGTTTCGGCGACGGGCGTCCGGCGGGGACGGCCGCGGCGGCGGGGGGCTTCGTCGGCCACCACTTCGGCCACGAATGTGGCCTCGGCCTCGGGGGTTGGATCGACAGCGGCCGGCGCCGGAGCGTCCTCGCGCGGCTGGCGCACTTCGCGGGGGCGGCGGTCTTCGCGCGGAGCACGATCCTCGCGGGGGGCGCGTTCCTCGCGCGGGCCACGATCGTCGCGGTAGCCGCGGTCTTCACGCGGGGCGCGATCATCCCGGGCTGCGCGGTCTTCGCGGGGGCCGCGATCGTCACGCTGGCCACGATTGTCACGCGGGGCGCGGTCGTCGCGCTGGCCACGATCCTCGCGCTGGCCGCGCTGCTCGCGATACGGGCGTTCGCCGCCTTCATTCTGCTGGCGGCTGTCGTCGCGGTCGCCATTCGCGGCCTCGAATTCACCGTCTTCTTCGTCGAAATCGCCATTGTCGAAGCGATCCCGGCGCTGCTGTTCTTCGAAACGCGGCCGATTTTCCGCCAGAACGCGGAAATAATGGTCCGCAAACTGAAGATAATATTCGGTCATGACCCGGTCGCCCTGGGTCTGCGCGTCGCGCGCCAGCGTCTTGTATTTCTCGTGGAGCTGGCTGGCGTTGCCGCGTGCGCGGTTATCGATCCGGTTGCCGCCCTGGCCGTTGCCGCTATTCTGCCGAGGCGCGCCACCGCGCCCACGGCGGCGGCCGTTCTGACGATTGTTGATCAACGTTTCGATGCCTTCGTCACTGGTGGTCGCTAGTCGCCACTCCAAATCCGGGCCCGTCCCGGACCTTACGGATAACCGTCCCCGGTGGGTGCGACACAGCAGGTGCGCTGCCGCGAAGGGCCGGCGCAACCGCCTATCGCGAAACCGGCGCCGCCGAAGAGCGGACAACGCGGCAAAGCCATCGGGGGTCGGCGGGGGCTTTGACAGCCGAGTGCTCAGTACGAAGCCCCCAGTCCTACGGCCGATGTAGGCGCTCGCCGGGTGGATTCCAAGTGGAAATATGCGAAGGGATGACGATCTGGCCTCAGCCGTGGACGATTATGCAGCGATCGCGCCCGCCCAGATCGGCGGCGACGGTGCAATGCGCGCCTTTCGCGGCGAAAAGCGCCGTGACGGCGGCGGCCTGGGTGTGGCCGATCTCGATCGCCGCGATTCCGCCCGGCGCGATCAGGCGGGGGATCATCGGCGCAAGCCGGCGATAATCGTCCAGCCCGTCGGCACCGGCGAACAAGGCTGAGTGCGGTTCATATTCGGCGACGCCAGGGCCGATGTTGGCGCCACCGGTCTCCACATAAGGCGGGTTGCACAGTATGAGATCGAACCGGGCGGTGATGCCGCAGGCCCAATCGCCCAGCTGAAATTGTACGCGATCCGCCAGCCCCAGGGCGCCCGCGTTCCTCGCGGCATATGCGAGCGCCGTTTCGGACGCGTCGATGCCAAGCCCCTGGGCGCGGGGCCATTCGGCCAGCGCGGCGAGCAGCAAGGTGCCCGGCCCGGTGCCGAGATCGAGAATATTGGCTGGTCCGGCCTCGCCGAAATGGGCGACGGCGGCTTCGATCAGCGTTTCGCTGTCGGGGCGGGGGATCAGGACGCCGGGGCCGACCGACAGGTCGATCGTCCAGAAGGCGCGTGTGCCGGTGATGTAGGCGACCGGTTCGCCCGTCGCCCGGCGGGCGAGGAGGCTGGCGAACCCTGCCGGTGCCGCATCGCCCTGCCGGGTGAGCAGCATCGTATCGCGCGCGCACCCCAGCGCATGGGCCATCAGCAATTCGGCGTCGAGCCGGGGCGTCGGGCTGGTTGGGGCGAGGTGCCGGGCGGCGGCGGCCAGCGCCGCGCCCACTTGATCAGGCGGCATCCAGATTCGCCAGCCGCGCGGCTTCATCCTCGGCGATCAGCGCGGAGACGAGTTCATCCAGCCCCGGCCCTTCGAGGATTTCGGACAGGCGGTGGAGGGTCAGGTTGATGCGGTGATCGGTGACGCGGCCTTGCGGGAAATTATAGGTGCGGATCCGTTCGGATCGATCGCCCGATCCCACCATCGCCTTGCGTTCGCCGGCGCGGGCACTGGCCAGCCGTTCGCGTTCCTGCTCGTACAGGCGCGTGCGCAGGACTTTCAACGCCTTGGCCTTGTTCTTGTGCTGCGACTTTTCATCCTGCTGGATGACGACGAGGCCGCTGGGCAAGTGGGTGATGCGGACGGCCGAATCGGTGGTGTTGACCGACTGGCCACCGGGGCCGGACGAACGATAGACGTCGATCCGCAGATCCTTGTCGTCGATCTGGACGTCGACGTCTTCCGCCTCGGGCAGCACCGCGACGGTGGCCGCCGATGTGTGGATGCGGCCGCCGCTTTCGGTGGCGGGCACGCGCTGCACCCGGTGGACGCCGCTTTCGAACTTGAGCCGGGCGAACACGCCGGCCCCCGTGACCGAGGCGACGACTTCCTTATAGCCGCCGAGTTCGGCGGCGCTGGCGGAGATCAGTTCGACCTTCCACCCGCGATCTTCGGCGTAGCGCTGGTACATGCGGAACAGATCGCCCGCGAACAAGGCGGCTTCATCGCCGCCGGTGCCGGCGCGGATTTCGAGCATCGCGGCGCGTTCGTCGGCGGCATCGCGCGGCAGGAGGCGGATGGCGAGCGCGCGTTCGGCATCGGGCAGGCGCGCGCGGATATCGGCGGCCTCGTCCTGCGCCATTTCACGAATTTCGGCGTCGGCTTGCGGATCGTCGATCATGAAGGCGAGGTTGGCGAGTTCGGCGCGCAGGCGGCGCACTTCGCCGGCGGCGGCGGCCACCGGTTCCAGTTCGGCATATTCCTTCGACACGGCGACGAAGCGATCGGCGGCGAGATCGCCACGCGCCATCATCGCCTGAAGCTCGTCGCGACGCGCCTCGATCTGCGCGATCCGCGCGGGGGGGATCGAGACCATCAGGCGCCGAGCGTTTCGGCGAGTGCGGCGATGGCGACAGCGCACTGGCTGCCATCGGCGAGATTTTTCACCGATGCCTCGCCGCGTGCCAGTTCATCGTCGCCGAGAATGACGGCAAAGCGCGCGCCACGGGCGTCGGCCTTCTGCATCCGCTTTTTCATATTGCCCTTATACGCCATGTCGCAGGCGATGCCGGCGCGGCGCAGGGTGGCGATGATGCCGGTTGCCGCCACTTCGGCCGCAGCGCCCATCGGGACGATCGCGACATCGACGGTTTCGGCGGCGGGGGCATCGATCAGCATCGCCAGCCGTTCGATCCCGGCCGCCCAGCCGACAGCGGGAGTGGCCGGGCCGCCCAGCGCCTCGATCAATCCGTCATAACGGCCGCCGCCGAGCACGGTGCCCTGCGCGCCCAGCCGATCGGTGACGAATTCGAACGCGGTGTGGCGATAATAATCCAGCCCGCGCACCAGCGCGCCGTTGCGGGTGTAGGCAACGCCAGCGGCATCCAGCCCGGTGCGGACCGAATCGAAGAAGGCGCCGGCCTCGGCCGTCAGGAAATCGTCGATCACGGGCGCTGCATCTGCCACCGGGCGATCGCGTGGATCCTTGGAATCAAGGATGCGCATCGGATTCTTGACCAGCCGTTCCAGGCTTTCTTCGGACAAGGCATCGCGGTGCGCGGTGAAGTGCGCCACCAGCGCATCGCGCCACGCGGCCCGCGTTTCAGCATCGCCCAGCGTGTTGAGCTGAAGCGTGACACCATCGCTGACGCCGAGTTCGCGCAGCAACTGATCGGCGAACACCAGCAGTTCGACGTCGGCGGCCGGTTCCCCCGCGCCGATCACTTCGGCGTCGAGCTGATGGAACTGGCGGAAGCGGCCCTTTTGCGGGCGTTCATAGCGGAACAGGGGGCCGTGCGTTGCCACCTTCAACGGCGCGTGCTGCTGCCAGCCATTGGTGAGGTAGGCGCGCGAAATGCCGGCGGTGAATTCGGGCCGCAGGGTGAGCGAATCGCCGCCGCGATCCTCGAAACTGTACATTTCCTTGGACACGACATCGGTGGTTTCGCCGAGCGAGCGGGCGAAAACCGCCGTCGCTTCGAATACCGGCACCTCGACCCGGCCGAAGCCATAGAGGCGGCGGACGCGATCGAATGTTTCGACGACGCGGGTGAAACGCTGCGCGGTCTCGCCCAGCATGTCCTGGGTGCCGCGAATTGCCTGTGGCGTGGAGACCTTGCTCATGGATCGCGCCTCTAAAGCAGTTCCCGTAAAAGTGGGAACGGCTTTTTCAGCCCGATTCGGGACGCGCGGCGGTCCCTGACATGTGATTCGGCGCATCCTGTTGCCGATTGACGCCAGAATCGCCTGAGATGGACGCGCGAATGCAACGACAGGACAAAAAAAGCCGCAACTGTCGCTTGACCCGTCACAAAGGGCGACTATTGCGCCGCACCATGAACATCGAACTCATCCCCACCGGCGATAACCCGCCCGAGAGCCTGAACGTTGTCATCGAAGTGCCCGTCGGCGGCGAGCCGGTGAAGTACGAGTTCGACAAGAAATCCGGCGCTCTGTTCGTCGATCGCATCCTGCACACGCCGATGCGCTACCCCGCCAATTACGGTTTCGTGCCGCACACGCTGTCGCCCGATGGCGATCCGCTCGACGCGCTGGTCGTCGCGCGTTCGCCCTTCATTCCGGGCTGCGTCGTCAAGGTGCGCCCGATCGCCGTGCTGAAGCTGGAAGACGAAGCCGGCGGCGACGAAAAGCTGCTGACCGTGCCGGTCGATGCGACCTTCCCTTATTATGAGAAGGTCGACGAGAAGGAACATCTGCCGGCGATCCTGATGCAGCAGATCGAACATTTCTTCACCCACTATAAGGATCTGGAATCCAACAAGTGGGTGCGCATCGGCGCGTGGGGCGATGCCGCCGAAGCCAAGCAGATCATCCTCGACGCGATCGAAGCCTATAAGGCCGACAAGGCCAAGTAAGCGCCGGGCGCTGCCCTTTGCGGGCGGCGCTAAGACCTTATCATGCGCCGGCACTGGCCGGTTCGCACGAACACCGGGTGACGCAGGTCGCCCGGTGTTTTTTATGGCCTCAGCCGGCGAGGGCGGCCAGCGCGGGATCGAGCAGGCGCGCATCGCCCACCGCGATCACCTGGCCGCTGCTGTCGCGGGTCAGCGGGCCGCCCGCCCAGTCGCGCATCGCGCCGCCAGCGCCTTCGACCACGGGGACAAGCGCGGCCAGATCATAAAGCTGAAGCCCGGCTTCGACGACCATATCGAGATGGCCGGAGGCGAGCAGCGCATAATTGTAGCAATCGCCGCCCCACAACGTATCGCGCGCAGCGGCTCTGGCCCGTTCGAAGGCGGCCTTTTCCGCCGGCGTGAACAGATGCGGCGCGGTGGTGGCGAGATGCGCCTGGGCCAGCGTCGGGCAGGCGCGCGTGCTGGCGGGCACGCCGTTGAGCGTGGTTGGCCGGCCGGTGGCGCCGATCCAGCGTTCGCCGGATATCGGCTGATCGATCACCCCCAGCACGGGAACCCCACCCTCGATCAAGGCAATCAGCGTGCCGAAGATCGGCCGCCCGGCGATGAAGCTGCGCGTGCCATCGATCGGATCGAGCACCCACAGGCGATCGGCCCCTTCGCGAACATTGCCATATTCTTCGCCGATGATGCCGTCGGCGGGGCGCTGGGCCTCCAATACGCTACGAATCGCGGCTTCGGCGGCGCGATCGGCCTGCGTGACGGGGGAGGAATCACCCTTGGTTTCCACGTCGAAACGGGCGCGAAAATAAGGACGGATCGCCGCCCCGGCCGCATCGGCGAGGGCGAGGGCTAGCGCAATGTCAGCGTCGGTCATGCCGCCAGCCGTAGCCGCTGGCGGGGATAAGCGATAGGCATTGCCGGCATGAACGATCTATCTGGTTCGATCCGCGTGGCATCATGGCCAGCGTGCGCCTCGGCAACGGCGGCCCGCCATTCATGGTCTATCCTGCCGGCGCTGGGTCTGTTGCTCTTGCTCATCTGGATCAACCCGGTCGGCTATATCGGCGGGGGCGGTGACGACTGGCATTATCTGGAGGCGGCGCGCTGCATCGTCGCGCACGGTTATTGCCTGCCCGATACCCATTGGGCCGGGCGCCTGCCGCTGACGGTTCCGACGGCGGCCGCGATCGCGCTGTTCGGCGAAAGCCGCGAAGTGCTGTGGCTGGCGCCGCTGGTATTTGGGTTGCTGGGCCTGTTTGCCTTTTGGGCGATGATCGCGCGACATTTCGGCGTGGCGGCGGCGGGCCTCGCGGGCTTCGTATTGGTCGCGACGCCGGTGTTTGGTGGGCAAATATTGGGGCTGAACGTTGGTATCGTCGAGTTCGGCCTGATGATGGCGGCGCTATGCTGCCTCGACCGGGCGACGGTGCGCGGGCGCGGCTGGGCGATCGCCGCCGGATTGGTGCTGGGTCTGGCGGCCCTCAGCCGGACGACTGCCGCCGCGTTGCTGCCGATCATCATCGTCGTTCTGTTCGCGCGTGGCCAGAAGCGGCTGATTGCGCCCTTGCTGGCGGGGTGGGGCGTGTTGCTGGTGGCCGAAATGGCGGGTTATTGGCTGGTGGCCGGCGATCCGGTGTTCGGCTGGAAACTGGCGCTTGGCCATACCCGCCTGCCGACCACGGAATTGCCGCCGGGGATCGATCTTCAGCAGAGTCCGCTGTTCAATCCGCATTTCATTGCGGCGTGGCAGCGGACGATGGGTATCGATGTCCACTGGACGATCGACGGGGCGCTCAACCTGCTCGCCGATCCGCAGATCGGGCTGACCTTGCTGGTGGCGCTGGTGCTGATGGTGTTGCATCGTCGGCATCTGGTGGCCGATGGGATGATCGGAACCGCGCCTTTATGGCTGCTGGGCGCGGGAATCGTCTATTTCGGGGCGCTTGCCTATGCCCTGGCGATTGATCCCAAGCCCCGCATGTTCATCCCCGTTGCGGCGTGCGGGGCGGCGATTATCGGCATTATCACCGCCCGCACCTGGCACGCCGGCCGCGCGATCGGCATCGCGATCATACTGATCCTGCTCACCAACGGGATCTTGATCGGATGGTGGGCCTTTGATTCGCGTCGGATCGAGCGGGCGGCGGCGGCATGGGTGGCCGAGGCGCCGGACCGGATGGCGATCGATGAAACGACACGCCGTTTGCTCGCCCTGGCGCCCGGGATAAGGCAATTGCCCAGCACCCCCGAGCCGGGCCGTGACCGGGCGTTGCGCGTTATGCCGGGCCATTGCCCCGCAACGATCGGCGCACCTGCCGGGCCGTCATGGCCGTTGGCGCGACAGATATTGTTTCCGGCGCGCGGACAGGACGATGGCTATCGCCTGTGCGAGTTTCGCCGGCCGGGGTGACGCCGGCCGGCAGGGTTTCAGCCCAGATCGGGCGGGGTCGATTCCTTCACCAGCATCGCGATAGCTTCGTCGAGGGGGAGGATGGCCTGCGCCTGTTCGCCCAGACGGCGGATCGCGACGGTGCCTTCTTCGGCCTCGCGCTTGCCGACGACCAGTAGGGCCGGAACCTTGGCCAGCGAATGTTCGCGCACCTTATAGTTGATCTTTTCGTTGCGCAGATCGGTTTCGGCGCGGATTCCGGCCGCTTTCAGCTTGGCCAGCGCTTCGCGCGCATAATCGTCGGCGTCGGACACGATCGTCGCGACCACCGCCTGCACCGGGGCCAGCCACACCGGCAGCTTGCCGGCGAAATGTTCGATCAAAATGCCGATGAAGCGTTCGTAGGAGCCGAAGATCGCGCGGTGGAGCATCACCGGGCGATGGCGTTCGCCATCCTCGCCGATATAGCTGGCGTCGAGCCGTTCGGGCAGCACGCGATCCGACTGAATCGTGCCGACCTGCCAGGTGCGGCCGATCGCGTCGGTCAGGTGCCATTCGAGCTTGGGGGCATAAAAGGCGCCTTCGCCGGGCAATTCTTCCCAGCCAAATTCATCGGTGGCGAGACCGGCGCGAACGACGGCATCGCGTAGTTCGGCTTCGGCCTGATCCCACATTTCTTCGGTGCCGAACCGCTTTTCGGGGCGCAGGGCCAGCTTGATCGAATAAGTGAAGCCGAAATCCTTGTAGATCCGGTCGGCAAGGCGGCAAAAGGCCTGCACTTCATCGACGATCTGGTCTTCGCGGCAGAAGATGTGCGCGTCGTCCTGCGTGAACTGGCGGACGCGCATCAACCCGTGGAGCGCGCCGTGCGGTTCGTTGCGGTGGCAGCAGCCATTTTCGTACAGGCGCAACGGCAGATCGCGGTACGACTTGATCCCCTGACGGAAGATCAGGATGTGCGCCGGGCAGTTCATCGGCTTCAGCGCCATCCAGTCGGCATCGGCCGACACGATCGGGCCTTCATCGTCGATGTTGGGCACTTCGTCGGGAATGACGAACATATTCTCGCGATATTTGCCCCAGTGGCCGGACTGTTCCCACTGACGGGCGTCCATCACCTGCGGGGTCTTGACCTCGCGATAGCCGGCGCCGTCGATCGCGCGGCGCATATAGGCTTCCAGCTCGCGCCAGATCCTATAACCCTTGGGGTGCCAGAAGACGCTGCCATGCGCTTCGGCCTGGAGGTGGAACAGGTCCATCTCGGCGCCCAGCTTGCGGTGATCCCGCTTGCCCGCTTCTTCCAGCCGGAGGAGATGCGCGTCGAGCTGCTTCTTGTTGAGCCAGCCGGTGCCGTAGATACGGCTGAGCATGGCGTTCTTCTGATCGCCGCGCCAATAGGCGCCGGACACGCGCGTCAGCTTGAACGCGGTCGGATCGAGCCGGCCGGTGGAGGCGAGGTGCGGCCCGCGGCACATATCGAACCACTCATCGCCCGACCAATAGACCGTCAGTTCTTCGCCTTCGGGCAATTCGGCGGCCCATTCGGCCTTGAAGGTTTCGCCTTCGGCCGCCCAGCGCGCGATCAGCGCCTCACGCGACCAGGCTTCGCGGCGCAATGGCTTGTTCGCGGCGATCAGCTTGCGCATCTCGGCTTCGATCGCGGGCAGATCATCATCGGTGAACGGGCGATCCTTGGGCGCGAAATCATAATAAAAGCCGTCGTCGGTGGACGGGCCGAAGGTGATCTGCGTGCCGGGGAACAGGCGCTGCACCGCTTCGGCCAGCAGATGCGCATAATCGTGACGGGCAAGATCGAGCGCGTCGGCCTCGTCCTTGGCGGTGACGAGCGCGAGGCTGGCATCGGCGTCGAGTGGGCGCATGATATCGCGCAGTTCGCCATCGACCCGCGCGGCGATCGCCGCCTTGGCGAGGCCGGGGCCGATATCCGCTGCGATCTGCGCCGGAGTGGTGCCGGCCGCGACTTCGCGCACGGACCCATCCGGAAGGCTGATCTTGAGCATTGCGGCCATCGGCGAAACGATCCTTGGACAAGAGAATATAAGACGGTGCGCGCTTATGCCCGCGATGGCGGCGAAAGGGCAAGCGCGCTAGGTGTGGGCGATGACCGAACCCGATTTTCTGCCGCGCGCCGATGGGCTGCGCCTCGCTTTTCGCCATCGCAAGGGCACGGGGCCGACGATCGTCTTCCTGCCGGGCTACATGTCCGACATGGACGGCGGCAAGGCGACCGCGCTGGATGCGTGGGCCGAACAGGCGGGCCGCGCGATGCTGCGGCTGGATTATGCCGGCTGCGGGGCAAGCGACGGGCGCTTTGCTGATGGCACGCTGACCAGCTGGCGCGATGACGTGCTGCACCTGATCGACCGGCTGATCGACGGGCCGATGCTGCTGGTCGGATCGTCGATGGGCGGCTGGCTGATGCTGCTGGTGGCACTGGCGCGGCCGGTGAAGGTGGTGGGCCTCGTCGGCATCGCGGCCGCGCCTGATTTCACCGAATGGGGCTTTAGCGAGATGGAAGTGGCGCGGTTGCGCCGCGATGGCCGGATCGAGGAGCCGTCGGAATATTCCGATGAACCCTATCTCACCACTTTGGCTTTCTGGAAAAGCGGGCAGGCCAACCGGCTTCTGGGTGGCCCGATCGCGATCGATGCGCCGGTCCGCCTGCTGCAGGGGCAGAAGGATGTGGACGTGCCGTGGGAAACGGCACCCCGGCTGGCGATCGCGCTGCGTTCAGCCGACGTGCAGACGATTCTCGTCAAGGATGGCGATCATCGCCTGTCGCGCGACGCCGATATCGCGCTGCTGATCGCCACCGTCGCCGATCTTGTGGAGCGCCTGTGATCCTGCCTTTGTTCTTGCTGCTGCAAACTTCGTCTGCGCCGTTCCCCGATGCCGCGCAGCAGCGCTTCGAGGCGTGCGCGGCGCTGGCCAAAAGCGATCCGGCCAAGGCCGTGGGCGAGGCCGATGCGTGGCGCACCGGCGGCGGCGGGCTGCCCGCGCGGATGTGCCTGGGGCTGGCTTATTCCGAACAGGAACGGTGGGGGCCGGCGGCGGTGGCGTTCGAACAGGCGGCGCGCGAGGCCGAGATCCAGCGCGACGGCCGGGCGGCGACCTTGTGGGTGCAGGCGGGCAACGCCGCGCTGGCCGGCGACGATCCGGCGATGGCGCGCAACCATTTCGATCGGGCGCTGGCATTGCCGGTGATGTCGGATGCGATGCGCGGCGAAGTCTATCTGGATCACGCGCGCGCGCAGGTGGCGGTGGGTGATCTGGCGGCGGCGCGCAGCGACATGGATCATGCGGTGGCGCTGGTTCCGGGCGATCCGCTGGCCTGGCTGCTGTCGGCCACCTTGGCGCGGCGGCAAAACGACGTCGCCCGCGCGACCAAGGATATCGCCGAAGCGGTCCGGCTTGCCCCCGGCGAAGCGCCGATTGCCTATGAGGAGGGTAATATCGCCGCACTGGCCGGGATGATGGACAAGGCCCGCGCCGCGTGGGCGCGGGCGGTGGCCCTGGCGCCCAACAGCGATGCGGGGCAGGCAGCGGCGTTGATGCTGAAAGGGGGCGATGGCGGGAAACCCTGATTGGGGGTTCCGCCCGATATACTCCTTCGGACGAACCTTGATGACAGCCTGATTCACGCTCGCGACGAAAGCGCAAAGCGCTTCCACCGCAAACGATCAGGCTTTAAGGCCGCGCGATGCCCGCCCCGCTCGACGTTCTTCACGCCACCTTCGGATATGGCGCCTTCCGTGGGCGGCAGGCCGAGGTGATCGAACGCGTGATGGCCGGAAGCCACACGCTGGCGGTGATGCCGACAGGCGCCGGTAAATCGCTGACCTACCAGATTCCCGCGCTGTGCCGGCCGGGCACGGGCCTCGTCATTTCCCCCCTGATCGCCTTGATGCACGATCAGGTGCGTGCGGCCGAAGCGGTGGGTATCCGCGCCGCCGCCCTTACGTCGGCCGACGATAATCGCGACGAGACGATCGCCCGCTTCCGCGATGGCGCGCTCGACCTGCTCTATGTCGCGCCCGAACGGGCATCGACCGAAGGGTTTCAGCGGTTGATCGATCGCGCGCCGCCGCTGGCGCTGATCGCGATCGACGAGGCGCATTGCGTGTCCGAATGGGGGCATGATTTCCGCCCCGATTATCGCCTGCTGCGGCCCTTGCTCGATGCGCAGCGCGATACGCCGCGGCTGGCGCTGACGGCGACCGCCGACAAGCATACCCGCGCCGATATCCTGACCCAGCTGGGCATTCCCGACGACGGCCTGATCCTGGCGGGATTCGACCGGCCCAATATCCGCTACGCCATTTCCCCGCGCGACGGGCTGCCCGGCCAGTTGGCGGCGCTGGTGAACGAGATCGAGGGACCGGGGATCATCTATGCCACCAGCCGCGAGGCGACCGAGCGGCTGGCGGCCTCGCTTGCCAAGGCGGGGCGGCCGACGCGGGCCTATCATGCGGGCCTTGATCCATCGGTGCGCGCGGCCAACCAGCGCGCGTTCGTGTCGTCCGAAGATATGGTGATGGTGGCGACGATCGCGTTCGGCATGGGGATCGACAAGCCCGACGTCCGCTTCGTTGCCCATGCCGGCCTGCCCAAATCGATCGAGGCTTATTATCAGGAAACCGGCCGCGCCGGCCGCGATGGCGATCCGGCGGTGGCGCATCTGTTCTGGGGCGCGGAGGATTTCGCCCGTGCCCGCCGGCGAATCGAAACCGATGTCGAGGAAGCGCGCCGGCCGGGCGAGCGCCAGCGCCAGAATGCGCTGGCCGGGCTGGTGGAAAGCGCCGGATGCCGCCGCGCGGTGCTGCTGCGCCATTTTGGCGAAACGCCGCCACTGGCGTGTGGCAATTGCGACAATTGCCTCAACCCGCCGGCATCGGTGGACGCGACCGAGATTGCGCGCAAGCTGCTGTCGGCGGCGTTCCGCACCGATATGCGCTATGGCATCGGCCATCTGACCGAGGTGCTGGCCGGGCGCGACAGCGAAAAGGTGCGCAACCTGGGCCATGATCGCCTGTCGGTGTTCGGGATCGCCGATGCCGATGAGTTGCGGCTGGTGAAACCGGTGGCGCGCGCGCTGATGGCGCGCGATGCGCTGCGCGCCGATGAATATGGCGGGTTAAGCTTTGGTCCGGCCGCGCGCCCGATCCTGAAGGGCGAGGAACCGGTGGCGGTGATCCTGCCGCCCAGGCGCGAACGCAAGCAGCGGCGCGGCAGCAGCGCTGAGGAATGGCCGCACGATCCGCTGTTCGATGCGCTGCGCGCGCGTCGCCGCGAAATCGCCAAGGAACTGGGCGTGCCGCCTTATGTGATCTTTCATGACGCCACTTTGCGGGAAATGGCGGGGCTGAAACCGACGACGCGCCACGGGCTGGGACAGGTGAGCGGGGTGGGCGCGCGCAAGCTGGACGACTATGGCGATGCGTTTCTGGACGTGATCCGGGCGCACGCCTAAGAGCGAGCCGCAATCGGGAGAGCACCCATGTTTCGCAAGATCGACGACAGCATTTCGGTGGCCGGACAGGTCAGCCCTGACGATATCGCGGCGGCAGCCGCGCAGGGCTTCGCCATGATCATCAACAACCGGCCGGATGATGAACAGCCGGGCCAGCCCTCCAGCGCGGACCTTGAGGCGGCGGCGGCGGCGGCCGGCCTCGCATATCGCGCGATCCCGATCACCCATGCCGGTTTTTCCGAACCGCAGGTCACAGCGATGCGCGCGGCGCTGGCCGACGCCACGGGGCCGGTGCTGGCGTTCTGCCGTTCGGGCACGCGATCGACCTTCGTGTGGGCGCTGGCCCGCGCGGCGGATGGCGCCGACGCCGATACGCTGGCGGCCAAGGCGGCCGGTGCCGGTTATGATATCAGCCCGATCCGGGCGTTTCTCGCGCAATAAAAAAAGGGCCGGCGGGGTAAGCCGCCGGCCCAGTGGTTCGCAGGAGGAACCTCTGTGGGGGTGCGCCGCTTGGGCCGCGCACCCCGATCCGTTCAGTAATTATAGGCGCGTTCGCCATGTTCCCCGAGGTCGAGGCCTTCGCGCTCGGTTTCTTCGGTGACGCGCAGGCCGGTCAGCAGCTTGGCCGCATAGATGGCGATGGCGGTGCCGATGCCGGCCCAGACGATCGTCATGCCGACGGTTTCGAGCTGGACGAGGAGCTGCGGGCCGATCGCGAAATCGGGCTTGCCCGGGCCGCCCAGCGACGGGGCATAGACGATGGCGGTGCCGATCGCGCCGATCATGCCGCCGATGCCGTGGATGCCGAACGTATCGAGCGCATCGTCATAACCAAGCTTGGGCTTGAGCACCGAGACCGCGAAGTAGCAGACGAACGAAGCGATGGCGCCCAGCACGATCGCGCCGAACGGGCCGCTATTGCCAGCCGCCGGGGTAACGGCGACGAGACCGGCGATGACACCCGAGCAGAAGCCAAGGGCCGAGGCCTTGTGGCCCTTCAGGCGTTCCGCGAGCATCCAGGCGAGGCCGCCTGCTGCGGTTGCGACGAAGGTGTTGATCATGGCGAGTGCGGCCGAGCCATTGGCTTCGAGCGCGGAACCGGCGTTGAAGCCGAACCAGCCCACCCACAGCAGGCCGGTGCCGATGCCGGTCATCGTCAGGCTGTGCGGCATCATCGCTTCACGCGGATAGCCGATGCGCTTGCCCAGGATGATGCAGGCGACGAGTGCGGATACGCCCGAGTTGATGTGGACCACGGTGCCGCCGGCGAAATCCAGCGCGCCCTTGGTGAAGAACAGCCCGTTGCCCGCCCACACCATGTGCGCGATCGGGAAATAGACGATCGTCAGCCAGACGAGGCCGAACACCAGGACCGCCGAAAATTTGATGCGTTCGACCACCGATCCCAGCACCAGCGCCAGCGTGATGGCCGCGAACGTCATCTGAAAGCAGATGAAGACATATTCGGGGATGACAACGCCGCTGGTGAAGGTGGCAACCGTGCTGTCGGGCGTGACACCGGCGAGGAAGGCCTTGCCGAACCCGGCGAGGAAGGCGTTGCCGCCGTCACCGAACGCCATGGTGTAACCCCAGCCGACCCAGACGAGCATGGCGAGCGCTGCGGCGGCGCCGACCTGCGTCATCACCGACAGCATGTTCTTGGTGCGGGCCAGGCCGCCATAGAATAGCGCCAGCCCGGGAAGGATCATCAGAAGGACGAGGATGGTGGATGTCATCATCCAGGCCGTGTCGCCCTTTTCGGGCGTCGGCACGGCGGCGGCCGCTTCGGCGGCTTCCTGTGCCCAGGCGGGCAGTGCGGCGAGCAGGAGCGTCCCGACGACCCCCGCACCTGCCGCTATCTTGGTTGAAAGCTTCATGTTTCCCCCTTTTCGATCAGAGTGCGCTGTCGTCGGTTTCGCCGGTGCGGATGCGCACGGCCTGACCGACGTCGAGGACGAAGATCTTGCCGTCGCCGATCGCGCCGGTATTCGCGGCCTGCTGGATCGCTTCGACGACACGGTCCGCCAGGTCGTCCCCTGCGACCACCTCGACCTTGATCTTCGGCACCATGTTCGTGCTGTATTCGGCGCCCCGATAGATCTCGGTCTGCCCCTTTTGCCGCCCGAAGCCTTTGACTTCGGTAACGGTCATGCCCTGCA
This sequence comes from Sphingomonas sp. KC8, assembly GCF_002151445.1. Classification (GTDB taxonomy): domain Bacteria; phylum Pseudomonadota; class Alphaproteobacteria; order Sphingomonadales; family Sphingomonadaceae; genus Sphingomonas_E. The sequence continues at coordinate 2,727,825 of NZ_CP016306.1, forward strand.
CGCCCAGCCCGGAGAGCGCTTCACGCACCTCGTCGAGCTTGAACGGCTTGATGATGGCTATGACGAGTTTCATTCCGCCTCCCTCGCATTCTGCGGAGGAAAGCAACGCAAGCACCGTGCCAACTGGCGGCAAAGGCGGGGTGGGGCGTTGTACTTGCTGCGCTGCACATAAAATGGCGCGGGAAGGCGCTTAGCGATTAGGCAGGTATGGACGACTGCCTAATATTTGAGCAGATGGGGAGGGGGAGGCTCAGCTTTTGCCGGGCGGGTTCATCGCGCCTTCGATCAAGGTTTTGGCGCGTTCGCCGGCCCAGTCCATCGATCCGCGTACGCGCCATTGTTCCTTGCCGGCAGCATCATAGAAGATCGTTGTCGGCAGGGTGTCGCTACCCAGCGCTTCCATCAGCACATTCTGCTTGTCGAGATAGGGTTCAAGCGCCTTGAACTTCGCCTTGGCGAAATAGGGATCGACTTCACGCCGGCCGCCCATGTCCATGCTGATGACGATCAGCTGGATGCGATCCTTTTCGCGCACGGCCAGTTCATCCAAGGTCGGCATCTCCTTGATGCACGGCGCGCACCATGTGGCCCACAGATTGACGATCAGCGGCTTGCCACGGAAGGATGCAAGCGTTGCCGGGCCACCATTGGGGCCTTCGAACGGGATGGCGGGCGCGTCCTTGCCGGCGTGCGAAATATCGACCTGGCCGATCGGTTCCTTTACGTCGGCTTGCGGCGACTGGCTCTTCTCCGTATCGCAGGCGCCAAGTGTAAAAGCGAGGATCAGGACCATTAGCAACCGCACGGACAGCTCCAATTCGATGTGGGGTGGGCGCTTCGCCGAAGGCCCCGCGGCAATCATGCGCGAGATCAACGCCTCGATACCCTTCGATAAGCGACTTTGGCAGCAGGACATAGCCGGATCGAAGGCGCACGTCTCCATGCTTGCCGCCAACGGTATCGTCACCGCCGAGGACGGTGCTGCGATCGCGCGCGGGCTGGATCGCGTCGCCGCCGAATATGCGGCCGATGGCGTGCCCGTCGATCTCGCGCTCGAAGATATCCACATGGCGACCGAAAACCGGCTCGCCGAACTGATCGGCCCGGTCGCCGGCCGGCTGCACACCGCGCGCAGCCGCAACGATCAGGTGGCGACCGATTTCAAATTGTGGGTGCGCGACGCGATCGATTCGGTCGATGCCGGGCTGAAGGCGCTGCAGATCGCGCTCGTTACCCGCGCGGGCGAACATGCCGCGACGGTGATGCCGGGCTTCACCCACCTTCAGGTCGCCCAGCCGGTCACGCTCGGCCATCATCTGATGGCTTATTATGAGATGATCGCGCGCGACCGTTCGCGCTTTGCTGATGCACGGGTGCGGCTGAACGAATGCCCGCTGGGTGCGGCAGCACTGGCGGGCACCGGCTTCCCGATCGATCGTGAGGCGACGGCGTCGGCACTGGGCTTTGCCCGGCCGACCGGCAATTCGCTCGATTCGGTGTCCGACCGCGATTTCGCGCTCGATTATCTGATGGCCGCGACGCAGGTGTCGCTGCATCTGTCGCGGCTGGCGGAGGAGTTCATCATCTGGGCGAGCCAGCCTTATGGCTTCGTCAGCCTGCCCGATGCCTATTCGACGGGATCGTCGATCATGCCACAGAAGCGCAACCCGGATGCCGCCGAACTGGTGCGTGGCCATTCGGGGCGGATCGCTGGCTGCATGACGTCACTCGTCATGACGATGAAGGGCCTGCCGCTGGCCTATTCGAAGGACATGCAGGACGATAAGCCGCCGGTGTTCGATGCGCATGACCTGCTGGCGCTGTCGATCGCGGCGATGACCGGCATGGTCGAAACGGTCAGCTTCGTGCCGGCCAAGATGCGCGCGGCGGCCGAAGCCGGTTTCTCCACCGCAACCGATCTGGCCGACTGGCTGGTGCGCGTGGCCGATATTCCGTTCCGCGAGGCGCACCACATCACCGGGGCGGCGGTGCGGCTGGCCGAGCGGCTGGGCGTGGCGCTGGACAAGGTGCCGCTCGAAAAGCTCAACGAGATCGACCCGCGGATCGATGCGCGGGTGTTTCACGCCTTGTCGGTCGATGCGTCGGTGGCCAGCCGGGCAAGCCATGGCGGCACCGCGCCCGATCAGGTGCGTGCCCGTGTCGCCGAGGCGCGGAGCCGGCTGGAGATGGACGGATGACGATGCGGACGGCTTTCGTGCTCGTGGCGGCAGCGCTCACCCTCGCCGGGTGCGGCAGCCGCGAGGCGCTGCGTCCGGCGGCGGGCGAAAGCCTGCCGCCCAAACCGGCGATGGCCGCAACCCAGCCGACCCCGGCCGACCTGCTGACACCCCGCCCGCAGGAACGGCCCGAACGGAGCGAGGAACTGCTCCGCCAATCCGAAGAACGGCGCGACGATCGTTTCGACCTGCCTCCGCAGCACTGATTGAAAGCAATATGGACCATTTCCAGATCCGCGACGGCGTGATGCACGCCGAGGACGTTCCGCTGACCCTGATCGCGGAAGCCGCCGGTACGCCCGTCTACGTCTATTCGACGGCGACGATCCTGCGCCATGTGCGCGTCCTGCGCGAGGCGCTGGAGGGGGTGGAGTCCGGCCCCGATGGCCCGCTGATCGCCTATGCGGTGAAGGCCAACCCCAATGCGGCCGTGCTGGCGACGCTGGCGCGCGCGGGGCTGGGCGCTGACGTGGTTTCGGGCGGTGAATTGCTGCGCGCGATCCACGCCGGGGTCGATCCGGCCAAGATCGTCTTTTCGGGCGTCGGCAAGACGGCGGATGAAATGGCGCTCGCGCTGCGCCACGGCATCGGCCAGTTCAACATCGAATCCGAACCCGAAGCCGAAATGCTGTCGGAAGTGGCCGTGGCGCTGGGCGTGATCGCGCCGATCGCGTTCCGCATCAACCCCGATGTCGATGCCGGCACCCATGCCAAGATTTCGACCGGCAAGTCCGACAACAAGTTTGGCGTCGCCTATCACCGGGCCAGCGCTGCTTATGCCCGCGCGCGCGATCTGCCCGGCCTGAAGGTGCAGGGCGTGGCCGTCCATATCGGCAGCCAGTTGACCGATCTGGCGCCGCTGGAGGCCGCGTTCAACAAGATCGGCGCGCTGATCGCCACCTTGCGCGGCGAAGGCCATGTGATCACCACCGCCGATCTGGGCGGCGGGCTTGGCGTGCCTTATGATCCGGCCCAGCCGGTTCCGCCCAGCCCGGCCGAATATGGCGTGATGGTCGGCCGCGCGACGAAGGGTTGGGACGTTCGCCTGATGTTCGAACCCGGCCGGCTGATCGTCGCCAATGCCGGTGCGCTGATCAGCCGGGTGATCCGTGTGAAGGACGGCGCGGACAAGCCTTTCGTCATCGTCGATGCGGCGATGAACGATCTGATGCGGCCGGCATTGTACGACGCGTGGCACGATATTCGCACGATCGTCCCGCGTTCCCAACGATTTGCCGCGAATGTTGTCGGCCCGGTCTGTGAGAGCGGCGATACCTTCGCCATGAACCGGACGATGGACGCCGTCGAGGCGGGGGATCTGGTCGGTTTCATGACCGCCGGGGCCTATGGCGCGACGATGGCCAGCACGTACAACAGCCGTCCCTTGACGGCCGAAGTTATGGTGGATGGTAAGGATTGGGCCGTAGTGCGCGAACGGTTGCCGGTGGAGGCGCTGATCGCAGCGGACAGCCTGCCGCCATGGCTGAAATAGGAGTCTGCATGAAACCTGTTCGCAAGGCCGTTTTTCCCGTTGCGGGGCTTGGCACGCGTTTTCTGCCCGCCACCAAGGCGGTGCCCAAGGAAATGCTGCCCGTCGTCGACAAGCCGCTGATCCAATATGCAGTGGATGAGGCGCGTGCGGCGGGCGTCGAACAGATTATTTTCGTCACCGGCCGCGGCAAGAACGCGATCGAGGACTATTTCGACATCGCGTACGAATTGGAAGCGACGCTGACCGAGCGATCGAAGCATGATGTGCTTGCGACGCTCGATGGCAGCCGTCTGGCGCCGGGCAATGCCGCTTATATCCGCCAGCAGGAGCCACTCGGCCTGGGCCATGCGGTATGGTGTGCGCGCGATCTGATCGGCGACGAACCGTTCGCCGTGCTGCTGGCCGATGAATTGTTGTGGAACCCCAAGGCGCCCTGCCTGAAGCAGATGCGCGACGTTTATGAAGCCAAGGGCGGCAACGTCATCGCGGTGCTGGAAGTGCCGCAGGAACACACCAACCGTTATGGCATCGTCAAGCCCGGCGCGGCGGAAGGCGTCGTGACCGAGGTCGCCGGGCTGGTTGAAAAGCCCAAGGCAAGCGAGGCGCCGTCGCGGCTGGCCGCCGTGGGCCGCTATATCCTTCAACCGGAAGTGTTCGACATCCTGTCCAAGGGCGATCGCGGCGCGGGCAATGAAATCCAGTTGACCGATGCGATGGCCCAATTGATCGGGCAGCAGCCGTTCCACGCGTTGACCTTCACCGGCGACCGCCACGATTGCGGCGATAAGGCCGGCTACATTCAGGCTAATATCGCGCTGGCGCTGGAACGGGCCGATATCGGCCCGGCGGTGCGCGCTTTCATCAAAACGCTTTAGGCCCAGGGGAGGCGGCCACGCACAGCCTGCCGATCTTCATCCGCCTTGCCGGCCGGTCCGTGATCCTGACAGGGACGGGGCCGGCCGCCGACGCCAAGCGCCGCGTGCTGGAACGGGCCGGCGCGCGGGTGGTGGCAGAGGAAGGCGAGGCGGCGCTGGCGATCGTCGCCGATGGCGACGAGGCAACGGTGATGCGGCTGCGCGCGCGCGGCATTCTGATCAACGCAGTCGACCGGTCCGAACTGTGCGATTTCACGCTGCCGGCGATCGTCGATCGCGATCCGGTGCTGATCGCGGTGGGCACGGGCGGGGCATCGGCCGGCCTTGCCAAAGCGTTGCGGCAACGGCTGGAAGTGCTGGTGCCGGAATCGCTGGGCGAGCTTGCGAAGGACCTGGCCGTGGCGCGGGGCGCGATCCGCGCGCGCTGGCCAGAAGCCGCGGATCGGCGCCGGGCGATCGACGCTGCGCTGGATCCCGGCGGTCCGCTCGATCCGTTCGCGGGGTATGATGCCGGTGCGGCGGCGCGCTGGGTTGCCGCACCCGCCACAGCACCGGCCCCGTCCGGGCTGGTGGTGCTGTTGCTGCGCTCGCCCGATCCGGATGATCTGACACTGAAGGAAGCACGGCTGCTGGGCCAGTGCGACCGGATCTTTCACCGCCCCGACGTGCCGGCGGCGATCCTGGCGCGCGCGCGCGCCGACGCCGAACGGATTGCGTGTGAACGGCCGGTTGGTGGCTTGCCCGGCCTGTCGATCGATATCGGCTGGGCGGATCGATGACGGGGTGGCGATGAAAAGCTGGTGCTGGGTCGCCGATGGCCATGGCGCCGCCCAACCCCGTGCGATCGATCGCGCCGGGGCTAAGGCGGTCGACCATGGCTTTGTCTGGTGCCATCTCGACGGACGGCTGACGGAGGAGCGGGCATGGCTCGATGCCGAAAGCGGCCTCGAACCCGCGATCATCAATGCGCTGACCGCCGTTGAAACCCGCCCGCGCGCAGAAGCAGTGGGGGATGGCGCCCTGATCAACATGCGCGGGCTGGGGCTAACGCCGGACGACGACCCCGATCCATTGGTGTCGGTTCGCATATGGGCCGAAAAAGGACGCGTCATTTCAGTGGGTTTCCGCCATCTCGCGGCGACGGACGTCGTGCACGCGATGATGCAGTCCGGGCGGGTGCGCGATCCTGGCGATCTGATCGCGGCGCTGGCCATGGCGATCACCGAAACGCTCGACATTGAAATCGCGGCGCTCGGCGATACCGTGGACACGTGCGAGGCGGATCTCGATCCCGATCGTATCTTCGCGATGCGGCGGACGATCGCGCAGGCCCGGTCCGCCGCGATCCAGTATCGCCGGTTCGTGGCCCCGCAACGGCAGGCGCTGGAACGGCTGGCCGCGCTGGAGATGGACTGGCTGGAAGAGGATGACCGGCTGCACCTGCGCGATGCCGCCGATCGCTTCGCGCGCATGGCCGAGGAACTGGAAGCGGTGCGCGAACGCGCGGCGCTGCTCCACGAACAACTGACCGACCTGCGCGCCGAGCAGATCGAAACCCGCACCCTGACGATCTCGATCGTCGCCCTCGTTTTCCTGCCCCTGACGTTCCTTACGGGCCTGCTTGGCATGAATGTGAAGGGCATTCCTTACGCCGAAGCGCCGTGGGCGTTCTGGGGCGTGGTGGGCGTATCGGCGGCGCTGGCGGTCGTGATCACGGCCTATTTCCTGCGCGCGCACTGGTTCCGGGGGTAGCCCCGCGCGCAATCAGGCGGCGATCGCCTCGGCCGGTACGGTTGCTTCGATCCAGCCGCCGCCGAGAACGCGATCGCCGGCATAAAGCACCGCGGCCTGGCCGGGGGCCACGCCATATTCGGGGGCGTCGAACGTCACCGTCTGTCCATCGAAGCGCGCCGGCGCGGGCTTGGCCATCGAACGGACCTTGACCATCATCGGTGCGTCAAATCCGTCCGCCAGCCAGTTGACCTCGGCGATCCGCGCGGCGGTGACCGCCAGCGCACGGCGCGGCCCGGCGATGACGCGGCGCTGTTCGGCGTCGAGCCGGATCACGTAAAGCGGTTCGGCCTGTCCGCCGATCTCCAGCCCGCGGCGCTGGCCGACGGTATAATGGATCAGCCCGCGATGCTGGCCGATGACCCGGCCTTCGAGATCGACGATATCGCCGGTTTCCTCGGCCTCGGGCCGCAGCTTGCGGACGACGCCGGCATAATCGCCGTCGGGGACGAAGCAGATATCCTGGCTGTCGGGCTTGGCCGCGACGCCAAGGCCCAGTTCGGCCGCGATTTCGCGAACGCGCGGCTTCGGCATGTCGCCCAGCGGGAAACGCAGATAATCGAGCTGCGCCTGCGTCGTGGCGAACAGGAAATAGCTCTGGTCGCGGGCAATATCCGCTGGCCGGTGGAGTTCGGCGCCGTGCGGTCCCACCACCCGGCGCACATAATGGCCGGTGGCGAGACAATCGGCGCCAAGATCGCGGGCGATGCCGAACAGATCGGTGAACTTCACCCCCTGATTGCAGCGCACGCATGGAATCGGCGTGCGGCCGGCCATATAATCGTCGGCGAAGCGATCGATCACCCCGGCGCGGAACTGGCTTTCATAATCAAACACATAATGCGCTATGCCGAGCCGATCGGCGACCGCGCGGGCATCGCGAATATCCTGCCCCGCACAGCAACTGCCGGTGCGGCCGACCGCCGCCCCATGATCGTACAGTTGCAGCGTGACGCCGATCACCTCGGCCCCGCTTTGCGCGGCAAGCGCCGCGACGACGGAACTGTCGACCCCACCCGACATGGCAACCACGATCCGCGCGCCCTTTAGCGAGGCGCCCGAATCGAATCCGGCAAGCTGGAAATCCGCATTCATGCGCGCAGCCCATAAGCCAAAGCGCCGGCGAACGAAACCGCCGCGCCTTTACCCGACCTTTAGATATGGGCGCTAGGACGGGTCCGGGGGATAGTTCGGAAGCGGGAAAGGGTAAGCCCGATGGATCTGGGATTCTCCCTACATGAAGCTAGGCGACGTGCCGTTCCGGCCGGTCGCACGCATGGGCGAATCGCCCATGCACGGCTGATTGCGGGTTTGGCGGCGGCGCAGGCGGCGACGCCGACCGCGCGCGCCGCTGCGCGTCTGCCGGCCCCGCGACAGGCCTATTCGGATCCGGTGGAAATGCTGGTCACGCTTTTGGCGGCGGATCGCGGCTGGACCGTCGCGCCCGATGCCCTGGGTGGCAGTTTTCATCCCCGCGCGGCCCGGATGCTGGGGCCTGTGCCGATATAAATAAGGGTAAAACAAGCCTTTACCTTCAAGGGTTAGGCTTCTTTCAACGGAATGACGCTACCAGGATCGTCATCGAAACATAAGCGGGCCGGTACAGGCCGAGTTCGAGGCTGATAATGATCGAAAATCAGAAATTCCGTCCAGCCCAGGTAATCGGTCCGCTCGGCGAACCTTTGACCCTCGATACATTGCCGCCGCCGTCCACCACGCGTTGGGTTGTGCGGCGCAAGGCGGAAGTTGTGGCTGCGGTGAATGGCGGCCTGCTCAGCGTCGATGAAGTGTGCGAACGATATGGCCTGACCGTGGAAGAATTTGCCGGATGGCAGCGCGCGGTCGATCGATCGGGCATGCCGGGCCTGCGCGTCACCCGCATCCAGCATTATAAGTCGCTTTACGAACGCCAGCAGAAATACTGAGTCCATCCGATCGCCGGTGTGGTCCTTTCAGGGCGGCACCGAGTGGCGAAGCCCGTCGGCCCCCACGCCGGCGGGCTTTTTCTATGCGGAATTTATGGGAACAAAGATCGTTAGCCGCGCGTATCAACAGCGGAAGGCCGCTTGTCCGGACTGTTCCGGGCTGGACGGCATGCGGGAACGGAGAGCAAGATGAACTTCATTCTGTGGCTGATCATCGGCGGCATCATCGGTTGGCTTGCCAGCATCGTCATGCGCACCGATGCGCAACAAGGCATCGTCCTGAACATTGTCGTCGGCATCGTTGGCGCGTTCCTGGGCGGCCTCGTGTTCACGGGCGGATCAATCAACAGTGCGCCGCTGACGGTATATTCGTTCCTGGTGTCGCTGGTTGGCGCGATCATCCTGCTGGCGATCGTCAATCTGGTGCGTCGCGGCAGCGTTCGCTGAACCCGAAGCCAGTCGCCACTGGCCGATAAAAAGGGGCCGCGCCATATCTATTGGCGCGGCCCCATTTTTTTTGCCTTATTCCAGTTCGAAGCTGACCGTCACCGAAACGCTCAACTTCTGTTCGCCAGCTTCGACCGCGGTATCGGCGGCCTTTTCGGCGCGCATCGCCATCACGGGCATGGGCATGGGCGGCTGGTAGTTCCCGCCCTGTTCGCTGATCGCCAATATCCGCTTCACCTTCAGCCCGGCTGCCGCGGCATAAAGCGTGGCGCGGCTGCGTGCCGTGCGGATGGCCGCCGTGCGGGCTTCGTCGAGCGCGGCTTCGGGCTGATCGACCGAAAAACTGGGCCCGTTGATCTGATTCGCACCTTGGGCAACCAGCGCGTCAAGGATCGCCCCTGATCGTTTGACGTCCCGGAAACGGACGCTGACCTGGTTCGACGCCTGGTAACCGGTGATCACCGGCGGCATGTTTTCGCCGTAACGATATTGCGGATTGAGGTTGAGCACGCTCGTCTGAATATCGCGATCGGCGACGCCGGCCTTCTTGAGTGCGGCGACGACACCGGCCATCCGCTTTGCATTGTCGGCCATTGCCGCCCCGGCGGTTGCCGCCTGCGATACCACGCCGGCGCTGATCGTCGCGACGTCGGGCACGCGCGTCACCGCGCCGTCGGCGACGATATCGAGCCGGGTGCCCTGGATCACGGGAACCGGGGTTGCGGGCAGCGTCTGCGCCTGTGCGCCCGCCGCAGTGCCCGCCAGCGCCGCCGCTGCCATCATCACCCTGAAACTCCTTGTCATATCGACTCCGTTACTGCCTGATCCGGGATTGTCCCGGCATTGCGCCCTGTTCCACCGCAGCGCCTGCACCGCGGCTGAATGAGCCTGACAGGCGACAGACAGAAAGGCCCGTTCAGTCGCCGGACATGTCAGCCGGCTCGCACGCGCATGATGATGCGATACAGGATCAGCAACACCACCGCGCCTGCCGTTGCCGCGCCATATTGGCGAATCCAGCCATCGACGCCGATATCGAGGATCATCGCGATATAGCCGGCAAGCAGCGCCCCGGCGATGCCCAGCAGGATCGTCACGATGAAACCTCCCGGGTCGCGCCCCGGCATGATGATCTTGCCCAATACGCCGGCGACGAGGCCGATCAGCAGCCAGCCCAGGACCCCATGAGTCATTATGGTTATTCTCCGCGTAACCTTTTGTCTTTTGCTTCCCGTTGGGTCTGTAGACCCTTGCCTGCTATGGTGCGCCTGCAGCGCGCGGCCTGACAAGCCGAAAATCGGTCCGATACGTACCTTTCGACACTGAAAAGACACAATATCGGGCCATTAGGCCGCGCCGGCTTGAGCTGAGTGATATATTGATATAATACAGCTCGCGGCGGATGGCCGAAGGCCGCGTGCCGCGGGGTGGAGAGATGAAGGCGATGAACGTCGAGCAGGGTTTCTGGCGCAAGCGGGTCGATATGATCGAACCGGGCGATGGCGCGCATGATGCGGGGCCGGGCCGCCGCAAGCTGATGATCGCTGCCATTGTCGCGCTGCTCGCAATCGCGGCGCTCGCTTTCTATCTGCTGTCGGGTGGCGAAAAGCCGGCGCCGTCGGAACCTGCTTTGCCGCGGGTCACGGTTATCGTGCCCGGGCGCCAGCCAGTGATCAATCTTGTCACCGCGACGGGCAATCTGGCCGCGCGGCGCGAAATGCCCGTGGGCGTGGCGGGCGAAGGCGGCATCGTCACCCGCGTGTTCGTTGAACCGGGGGACTGGGTTGCCAAGGGCCAGGTGCTGGCCACGGTCGATCGTCAGGTCCAGGTACAGCAGGCGGCGCAGATGAATGCGCAGATCGCGGCGGCGCAGGCTGATGCGAAGATGGCGCAGAGCGAACTGGATCGCGCGCAGAAGCTGGTTGCGCGTGGCTTCGTCAGCCAGGCCGATATCGAACGCAAGACCGCGACCAGGGATGCGGCGCTGGCCAAAGTGCGCGTCAGCCAGGCGCAATATGGCGAAATGAATGCCCGTCTCGGCCGCCTCGACATTCGCGCGCCGGAAGCTGGCCTGGTTCTCGCACGCGCGGTCGAGCCAGGGCAGATCGTCAGTTCGGGCGGTGACGCGCTGTTCCGTCTGGCCAAGGGCGGTGAAATGGAAATGCTGGCAAAGCTTGCGGAAAGCGATCTTGCCGCCATGGCGGTGGGGCAGCCGGCGACGGTGACGCCGGTCGGATCGCACACCGCCTTCAAGGGGCAGATCTGGCAGATCGCGCCGATCATCGATCCGCAGACGCGGCAGGGCATCGCCCGCATTGCACTCAGCTATGACAAGGCGTTGCGGCCGGGCGGTTTTGCCGCGGTGGAAATCAGCAGCGGACGGGTCGATGCCCCGCTGCTGCCCGAATCCGCCGTGCAGAGCGATGAAAAGGGCAATTTCGTCTACGTTATCGGCGCAAACAACATGGTTGAACGGCGCGACGTGAAGACGGGCGCGGTTTCCGACGCGGGCATCGCAATCCTGTCCGGCATATCGGGAAATGAGAATGTCGTGCTGTCGGCTGGCGCGTTCCTGAATCCCGGCGACAAGGTGACCCCGGAACGGGCGAAGGCGCGGCCGTAAGGCCGGGTCGGGAAAGGCAGACGATCATGGATTTCCGTAATATTTCAGCCTGGGCGATCCGCAATCCGGTGGCCCCGCTCGTGCTGTTCATCGCGCTGACGCTGGCCGGCATGATCGCCTTCACCCGGCTCGACGTGAACCAGAATCCAGACATCAGTTTTCCGGCAGCGCAGGTAGTCATTACCCAGCCGGGCGCCGCCCCGACCGAATTGGAAACGCAGGTCACGCAGCGCGTGGAAGCGGCGCTGCGCGGTATCAGTGGCGTCGATGAAATGTCGTCTTATGTGAGCGAGGGCACGTCACGCACCTTCGTCCAGTTCGACATCGGTACCCCGGTCGATCGCGCGGTGAACGACGTGCGCGACGCGCTGGCGCGGATACGCAGCGACCTGCCTGATGGCATATTGGAACCGCAGGTCGAACGCGTCGACGTCGATGGCATGCCGATCGCCTATATTTCGGTCGAAGCGGTGGACATGACGCTCGAGGAATTGAGCTGGTTCGTCGACGACACCGTTGCCAAGCAGCTGCTCACCATTCCCGGCATGTCGGCGGTGCGGCGCGGAGGCGGCGTCAGCCGCGAGATTCGCGTGATCCTCGATCCGGTGAAGCTGCAGGCGCAGGGCATCACGGCCGCGCAGGTGAACGGCCAGTTGCGCCAGACCAACGTCAATGCGGCGGGCGGCCGCGCCGAAATCGCGGGGGCCGAGCAATCGGTTCGTGTGCTTGGCAACGCGCGCAACGCCTATGATCTCGGCCAGACGCAGATTTCGGTGGGCGACGGCCGGTCGGTCAAGCTGGCCGATATCGCCGATGTGCGCGATCTTTATGCCGAACAGCGTTCGCTGGCACTGATGAACAACCGCCAGGTTCTGAGCTTTTCGATCGAAAAATCAAAAGGTTCGTCCGACGTCACCGTCTATGATGCCGCCCGGGCGATGATCGACAAGATCCAGAAGGAAAATCCCAAGGTCAAATTCACCGAACTGTTCACCAGCGTCGATTATACCAAGGCGCAATATCGGTCGGCGATCGACGCGATGATCGAAGGCGCGGTGCTCGCGGTGATCGTGGTGTTCCTGTTCCTGCGCGATTGGCGCGCGACGATCATTTCGGCGCTGGCCATCCCGCTTTCGGCCATTCCGGCCTTCTGGTTCATGGATCTGATGGGCTTCACCCTGAACATGGTGAGCCTGCTGGCGCTCAGCCTGGTCGCGGGCGTGCTGGTCGATGACGCGATCGTGGAGATCGAAAATATCGTCCGCCACATGCGGATGGGTAAATCGGCCTATCAGGCCGCGATCGATGCTGCGGATGAAATCGGGCTGGCCGTGCTGGCGACGACGATGGCGATCGTTGCGGTGTTCCTGCCGGTTGGCATCATGGGCGGGGTTTCGGGGCAGTTTTTCAAGCAGTTCGGGTTGACTGTCGTCGTCGCGGTGCTGCTCAGCCTGGCGGTGGCCCGCCTGATCACGCCGATGGCCGCGGCCTATTTCCTCAAGGCGCACGGACAGGCTTCGCATGGCGAAGGCCGGTTGATGGACGCCTATATGGCGGTGCTGCGCTGGTCGCTCGATCATCGCTGGAAAACCGTCGGCCTGGGGGCGCTGGCTTTCGCCCTGACGATCGTGACATTCGCGACCCTGCCGTTCACGGCCCAGCCGGCGATGAACACCGATTATAGCCAGGTCGAAATCCAGATGGTGCCGGGATCGACCCTGAAGCAGACCGAGGCGGTCGCCGCCAAGGTGACGCACATCGTCAATGAAGCACCCGACGTCGCGTCGGCTTTTGCCGAGGTCAATGTCGCCAAGTCGACGGTTTACATCACGCTGAAGAAGGATCGGGAACGCACCAGCGTCGAATTTGAACGGGCGCTGGCACCCAAATTGCGGGACATTCCCGACGCCCGCGTCACCTTCCGTTCGCAAACCGGCGGGCTTGGTCGCGACGTCACCGTCATGCTTGCAAGCAGCGATCCGGTCAAGTTGACGGCAACCGCCAACCAGCTGGTCAGCGAAATGGCGCATCTGCCCCAGCTGCGCGCGCCGCGGGTGGATGGTGATCTCCAGCGCCCTGAAATCACCATCAAGCCGCGCCTCGATCTGGCGGCCAGCATGGGCGTGACGACGGCCGCGCTCAGCCAGACGATCCGCATCGCCACGCAGGGCGACATCGATCAGAATGTCGCCAAATTCTCGTTGTCCGATCGCCAGATTCCGATCCGCGTGGCGTTGAAGGAAGATTCACGGCGCGATCTCGCGACGATCCAGAATTTGCCCGTGCCAACCGCGTCCGGCGGATCGGTGCCGCTGAAGGTGGTTGCCGATATCGGCTTCGGGGCCGGCCCATCGGAACTGCGGCGGTTCAACCAGAATCGCCGTATCGTCCTCAGCGCCGATCTCGCGCCCGGCGTCGTCACCGCGCAGAAGGAGATTGATGCGCTGCCGACGATGAAGAACCTGCCGCGGGGTGTGGAACTTGTCACGTTCGGCGATACCAAGCTGATGGCCGAAATGGTGCGCAACTTCATCACCGCCGTGCTGGCCGGGGTGCTATTGGTGTTTGCGGTGCTGGTGCTGCTCTACAAGCGGATCATGCCGCCGTTCGTGAACATGGGGTCGCTGCTGCTGGCCCCGCTTGGCGGGGGCATCGCACTCCATTTGACCGGCAATCCGGTGTCGATGCCGGTGCTGATCGGCATCCTGATGCTGCTGGGCATCGTCGCCAAGAACTCGATCCTGCTCGTCGATTTCGCGCTGGAGGAGATGGACAAGGGCATCGACAAGACCGTCGCCATCATCGACGCGGGGCACAAGCGCGCCCAGCCGATCGTGATGACCACGGTGGCGATGGTTGCGGGCATGATGCCGGTCGCCCTCAGCTTTTCGGGCGATGGCAGCTGGCGTGCGCCGATGGGCATCGTCGTGATCGGCGGGCTGATCCTGTCGACCCTGCTGACGCTGGTGATCGTGCCGGCGACGTTCAGCCTGGCCGTCGGCTTCGAAAGGCGGATGGGGCCGCGGCTTTCGCGCTGGTTCACCAATAACGAACCGGATCGCGGCCGGACGGCGGCGCCGCAGCCGGCGGAATGAGTGCTGCGTGGCGAACGGCTTGAACCTTTGGCCGCGATGGTCATTGTGAAGGGATGGGGCTTTTCGCACGCACCGGGCTAGACCGTTTCAATCCCGCGCAGGGCGGCGCGCGCGGCATGCGGATCGCCGCCACTGGCCTGCTGGTGGCCATGGCCGCGGTCTATCTGCTCGCCCGCACGCAAGAGGCGGGGGGCGTGCCGGCATGGGGCTATGTCCGCGCCTTTGCCGAAGCGGCGATGGTCGGCGGTCTGGCGGACTGGTTTGCGGTGACCGCATTGTTTCGGCATCCGCTCGGCCTGCCGATCCCGCACACCGCGATCATCCCGCGTAACAAGGATCGGATCGGCGATACGCTCGCGACCTTCCTGCGCGATAATTTCCTGATCCCGACGGTCGTTGCGCGGCGCTTGAAACGCGCGGATGTCGCCGCCGCGGCCGGCCGGTTCCTGGCCCAGCCGCGGGCGGGGGAGGGGCGGTTGCGCGAAGGCGCGTCGCGGCTGGCGGCGTCGGTGCTCGAAGCGCTGGACGATGAACGGCTGGGCGGGATGGTGAAGGGGGCGGTGGTCGGCCGGCTGAAGGCGCTGGATATCGCCCCGCTCCTCGGCCAGTCGCTGCGCGCCGCAATCGCCGAGGATCGCCATGTGCCATTGCTTGACAGCATCATCGTCTGGGCCGGGCGCACGCTGGCCGCCAACGAGGCGATGATCCGCGACATGGTGCATAATCGCGCCGGCGCGATCATGCGCTGGACTGGCCTGGACGAACGACTGGCCAACGCCATCGTCGATGGGCTGCACAAATTGCTGGCCGACATGGCCGAGGATCCCGGCCATCCGCTGCGCGCCAAGGCTGAAGAAGGCCTGGCGACGCTCGCGCTCGATCTGCAATATGATCCGGAGATGCAGGAAAAAGTGGCGCGGCTGAAGGCCGAGATCATCGCCAGCCCGGCGGTGGCGGCGTGGATCGAAGGGCTGTGGCAGCAGGCGCGCGGGGGGCTACTAAAGGCGGCGCGCGATCCGCAGGCGGCGATGGCGGGGCGGCTGGGCGAAGCGATGCGCCAGCTGGGCGAAACATTGCAGCAGGACGATCGCCTGCGCCGTACGATCAACCAGTTCGCGCGCCGCGCCTCGGTCGGCGCGGTGGCGGCATATGGCGATTCGATCGTGCGGCTGGTCTCCGATACGATCCGCGGCTGGGACGCGCAGACCGTGACCGATCGGCTGGAAGGCGCCGTCGGCCGCGACCTGCAATATATCCGGATCAACGGCACCGTCGTCGGCGGCCTGGTGGGCGTTGCGATCCACGCCGCCAACGGCTGGCTCGCATGATGTTCGAACGTGATGGGAAAGGCTTTGTGGTGCCGCATCCACGCGTCTTGTGCAGCGACGCTGTGACAAGCGGTGCCGGCCCAGGTCTCATGATCGCGTCGCCAGCCGAATAGCCGTGATAAAAGCTGTCTCTCGCAATATCATCAGTCCGCCAAAGTAATTCTAGTGACTTTTACATAGGTTGAGGGCTTATTCGGCGGTGCCCAGTTGCAGCCAGAGGATATCGACCATGTTGACAAAAGCCTTCGCTCCCCGAGGGAATGTCGATGCCGTTGCCGCCGGCAGGATCGCCGGGTGGGCGTTGGGGCGAGGCCCGGTGCGCGTGGAAGCCTGGTTCGAAGACATGTGTATCGTCCGCTGCGAACCATCCATCGCGCGGGCCGATGTTGCTGCGGCTTTTCCTGACGTTCGGGGTAGCGGCAGCTGTGGGTTTGCCTTTGATCTTCCGCATCAGCGCTTTGGTGACGAATTTGTCGGCGAATTGCGCATTGTAGCCCGGCCGTTGAAGCCGTGGCTGCCGAGCGCGACACTGGCGACACTGCATATTGCCGGACCGCTCGCCGCGAAGGCCCTGGCATCGCCGCCCGACAGCAAAATCCGAGGGCCTTTCCCGCGCGCCGTGATCGATGCGATCGCGGTGCGCTGGCCTGAGGATTGCACCGAATTGTTGACCGTCACGGGGCAGCGGAGATTTGTGAACCGTCTCGTCAAGGTCATGGAAACCCCGGACCTTAATGCCTTGCCCGTCTTTGCGGATTACGCCCGCTATCTCTCAACCACCTTTGCCCATTGTCATTTCGTCGAACGGCATTTTCCTCAGACCAACCGGAGTGCCGCGCCCGGATCAAATGACTTCCATTGCAAGCCAAACTCCATTCGTGAAATATTTTCCATAATCCATCAGCTTTACGTCCTGAAATCATGGAGCGTTGACGGCGACTTTGCAGAATTTGGATGTTTCAAGGGCTATAGTTCGGCGATGTTGAGTTATGCCTGCAAGCAACTTGACCTGAGAATGCACATCTTCGATTCATTCGAAGGATTGCCTCCATCGTCGGATGCCGGCTACCAGGCCGGCCAATATGCCGGGGATATTGCTGAGGTGCGCGACCATGTTACGCGCTTTGGCGCGGTGGATGCCGTGGAGTTTCACAAGGGCTTTTTTGCCGATACGTTCCGCGACTGGCAGCCGCCACGATTGATGTGCCTTTGGATGGACGTCGATCTGGAATCGTCGGCGCGGGATCTCATGGTTGTGGCCGATCGGTTGAGCCCCGAGGCGACGCTGTTCAGCCATGAATGCACCGCGGACATCTTCCAAAACGGTTCGATCGTCACCCGGCCAGCTCCGGACAACCCTATTCCGCCGATGCTGGCGCGTCACGAAGAACTCGGGCGCCCGCTCACGGGGCGCTATGTCGCGGGCTATACGGGCGCGTTCTGGCCGCGCGAGAACGGTATCCCGGCGATGGATGCCGAATTGCTGATGGAGATGGCCCGATTGCTCCGCTGAAGCCACGCGGCCTTGTGGAATGCTGTTCCCCTTTCGGGGGTAGTATCTTCCTGGAAAAAATCTCTGGTCGGCGACGTTGATTGGCGAGCGCGGTCAACGCCGTTACGCGATCTGAGCGGCCATATCCGCGGCCGCAGTTCCTGTCCCGCCTTGCGCCGGGGGCGTCCCCAGCTTTTCCTTTGTTCCTTCTTGCCAACCCCGCTATCGGCGGCCAGTCATGCAATCGAATGGGGCAGAACAGACGCCAATGGGAGGCGGTAACCGTTGGCTGACATTGTCTGTCCATCTGGATGCGGCGCTGGCGTCTCCGCGGGCTTATCTGATTGCTGCATGGTGGCGACTGCGCGGTAAGCGCTTGCGCGCACGCAGCCAACTCGCTCCGCTTCTTGGGGCGTCTCCGAAGGCCTATCGGCTCTGGATCGATCGGCAGGAGAAGGCCGCCCTGCCCGTCGGAGCCGGCGAAGCTCAACCACAGATCGTGGCGCTGGTCGATGGTACGGCGGGGCCGGGACTCCTGGCCGAAACCTTGCGCAGCCTGAAGGCGGAAGGCCTGCCGGCGCTGGTGATCGAGCCATCGGATGCGCCCACGTTCGCCCTGGCGGCGCGAACCATCGACTGGAGCGAAGTTACGTGGCTGATGCCGCTCATGGCCGGCGACGTGTTGGCGCCAGGAATATCAGCCACCTATCGGCGCGCCATCGCCGGATCGAGCGCACGGATCGCCTATGCAGACGACGATCTGCTGGACCCTGCGGGCCATCGCACCGCACCGCATTTCAAGCCCGACTGGAATAGTGAGCTTTTCCGCCATTTCGATTATCTGACGGGGGCCTGTATCGTCCGGGCCTCGCCGGCGGATGTAGAAAGTCTGTCGGGCAAGGATTGGGCGTCCAGGTTCGTCGCGCTGGCCGTGCGCGCTGGCCGCCCTATCCACATTCCACACGTCCTGCATCACCGCCGATCGCGGCCCTGTCCGCGCGTGCCGGCGGCGCCCGGTGTTGCAGCCTGCGATGGGTTGCCGCCGGCCAGCGTGATCGTGCCGACCCGCAACCGGGCCGATCTGCTGCGGAGTTGCCTCGAAGGGCTGGCCAGGACCGACTATCCTGATCTGGAGATCATCGTCGTCGACAATGACAGCGACGATCCGGCAACATTGGCCTATCTCGCCAGCCTTGACCCGGCATGCCATCGGGTGTTGCGTCACCCCGGCCCCTTCAACTTTTCGACACTCAACAATCGCGCGGCAGCCGAGGCGCGGGGGCGGTTGCTGTGCCTGCTCAACAACGACATTGACGTGATCGAACCGGGCTGGCTGACCGTGATGGCCCGCCAGGCCATGCGCGAGGATGTTGGTGCGGTCGGCGCGCGGTTGCTCTACCCGGATGGACGGATCCAGCATGCCGGGGTGGTGCTGGGCGTTGGCGGAGGGGCGGCCCATGCCCATCGGCTGCTCCAACCGGATGAGGAAGGCTATTTCCGCCGTCACGCTTTGCCGCAGTTCGTTTCGGCCGTCACGGCGGCTTGCCTTGTCGTGGCGCGTGATCGTTTCCTGGCGGTTGGCGGGTTGGACGAACGCAACTTCGCGGTCGCCTTCAACGATGTGGACCTGTGCATGCGGTTGAACCGCCGAGGCTGGCAGGCGCTTTACGAGCCGCGGGCGACGCTGATCCACCATGAATCGGTTTCGCGCGGCTTCGATCGGGACCCGGGGGGGGCAGCACGCCTTGCCGGCGAGTTAGACGCGCTGAAGACGCTGTGGAACACCGGCGCGGGTGTGGACCCGTTCCACCATCCGCAACTCAGCCGATTTAGCGAACGTTTCGTAGTGGGATTGTGACGGCCAGGGCATGACGGCTTCATTTCATCTTTCATCCCCCAATCGTCTCGCTTTGTCGCAAGTCACTCTGTGCGCGGTCACCTCTGTCAACGTGGAGGCAACTGTCCGGGCACTGGAGGCTTGCCTTGAGCAGGTCGCTTTCGCGGATTGTATGCTGTTCACTGACGCGCCCGTTCGCTCCGGGCATCCGGACATCCGCGTCATGCCGATCACGCGCCTCGATTCTACGGCAGCTTATTCGAATTTCATGCTTTTTCAGCTGGCCGATTATGTGAAGACATCACATTGCCTGATCGTGCAGTGGGACGGCTATGTGCTCGATGCGCGGCGCTGGCGAGCGGAATTTCTCGATTGCGACTATATCGGCGCAAGCTGGCCGCAGTTCGATGATGGCCATGACGTAGGCAATGGTGGATTTTCCCTACGCAGCCGCCGGTTGATGGATGCGTGTCGTAGCGCGGAGTTTGTATCCGGGCATCCCGAAGATGTCGCTATCTGCCGCACTAACCGTGCTTTTCTCGATCGGCAGGGGATGCGGTTTGCATCGCGCGAATTGGCCGACCTGTTCGCTGCCGAGCGGGCGGGCGACCCAACTGTCAGCTTTGGTTTCCATGGTATATTCAATATGCCGCAGGTGATAGGGGTTGAGGCTTTCTGGGATACCTATCGCACACTTGATGACCGTTCGAGCTTGAGCCGCGATTTCGGCCCTTTGTTGAAGGCGTTGCGGAATGGTCGCGGTAGTATTTTTCGCGCGATTCGGATGATTGCCGATCGTGCATGTGACATTGCGGGCAGCAGGTCGCGATAAGGCGGAGTGGCGCTAGCAGAAGCATAAGGCGTGGGAGGAAAGGAGCTGGTTTGGGCGCATATAACCTTCGGCCCCCTTGCCGAAGCGGCGCGAACATGTAAGCGCGCGACTGACATGCAGTTCAAAGGGGGGACGAGTGCCTGGGCAATGAAGACAGGAGAGGAAGAGAGACTAAAGGATAATATATGGAATTGCTCGACGCTATCAGTAAATCCGTGACAACACTCGAGGTGCGTGTCGCCGATCAAAAGCAGCGCGCCCGCCAGCGCGAAGAACATGTTCGCCAGTGCGAAGATACAACTGCGCAGATGCGCGGAAAGCTTGATGATGCCACGGCTAGGCTAACGGCCCGCGAAACTGCTGTGGAATGGCTTAACGAGCAGGTGGGTCAGGCGGTCACTGAACGTCGGAAAGCTGAGCTGCAGCTTGAGGAGGCCCGCTCCAAACTCGCGGATGCGGCCCGGGCGAAGGCAGATCTGCAAAGCGCGCAGTCGAGCATCAAGGCGCGCCAGCAGGAATTGACTGCTATGGCGAAGCGGCTCGAGAAGGTCGAGAAGGCCAATTCTATCGCGACGGAACAGCGGAACTGGCTTGTCGAGCTATATACCGTTCTGGCTGGCCGGCCTTCGTGGTGGGTTCTGATGCCGCAGGAATGGAGGAATCGTCGTGAGCACGAACTGTTGCGGCGGAATAAGGTCTTCGATGCCAAGCGCTATCTTGAGCGCTATCCCGACGTTTCCGCGGCAGGTATGGACCCTGTCCGTCATTATATCATGCACGGCATGATAGAAGGACGCCGATTTGACCGGTAACGGTCAGGCGCAAAGGGCGATTGTTCTGGCATCATATAATGGCAAATCGAATATCGTTACCCGTGGCCGCGCACCTGCGGTGTCGATCCTTGCCGGATAGTTTCCGGCCCATATTCCGAGTGCAGTGCGCGGTTTGCCTCTCCGTCGGAGGAGTTTAGAGTTTGGATATGCATCATGACAATCAGCTTCAGCGCCTAGCCAAGGAAGCTGGGAGTGCGCGTTCGCTCCTTCAGTATCTCGGGCGCTGGCGTTGGTTTGCGTTGTTCGTGGCTGTCCCGTCCCTGCTGGCGACGGTTTATTTTGGATTGATTGCCTCGGACATCTATGTCTCGGAATCGCGATTCGTCATCAAGTCGCCCGATCGCAAACAGGCTCCGATGTCCTCGCTTGCCAGTCTTATTCAGACGACCGGGCTTTCGGCTGGACATGAGCAGACCAGCGAAGTGATCGACTATTTGCGCTCGCGCGATGCATTGCGCGACCTTGGCAAGGATGTTGACGTGCGCGAGGCATTCGCTTCCTCCGCAGCAGATCGGTTAAGCCGTTATCCCAAGCTCTTCTCCGACGATACGTTTGAGGCGCTTTACAGCTATTACGGCTCCATGGTGGACGCCCACCTCGATCACGAGACTGGGATGGCGGTGTTGACGGTCAACGCCTTCGAACCGGCCCAGGCCCAGGCCTTGAACGAGAACCTGCTGCGATTGAGCGAAGCCCTTGTGAATCGTCTCAATGAGCGGGCCAACGCCAGGACCCTCAAGGACGCCGAGGAGCGCGTCGTGGCCGCTCAGGAGCGTGTCCGAAAGGCGCGCGTTGAGTTGGGTCAATACCGGAATCGTTCGGAACTGCTCGATCCCCAGCAGCAGGGAATGGGTGTTCTCGAGATATCCAATAGCTTGATCGCGCAGCAGGCGGGGCTCCGCGCCAAGCTTGGCGAAGTGATGCAGGCTGCTCCCAATCACCCTTCGATTCCGGCGATGCGTCAGCGCATCGCGGCGCTCTCCGAGCAGATCGCGGCGCAGACCGGGCGCGCTGTCGGCACACCTTCCGGCATTGCCTCGAAGATCAGTGGCTATGAATCTTTGCTGATTGAGCAGGAGTTCGCCACGCAGATGCTGGCAACTGCGAACGCCACGCTTGAGCAGGCTCGCGCAGAGGCGCTGAAGCAGCAATATTATCTTGAGCGGGTGGTGCAGCCAGACAGGCCCGACGAGGCTCGTTTGCCAGCGCGGCTCAAGCAGATCCTAGCGGTCATCTTCGTTTGCTTGTGCCTCTTTCTGATTGGTTGGATGCTGATTGTCGGCGTTCTTGAGCATGCCCCGGAAGACTGATGGAGCGTTTTAAAAACGGACTGCGCGTTCAGGTGCTCGTGGTGAAGGCGCTGATGATCCGCGAACTCACCACGCGCTTCGGACGTGAGAATATCGGCTTCCTGTGGGTCATGGTCGAGCCGCTCTTGTTCGCTGGGCTGGTGGGGGTGGTCTGGACCATCATGAAAGGGCCGGAAAGCCATGGCATTGGCGTGGTTGCCTTTGTCGCCAGCGGTTACATTCCGCTGACTTTCCTGCGACATTCTTTCAATAAATCGGTGAGCATATTTGTCGCCAACAGTGCATTGCTTTATCACAGACAGATAAAAATTCTCGATTTCATATTTGTGCGTGTGCTCGTCGAAGCTATCGGCGCAATGATGGCCTATGTCTTCATTGGGATTGTTCTGGGATATTTTGGCATGTTCCCAATGCCCGCCGATGTCGGCTCCTTGGTCGCGGGTTGGGGAATTTATATTCTGTTCGTCCTGTCGGTCTGCACCGTCCTTGCTCCCTTGTCGGAGGTTTCCGAGACGGTGGAAAAACTCATTCCGGTCAGCGTTTACGTCGCCATTCCGTTTTCGGGCACCTTCAACATGGCGGCATGGCTGTCGCCGGAAGCGCGCTCCTACCTTATGTGGTCGCCGCTCGTTAGCGGCATGGAACTCATGCGCTATGGCCTGTTCGGTTCGGCAGTGGAGCCCTATTACGACGTGCCGGCGGCGCTCGGCGTCTCGGCATGTTTCCTTGTCGTCGGCCTTGTTCTCTGTCGCCGCGTGCGTCGAATCCTGGTGATCGGATGATTGTCTGTCAGGATATCCACAAGCGCTATCGCACCGGGCATGTGACGAAAACTGTCCTGCGCGGCGTCAATTTTGCCGTCAATCCGCAGGACAGGATCGGCCTGCTTGGGCGTAACGGTGCGGGCAAGACGACGCTCATCAAGCTGATCGGCGGGGTGGAGATGCCAACGTCCGGAAAGGTCATCCGTTCGATGAGCTGTTCCTGGCCGTTGGGCTTCAATGGCGGGTTCCAGGGCAGTCTCACCGGTTATGACAATGCGCGCTTCATCGCGCGCATCTACAACAAACCCTATAGCGAAATGCGCGAATTCGTGGAGGAATTCACCGAATTGGGCCAGCAATTGCGTATGCCGGTGAAGACCTATTCATCGGGCATGCGCGCTCGGCTAGCTTTTGCACTGTCCTTGGCCATTGAATTTGAATGCTACCTGATCGACGAAGTCATTATGGTGGGGGATCGTAACTTTCAACAGAAGTGCCAGGCTGAATTTTTCGAGAAGCGGCAGGATCGCGCACTTATTCTGGCATCGCACAGTTCGACGTTCATCAAAAAATTCTGTAATCGTGCGATCGTTCTGCACGAAGGTGTAGCGAATATGTATGATGATGTTGACGAGGCACTCGGCATTTACGCTGCCCTGTGAGGCTAGCGTCACGCACCGTCATAACGCAGCCAAAGACATGGACAACAGCATGACCAAAAATCTCTTCCCGGGTGTGCCTTTGATCGAGTCGCCGATTTTCTCTCTTGATGATCTTTGCTCAGATTTTTCGCCCGAAGAGAAAATTATTGCAGGAAATCTGAGGTGGTCCCGGTTTCCTGGACAGGGTGTTAAGCGAATCCCGACGTGAGGAACGGACGGGAATGAAGACGACAAGGAAGCGGTACAGCGCGGATTTCAAGGCGAAGGTGGCGCTGGAAGCGATCCGGGGTGACCTGACGCTGGCGGAGTTAGCCGCCAAGCATGGCATCCATCACACGATGATCGCGGCGTGGAAGCGGCAGGCGGTCGAGGGCATGGCAGCAACCTTCTCGGGCGCTGGCGAAACGGCCAAGGCTGCCACGGAGGCGGATTTGGACAAGCTGCATGCCAAGATCGGGCAGCTCGTCATCGAGCGAGATTTTTTAGCGAAAGCCTCCGGTCGATGAGCGTGGCACGGAGGCGAACGATGGTCGATCCCGCTCACCACCGCCTGTCAATCGCGGCCCAGTGCCGTCTGCTGTCGATCAGCCGGTCGTCCTATTATTACGCGCCGGTGCCCGAGACCGAGGAGACATTGGCGCTGATGCGGGTGATCGATGCGGCGTTCCTCGACATGCCCTGGTACGGCAGCCGCCAGATGGTCCGGCACTTGCGCCGGAATGGGCATGACGCTGGTCGACGTCGGGTGCGGCGGCTGATGGCGAAGATGGGCTTGTCGCCGATCTACCAGCGGCCCCGGACCAGCGATCCCCACCCGCAGCATCGGGTTTATCCTTATCTGCTGCGGAAACTGGCGATCGAGCGGCCGAACCATGTCTGGTGCGCCGACGTGACCTACATCCCGATGCGACGCGGCTTTCTGTATCTGGTCGCCGTCATGGACTGGGCGACGCGCAAGGTGTTGGCCTGGCGGCTGTCGAACACGATGGATGCCAGCTTCTGCGTCGCGGCGCTTGAAGATGCCTTGGCCCGCTTCGGCAGGCCCGAGATCTTCAACACCGACCAGGGCAGCCAGTTCACCAGTCTCGCCTTCACCAGCGTGCTGCGGGATGCGGAGGTACGCATCAGCATGGATGGACGCGGTCGCTGGATGGACAATGTGTTCATCGAGCGCCTTTGGCGCTCCCTGAAGTACGAATGTGTCTATCTCCATGCCTTTGAGACCGGCTCGGAGCTGAAGGCTGGTCTCGGGCGGTGGATCACCTATTACAACACCCAGCGACCGCACTCGGGCTTGGCCGGGCGAACCCCGGCAGAGGCCTATTGGCGGATCGGAGCTTCAGATCATGGGGGGCATGCCCCCCATGATCTGAAGACCAGAATGGCGGCATGAACGACAACCGGGATTAGCTTAACTCAGCCGTCAAACTGTCCAAGAAGGCGGGACCACCTCACCCTGTTCTCGACCGCGGACCATTAATGAGCGGGACGCCGCTTGCGGGCGGCGCTGAGGCCTCAATCGTCTTCTTGCCATCGTCGGCACCGAGCATCTCGGAAGGCCTCGATCTCGCACCCACTTGCGATCCGGCGCGCCGTTCCCGCACCGAAAATGGCGGTATCGACGCGGCGAGTTTTGTCACCAGTGACCATTCCTGGTCCTAGATGTTTCGGGAAGAGGAACAGTGGTGATGCGGCGCCACGAGCAACGAGTGTCGACGACAAGCTTTGAGGAGAAGAGCTATGGGTCAAATGCACGAACATCCGAATGGACGCATGAGCGCCTATGGCAGTCTCGTTCTTCAGACGGTTATCAGCGGCATTATCATGTATTTGGTCATGTTTGTCATGATCGACAGCGTCGACAGCTTCTACAACAATCTCAATATGTTCTATATGACATTGATGATGGTCGCCCCGATGGTGGTGCTCATGATCCTCGGCATGCGAGGCATGTTCCCGTCCAAAGGGGCCAACGTCACGCTGATTGCCGTCTCGTTAATCGCGTTCTTCGGGAGCTTCGCGCTGATACGGACCCAGACCACCATCGGCGACACGGCGTTTCTCAGGTCGATGATCCCGCACCACTCTGGCGCTATTCTGATGTGTCGGGAAGCTCGCCTCACCGACCCCGAGGTGGTGCGGCTCTGCGAAGCAATCGAGCAGTCTCAGCGTCAGGAGATAGACGAGATGAAGGCCATTTTAGCCCGCCAATAGCGCGTCTCATCGATGCGAGACACGCGTGGGTTTCCCTTGTTCCTATCGGGCGGGGCGGGGGCCGCGATGCCTGACCGTTGCGACACGACCCCCGTAGCAACCCAGGTGGAACGGCTCGCTGGGCTGTTTTTGCGCCAAGGGCTTGGATACGTCCTGACGCTGCTCGACTCCTCGGGTCGTATTCTAAGCTTTAACACAGAGGGAGAGCGGACCGACTGTTGGTTGTCCGATCAAATCATCGGTCGATCCCATGAACTCTTCTACCCGCCTGACGAAATTGCCGCAGGGATGCCACTGGCGGATCTCGAAAACGCCGCGCGAGAAGGAAAGGTTGAACGTGAAGCTTGGCGGGCATGCAAAAATGGATCCGAATACCTCGCGCGCCTTTCCATCACGTCCCTCTTTGACCGGGGAGTGCTCTGCGGCTTCGCCTGTGTAAGTCGCGACATAACGGATGAAGCTGCCGTGCGCGCCTCGATTGAGACCCGCGAGCAGCATCTTCAGTCGATCCTCGCCACCGTTCCGGATGCAATGATCATCATCGACGAAGCAGCGAGGATCACTTCGTTCAGTGCGGCTGCTGAAAAGCTGTTCGGATACGCGGAAGAGGAGGTTCTCGGGCGCAATGTTGCCTGCCTCATGCCGCAGCCCCACCGTGGTCGCCACGACGAATATATCAAGCATTACCTGGAAACTGGTGAACGACGGATCATCGGCATCGGCCGCGTCGTGGTTGGCCAGCGCCGGGACGGCACGACCTTTCCGATGGAGCTGTCCGTGGGAGAGGCCGGTGAGGACGGCCACCGGGTGTTCACCGGCTTCGTGCGCGATCTCACTGCCAAAGAGCAGGACGAGCTCAAGCTCCAGGAACTCCAAGCCGAACTGGTCCACGTCTCGCGACTGAGCGCGATGGGTACAATGGCTTCGACGCTGGCGCACGAGCTCAATCAGCCTCTCGCCGCCGTCGCCCTCTATCTCGAGACAGCTCGCGACATGCTGGACGAAGCGGCGGGCGAGCCGTTCGCAATGATCCGCACGGTCATGAGCGATGCCGCCCAGGAAACGCTGCGGGCCGGACATATTGTGCGCCGGCTGCGTGACTTCGTCGCCAGAGGCGAAGTCGACAAAAGCTTGGATGACCTGCCCCGCCTGATCGAAGAGGCTGGCCAGCTCGCGCTGGTCGGTGCCCGCGAGAACGGCGTGCGCAGCTTCTTTTCCTATGATCCACTGGCAACGCCCGTGTTGGTAGATCGCGTCCAGATCCAGCAGGTTCTGGTCAACCTGATGCGTAACGCGATTGAAGCGATGGCTGAGTCGCCAATCCGCGACCTCAGCATTCGGTCCAAGCTGCGCGCCGACGGTCTGATCGAGGTGACGGTGGCGGATACCGGGCCAGGGATTCCCCAAGATATGCGGGAGCGACTGTTCGATGCGTTCGCTTCAACCAAGGCCGGTGGAATGGGCCTCGGCCTCTCCATCTGCAGGACAATAGTGGAAGCTCATGGAGGGAGGATCTGGGTCGAACACCTTCCGCCCGGCGGCACGCGATTTCATTTCACGCTGATCCATGCGCGAGCGGAGGAAGATTATGGGGGGTAACCGCGTCGTTCATCTGGTCGACGATGAGGAGGCGATCCGAAAAGCTGCAAGCTTCGCACTGAAGACTGCCGGCTACGCGGTCCTCTCCTATCACTCGGGAGTAGAATTTCTAAGAGCCTCGAAATCGGCCGAGGTCGGCTGCGTTCTGCTCGATGTACGTATGCCAGAGATGGATGGACTGGAGGTTCAGGCCGCGATGACCGAGCGGGGAATCAATATGCCTGTCATCATCGTCACAGGGCATGGGGATGTTTCCGTCGCAGTTCAGGCAATGAAGGCCGGAGCCATCGATTTTCTGGAAAAGCCTTTCGAAAAGGCAGCGCTCCTGAATGCCATCTCGCGCGCCTTCGCGCGGATTGATGATGCCAATGCGCGTGCGCTGGAAGCCACAGAGGCGCAGGTCCGAATTGCCGCATTGACCGCGCGTGAGAAGGACGTGCTCGAGGGGTTAGCAAACGGTTATCCAAATAAAACCATAGCCTATGATCTTGGTTGTTCGTCCCGGACGGTCGAGGTGCATCGCGCGAGCCTGATGGCGAAGTTGGGCATTCGTAGCCTTTCCGAGGCGCTGCGGATCGCCTTCGCAGCCGGCATGGGCCGAAATGCGCAGTGATGCGATGTTTACGTAGGGATCAAAGGCTGACGCCATGCGATTTGGGATTGAACCCCAATCTGGCGCTCCAGCTCGCGATATGTCGTTATTTACCTCCAAGCCTCCCTTCGGGCAGTACCGGGTCGTGGTATCCGACGACGACCCGGCCGTGCGCCGCGCGCTCCACTTGCTGTTGAAGGGGCGCGGCTATGATGTGTGTGGGTATACGAGCGGACGCGCACTGCTCGGGGACCCGCGAACGCTGGACGCCGACTGCATCATATTGGACTATCGGATGCCGGATCTAGATGGTTTTTATATTCTACAAGCACTGCGCCAGCAAGGATGGACGGGCAGGGCAATCTTGATTTCAGGTTTTCATGACCTCGTGTTGGCGCATCGCGCCTATGAGGTGGGCTTTGACGATGTCATTCCTAAACCTATCATTGGGCGCGCCATTGTTGATGCTGTCCGCCGTTATTCCGCTCAGGCCGGTTTTGGACGTTGAATGGTGGTCCGGGTGCTCGGATGGAGACAACACAGCCGGTTGCAACGGCCACTCCGTTGATCCGGGGCGGGTTCAACATCAACGTGAGGTTGCTCTTCTCGCTCGAAGCTATCAGTCGATTGCCGAAGCTTATCTGGATGGACGTTAGGCGCGGGGTAGCCATCCCCGGTCACAAAGCGAGCCCTCGGAACGGTCCAGACTGCACAGGTCCGCAGTGGCATGGCCGTCCTCATCGCGCGCCGGCGGCATCGAAGCGTTGCGTGCAGCGGTGGTCGCTGCCGCGACCATTCAAGGGAACTAGCCTTATGCGTCTTGCAATCATTGGTTTGGGGCGGATGGGTGCCAACATCGCGCGCCGGCTGATGCGCGGAGGACATGAAGTCGTCGCATTCGACCGCAATCCGCCTCTTATCGAAGATATTGCCAGAGAGGGCGCAATTGCCGCCTTGTCGCTGGAAGCCGTCACCTCTTCGCTGACCTCGCCGCGGATCTTCTGGGTGATGCTCCCCGCGGGCTCGCCTACCGAGGATACCATAGAGTCGCTCAAGACCCTCGTCGCGCCGGGCGACATAATCATCGATGGCGGCAACAGCTTCTACAAAGATGATATCCGACGGGCGCGTTCCTTGCGAGAGAAGAACATTCACTATGTGGACGTCGGCACTTCCGGCGGAGTCTGGGGATTGGAGCGCGGCTATTGCATGATGATCGGCGGGGACAAGGCGACCGTCGATCTGCTTGACCCAATCTTCGCGGCGCTGGCGCCGGGGCGGGGCACGATCCCGCGAACCGCCAACCGCATGGAGCAAGAGGGCGAAGATCCGCGCGCCGAGCAGGGATATATCCATGCGGGGCGCGCGGGCGCCGGCCATTTCGTCAAAATGGTCCATAACGGCATCGAGTACGGGCTGATGCAAGCCTATGCTGAGGGGTTCGACATCCTCAAGAGCAAGAAGTCGGACAAGCTGCCCGAGGACGAGCGCTTCGACCTCAATCTGACTGACGTTGCCGAAGTATGGCGGCGCGGCAGCGTCATCTCCTCATGGCTGCTTGATCTGACTGCCGCCGCGCTGGCCAAGGACCAGATGCTCAGCCAGTTCTCCGGACAGGTCGCCGATTCTGGAGAGGGTCACTGGACGATCGAGGCGGCGATGGAGGAGTCGGTCCCCGTCTACGTCCTGTCCGCTGCGCTGTTCGCCCGCTATCGCAGCCGGGTCGAACATACCTTTGGCGACCAGGTACTATCAGCGATGCGATTCGGGTTCGGCGGACATGTCGAAATGCCGCAATGAGCAAAGGTCCTCGCTCTGGCAGCAACGCTCATCATCTTCGGCCCGCTGAGCGTTCTTACCCCAAGGCTGCTCCTCCTGGGGCCGGTGCCCGTCTGATAATGTTCGCCGCCGCGATGACGGCAACGCTTTGACGATCGTACTGAAAGATGCCCTGACCTGCGCTGCTGGCTGCCCTCCTGCAGCGCAGGCAATCCACGGACAATACGTATAGCGCAACAACCGCGCTGTCCGACATGCAAGCACCGCGTCCAACTCGGCGGCTGCCGCCCTGCCCGCAGCAAAGACGGATTTCAGACCTTGACCCTGGACCGTGGTCCATAGCCGACAAGGTAGGTTCAGATAGCCCTCGGCGCTCGGCGGGCGAGCCTGAACGCGTTGCGTAATGGCATAACACGCTGCCGCCTTCATGGCGCCGGCTCGGAAGAGACCCACAAGGATAGAGGTTGAACATGAACGGTCCCGTCCTCACTCCCCGACCCAGTCGCGTAGCCGTCATCGGGACCTGCGTGCCGCGCCAATGCGGGATCGCAACCTTCACGAATGACTTGCAGCAGGCGTTGATTGGTGTCGATCCCACTATGGCCGCGATTGCGATTGCTATGACGGACAACGACAATGTTTACGCCTATCCCGAAGAAGTCTCCTTGGAAATTCATCACGCAGACCCCGCCTCCTATGAAGTGGCGGCCGACTATCTGAACGTTGCTGATATTGAAGTCGTCTCGCTGCAGCATGAGTTCGGGATCTTTGGCGGTGAGGCGGGTGAGCACGTCCTCCGCCTCCTGCGCGGTCTGGAAGCGCCTCTTGTCACGACGCTGCACACCGTCCTTGCCTCCCCCAATCCGGCTCAACGGCGCGTCATGGACCAGCTCATCGCGAGTTCCGCTCGTCTGGTAGTGATGGCTGATAAGGGGCGTGATATCCTCCGGGATGTTTATGGGGTGTCGGCCGATCAGATCGCGGTGATCCCGCACGGGGTACCTGATCGGCCCTTTCTTGATCCAGCTATGGCGAAGCACGATCTGGACCTGGCAGATCGAACCTTGCTGATGACCTTCGGACTGCTGGGGCCGGGTAAGGGTGTTGAGACCGCTATTCGCGCGCTACCCGCCCTCGTCCAGGAGAACCCGAAACTCCTCTACATGATCGTCGGCGCGACCCATCCCAATCTCGTGCGGGACGAAGGCGAGCGCTACCGCGAGAGCCTGACGGCGCTCGCCAGCGAGCTAGGCGTTGGCGACCACGTCCAGTTTATAGACAGATACCTCTCGCTTGACGAGTTGCTGGATTATCTGGCGGCGTGTGATATCTATCTCTCACCCTACCCCAACGAAGCACAGATCGCATCCGGGACATTGGCCTACGCGATTGCGCTCGGCAAAGCTGTTGTATCGACGCCGTTCTGGTACGCGCAGGAGTTGCTGGAAGGCCATTGTGGTTTGCTTGTCCCAGTCGGACAGGCAGACGGGTTCGCAACGGCCGTGCGCCGGTTGATCGACGACGACGCGTTGCGCAGCGAGATTCGGACGAACGCCTATTCTCGTGGTCGGGCAATGATCTGGCCGAGAGTCGCGGAACAGTATCTCGAGATTTTTTCAGCCGTCCGATTGGAGCGGCGCTCCACCGGCGCGACGATCATCGCCTTTCCGTCGCTCGAACCAGGCAACACCCCATTGCCGCCTGTCTCGACGGACCATCTTGCAGCGCTCACCGATTCGGTCGGTCTGATGCAGCACACCAAATTTGCGGTACCGGATCGAAGGCATGGTTATTGTCTCGACGACAATGCGCGCGCGCTACTCGTCCTAACCGAACTCGCCGCACTGCGCCCTTTGACGACGCAAGAGAAACAGTTGCACCTCACCTATGCGGCCTTTCTCGAGAGCGCTTGGTCTCCAGAAACCAAGCAGGTCCACAACTTCATGAGTTTCGATCGGACCTGGTTGGAGGGCGCCGGCGCGGATGATGCCCTGGGCCGCACGATTTGGGCGCTAGGTGCCGTTGCGCGGCACAAAGACACCCGTTCGCTGGATGGCTGGGCCGCAGCCCGGGTGCTGGAGATCGCGCCCTTCCTGATGACGTGCACGTCGCCGCGCGCCTGGGCATATGGATTGCTAGGCATATCCTGGTTTCTGCACCGCTTTTCTGGGCATCGTGGTCTTGAGCGCCTGAGAAGCGAGCTGGCTAACCGGCTTTTCCAGCGCTGGTCCGACGCCGCCAGGCCGGATTGGGTCTGGTTCGAGGATAGACTAGGCTACGACAATGCCCGTTTGTGCGAGGCGCTGATTGTCAGCGGACATGAAACCGGCAAGGACCATTATCTCGAAGCTGGCCTCGATGCGTTGCGCTGGCTGATGACGTTGCAAACAGCTGAACGCGGTCATTTCAGACCCATCGGAACAGAAACATTCGGCGCCGATCATCGGCAGCCGCAACCCTTCGATCAGCAACCCTTGGAAGCCTGGGCGGCCGTTAGCTCCTGTTTAACCGCGGCGCGTGTCACTGGAAACGCCGTCTGGCAAGGTGAAGCTAGCCGTGCCTTTGCCTGGTTCCTTGGCGAAAACGATCTCCGCGTTCCTGTGGTGGATGTCGAGCGCGGCGCCTGCTTCGACGGACTACATCCCGATCGGCGCAATGCCAATCAGGGCGGGGAATCAACGCTGGCGTATCTGGCGGCATTGACCGCGATGCGCACGGCGTTTGCCCAGCCTGTTTTGGCGCGTATCCCGGAAATAACGGCCGTTCGATGTTCGTGCCCTCTGGACGAACCCAGCGAGGATACCTTCGATTCCAGCGGCACCGGCCGGTGGCTCCGACCCGATGATGAAACGGTCGCTCGATCCGATGACGTTTACCGGCAAAGCCGCGACATAACAGCCGCATAAACGCCAACCTGCATCATCGCGAACGCGCGAACCGCTCTACGAAACTGCGATCTGTATTGGAACGAGTCTGTGTCAACCGCCGAGTATGTCAACCGACTGCCCGTATTGCTCCGTCCCGACCCCTCAAGGGTCGTGATCAGGCCCTACATGCCGTCCACCGAAACCTACAAATATGCTGTGCCCAATCGGCCACGCGCGCAGCGTATCGCCGACCGCGTCCTGGCGCTCGACCAAGCTTCCCTTCGCAATGAACTGCAACGCATTCTCGCCGATTTCTCGGGAAGGCATCGCGACGTGTCTTCCTTGTTTTTGCGAAGGTTCCACGAGGTTGAAGGCATCATCGTTTGTGAATGCGAGGTCAGCCATGAACAGGCGCTGTTGATCGGTGCTCATTTTTGTAACGAATATTCTTATGAGGCAGCGGCGCTCTTCAATCCAAGCATCGTCCCCCATCCCGACCAGTCAAATGCACCTGAAAATTCTCTCCGATTCATTCTGTCTCTGCGGGGCGTTGGAGAAGGGCATATCTCCTCACTCACCTTTCGCACCGGGATTTGCGCCGCGGACGGAACCATAGCGTTCAATCCTGTCAGCCCCATGCCGCTCGTACTGGAGACAGAGAACATTTCCGATCAGGATGGGCCAAACGCGGGCATTCGTATCAAGTGCGATGGCAGTCATGATCTCTCAGAAATCGTTATCTTCCCTATAACGCCCAGCCAGCGCGGCGGAATCGAAGATGTTCGCCTCGTCCGCTTCCTGGAGGATGATGGCCGTGCCACCTATTTCGGGACGTATACGGCTTTTAGCGGCCAGGCAGTCCGGCAGGAATTGCTGTCCACGCCGGACTTCCGGACATTTGAACTCAAACCGCTCAGCGGTGATGCCACAGGCAGCAAGGGAATGGCTCTCTTCCCCCGGCGCATCGGTGGGCGCTTCGCCATGCTCGGGCGCGAGGATAACGAAAATATCTGGCTCCTAACCTCCACCGACATCTACGAATGGAATGGAGGGGCAAAGATCGTTGAACCTCGCTGGCCATGGGAATTTGTTCAAATTGGCAATTGCGGATCTCCGATTGAGATCGAAGAAGGTTGGTTGGTGATCACTCACGGGGTCGGTGCCGTTCGGAACTACTGCATCGGTGCGTGCCTGCTTGATCGCAATGATCCCTCGAAGCTACTGGCGCGAACGAGGCTGCCAATTCTCCGCTCGGACATGGATGAGCGCGAAGGCTATGTGCCAAATGTGGCATATAGCTGCGGCGCGATGGTGCACGATCGCACCCTGATGCTGCCCTATGCCATTGCTGACAGCTTCACCACCTTCGCCACGATGCCACTGGATCTGCTTTTAGCGGCCATGGACTAGAACCCGAACATAGGAGGCTGATCAGGGCCGTGCCGAAGCGACCCGGTTGCACAGATGGCGTGAACGATATCCAAATGTCACCATTGGCAGCAGTGCTGCGCTCAGGCAGGGCCTGTACACTCTTGGAGACTCGCGAGCGCTCTGTGCAATCGGCTACGTAGGATTCCCCGGCTGATCGCCCATTTCGAATACCGGCGCGAAACCGCCGCCGGCCGTCCGCATGTTCGTCGTCTGGCCCTGATAAAGGCGCGCTGCCACGAGAAGTACCTCGCCTTCGTAGGTGTATAGCCTGACATCAACCTTGAGCTCGACAAGCGCGCCGTCTCGATAGATGCGGCGCCTGCCAGGTGGAGCGAAGGCCTGCGCGACATATCCTCCAGCCAGAATTTCACTCCAAACCCGCCTGGTCAGCTTGGCGCCGCTATAGGTCGCCTTGCTTCCGTAACCGCGCGCAGGCTTAAAGAACTGGTTACGCCGGTCTGCCCACAGGGTCTCCGCATTTGCCGGCGTAACGGCCACCGTCCGCGGAACGCTGGCCTGCAACATCCTGATGTCGTCTTCAGGCGTTCCGAGCTCCCGCAGGGCGTTCGCATCGGACAGGACAATCAGGTTCCGCTTATCTGCAAAGAGCGCGTGCACGTGCGGGTTGGGCGTAACCACCACCTCGCCGTGCAGATAGGCTTTTCTCAGCGCCGTATTCGCGGGCTGTTCGAGTGCGAAGTCGACAAGCCGGTTGTAAACCAGATCAATTTCCTTGCCTGAGACCCAAAGCCGGCCGGCGTCCGCGATCAACTCACCCGGGTCGGCTACGACCACATCGAAGCCTTGCTGCTCGAGCTGCGCCTGGGCCAGGAGGAATTCTGGCAAGAGATGCTGGGCCTGCGGGTCCTCATCAATGATGGCAATCGTTCTGAGCGTTCCGGCGGTCCGCTGCCGCCGCCATTCGCGCCGGAACATCGTAGCCGCTGCCGTTGTGAAGCGGCTCTGGACGTCCCCGGCAGATGGAGAAGGGCCCACGCAGCATGCACGCTGCGCATCGGCGAGAACGGCGTTCAGGAACGCCCCACCCGCATTGGTATTGACCTCGATCAGGATCGGTCCGCTCTCCGTCCAATGGAAATCATAACCCATCAATGCGCCTGCGGGGCCGAAATCGTTCATTGCAACCGGCGGAGCCCAGGCCAGCACGAACTCCTGGTAGCCAGGAATGCGCACGACTGTCTCGACGGCATCGACGACCCGCTTCATGTCAGCCAGTGTCGGAGCGGCCATAAAAACGGGCGATGCGGCAAACAAATGCGGATGCGTTTTCACTAGCGACGCGCCGAACCCGGCGCGACCAACTGCCAAGTCAAGCCGATATCCCAGGTCATCGATGTTAAGCGTTACACACGAACAGTCGATATTTGCCTGCTCGGCAGCACCAGCAGCTGTCATGCTTGTACCATAAGTCTACGGCTTCCTTGCGGGGAACTGACAGGGCTCGGTCTGCCGCCCGCCTCCATTGACCACAAGTGGTGCTGCACATCGATCCGGCCGCAAGAACCTCGAGATAAGTGTCTCTCAGATCCGACAAGGAATTGGCCCGCCACAACGCTGCGGCGGGCCATCAGCCCCGGCGGGGGGATGGGGCGGGGGCTGAATTCTCACATGTGGTTCATGGGCATCGGCTTATCGGCAGGCTTCATGGGCTTGCCCATGTCCTTGTCCATGCAGCATCCACTGCCGCTTGCCTTGGGAGGGGGGGCTGCATGAGCAGGCTGACTGGGTCCGTTCGCGCTTCCCGACGAGCCAGAGTGATTCGGCATGTTCTGCATACCTTCCCGATGGTCCTTCATCATCCGGTCGTGCATGTCCTGACCACCGTGCTCCATTCCTTGCTTGTGCGCATGGCTTTGGGCGGGCGGGGGCGCTGCGGGTTTTGCGGCTTGCGCCGCCTTTGGTGGCTCATCCGCGAACGCCGCCACTGTACCAAGCATCAGTATGCCAGCAGCTGCCGTGAAGGTCGTAATCCTGCGCATTTCGAGTTCTCCATTTTTGTTTACGGTGCGCGTAAGCCGTTGTCGGCTTGCCGAGTGCTTGAACCCCGAATGCCACCACGAAGGCGCGGGCTGAATACGTAAGTTACGAATCGAACCGCGCTTCAATGGCCCATCGCCCCCATGGTGCGGCAACCCTCTGCGCAGGTTCGGCAAGTCTGGGCACAGCGTACCATCTGCTGGTCGGCCTGATGGTGCGAGCACTCGTCCGCGCAACGTGCACAGGCTTCGGCACAGGCCTGGCAAAGCACCTGGTGGAGAGGCGATCCGCGCAGCATGGAATTCGCCGTGGTCTGGCACAGTTCTGCGCAGTCCGCGAGCATCGCCAACATCGCGGGCGAAGCGAGCACCCCTCCCCGCTTCACCGCATAATTTACTGTCGTGAGACACATTCGATGTGAAGCGATGCACAGGTCGATGCAGTCTTCCATAGAGTTTTCCATGTTTGTCATCTGATGTTGTTGCCCGGCCGCCGGTCGCGCCAGGGCAGCGCCTATCGCTAGTGCGGCGCCACCTCCCAATACGCCTCGTCGTTCAATCATGATGTGCCTCCGATATCTTATTCATAACCGCAGCCTCGCCCCGCAAATTGGTCAAGGATCAAGCCGCGCTGCTTCGCGTGTACCCTTGCCCTGCTTGTCCCGGGCCATGCGCGTGTCCTCCCACGGCCAATGCCCATTGATCTCGACGCCGAGCGAAATGCTGAGGAACGTGCGGACGAGCACAAGACCCGCGAGTACGATCAGGTCGTCCAGCGTTGGATTGATCACCAGTGATTTCACGATGTCGCCGGCGACCAGGAATTCCAGACCCAGGAGAATGCTTCGACCCAGCGCGGACCGAAACGAGCCATAGGCAGCCGTTCGATCGCCGCGGAGCGCACGGTTGGCGAACAGGATGGTTGCCAACGTCGCACCGGTCAGGATCGTCAACGTGCCGGCCAATTCAAGAATGACGACGGCAAGCCTGAAGAACCCGTCCAGCCAGTCCGCATCAATGGTGATCATACCATCCTCTGCGCCGGATATTGTTGAAGCTATCCGTCGTATGGCAGGCGTAACATTGTTCGACCCGTGCTTTCTCTCCGGCCGCACGCTGCGACACCATGCTGAAATGCTCCATGTAGTGGCTGGGCGGAGCCTTGTGACATTGCGAGCACTGAGTGGAATTTACCGACGGGTGTCGGTAGTTCGCAATCTGCCAGCTGTTCGTTGTGTGGCAGCTCGCACAATCGGAACCAAACGCGCCGAGATGGGGGTCGCGGATGGAATGACAGCTTGCGCAGTTAAGAGCGGCTTCGGGACCCAGGCCGTGCGGACTAACTGGCGTGGAACTTTGCCCTTGGCGCCAGACCTTGGGATCGAGCAGCGCCTGATGATTCATGCGGACGATGCCCTGGTCGCCTTCGTGTTCGACGTGGCAGGAGCTGCATTCCTTCGCTTTGGCATGGAATTGCGTGGATAGCTTGTTTCCGAAATCCGTCATCACATGACAGCTGAGGCACGTCTTGCTTTCGACGCCCTTCAACGGCGTATGACATGTCGTGCACTGGGCAGCGAAGGATTGGTGCGCGCCAGACAGCGGGCCTGGCGCCACCAGACGCTCAACCAGACCTGCGCTCGCCGGAGCGCTCGAACGGGTCGCAACGGCAGTGATCATGGCAAGCAGTGCCAAAACGAACACTGCAAGGAGCGCTTTGCTCCGCATCACAGCCAGCGCAACCCGAAATAGATCGCCGCACCGATGTGAACCACGAGCAGGCCATAAACGATACTGCCCAGCACGATATGCAGCAGTCGCCATTTCGCGAAGAGAGCGTTGGTCGCCTCCTCCGCGCGGATCGCAAATTCGGTGTCGGCTAACGCGGCGGCGAGCACCTCTTTTCTTTCGGAGGATGTTGGAGCCGGAATGCTGCCGGACACGAAGAAGTAGCGTTTCCAACCCGAAACCGGAACCTCGGAGGCGAGATCGGGAGGGGGCGCCGGAAGATTGAGAAAGGCCGACTGAAGAGAGGCAAGCTCAGATCGACGACCGCGCAGCGCTCTGGCGATCTGCCCGAGAAGATAGCGGCCGATGAACCCGCTTAGGACGGTTAGCAGAAGGACGCCGGTCAGCATCACGCCAAGGGGGCTCTCGAACTTGTGCGCGGCATGCACCAGCCCGAAGATCGGCGCCAGAACTCCGGAATAGGCGTGAATGGCGAGCAGGGTCGGCTTGCTGATGTAGCGCGTTAAGGCGCGTTCGATCCACTTGACGTGCTTTACGGCCACATAGGGCAGCGTGAGAAGCATCAGCACGGTCGCGGCAATGCCGGTCAGGCCTCCGACCAGGCTGCCGGGGAAGCGGGGCGAGACATGCACGAGATAGCCCAGCGGGAAGACAAGGAGGAAGCCGACCAGAAGCCCCATAAGGATGTCGCCGCGCTCCCGCATCAGGCTTCCACGACGAGCGGTTGGCCGGTGCTCTTGGCCTGGCACGCCAGGATATAGCCGTCGGCCTTGTCAGAAGCGGCGAGACCTGACTCTACGTCCATGGTCACATCACCGGCGAGGAGCTTGATGACGCAAACCCCACATTCGCCAGCACGGCACGCATAGGGGATCTCCACGCCGGCACCCTCCGCTGCTTCCAACACCGTCTGATCCACAGGCAGTGCGGCCGAAACCCCAGAAACGGAGAAGGTGATCGTCGTTGCTGCAACGGAGGGCGATGCCGGCTGCCGCGCCGGCGCGGGCTTGACCTCGAGTTCGGCGGAATCCTGAGGCAGCGAAGCGGGCCCAAAGGCTTCGGTGTAGAGCTGGGCTTCGGGCACGCCGAGCTCGGCGAGCTCCTTGCGCATGGCAGCCATCATGCCGGGCGGCCCGCACAGGTGGATGCGGCGTCGCGTAATGTCGGGCACTGCTGCAGTCAACATTTCCCGTGTGATCGGTCCTGTGGGCCCCATCCACACGGTACCGGGCGATCGCTCCATCGCGGCAATGACGTGCAGGTTGGAGAAGCGCTGCTCCATGCGCTCTATCTCATCGCGGAACACGAATTCCTCTGTCGAACGCGCACCATAGAGGAAGAAAATATCGCCTGCCCACGCGGTGTCGGTAAGATAGCGCAGAACCGACATCATCGGCGTGATACCCACCCCGCCGGCGATCAGGACTATGCTGTCCGCATCAGTGCCAGTAAACGTGAACGCGCCGAACGGCCCTGTGACTTTCACGAGATCGCCGGCGCTTACCCTGTCATGGAGATGGCGCGAGACGACTCCTTGCTCCTCGCGCTTCACGGTCAGCTCGACATAGGCGCGCTGGGTTGGTGACGAAGCGATCGTGTAGGAGCGACGCGCGGGCTTGCCGGCTTCCGGCTCAACCTCGACCTGGAGAAACTGGCCCGGAAGGAAGTCGAAGGGCAGGCGGTCGGCAGCTGGATCCGCGAGGCGGAAAGTTTGTACAGTGGGGGTTTCGCGGACGACCTGGACAATGCGGAGTTGCCCCGTCCAGCTCTTCGGCTTGCGGAGGGAGGCTCCTGCGGTTGGCGGAGCATTGCTGGGCGCGAGCGCCTCCAATCGGTTCTCGACCGGAGCAGCAACCTTGGACGCCGCCGGGACCGCAAGAGGCTCCTGGGCTTTAACTGATCCGCGCCCGGTGGGTCCGGTACTCACAATCTTCTTGATCCGGGCCAAACGGGATAGCTGGAGTCCGATCAATGTCGCACTCACAAGCCCCAGGAACAGCATGAGCAAAAGATGCGAGGAAGACACCCCGAACCAGCGCAAAGGTTCATCGTATCCCACCGGTTCCATGTGGAGTTGTTCGCGAAACCACGAGATGGCGGTCTCCTCCGGCGGCTGCGCGCCGTTGAGCGCCGCTTGTGCCGCCGCACCGCTCCTGAACTGGTCGACGCCCTCACGCAAACGGCGCGCCGCGTCCAGGCGAGCTGTAGCCGTGGCCGCATGGGTGCCAGCGGCCGTAGCCTCGGTGATGGTGGCCAAGCCCATGACGATCCGCGCATCGGCCTGTGCTGCAAGCTTCCGGCGAGCTTCGGCGTCGAGAGTTGGAGCTGTCAGGAGTTGGGAGAAGAACGGGCTGCGGCGAGATCCTCCGCCATGCTCGCCCTCCCCCTCCATCATTCCGCCCATCATCGAGTCCATGCCCGACGAACTTGCGGCGCCCGACGAACCTGCGGCGCGCGGCGAACCCATGGCGTCCTCTCCCGCCATGGGTGCAGCACCGGTGGCGCCGCCATGATGCGCCGAATGTTCACCACCATCCTGCGCGCTTGCGACTGTGCCAAGGCTCGACGCCAAGAATATCCACAGCGGGAAGAGGTGCCTGATGGTTCGGGTGAACATGGGGAGAAGGCCGCTCGGTCTCACATGTCCTGCATGGGCGCGGCTTGGTTCATCGACGGCTGATCGGAGGACGGCGCCGTGTCGTGCTTCATCTGGCCATCGCGCATCTCGTCATGATCCATCTTCTGACGGTGATGCCGATCCATCTCTTCTTGCATCGCCTCCCCAGTTGCCGCGTCGGCTGGGTCGGTAGAGTTCGCCGTCGATGGCGCAACGGCCGCACTGGTGCTGTTGTCGGTTGGCGCCGGCGTGGTTTCATCGCTTTTGCTCCCGCAAGCCGATAGGGCCAACGCGGACATCAGCGCGAAGAGGCCGCCGGCGGTGCCGAGCCTCTGGTTATTCCTCAAGCTCATAATCCTTCTCCTTCCTGGGCCCGAAAATTCCGTGCCCCTCGACTATTCGGACGACCTCACTGAGCGTTCCGCAGGATCTGCCTGCAGCGATCGTGGGACAAGTTCATGGGATTGCGCCCCAGCTGCTTCATCTCATTGTGGTCGTGAGACGTCCGCAGGCCCATGTCCGCCTCCATTGCCCTGCAACTTTCGATTTGTGCCGATGTGGGCGGTGTGGTCGCGCACGCTCCGAGAAAAAGAGCTGGTGCGGCTGCCCCAACGATGTAAATCTTCATGATCATTCCCTTTCGTTTTAACGAGCGCTCGGCGGTTTTTTCTTCATCGCATTACTTTGGCGAGGCCTGCGTTTTGCCGCGAGGTATACGAGGATGGGGCATTCGGAAGCCGGAGCCTCTCCAGGGCAATCTTGCGCAAGGTCTCTTAAAATGTCCCGGATATGCGAGAGGCGCTCAAGCCGGCCTTCCGCCTCCTTAATCTTGGCAAGCGTGATCTCGAGGACCGCGGCCGCCGTGGCAGTATCCGAAACCGTGAGCGTAAGAAGCTGCCGCGCTTGCTCGAGAGTGAAGCCGAGATCCTGCGCAGAACGGATGAAGTTAAGCCGGTCGAGATCCACATCGCCGTACAGGCGATAGCCGGCTGCCGTGCGGTCCGGCGCAGGCAGCAGCCCGTTCCGCTCATAATATCGGATTGTATCACGGCCGACGCCGGCTGCCGCCGCGAGCTGACCGATCTTGAAAGTTCCCATGGCATCACTCGATCTTGCGGGTTGGACCACGGTCCAAGGTCAAGAGGATTCAGAGCCCGTTTTCACCAGGCCATCGCATCGAACGCTTAACATGGCCGAACGCAACTCATTCAATGCCCCCCTGGAACGGAGTTCAATTCTTGCGCAGCTCAACGATATCGCGCTTGGCTGGATTGCCTTCGGTCACGGTCACGCGAGCGAAATGATCGTTGTAGACGTGGTCGATCCTTACACGGCCGGCGAAACGCCGACGGTATGAGGTCCCTGCGCGTTTTGACGCACTGGCACCGGGCACCCGCACATTCCGATAGGCCTCGAGGACCTGACCAACGTCCGCACCATCCGTCTTACCGTTACAAACGACGGGACCGAATTCGTCAGCGCCAACAATCGGACCGCGCGTGAACCATGTGTGGCCGATACCTTGCGCAGCCGCCGGACCCGCCGAGAGCAAGGTTAATCCCGCAGGCGCTGCCAGCATGACCACTTTCATGTCGAAGTCCTTCCCCTGTTGGACGAACCTGTCTGGCCAGGTGGCAGCCCCTCATCTATATTCCCCGCCACCTGGCTTACCTTCGATCACGACTCGTCCATTGACGAGGCCGCGTCAGTTGCCGCGGCGGAGCTCGACGATATCGTTCTTGGCAGGCCGGCCTTGCGTGACAGTCACATGGGCGAAATGATCATCGTAAATATGATCGATCGTCACCTCGCCGACACGCTGGCGATGGAAAGGGGTCGCATTTCCCTTCGATGAGGCGGGCCCCGGGTGCTGCACGACACGATAGACCTCAAGGGTCTGCCCGACTTGGGCGCCATCCGCCTTGCCGATGCAGACAACGGTACCGTCCTTGCCCGTATCCACGATTGTGCCGCGCA
This sequence comes from Sphingomonas sp. KC8, assembly GCF_002151445.1. Taxonomy (GTDB): domain Bacteria; phylum Pseudomonadota; class Alphaproteobacteria; order Sphingomonadales; family Sphingomonadaceae; genus Sphingomonas_E. The sequence continues at coordinate 2,770,190 of NZ_CP016306.1, forward strand.
TGAAGAAAGTGTGGCCAATGCCTTGAGCCAGCAGGGGCGAAGCGCCGAACATCGCGATACCGGCCAGCGCGACCATGATAGATTTCTTGATCATCTTGGGCTCCCTCGAAGAGAAAATGGGCACCGCCGCGTGAATCGTCGACGGGAAGATTCGTCTTCTTCGGAGACAGGACTATGGGCCCGGGTCCAACGCGGGTATACGTAATGTTCGCAGCCCGCAGCGTGGGTCTGGGCCAGAGGCCTCTCCACGAGACAACCTCGTTGCGAGCTATCACAAATTACAAGATTTAGAGCTGGCAACGGTGCGAGATCGACGGGCTGAAGGCCTGGCTGCCCGAGCAGTAGGCACTGTCACGTTCATTGCAGCGGGTTTGCAAACGGCGATGCCAAGGGGGCCATTCCCCGGGCGCTCGCAATATCGCTAGCGGCTACTTTCCTGCCTTCATGTGGTGTCAATCTTGTGACGGACGGGCTCGGTTGCATGACCGCATGTGCAGCAACGTTGGTGGTGGCGGAAAATTCGTGTGAGCCGCGCCATCCTCCAAAAGCTGGCGCCGTAAAACTTTCTCGAAGGCCCTGATTGGTTTTTTCTGCGAGGGGTATGCTCGCCCGCTGCGTATCTCTTATGTGCTCTGCCAGACACGCGATCATCATGGGAGGTTGAACGATGATGCACCCTGTTGCCGCCGTGACGCAAAAGCGGTGTGCCCGCCACGGCACTGGCGTCCAAGCTCGGCCTCAGGTGATCGGCAACCGAGCGGTACAGACCCGCGTGCCACGCACAATATGAATCATCAAATATTATCGAAGTCTGGCCGGTGCCTCTTTCGCGTCGAACCTGCTCCTGTGAGCGGACATACAAATGGGCCGCCGCGAACTCAAAAGGATTTTCTATGAACCACCTTATCGAACGACGCGATTTGCTTCGTGCAGGCGCGCTCGGCGCTGCCGGTTTAAGTCTCACCGGTCTTTTCCCCGCATGGGCACAAACCGGCTCGGCCGGACTATCGCCAAATATGCCGACACTCACCGGGCAAGATCTCCATCTTAAGGTTGACCATAGCGCTTTCGCTGTCGGGGGCCGCACCGGTCACGCCATAACAATGAACGGCGTACTGCCGGCTCCCTTGATCCGCCTCAAGGAAGGGCAGAAGGTGCGTATCAGCGTCGAGAACGCGCTTGACGAGGATACGTCGATCCACTGGCACGGCCTGATCCTGCCGTTTCAGATGGACGGAGTGCCCGGTGTGAGCTTTCCGGGTATCAAGCCGAAGACGACCTTCGTTTATGAGTTCCCGATCAAGCAGTCGGGCACGTACTGGTATCATAGCCACTCGGGTCTGCAGGAGCAGCAGGGCCACTACGGTCCGATCGTGATTGATCCCGCCGATACCGATCCGGTCGCCTACGACCGCGAGCACGTCATCGTTCTCAGCGACTGGACGTTCCTGCACCCGCATGCGCTCGTCACCAAGCTCAAACAGGAGGGAGGCTATTTCAATCGCCAGAAGCAGACCTTGGCGGGCCTGCTGCGCGACGGAGATCCTGAAGAAAAGATGTCACTGTCCGACCGTCTGATGTGGGGCAAGATGCGCATGGATCCCAGTGACATCTCGGATGTCACGGCATCGACCTATACCTACCTGATCAACGGCCATGGACCGAAAGAGAACTGGACCGGGCTATTCCGACCGGGAGAGCGCGTGCGGCTGCGCTTCATCAATGCTGCGACGATGACGATCTTCAACATTCGCATTCCAGGCCTTCCAATGACGGTGGTAAACGCTGACGGCCAAAACGTGCGTCCGGTGACCGTCGAGGAGTTCCAGATCGGCAACGCCGAAACCTACGATGTTATCATCCAGCCCACCGAAGATAGCGCTTTTACTCTCGTCGCGGAATCGATCGACCGCTCGGGCATGGGTCGCGCAACGTTCGCCCCCCGCCTGGGGATGACCGCACCGGTTCCGCCCCTGCGCCCCCGTCCAACGCTCAGCATGAAGGACATGGGCATGGGCGGGATGGACCATGGCTCAATGGCGGGCATGGACCACAGCTCGCACGGCGCTGCCGCAACGGCTGGTGCAACGGCATCGATGGCGGGAATGGATCATGGCTCATCTGGTTCGATGGGCGGCATGAATATGCGAGACAAGTCGCTGGTGCCGCCAACCGTCAAGGTTGGCGTGGGGGTCGACGCGATCGCAATGGCGCCTGTCGACCGGACCGGAGACCCAGGACTCGGGCTTGAGGACGTGGGCCATAAGGTGCTCACATATCGGGATCTGATGTCGCTCACGCCAAATCCCGACAAGCGGGCGCCTACGCGCACCGTCGAGGTTCACCTGACCGGCAACATGGAACGTTTCATGTGGTCGTTCGATGGCGAAAAGTTCAGTGAGGGCGTAGAGCCGATCCGCTTCGAGCGGAACGAACGGGCCAGGGTCGTGCTGATCAATCATAGCATGATGACACACCCCATTCACCTACATGGCCACTTCTTCGAGGTCGTAAACGGTCACACAGGAAGTCACCCGCTCAAGCACACAGTGAACGTCCTTCCTGGTGCGAAGCTCACTTTCGATCTCACCGCCGACGCGCCAGGAGACTGGGCGTTTCATTGCCATCTGCTGCTTCACATGCACGCTGGCATGTTCCGCGTCGTCACCGTCCGTCCGCTTGAAGGAGAGGCGGCATGACCCGCATCTTGATCCTGCTTAGCGCCACCGCGCTTGCATCACCGGCACTCGCACAGGCCAACAACCAACAGCATGCAGCACACTCGGCAACCGAAACACAGGCTGCGCAGACCACTCCCTCTAGCGATCCGCACGCGGGACACACCAGTGCTTCCGAACCTGCGGACGACTCCCATGCAGGACACGAGATGCAGCCCGCGCGGGAGGCACCCGATCCGCACGCTGGCCACCGCATGCCGGTGTCAGAGCCCACTTCAGGTCATACGGCGCAAGGCCACGAGCCTGGCATTCCCGACCCCCGGTTGGCCCACCGCCCCCGGCGGCGCTCAACGGCCCTCGTAATGCAGCAGATGCGATGTTTGGGACCGGGGTGATGACCGATGCCCGAGGAATTTTGCGTCGCGAGCATGGCGACATTACCACTTACAACGTCCTGATCGATCAGATGGAAAGCCGCATCACAAAAGGCCGCGAAGGCTACTTTGTCAGTGCCCAAGGATGGTATGGCGGCGACATTGACCGGTTGTGGCTGAAATCAGAGATCGAATCGGATTTCAGGGAAAAGCCCGAGCAGGCTGAGGTCCAAGCGCTCTGGAGTCATGCGCTTGACCCCTGGTTTAACCTACAAACCGGCATCCGCTATGATTTCGAGCCCAGCCCGGAACGTGCGCATCTGGTCGTCGGTATCCAAGGTCTGGCCCCTTACTGGTTCGAGGTCGATGGCGCGCTCTTTCTGTCTGATAGGGGCGATCTTACGGCTCGTTTCGAGGCCGAATACGACCAGCGCATAACACAACGGCTGATCCTTCAACCTCGGGTCGAAGTCGACTTCGCGCTGCAGGACGTGCCAGAAATCGGTGTTGGTTCTGGCTTGTCAAAAGCGGAGGTCGGGCTCCGACTGCGCTACGAGATTGTCAAGGAATTCGCGCCTTACATCGGCGTGGAATATAACGAGACTTTCGGCGATACGGCTCGCTTCGAACGCGCGGCGGGCGGGGACGTTTCGCATCTGAGTTTCGTGGTTGGCATCCGGGCCTGGTTCTGAGGCCGAAGCGGGGGAGCCGGGAGGTTCCCCCTTACCCGTATGCTCTAATCGGTATTTCAGCCGTGCCGCGCAAACACGCTCTGGCGGCCACCGGTGGTGAAAGCTATGACCTCGTAAGCGTCGCGTCGTCCGTCTGGCGTTTCCATCCCGGGTGAACCCGCGGGCATCCCAGGGACCGCCAATCCGATTATGTCAGACGGCTTCTCGCGCAGGAGCCGTGAAATGTCCGCCGCTGGCACATGTCCTTCGATGACATATCCAGCAGCCTCTGTAGTGTGACAAGACGCAAGCTCAAGCGGCACCCGCAGACGCGCTTTGACAGCGGCCATGTCCTCCGAATTGATCAGCGTGACCGTGAAGTCGCCTGTTGATTCCATCCGGTCGGCCCAAGCCGTACAACAGCCGCAATTTGGATCCTTATGTACCATGATCGGCACCCGTTTCGGCGCTGCTGCGCTGCACGCGCTGATCAACCCGCCCATCGCGGCGAAAAGTCCCACCGCGCGTACGCTGCCCACAAAGTGACGACGGCTCAAGAGCAGGGTGTCCATTTAATTGTCCTTTCTAAAATGCTAGATTATGGTGGAGATGGACACGATCAGAAGCGCCACCAAGTGATGCGGGGCTCCCGGCGGCCGGCCGGGTCGGATGCGACCCCGTATAAAAGCGGCGCAGGTATGGTTCCAAGCAGGCCGCGGGTTAACGGTCCTAAGCATGATCGGCCCCCACCGAGTGGTCCGGTTTGATTGTTAGTGCATTGTTGCTTCCGCCGCCATTGCTGACGGTAGGTGGAGCGAAGCGGAACCGGACGGCGGCAATGGCGGTGTCGCACTTTCCGGGGCCGGCGGCCGATAGCCGAGGCTGCTGTGCGGGCGAACGGTGTTGTAATGCCGCCGCCAGGCCTCGATCAGCACCTTGGCCTCGGCGAGGCTGTAGAAGATCTCGCCGTTGAGCAGTTCGTCGCGGAGCGACCCATTGAAGCTTTCGTTATAACCATTCTCCCACGGTGAACCGGGCGCGATATACAAGGTCTTCACGCCGATCTGGGCGAGCCATGTCTGCACGGCAGTGGCGATAAACTCGGCGCCATTGTCCGACCGGATATGAGCCGGTGGTCCCCGCGCGATGAACAGGTCAGCGAGAGCCGCCAGCACATCTTCATGCTTGAGCTGGCGTGCCACGATAAGCGCGAGGCACTCCCGGCTGGCCTCGTCGATAATGGTGAGGATCCGGAACTTGCGCCCGTCATGCGTACGGCCCTCGACGAAGTCGTAGGCCCAGACATGCCCTGGATATTCCGGCCTGAGCCGGATACACGAGCCGTCGTTCAGCCATAACCGGCCCCGCTTTGGCTGGCGCTGTGGCACCTTCAACCCCTCCTTGCGCCAAATCCGCTCAACGCGTTTGCGGTTCACCGTCCAGCCGGCATCGCGCAGCAATGCGGTCACCCGGCGATAGCCGTAGCGGCCGTATTGCTTGGCCAGTGCGATAATGTCCTCGGTGAGCCGCACCTCATCATCCGCCCCGCGCGGCACCTTGCGATGCGTCGACCGATGTTGCCCGAGCACCCGGCATATACGCCGCTCGGACACTGGCAACTCCCGCCGCAACTGATCGATACAGCGTCGCCGCCGCGCGGGGCTCAGAAGTTTCCCCGAGCGGCCTCCTGAAGGATCAGCTTGTCCAGCGTCAGGTCCGAGATCGCCCGGCGAAGCCGCAGATTCTCCTTCTCCAGATCCTTCATCCGCCGCGCCTGGTCGGTCTTCAGACCGCCATATTCCTTGCGCCAGCGGTAGTAGGTTTGCTCGGTGACCGCGATGCGCCGGCAGGCTTCGGCCGTCGTTCCACCCTGCGCCAGCACGATCTCAACTTCACGCAGCTTGCCGATGATCTCTTCCGGCTTGTGCTTCTTGCTCGGCATTCGTCGTCCCTTTCGTGATCCAGACTATCATAGTCGATGGACCACTCAGACGGAGGCAGATCAAGCATGCAAGCCGTGCCACGAAAGCTCCCGGGCGTAATTGGCTAGTGAGATGGCTAACTGACCACCGACAATCCAACACCTATTTTCAGGAAGCTGTAGTTCTCGTGCGCAAGTCGACAACTTGGTCCTGAACAGACCCGAAGGCATCCAACGCAACATCCCTGGCGAAACCTTCCCTTCAGTCTCCATGATGGATATACGCGCGAAGCCTCGCCGCCCCTTGCGGAAGCGCGTTTGGGACAAGCTGATTGGCGTCTGTCCCTCGAGGGGCAGCCCGAACCTGCCGGGTAAACATCGTTGATCGGCGTCACCGATCCACACTCAATCAGGGGCTCGTTTGCCTCCTCGCCGTCTCCAAGAAGTCGGACGATGGGGTTGCCGCGCTCGGTCGAAATCTTGGTGTAAGGGCACTTGTGCTTCTCAACCAGGAAACCCGCCCCTTCGAGGCTTCAGCGGTCGCCTAGTCGTAAATCGCTCTGAAGCCCGGCAACTACAAATTTTTCCCTCTATTTGATGCGACCTGCGCCTCGGCGCGTTTACGACGCGCGGGAGCATCGAAGGAGAACGATGATGAAGAAAGCTCATATCGCCACAGCTGCCCTTGTACTCGCGGCCACCATGCCTGCCCTCGCCCAAGGAAACCCACAGGGCAAGGATCACAGCAAAATGAACCATAGCAAGATGAATCACTCGGCAATGGCCGAAATGATGCAGCCGACACAGGCCAACCCTTATCCGCCGGCGGAAATGAAGATGCATCGTGCCATGATGGGCGCTGTTGGTAGCGACGCGACTGAAACCTGGGTGCGTAAGATGATCGAACATCATCGCGGCGCGGTTGAGATGTCGCAGATCGTGCTACGCGACGCTCGCGACGCCAAGATCCGCGAGATGGCGACCAAGAGTTCGGCGGAGCAACGTCAAGAAATCAACGAGTTGCAGGCCTGGCTGCGCGAGCATGGCAAGCGCCCTCAATGAGGATAATTATCACTGGAGGGCTTTAACGTTAGGAAAGCAAATGGTCGCGGCGCTCGCCGCATGTTCGTGGCAATTTCAGCGAGCGCCAGGCCCCCGATGGAAGTCCACCGCGATCGCGGCTGCCGCCACTGTGAGAGATGGGCGGAGTACATCCGCGCGCAGTTCAAGCGGCCCGTTTCTATCATCAACGAATGCTCCCGTGTGGCATCCCAGCAGGCCAGAGGCGCCCCGCAACAGCCAATCTCCTACCTCATCTAGGCTGGAAGATTGGAGATATCGAAGTCGTAAAATGGACTCTGGCGCTGCTCCTATTTATAGGCTAGGGGGATACCCTATGGCTCACACCGAAGAGAACAGCGCCGAGTTAATCGCGCGAGTGCGGCGCATTGCAGGGCAGGTCAGCGCTATTGAGCGCGGTCTGGAGCGTGGCGCGTCGTGTGGCGAAGTTCTGCACCTAGTGGCGGCGGTTCGCGGCGCGGTGAACGGCCTGCTCGACGAAATCATCGTGGACCATCTGGACCAACATGTTGCGCAGCCAGGCCTGGATGATGCCGACCGCTTGCAAGCGTCGGAGGAATTGAAGACCGTTATTCGTCGCTACTCGAAATAGGATCGATGATGACTGCGGCTTCTCACATCGATCGCTTCACCCACGATCACGTGTTCCTGGGGGCGTCGCATGACGCAAACGCGCGCCGCACGCTGTGGGTGGTGGCGCTAACGGCGACGATGATGGTGGGCGAAATCATCGCCGGCTATCTGACCGGATCAATGGCGCTTCTCGCGGACGGCTTTCACATGGCCACGCATGCCGGGGCACTCAGCGTCGCGGCGATCGCCTATTCCTACGCCAAGCGGCATGCCTCGGACGACAGGTTCAGCTTCGGAACTGGCAAGGTCGGCGACCTGGCAGGCTTCGCCTCGGCGCTGGTGCTCGCCGTGATCGCAATCGGCATCGGCGTCGAATCGATAATCCGCCTCTTCCAGCCAACCACGGTGGCGTTCACCGAAGCGACCATCATCGCTGCTATCGGTCTCGCGGTGAACATTGCCAGCGCCTTCCTCCTGGCGGGAAGTCATTCGCACGATCACGGACGTGGCCATTCGCACGGCCACCATGCGCAGCCACAGGGCCATGGACACGAAGAACACGCGCATAAAGACGACCACGCCCATCCGGTGGCTGGGCTGCGAAGCCAGGACAACAACCTTCGCGCCGCCTATGTCCATGTCCTCGCCGACGCGCTGACCTCGGTGCTCGCGATCGTCGCGCTTTTGTCAGGACGCTTCCTCGGCTGGGTATGGCTCGATCCGGTGATGGGGGTGGTCGGCGCCATCGTGATCGCCCGCTGGTCATGGTCGCTGATGCGCGAAACCGCCTGGGTGCTGCTCGACCGGACCGACGAACATGTTGCCGAGGAAATCCGCGAACTGATCGAAACGCCCGGCGACGCCCGGATCGCGGACCTGCATGTCTGGCGCGTCGGACCCGACGCCCATGCCGGCATCGTTAGCGTAGTGGCGGGCGGTGCAGTGGATCGCGCGACGGTGCAAAAGCGCCTCAAGCCGGTCCACGAGCTTCGCCATCTCACCATCGAGATGCAGTCGCCATGAAGTCGCCCTGCATCGACATCTGCGTTTTCGATGGACGAACCGGCTGGTGCGAGGGCTGCGGCCGCACCAAGGACGAGATTCGCGCCTGGAAGAAGAGCCAGCCGCATCAGCAACGCCGGATCGAGTCGGACCTCCCACGACGCCTTGCCAAGCTCGCTCCGACGGCGAAGCTCATTAGGCCGGACCAATGATGGGACCGCTGCGATTGACCGGCTGCCGGATACCGGCGACGCCTTGCGTCAATGCTGTCGTCAATGTCATCGATGACACGCAGCCTCGACCTGGAGAGCACCGCGCATGACACTTGCGGTATCATGCCGGCAATCTATGCTCCGTGCTCGTGATTAGGGTGTCGCGACCATCATTTCTTAGATTTTTCTCGATGCTGTGCATTGGGCTGACGCTCGTCTTCGCGAGCGCCAGCATGGCTAGTCTCATCGATCGCATGCAGCATCAATCAGACGCATCGGGCGATCATAACCATCTACTGTTCAGCAAAATCGTTTCAGAACCCAGCGGCCATCAACACGAGCCTCATAAGCCCGTTCTGGCCGACAAGGGAGATGCTCCCGATCATCAGCCCGGCACTGGGCATCACCATCATGGTGATTCCGGGCCGTCGCTTCCTGCCTTTGGGATCCAAGGCCAGGCAGGGGCTTTTCCAACATCATCGTCACTATCACCAGTAGCCGACGATCGATTGGCGGGCGTTTTGATTCCCGGACCTGAGCGTCCCCCCAAGACCATCGCAAATCGCACCTAGAGCCGCCGTGTCGAATTAGGCGCGGCTTTAGCCACGCCTGTTCGTGAGGCCGAATTGTCATGTTTTCAATTTTTGTTGTGCACCCGCCGGTGCGCTTGCGGCGCGCGCTTGCGATAGGCGCGGCTATCGCTGCTCTCTCTGTTCCATCCGTCGGGGTGGCACAAGACCTCAGTTTATCCGACGCCCTTTCCAGGGTCGCCACTGGTGATCCCGCCGTGGCAGCCAATGCCGCACGAATTCGAGCCGCGGATGCCGCGATTACCCAGGCCGATGTGCGGCCACGAGATGTCGCAGGCGTCGATGTAGAGGACTTCACCGGCACCGGCCCTTATTCTGCTCTTGGGCGTTCGCAGGCGACCGCCTGGTATGAACGGACTTGGGAGCGCGGCGGCAAGCGTGAAGCGCGGGTTGGCGCTGCTCGCTCGGAACTTGGCGTCACTGCCCAGCGCAATCGCCTGCGGATGCTTGATCTGTTCGCCAAGGTGCAGGCTGCATGGGTTGAGGCGCTAGCAGCCGAAGCCGCTATCCCGATCGCCGCCCAGCGCCTTGCTGCTGCGCGGCAGGTAGAAGGTGAAGTAGGCCGCAGGGTAGGGCGGGCGCTCGATCCGCTATTCGCGGCGGAACGGGCGCGAACGACTGTGGCGCAAGCTCGGATCGCACTCGATCAAGCTCGCGAGAATGCCCGTATCGCCCGCACGACGCTCGCCTCTTACTGGGGAGCCACCGGCGACGATTACAACCTCGACACGAAGCCTTTCACTATTATGGAGCCATCCCGGCTTCCGGGGGATGATAGCCCCGAACTCGCCTTGCTCACCGCCGAGCGGGACGCCGCCGGGGCAAAGATCCGTCTCGCGGAAGCAAGCAACGTCGGAGACCCCAGCGCGCGGGTGGGCCTACGCCATTTCGGTCTAGGCAATGACGTGGCAATCATGGTCGGAGGTTCGATCCCGCTCGGCAACCGCGCCGCAAATCGCGGCAATGTCGCGCGCGCCAATGCGGAAGCACAGACGGCCGAAGCCGAACTTGCCGTTGCGCGGACACAGGTCGGACGTGAAATCGACAGGATCGTTGCCGAACGCGCGGCGCTTGCCACCGAAATCGACCGGATTGAACGCGAAGTGCTACCGAGCGCGGCGCGCGCGGTAACGCTTGTCCGCGACGGCTTCGCGCGTGGCGGCACTGCCTTCACCTTCCTCGAAGTCAACCAGGCACAGCAGGCTGTCGTTGATGCGCGATCCCGCCGGGTCGAACTGCTACGCCGCTTCCATCTTGGCGGTGCCCGGCTCGACCGGTTGACCGGCCGTCATGCCTCCCTCCTTTCCAGCGCGGAGAACCGCTGATGACACGATTGCTATTGTCTGCGGGCTCGGTGCTCGCATTCGCTCTGCTCGCCGGCTGTGGCGAGTCCCCTGCTAGCAAGGAGGCGGCCGAACCCAACGCGGCCGCTACCGCTGCCGACTATGAGCGCGGGCCGCATCGCGAGCGAATGCTGCGCGACGGCGAATTCGCGGTCGAGATCACGATCTTCGAGGAGGGTGTCGATCCCGAGTTCCACGTCTATGCCTACCGGAATGGCAAGCCGATAGCGCCAGGCGAGGTGCAGCTTGCCATCGAGCTGTCGCGCCTCGGTGGGAACATCGATCGCTTCGCCTTCACGCCGCAAGGGGACTATCTGCGCGGCGGCGGCGTGGTCGTCGAGCCGCACTCGTTCGACGTGAAGGTGCGCGCCGTCGAAGGCGGGCGCACGCACAGCTGGACTTACGCGTCCTACGAGGGCCGGACCACTATTTCTGCGCAGGCGGCAAAGGCCGGGGGGGTGCGCTCCGAGCGCGCTGGTCCCGCAACGGTGGCTGAGTTGATCGACATGGGCGGCCGCATCGAGATTACACCCGAAGGCAAGGCCGATTTGCGCGCCCGGCTTCCCGGCCAAATCGTCTGGATGAGTGGCAAGCTGGGCGATCGGGTCAATCGGGGACAGACGTTGCTGCGTGTCGAATCCAGCCATTCGCTCCAGACCTATGCCGTTACGGCCCCGATCAGCGGCACCATCATTGAGAAGAACGCCAATGTCGGCGACACCACCGGCGATAGGGCGCTGTTCGTGATTGCCGATCCGACCCGGCTTCATGCCGAGTTCTTCATCTATCCGCGCGACGCCGAGCGCATACGCGTCGGCCAGCGGGTCAACGTCCGCAGTCTCTCCGGCGATGCGAAGCTCGACGCTCCGGTGGAAGCCGTTCTGCCGACCGCGGACGTCGCTAGCCAGACAATGATGGCGCATGTCCATCTATCACCGAGTGCGTCGCGCGAATTCCGGCCAGGCATGGGCGTCGAGGGTTCGTTTGCCGTGGCCGAAGCGCAAGTGCCGCTTGCGGTGAAAACCAAGGCGATCCAGCGGTTCCGCGACTTCGAGGTGGTCTATGCCAAGGTTGGCAACACCTACGAAGTGCGGATGCTGGAGATCGGGCGCCGCACGCCCGAATGGACCGAAGTGCTCGGCGGCCTTGAACCCGGCACCGAATATGTGACCGATGGCGCGTTCCTGATCCGTGCCGACATCGACAAGTCGGGAGCCAGCCATGACCACTGAGAACGAAACGCCCGTGCGTTCGGAGTTTCTCGAGCGCCTCATCTCCAACGCAATCCGCTTTCGCTGGGCCGTTTTGACCATCGTTGCGCTGCTCTGCGCGATCGGCCTATGGGCCTTCCAGCGCCTGCCGATCGACGCGACGCCGGACATCACCAACGTCCAGGTCCAGATCAACAGCGAGGCGGCCGGCTTCTCGCCATTGGAAGCCGAACAGCGCGTGACCTTCCCGGTCGAGACGGCGATCGCCGGCCTGCCGGGCCTTCAATACACCCGCTCGATCTCGCGCTATGGCCTCTCCCAGGTGACGGCGGTGTTCGAGGACGGCACCAGCATCTATTTCGCGCGCCAGCTCATCAACGAACGGCTCCAGACCGCGCGCGATCAGCTTCCCGAAGGGGTCATACCCGAGATGGGGCCGATCGCCACCGGCCTCGGCGAAATCTTCATGTATACGCTGGAGGCCGCGCCCAACGCGCGCAAGCCCGATGGCAGCCGCTACACGCCCGAAGACCTGCGTACGCTTCAGGACTGGGTGATCCGCCCGCAACTCCGCAACACACCGGGCGTTACCGAGGTCAACAGCATCGGCGGCTATGAGCGGCAATATCATGTGACGCCGCTTCCCGGCCGGCTTTCAGCCTATGGCCTTACCCTGGGCGAGGTGGTGGCGGCACTCAACCGCAACAACGCCAATGTCGGGGCCGGTTATGTCGAACGCTATGGCGAGCAATATCTGGTTCGCGTGCCCGGCCAGGCGTCGGGCATCGACGATCTCAAATCCATCATCGTCACCAATCGCGGCGGGGTGCCAATCCGCATCGCCGATGTCGCCGATGTCGGCATGGGTGAGGAACTGCGCACCGGTGCCGCGACTGAAAATGGGCAGGAAGTGGTGCTCGGCACTGTCATGATGCTGGCGGGCGAGAACAGCCGGGTCGTGGCGCGCGCCTCAGCCGAGCGGCTTGAAGAAGCCGCCAAGGCACTTCCTTCGGGCGTCAAGGCCGTGCCGATCTACGATCGCACCGATCTCGTCGAACGCGCCATCTGGACGGTCGAGAAGAACCTGCTCGAAGGTGCGTTGCTGGTCATCGTCGTGCTGTTCCTGCTGCTCGGTAATATCCGTGCGGCGCTCATCACGGCGGCCGTGATCCCGATTACTATGCTGATGACCATCACCGGCATGGTGCGTGCGGGCGTGTCGGGCAACCTGATGAGCCTTGGCGCACTGGACTTCGGCCTGATCGTCGATGGCGCGGTCATCATTGTCGAGAACTGCCTGCGCCGGTTCGGCGAGGCCCAGCACCGCCTGGGACGCCTGCTTGACCGTGAAGAACGCTTTGCTCTGACCGCCTCCGCGACATCTGAAGTCATCCGCCCATCACTGTTCGGCATGCTCATCATCGCGCTGGTCTACGTGCCGATCTTCGCGCTGACCGGCGTGGAAGGGAAGATGTTCCACCCCATGGCGATCACGGTCGTGATGGCGCTGACCTTTGCCCTCATTCTCTCGCTCTCGTTTGTGCCGGCGGCGGTCGCGCTGTTCGTCACGGGCAAGGTCGAGGAGAAGGAAAGCCGCGTGATGGGCTGGGCGCGCAAACTCTATGCGCCCGCCCTCGACACCGCCTTGCGGCTGCGGGTCGCCTTCGTCGCGGGCGCGGTAGTGCTGGTCGCCATAGCGGGCTTTGCCGCGACGCGCATGGGATCGGAGTTCGTCCCCAATTTGGATGAGGGCGACATTGCGCTTCATGCGCTGCGCATTCCCGGCACCAGCCTCACGCAAGCCATCGCGATGCAGACCACGCTCGAAGCACGGCTCAAGCAATTCCCGGAAGTCGAACGGATCGTCTCGAAGATCGGCACGGCCGAAGTGGCGACCGATCCGATGCCGCCTTCGGTCGCTGACACGTTCATCATGCTCAAGGATCGCAAGGACTGGCCGAACCCACGAAAGCCCAGGGCCGAGCTTGTTCGCGAGATGCAGACGGCAGCCGCAACGATTCCCGGCAACAACTATGAGTTCACCCAGCCCATACAGATGCGGTTCAACGAGCTTTTGTCCGGCGTCCGGGCGGATGTCGCGATCAAGGTGTTCGGCGACGATCTCGACCAGCTTCTGGAGATAGGTCAGGCTGTTGAAAGCGCGGTCAGCGGCATCGAAGGCGCGCAGGATGTCAGCGTCGAACAGGTGACCGGGCTCCCCGTTCTCCAGATCACGCCAGACCGGGCGGCGCTGGCGCGGCTCGGCCTCAACATCGGCGAAATTCAGGACGTTGTAGCTGTCTCCATCGGCGGCCGCGAAGCCGGCCTGATCTTCGAGGGCGACCGACGCTTCCCGGTGATCGTGCGATTGCCCGAGGACATCAGAAGCAGAGCCGACGAGATCGGCAGGCTGCGGATTCCGCTGGCCGGCAATGGCACGGACCCGCGTGGGTTCGTACCGCTCGCCGACGTGGCGAAAGTGGAGGTCGTCATCGGCCCCAACCAGATCAGCCGCGAGGACGGCAAGCGACGCGTCGTCGTGACCACCAATGTGCGGGGGCGCGATCTTGGCTCGTTCGTCGAGGAGCTTCAGCAGAAAGTGGATGCACAGGTCGAAGTCCCCTCCGGCTATTGGGTCAGCTATGGCGGCACGTTCGAGCAACTGATCTCGGCGGCCGAGCGGTTGCGCCTGGTGGTGCCTGCCGCGCTGCTGCTGATCTTCGGTCTGCTCTACGGGCTGTTCCGATCCGCCAGGGATTCGGCAATCGTCTTCTCGGGCGTGCCATTGGCGCTGACCGGCGGCGTAGCGGCACTGCTGATCCGCGGGATGCCGCTTTCCATCTCGGCGGGCGTGGGCTTCATCGCCCTTTCGGGCGTGGCGGTGCTCAACGGCGTGGTCATGCTGAGCTTCATCCGCCAGCTCCGGGAGACGGGCAACAGCCTTGAGGAGGCGATTCGCGAAGGCGCGCTCACAAGGCTGAGACCGGTTCTGATGACCGCGCTGGTGGCGAGTCTCGGTTTCGTGCCGATGGCGTTCAATGTCGGAGCCGGTGCGGAGGTGCAGCGCCCGCTCGCAACGGTCGTGATCGGCGGCATCATCTCCTCGACCTTGCTGACGCTGCTGGTGCTGCCCGCACTCTATCGCATCGTCCACGGTCGCGAAGCGCGCCGTGAAAACGAACGCCCATCCCCTGATACGTCCCCGGCGCAAGCCTGAACCGTTGCAGCTCCCGCCTGCCGTTCGGCGGCGCGCGGGAGCCCGGCCACGCTGTTCTTCGACAAACCTTTACCCAACCCTTACCCAGCATCACAAAGCAGGCTGATGATCGCCCTCGGGGTGCTTGCTTTGTCCTTCTGCCTCGGACTCGACGCGCTTGCGAAATCCGGTTAGCGCCCAGGCGCTTATGGCCCAGTGTGAGGCGTCGCTTGTCTCGTGGTACAGGCGGCGAGTGCAATCTTGAACGCCCCCGCTATCGTGGAGCAGCGTCGCACTTGGCGGGCAGAATGCTGACAGTTTTCCTGAGGCTGCCGAAAAACGGCGCTCGTTGGTCGGCTTACCGGCATTGGAAACGCCGGCCAAACCTCTCCGCCATATTGCTCGGGCCCGGCACAAGCGCTGGCACCGCGAACGGTATGCGGCGCGCTTTCTAAAATTCGGCAACCGGCGTCACAAGCTCGCTTCCCAGGTTTACGTCGAACAGCGCGAGCGCTCGGTCACGCCGACGGGGAAGATTGTCGCCACAGGCCTCAAGCAACCCGCGCACGTTGAGCCCCTCGGCACCTCCCGCTCCACATCGCGGACGGGCCCCTTGAAGCGCAGCGGCCGCGCCTGGACCTGTGCCGTCCCCTTCTCGCGCCCGATCGTACGTAGCCGCAGCTTGATCAGCTCGATCTGCGTCAGATCCTTCAGATCGGGAAGCTGATGGAGCTTGGCGATCGGCCTTGTGACGGGCGAGCAAAGCCGGTTCGGACCCCTTCTCCGCCTTTGCTTCGAGATAGTCGGCCACCAGCTCAGGCGTGGCCAGCAAGGTCAGGCCGGTGCACTTATGATCGCGAGGCGGGCGCGTGCGGATCACCGCACAATCCTTTTACGCGCCCGCCCCGCATATCCCTCCAAAATGGGACTTTATTGCCTCACCGCGAAGCCGGCTTTCTCGATGGCCTCCTTGAGATGCTGTACATCGGCCGTCGAGCTTACCGAAACAGTCTTGCTCGCCAAATCGACGTTGACGACGGCGTTCGCATCGACGCGCTGAAGCGCGTTGGTCACACCGCGCGCACAGCCTCCGCAGGTCATCCCCTGAATTTTGAAGTCGATCATCTTCGTTCTCCCATAAGATGGATGAAGCAGATGTGGGGTTTGACACTATGTCAGGGTCAAGTGTCGCGTGACAAAGTTAATGTCATCGCCGCGGGCGCGTGTGCCAAAATTGATGTCATCGCAGAGATGCCTGCTCGCGCCGCCTGACGCCGATCGGCACGAATAATCCACCAAAGCCTACGATCGTAGGGGTCAGGATTGGGATCCCGATTCACATCGATGCCATCGTCGCGGCGACGTTGAAGATCAACGTGGACCGCTCGCCGCCGGTCTTCTAGCCAACGAAGAGCAAGTTTTCATTCCCGGAGCGATAGCCCCTGCGACGTTGCTGTCGATCTCCTGGCGCCCGTCACTTCACGTCGACGACAATCTGCCTGAGCATACCGGTGAACGGGAACGCACCGTCATAAGCTGCCGAAACTGGCCCGCCATGCGATCGGCCGACGCCCATGCTGCCAAACTGGGCTGGCGCACCGATTCTGTCGAACCGGTGCTCGGCGACGGGCTTGCCATTGATGAGGAGCCGCCCTGTCCCGCCACCGAACAGCTTCGGGTCTTCACGGGTATAATCATAAACGACTTCCACCGGGCCGGTTGGCAGCGGCGCTTCCATCACCGTCGCGGCCTTTCCGAAGAAGTTGCTTTCATAGAATAGCCTGCCGCCCTTCACATAGAGCGCGAAGCCGCCATAGCGCCCGCCATTGGTCAGCAGCACACCTTCAGCACCCGTTGCAGGGATCTCCACTTCGGCGGTGATCCGGTGCGATTTCAGGAAATTGGGCGCCTTGGCCACAGGCAGCCGCGCGATCCCTTCATGATAGACGAAGCGCGATGGGGCTACCGGCGGCGGCGGTGCACCCTTGCCGTCGATCGTCTGGCTGCCCGCCGTCTTGACGATGCAGCCGTCCTGCATCGGATAAACGTGGTTGGCCTGCGCCTCGCGCTCGAACAGCGCCTGCAACTCTTTCAGCTTGGCGGGGTTCTGCGCGGCAACGTCGTGCGCCTGCGAGAAATCCTTGTCGATATTATAGAGTTCCCAACGATCCTTCGAGAAATCGGGCTTGCACGCCAGAACCCACGGCACCGAACGCTGGACGGTCGCGATCCAGCCATCCTGATAAATGGCGCGGTTCCCGGATTCCTCGAAATATTGGATGCGGTGGCGCGACGGCGCGGCCGCGCCTCACCCCGTCGAACGGCTGTTGCGCGACACCATCCACTGCATCCGGAAAACGGATGCCGGCGGCCTCGTAGATGGTCGGCGCGATATCGTTCGCGGCGGCGAACTGGTTACGCGGCCGGGCATCGCCCTTGATCCTGTCGGGCCAGGATATGACCAGCGGATTGCGCGTGCCGCCGAAGAAGGATGCAACCCGCTTCATCCACCGAAATGGGGTGCCCGTCGCCCACGCCCAGCCGGCGCTGTAATGATTGTCGTACAGTTTCGATCCCAGTTGGTCGACATGCGACAATTGCTCGCCCACCGTCGATGGCAGGCCGTAGATGATATTGGCGAGGCCCACGTCCGACCCGTCGATCGCACCTTCAGCCGACGCGCCATTGTCGCCGACAATATAGAAAACCAGCGTATTCTTGCCGTTCGGCCCCTGGCGCACCCGATTGAGCAGGCGGCCGATTTCATGGTCGGTATGTTCAAGGAAACCGGCGAACACCTCCATCTGGCGCGCATAAAGCCGCTTCTGATCGGCCGAAAGCGTGTTCCATGCCGGCAGTTCGGCCGGGCGCGGCGTCAGCACCGTATCGCGCGGGATCAGCCCCATCCGTTTCTGGCGGGCGAACACCTCCTCGCGATAGGCGTCCCACCCCGAATCGAACCGACCGCGATATTTGTCGATCCATTCCTGGCCGACATGGTGCGGCGCATGGGCGCCGCCAGCGGCGTAATATAGGAAATAGGGCTTGTCGGGGGCGAGCGACGCCTGCGTCTGCAACCAGCCGATCGCCTCGTTGGTGATGTCCGTGCCGAAATGATAATCGCCTTTGGCGGGCTTTGGCGCGTCGACTGCCGTCGTATCGCGATACAGCAGCGGTTCCCACTGGCTGTCCTCGCCCTGCATGAAGCCGTAGAAATGCTGGAAACCAAGCCCCGTCGGCCACCGATCAAACGGGCCGACCGGGCTGATTTCCGCACTCGGTGTGTTGTGCCACTTGCCGAACGCTGCGGTGCTGTAGCCATTGTCCAGCAACACCCGCGCAACCGATACGGTACTTTTCGGCCAGGCCCAGTCATAGCCTGGATAGGGATATTCGATGACGGTGCCCACGCCCACGCGATGGGCATTGCGGCCGGTGAGCAGCGCTGCGCGCGTCGGCGAGCAGACCGATGTGGTGTGGAAGCGGTTATAGGTGATCCCGCTCACCGCCAGACCATCCAGCGCCGGCGTGCGGACCGCGCCACCAAATGTCGCGCTCGCGGCAAACCCGACATCGTCGAGCAGGATGACGACGATATTGGGCCGGGCCGATTGCCGTTCCGCTGGTGCCGATTGCGATGCAGCAACCGGCGGCGCCGGCGCAGTGCCTGCCAGTACCGGCGTTGAGAGCAACGCCCCCAATGCAACGCCCACCGCAAGCGGGCGCACATAGCGCTTGAGCCGTGTTTCGCCAGATCCGGTCAACATCGTCATCATTCTACCCCTGCCATCGGTGCGCGCGTTCGATCGATTGTGGGCTGACGACCCCCATGGATCGCCAGCCCACAGGCGGTTCAGTTGCCGAAACGGATGCGGGCCGACATGCCGTACATCCGCGGTTCGCCATAATATGCGGATTCGAAGCCCAGGCTGCTGACCAGCGGGAAGCCCCCCAGAATATAGGCCTTGTTGGTCAGGTTCGTCCCGAACACCGCCAGATCAATACCGGACCCCGCCACGTCCTTCAGCTCAACGCGCGCGCCAAGCAGACCATGGCTGGGATAGGTGGTCAGGAAGGCCGTGTTGGTTTCGTTCGTGTTGACCTTGCCCTGCCAGCTATAATCCGCGCTCAGGCTGACCGTGCCGAGCGCATCGCTCACCGGCAGGTCGAGCTTGCCGTTCACGCCATATTTCCATTTCGGCTGAAACGCGGTCTGCCGGCCCTTGATCGCAGCCGTGCCGGGCACGGTCACATCGCTATGCGCATCGAGATAGGAAACGAAGCCATTGATCGTCAGCGTATCGAGCGGACGGATCGTGCCTTCGAATTCGAAGCCCTTGTTCGTCGCCTTGCCGGCATTCTGGACCAGCGATGTGATCGCAACACCCGGAATAACCACCGGCTGCGAAATCTGGATGTCCTTATATTTGTCGACAAAGGCCGAAAAATTGGTGCGCAGCGGCACGCCGATATCCCAGTCCGCCTTGAGGCCGATTTCGAAGCTATCGACATGTTCGGGCTTGAACGTCGTGAACTCCGGCCCGGGCGACGGCAGGTTCAGGCCACCACTCTTGTAACCGCGACGATAGGACAGATAGGTCAGCACCCGATCCATCGGCTTGTACTGGATCGTCGCGTCATAAGACGGCGCCTTGAATTTGCCGCTGGCTTCGAACGGACAGGTGATCGGGCCTGTCCCCGTCGGCACGCGCTGGGTGCAGACGCCGGCGGTGTTGAACACGCCGATGCTTGCGGCGCGCTTGTCCCACGTATAGCGGAAGCCGCCGCTCAGCTGGAGCTGATCGGTCAGGCCCAGTTCGGCATGGGCGAACAGCGCATCGCTCTGGTCGCGATAGCCAAGGTTGCGCACCGAAACATTGCCGAACAGGCTCTGCCGCACTTCCTGCGGGAAACCCGGCTTGGTCAGTTCATGATAATAGCCAAGGATATAATCGAGGCCGATCGACCGCACCTTGCCCTGAACCTGGAATTCCTCGGTGAACTGCTCCTGCCCGATCTGCCACTCGCGGCCGGCCGGCACATTCTGGATCAGGAAGGTGTTGACGGGTGTTCCATCGAAATCGCTCGCCTGGTCGACACGGTTGCGGCGGAACGAAATGATGTTCTTGAGCGTGATCGCGTCCGATGCCTCCCACACCGTCTTGTTGGTCACACCAAAGCCAGACTGCCGATCATAAAGCGCAATCGGAAGCAGCGTCTTGCGCACACCCAGCGCCTGCTGCTGCGCCAGATAAGGCGCGATCAGCGCACCGGTGGCCGTGTTGGGGTCGACCTGACGAATGATCGCGGACGTGCCGCTCTGATCCTTTTCACGGCCATCGACGATCGTCAGATTTTCAAGGCCTGCGGCCGGCGTGAACAGGATCGAGGCGCGATAGGCCTGATAATCGCGGCCATCGAGATGCTGGCCGGTCAGCACGCTGGTCGTGAAACCGCGCCGCTCGGCCACATTGCCCGCCAGACGGATCGACAGCAGATCGGGCAACACCGGCAGGTTCATCACCGCCTCCAGTTCCCGATACGCATAATTGCCCGCCGAAAGCTGGACATAGCCTTCGATCTTCTGGGTTGGCCGCTGCGGATCGAACAGCACCGCGCCGCCCGTGGTGTTGCGTCCGAACAACGTGCCCTGCGGCCCCTTCAAGATCTGCACCGCGCCAAGATCGAAGAACACGCCGGGGCCGCTCACTAGGGCCGGCACTTCAGCGAAATAGGTGGCGACGCTGGTGAAATTGCGCTGCCCGAAACTGAAGATGCCCGGCCCCTGTCCACGGATGTAGAAGCTCGCATCATCGCGGCGCTGGCCGGACACATTCACCCCCGGCACGGCCTTTTGCAGATCGTCGGTGGAGCGGACACCCATCTGCTCCAGCGTCTGCGCGGAAATGGCGCTGATGGCGACAGGCACGTTCTGCAGCGATTCCTCGCGACGGCGCGCCGTGACGACGATGTCGTCAATTCCCTCGGCCTGCTGCGCCTGTTACGGCACCGCCGGCGCTTGCACAGCCCCGTCCTGCGCATATGCCGCGCCCGCGAACAAAAGGCCGGCAATGCTTGCCGACAGATGCAGATATTTCTTCATTTTAACCCACCTTTTTTGGAATGCCGTTTGGCATTTTCTCGTGTTTTGATTTGAGGATGGCGGCCGCGCAGGCCGCCGATGCGGCTCACCAGACGGTGAAGCCGCCATCGATCGTCAGCGCCTGACCGGTGATGAAGCCCGCCTGCGGCGAACACAGCCAGACCACCGCGTCGGCAATGTCGTGCGGCTCGCCCAGCCGGCCCATCGGGGTCGCCTGCATCAACTGGTTCATATCCTGCTGATTGTCCGGTCGATCGGTGATCGCGGTATGGGCGATGCCGCCCGGACAGACGGCGTTCACGCGGATACCGCTGCGCGCATAATCCAGCGCCACCGAACGGGTGAGGCCGATCACGCCGGTCTTGGATGCCGAGTAAGCCGACAGCCCCGGCCCGCTCACCACGCCCATGATCGACGCGGTGTTGACGATCGCGCCGCCGCCATGCACCAGCATATGGGCACATTCATGCTTCAGGCACAGCCAGACGCCCTTCAGATTGACGCCGATCGTCCGATCCCAATCCTCTTCCGACATTTCCGCGATCGGCGCCCCGCGCGGCGCGATCCCGGCATTGTTGAATGCGCAGTCCAGCCGCCCGAACGTATCGACCGTGGTTGCCACCATGTTGGCGACGTCGGCACTACGCGAAACATCCGCCGCGACGAAAATCGCCCGGCCGCCCGCAGCTTCAACCGCATGGGCCGCTTCCTCGCCGGCGGCCTTCGCCACATCGGCAAGAACCACGCGCGCACCGGAGGCCGCAAAGCTCAGCGCGGCCTGACGGCCGATGCCGGTCGCCGCCCCGGTTACCAGTGCGACCTTGCCATCGAAATTGTGCATCATCCCATCAGCTCCCATGATCTTACTGGATGGTCACACAGACCTGGCGAAGCTCGCCCGTGAACGGCGCAGGTCCCTTCACCGTCTGGCTGATCGCCGCCTCGGTGGCGCGGCCCACGGTGAACATGTCATACTCGCTGGTGAAGGTCGGCGGTTCGAAATGCGGGATTTCCGCCTCGGCGACGACTGCGCCGTTCAACGTCAGCCGGCCCGAACCACTGCCCTTCTTGTTGGGATTGGCCGAATATTCGTATGCGATTTCGACCTTGCCCGCCGGCAGCGGCCGCGACGAGGTAATCGTCTGGCGATAGGCTCCGCCCCGGAAGTTGTTTTCATAAACGACGCGGCCATCCCGAACGTAGAGCAGGAAACCGCCCTGGTTTCCGCCATTGGCAAGGATCACGCCTTCGGGGGGCCGATCGCCCACGACGATGTCGGCCGCGATCCGGTGCGACAGGTTGAAATTGGGTGCCTGCGATGCCGGCATCCGCGCCATACCGGGGCCGAATGCGAAGCTGTTCTGGCCATCCAGCAGCCGCGGCTGTTCGCCACCGAACCCGTTCTTGCCGAATGAATTGTTGAGCGGAAAAATGTTGTTCGCACGCGCCTCAGCTTCGAACAGCGCCTGCATTTCGCGCAGCCGGGCGGGTTCCTTCGCCGCCAGATCGTTCGCTTGGCTATAATCGGCATTCAGATTGTAGAGTTCCCAGCGATCCTTGGAAAAATCCTCGCTACGCTGATAATTCCACGGCACGGCATGCATTGCGCCGGCCCACCAGCCATCTTTGTAAATGGCGCGATTGCCCATCTGCTCGAATATCTGAACATTGTGGCGCGCCGGCGCCTTGGGCTGGGTGAAGCTGTAGGCAAAGCTCACCCCATCCATCGGCAACTGGCTGATGCCATTCACCGTTTCGGGCGCCTTCAGGCCGATCACCTCGTACAGCGTCGATGCGATATCGTTGACATGCGTGAACTGCGTCCGCAGCCCGCCACGATCCTTGATGCCAGCCGGCCAGGAAACAATCAGCGGACTGGTCGTTCCGCCGAGATGCGAACCGACCTGCTTGGTCCATTGGAACGGCGAAGAGGTCGCCCATGCCCAGCCTGCGGAATATTGCGCAGGGTGGTTGGGTGCGCCCAGTTCGTCGATCCGGCGGACGCGCTCTTCGTCGGATGCTGACAGGCTGTTCAGCCCGGCGATGTCGCGCCCGGCCGGCCCGCCTTCCGCGCTCGCACCATTGTCGCTGACGACATACAGGACGATCGTGTTGTCACCGCCCGGCGCAGCCCGCACCGCACCGATCAGGCGATCGACCTGAAAATCGGTGTAGGCCAGGAAGGCGGCGAACACCTCCATCTGGCGCGTGTAAATCCGTTTCTGATCCGCCGACAGGCTATCCCATGCCGGTAATTCGGCCGGGCGCGGTGTCAGCCTGGCGCTGGACGGGATGAAACCGAGCTTCTTTTGTCGTGCGAAGGTTTCCTCACGGAACCTGTCCCACCCCTGATCGAAACGGCCGCGATATTTCGCGATCCAGTCACGCGGTGGTTGATGCGGTTCATGCGTCGCACCGGTCGCATAATAGATCAGATAGGGCTTATCGGCTGCCAGCGCATTGTGCGTGCCAAGCCAGGCGATCGCATCATCGGTCAGGTCGGCGGCAAGGTTATAGCCGTCGGCAACGGACCTGGGCTGCGCAACCGGAACGGTGTTGCGGTAAAGCGCCGGATTGAAATGATCCATGGCGCCGGCCATGAACCCATAGAAATAATCGAAGCCCTTGCCCGTAGGCCAGCGATCGAACGGCCCGACCGGGCTGATCTCGAAATAGGGCGTGTTGTGCCACTTGCCGAATGCGGCGGTGCTATAACCATTACCCTGCAGCACCTTGGCAAAGGTCGCCGCATTATCCCGCAGCACGCCGTCATAGCCGGGGAACGGGCTGGACGATTCCGTCACCGTGCCAAAGCCGACACGATGGTCGTTGCGCCCGGTCAGGAGCGCCGCGCGGGTTGGCGAGCAAAGCGCGGTGACGTGGAAATTATTGTAGCGCAGTCCCTCAGCGGACAGCCGGTCCATCGCCGGCGTCGGCACCACGCCACCAAATGTGCCGGCAGCCGCAAAACCCACATCGTCCAGCAGAATCACGACAACATTGGGTGCGCCCTTGGGAGCAACGGGCGCACCGATCCACTTTTCCCTGGTGCCTGCCACCGCAATCCGGCTGTCGGCCGATTGCACCTGTTCCAAAACCTGCGCGCGCGCGGCGGGTGCCAGCAGCGCCACTGCAAGGCTTGCCGACGCAAGCAGCTTTCCTGTCGCTTTCAATCCCCCCTCCCCCTTTCATCATTCTTATTTGCCGGCTCGCGAACAACCGCCACCAGCGGCGGCTTGCGGGTGCGCGCACGGGCATCGACATATGCCCTGCGCGCTTGGTACCGATTGGTACCGTACCGGTCAATCATGGGACGTCGGATGGACATCAACCGGCGTGCCGGGCTATTGGCCAAACCCCGAAGAAGGACGGCAAGCGTTCCATTTATGACGGCCGAAATCGATAGGCAGACCCGCATCCTCGATGCGGCCGAACGGCGTTTCCTGGTCGATGGGTTCGAACGCTGCAGCGTCGAATCGATCGCCAACGACGCCCGGGCCAGCAAGCGCGAAATCTATCGGGACTGGAAGAGCAAGAGCGACCTGTTCATCGCGGTCGCCAACCGGATATTTGCCGACGCCGATGTCGATCTTTTGGCCGCTCGCCCGGAAAACAGGGAAATGCGGCCAACCCTTGTCTTCCTCGCACGTCACCTGTTCGATCTGTTCGTCACCGATCGCAACCGGGATCTGTTTCGCGCCAGCGTCGTGGCGATCCGTCACTTCCCCGATCTGGCGAGCGATATTCACAGCAAGCGGCTGACCGCCTGGGCACAATTTGGCGGTTATTTTGAAGAGCTGATCGCCGGCAACAAAATCCAGGTGGCCGGCGCCTATGCCGCCGCCAATCGCTTCGGCAGCCTGTGCGTCGAAGGCAGTCGCTATCTTCTCGGTTACCCGGCCCCGGCCGAGCCGATACGGGCCATGCAAAGCGCGAAAATGGTGGACCTGTTTCTCAACGGTTACCGCGTTTCAGCAGCTGACCCTCTGGCGGATCCGATCGGCCAGGACCAGCAGGCGGCCCATGCCGCCACATCGCCCGTAACGCGCCCGCCAGTGCAAACGCGCATGTCCCCGCACAAGCAGGCTGCCATGTTCGATGCCCTGCTGCGGGAATTTCTGGAGAAGGGCTATCATCGTGCCAATATGGCAATCGTGGCGACGGCGGTTGGCGCCAGCAAGTCAACCATCTACCGGCAGTTCGGCAGCAAGGAAGGCGGGTTCGAACAACTCGTCATGCGGCGCGTTCAGCAGCTTGCCGAAGCGGAGCCCTTTGCACTGATCCCCGGCGAAACACTGGAGAGCGCCCTGGCGCGGCTTTGCCGGAACATTCTGGACAGGCATCTAACGCCGGACAATATCGCCATCGTTCGCGCACTGATCGAGGAAAGCAGGACATTCCCGGAGCTTGGACGGAAATATTATGACAGCGCCCTGATGCTGTCCGTGCGCGCGCTCCGCATGGTGCTTCATCACTACGATGTGGCGGAGCCAGACGACCCGACCGTTCGCGCCTTCCACGTTCTGGCGACCTACGGGTCGCGATTCATTGCATTCCCCACTCCACCGAACGATGACGAGCGAGCCGCGCTGTCCGACGAAGCCACCGCCATCTTTCTTCATGGCGTCGCCGTTTCTCAGGAGAGTTCTCAGTAGCACCGATCGTCATATCGGGCGTTGGCGCCGCTCAGCTTCCGACCGCCGATGCGAGAAGCTATAGACCGAGCAGATCAGCAAAGGGGCGATGGCATGGATATTCCCGAAGACATCTTCACCGAACCCGCTGATGTCAACGCCGACACTGTGAATCGGATCCCAATCTTGACCCTCAACGATCGTTGATTTTAATGGATTATTCGTGCCAATCATCGCCCAATGCCGACGCCGATTCACAACCAGGCACATGTGCGCCACAAGCCTCGGCTGCTCAGCGACAACGGCCTCATCTACATCGCAGGCGAGCTGGCCGAATATCTCGAGGCCCAACGGATGATTTTGAAGCAGGTGAAGTCGGTCTGCCACATCTCGTTCGGGCGGGTGGTCGGGGTATGGAAGCGATCGGCCGCCTTAATCACCATGTACGCTGGGCTGGTGATCAGCTCACCGCATCACTCCATTCCCGGGTCACTTCTCTGCGGCAATCAACTTTTGCGCCCTCGGCAGCGAAGCGCGTCGCAATCGCCGCCCCGATCCCCCGGCTCGCGCCGGTCACAATGGCGACCTTTCCCTTGAACGAAGCAGCCGCCCCCCTTCAAAACGCCCACCCACCCAATGGGTGGGCGCCACCATTTTCTGGTGCTCACTCAGCTGCCACCTTCTTCGCTTTCTGCAGGGCGATGAAATCCTCCAGCGTCTGATAAAGATAGGCGTTGTCTTCCTCTGTCATCGTCGGATGGCAAGGCAGCATCAGCCCCTGTTCCATGATCTGATCGGCGACCGGATATCCATCCGGATCGATCCGGCAATCGACGCCCTTCATCATCGGATGCCGCGTGATGTTGCCGGAGAAGATCACGCGGGTGAAAATGCCCGCCTCTTCCAGATGCACCTGCAGTTCGCGACGGCTCCAGCCGAGTTCCGGACGAAGCTGGACCGGATAGCAGATCCAGGTCGTTTCCACCTCCGGCAGCAATCGCGCCGGGATGAAAATATCGGGATATTTGTCGAGGAACTGGCGGTGGCTCTGGAAGTTGCGGTCGCGCAATTCCCAGAACATCGGCAGCTTGTTCAACTGCTCATGGCCGAAGGCGGCGCCCGCCTCGTTCGGAATGAAGCCGTAGGCGACATCCTCGAAGATGAACATGCCATCATATTGGATGCCATCGAGATCTTCGAGGAAGCGGCCATCGCTGTCCTGCTGCTTGGTGCCGTGGAGATATTTCTCCGACGAACGGCCCCAGGCGCGGGCCATCAGGCCCCAATCCCACAACGCTTCGTCATTGGTCGCGACCAGCCCGCCGTTGCCGAGGCAGGTGATGATGTGGAAGATCGAAAAACTCGTCACCGAAATATCGGCGCGGGTGCCCGTCTTGGTGCCGCGCAGTGTGCCGCCGAGCGTGTCGCAACTATCCTCGACCAGCTTCAGCCCATGCTTGTCCGCCAGCGCGCGCAACGCATCCCAGTCCGGCGTGCCGCCGACCAGATTGGGGACAAGCATCGCCTTGGTCTTCGGCGTGATCATCCGTTCGATCCTGTCGATATCGATCTGATAGGTATCGAGCACGACATCGACAAAGGCGGGCACGTAGCCGGCATGCACGATCGACGCGACGTCGGTGGAGAAGGTGAGCACCGGGGTGATGACTTCCGACCCCTTAGGCAGGTTCAGCATCCGCATGGCCAGCATCAGCGCCGACGATCCGGAATTGACCATCACACCATATTTGTGACCCATCACCTCGGCGCAGCGCTTTTCGAAGCTCTGCACCTGCTGGCCGACGCTCATGCTGGTGCGCATGACGTTGACGACGGCATCGACTTCCTTTTCGTCGAGCATCGCACCGCCATATTGGATCTTGCGCGGGGGCATCCTCGTCATGTCTTCATCCTTCTCGAACCATGATTGCTGTCATGGGCAGGCAGGCAAAACCGGCCCGCACCCATTGTCGCCAAGTTTACGCTGGACATCATTTCTCAGAATGGCAGACAGGATCAAAATCATTGCATAATGGTGCAGCCCATGCCCAAGCCGATCTCCATGCCGACACCACGGCGCCCATCGTCGAAGGTCGCGCGCGAACTGCTTCAAAAGGTGCGCGATGTCGGCGGTGACGCCGATGCCATATTGCGCCATGCCGGGCTTCCGTCCGGCCTGGACGCAATGCTGCGCTCGGCATGGGCAGCCCCGCTTTCGCCCGACCAGTTCACCCTGATCTATCGCGAGTGCGTCGCCGCGCTGGAAGAGCATGACAGCCGTCGGCAGGGCCGCCCGCCGATGACCAAAAGCGAAGTCGACATGCTCTGCTACTGCGTCATCAACTGCGCGACCCTGGCAGAAGCGATCGCGCGGGCGGCGGCATTCTGCGCCATGCTCGATGGGCGCGCGGCGGAACTGTCGATCGTCACCATGGGCGCGCAAGCCGAATTTCGCATGCACACCTTCCGTCGCAAACGCGATACCGCCGCCTTCCTGACGGACCTGACCGGGCTATCGACCTATCACCGCCTGTTCAGCTGGCTGATCGGCGAGGATATCGAACCGCTTTCCGTCGAGGTCTGTTATCCTCTGCTGATCGAGGAGGAAGTGGCCGCGCGGCTGATGCCGCACCCGATCGCTTATGCCCGCGCCGATAATCTGCTCCACTTTCCGGCGCGCTATCTGGATCAGCCGATCGTGCGCAGTTACGCCGAACTGGTCGATCTGCTGAAAACCTTCCCCTTCGATCTGGAAACCATCCCTTCAAAGCGGATGTCGATGGCCAAAAGGGTGCGCGCGACACTTGGCGGGGCGCTGGCGCGGCGAACGCCATTGCCCACGCTGGACACACTCGCCCGTCAGTTCAGCATAAGCGGGGCGACGCTGAAACGGCGATTGGCGGACGAAGGCGCGTCGATGCAGCAGTTGAAGGAACGCTGCCGCCACGATCTTGCGATCGATCTGCTGGCCGACGAAAGCCTGTCCTTCGGCGACATCGCCCAGCGCGTGGGGTTCAGCGACGCGACCACCTTCAGCCGCGGATTCAAGGCGTGGACCGGGATATCTCCGTCCGCCTATCGGCAGGCGATGGCGTCACCCGAATAGCACCTAACCCCAGTCCGCAGCGACTCTCCGCGCGTCATCCAATCAACCCCCTCGTTAATCCGAATCCTGGCATGCCGGCGTCGCAAACTGCGCCCGCGCCGTATCGAAGGTCCGCCGCGCGACTTGCTCCAGCGGCATCTGGCGCAGCGTATCCGACAGAATTTCCACGCCATAAGGGCCGCGATATCCCGCCTCCGTCATCCGGGTGATGAACAGCGGCACATCAAACGCACCTTCGCCGCACAGCTTGCGATACCGCATGCTGTCTTCGGCGATGTGGCCACGCATCTCCAGATCCGCGTCGTTAATCTCCGCCGCCAGAATATAGCGGGCCGGCAAATCAAGGATCGCATCAAGCGACGCACCGGAACGCAGCACATGCCAGATATCAACCAGCAGGCCGCCATTGTCCGCATCAGCCCCCGCCGCCACGGCCAGCGCCGACTCCAGTGTCGGCAGGTCGGAATAGGGGATCATTTCCAGCGCTATCAGCAGACCGTAGCGCGCCGCTTGCTTACAAAGTTCACCGAATTCGTCGATCAGGCGCGTCGTCGGCCAGCCCGCATTTCCAAAAGGCGGCATCACCTTGATGTGCCGCGCACCGAGCGCTTCGGCCGCCGCGAACAGATCATGGCGAACAGCATCGGACTGCCGCCGCTCTTCGCCACCATCAAACCAGCCGGCCAGATATTCCAGTTCGATATGCTTCAGGCCCGCGCGCTCGATCGCCTGCCGCAATGCCGCATAATCGCGCCCCTCCCGCCAGCGCAGCAGATCGCCATGCCACAGGCCGATACCCGTATATCCGGCGGCAGCGGCTGCCCTGACGCGATCCTCCAACGGAAACGGGCTGATATGCTGGCTGGTGCCCGGAACCACATTCCCGCCAATCGTCCAGCAGGTGGCAATCAAATCGATGCAGTTATTCATGGAATGTGCCTTCATGCGCGCATCAAGCGGCCACCATCGACGCTGATAACCTGGCCGTTGATCGACATCGCATCGTCGGACAACAGAAAGGCTACGGTCGCGGCGATATCTTCAGGGCTGACCAGCCGCGCGCTGCGGACTTGCGTGAAAAAGGTTTCGCGAGCGTCTTGAGGAAGCTGGGCGTCGATTTCCTCGGTCAGGGTAAAGCCAGGAGCAACGGCATTGGCGCGGACCCCTTCGCGGCCCCAGCGGGACGCGACATGGCGCATAAGCGCGTTGATACCACTCTTGCTCATTGCATAGGACACCCGAGTCGGCTCCCCCACATATGCGGCTTCAGACGTCGTATAAACCAGCGCACCGTGGCTCTTCAGCAGGTGCGGCATGGCCTGTTTGGTGCAAATCAGGTGACCACGCATATTGACAGTGATCGTCCGGTCGAAAATGTCGAAGCTGATGTCGCTGGCGTCGGTGTCCTCACGGAGGGCACGCATATCGGCCGCGTTGACATGTAAGCCGTCAAGTTGACCATGAAGATCGACTGTCGCCTTGATCAAGTCCGCGACAGAGGCCTCACTAGCAATGTCGAACGCGTGCCCCGTCGCCCTCCCGCCCGCCCCAACAATGCTTGCCGCAACCTGCTGTGCCGCTGTTTCGACAATGTCGCCAATGGCCAGGATGGCGCCTTCCTCGGCCAACCGCCGCGCGGTCGCGGCACCAATCCCACTGCCGCCGCCGGCTACGATGAGTATTTTGTCCTTAAGCCCCCGCATATCGCCGTCCTCTTGCGCCCGCATATGTTGTCACGTTCATGCTTCCATGTCTTCCGGACCCCAATAGCCCTTCAGTTCGACGATCTTGCCCGCTCCATTGAACGTGCAGGTGTCGAGCGAATGGATGCTGATCCGCTGCCCTTCCCATTCGGTGGTAACGATAAAGGCCAGCGCCGCCGCATTGCCGTGCGATCCGCGCACCGGCGCAACCGGCGTCAGTCGCGCCTGCATCGCCACGGCCTGATGAAACCAGTCGGCGATTTCGCGCCCGCGCTTCGGCGGCGTACCGACGGGATCCTCGATCACCGCATTTTCAGCGAACAATGCGATCACCGCTTCGGCATCACCGCGGTTGAGGCCGTCGACATAAGCCTGCAACGCCGCCTTCATCATACCTTGGCTAGGCATCTTGTCCCCGTCCGTCATAGGTCCGGCTCCGCACGCGGCAACGCGGGCAAGCCGAGGATCATGCCGGCGGCCTTTTCGGCGATCATGATCGTCGGCATGTTGGTGCTGCCGCCGATGATGCGCGGCATGATCGACGCATCGACCACCCTGAGGCCATCCACCCCATGAACGCGCAGGCTGGAATCGACCACCGCCATCGCATCGCTGCCCATCCGCGCGGTGCCGACCGAATGATAATCCGCCTCGGCATTGGCGCGGATGAAGGTGTCGAGCGCTTCGTCGCTCACGATATCCGCGCCCGGCGCCAGTTCCTCGCCGCGATAGGGATCGAACGCCTTCTGCGCGAAGACCTCGCGCGCGATCCGCACCCCGCGCCGCAGGACGTGGCGATCCGCCGCGCTCGCCAGATAATCCTGATCGATCACCGGCGGCGCGGACGGGTCCGCCGACGCCAGCCGCACCGATCCCCGGCTTTCCGGCCGCGCGACATTGATGTGCGCGAAGAAACCATGCTCGGGCGTCATTTCTCGCCCGTTATTCTTGTACAGCGCCATGACGAAGTGGAACTTGATATCGGGCTCGTCCAGCGCCGGATCGGATTTGACGAAGGCGATCGCCTCCATCCCCGGATCAGCCAGCGGCCCCTTGCGAAACAGAATATATTGGCCCAGCGCCATCGCCCCCCGGATCGGGCTGAAATATTTGAACATCGATATCGGCTGGAGCGAACGGTGCTTGACCGCGATCGCCAGATGATCCTGCAAATTCTGGCCGACACCGGGCAGGTCGACCAGCGGATCGATCCCATGGTCCCGCAAATGCTCCGCCGGGCCGATGCCCGACAGCATCAGCAATTGCGGGGAATTGATCGCGCCCGCCGACAGGATCACCTCGCGGTCCGCATGCAGCAGATGCTCGGCCCCGTTCTTGCGATAGGCGATCCCCGTCGCGCGTTTGCCGTCGAACAGCAGGCGCGTCGTCTGCGCGGCGGTGATGATCGTCAGGTTCGCCCGGTTGCGGACGGGGTGGAGATAGGCCGCCGCCGTGCTCGATCGGATGCCGTGCGACGCGGTGACATCGACCGGGCCGAACCCTTCGCGGGTGGCGCCGTTGCTGTCGTCATTATAGGGATAGCCCGCCTCCTCCCCCGCCGCCACGAAGGCGCGGGCGAGTGGATGCTTCACTTTCGGCCGGCCGATCTTCAACGGGCCATCGCCGCCATGCCACGCATTTGCGCCCGGCTCGTAGGTTTCGGCGCGGCGGAAATAAGGCAGCACATCGGCAAAGGACCAGCCGGCATTGCCCGCCTGCGCCCAGCCGTCATAATCGCTTGCCGTGCCCCGGCAATAGACCATGCCGTTGATCGACGAGCCGCCGCCCAGCACCTTGCCGCGTGGCAGGAACAGCACACGATCATCCAGGTGGCGTTGCGGGGCCGAAAGATAGGGCCACTGATAGGCGCCCGACAGCATGATCGGCAGCAAGCCGCCCGGCGCGCGGATCAGCGGGCTGCGGCCATGCCCACCCGCTTCAACCAGCGCGACGCGGATCGACGGATCGGCCGAAAGGCGGTTGGCCAGCACGCAGCCTGCCGAACCGCCACCGACGATGATATAATCGAACCGGTTCACGCAGCGTCCAGCAGGCGATCGATTTCGGCCATGTCTTCCGCCGAAAGCACCCAATCGGCCGCGCGGGCATTGGCATCGACCTGGCTCGCACGGCTGACTCCGGCGATCACGCTCGTTACCCCCGGCCGTGCCGCCAGCCATGAAACAGCGAGGTCAAGCAGGCTGTGTCCACGCGCCGCGGCAAACGCCTCGAGCCGCGCTGCCGCTTCCCATTTGGCCGGATCGCGATAGGCATCGAAATAAACAGGCGCATCCGCCAGCCGGGCATCAGCAGGCGCCGCCCGCCCCGTTTTATACTTGCCTGTGAGGACGCCGTTAGCGAGCGGAAAATAAGGCAGCAGGCCCAACCCATGGCGGGCGATCATCGGCGCCAGATCCTGTTCGAGCCCGCGCACCAACACATTATATTCGTTCTGCGTCGTAACAAAGCCGCCAATGCCCGCGTCCTTGGCCGCAGTCTGCGCTGCATCAATCGCGTTGGCCGACAGATTCGAACAGCCTATCGCCCGTACCTTGCCCTGCGCCACCAAATCCTGAAGCGCGCGCAAGGTCTCGTCGATCGGGGTCGCCGGATCGGGGAAATGGAGTTGATACAGGTCGATCCAGTCGGTGTTCAACCGCCGCAGGCTCGCTTCGGCTGCGTCCATCACATAGGCCCGCGCTCCGCGCGCGTCACCCGCGACGGGATCCTCGGGGCTGCCGAACTTGGTGGCGATCACCGCATCCTTGCGACGCACCCCAAGCGCCGTCCCCAGATACTCTTCCGATGGGCCATAGCTGATCGCGGTATCGAAGAAGCTTATCCCGGCATCCAGCGCTCGATCGACAATTGCTTGGGTTTCCGCAAGATCCGCCTTCCAGCCGAAATTGTTACATCCCAGCCCCACAACCGATACCTGCAGGTCGCTGCGGCCCAATCGGCGCTGTTCCATTTTCCATTGTCCTTTGACACCTGATCCGCGCCTCTTGAGCGAATCCAGTTATGTCTCGAAACTGCTCCCCACTCCCGCCACTTGTGAATGACAGAAAAGATCAAAATTGCGTCATATCAGATCATTCAACCAGTAGAGACCTCCACCTGTGATACGAGAAAAATTGTGAATCAGCGCCGGCATTGGACGCCGATCGGCACAAATAATCCAGCAAAATTACGATATTTGAGGGTCAGGATTGGGATCCGCTTCACACCCGGGCGACGGCTTGAGGATTTCATCGCGCAGCAGAAAACGAAGAAGGCCACGGCCTGAAAAATATGCCGGGATGCCGGCAGAGGCAATGGATTCCCCACCGGAAACATCATCGGCATGCATGATGCTCGCGTCGATCGGTTCAGCATCAAATTTGAGCTATTCCGCCATTCCCAGGACGCGCGAAGCGGGCAAGAGAATGGGAAGAAAATTTTATCGATGAGTGAACCGATAGACCGGCGGATCACGGATACCCGAGTTTTTCTATTAAAAAACAATAATATATCATTGAAAAAAACAATAATAACGGCTGGTATTGTTAATATCCTGGAGGGGGCGCGAGGTGGCAATGACCAAGAATCAGGGGAGAATCTGCCATTCCCTCCTCCCCATCTTGCTGGCCCTGTCGCTGTCGGGCGCAAAAGGCTCGCCCAAGGCTGAAATTATATTGCCGGAACCTGCCGCACCATTCGCCGGTGTGATCGGTCAAACATACGCAAATTCTAAGCCATCATTTCCGAAGCCCGCAAGAGCGCCGGCAGGCGCTCCAAACGTTCTTCTAGTGCTTACGGACGACGTCGGCTTCGGCGCTGCATCA
Source organism: Sphingomonas sp. KC8 (assembly GCF_002151445.1). Taxonomy (GTDB): domain Bacteria; phylum Pseudomonadota; class Alphaproteobacteria; order Sphingomonadales; family Sphingomonadaceae; genus Sphingomonas_E. The sequence continues at coordinate 2,804,411 of NZ_CP016306.1, forward strand.
ACCTTCGGCGGCCCGGTACCAACACCCAATCTGGACAGGCTTGCCGCTCACGGCCTGAAATATAACCGGTTTCACACCACGTCCGTCTGCTCTCCGACGCGCGCGGCACTGTTGACCGGTCGCAACCCCCATAATGTTGGCTCCGGATCCGTTCCGGACCTGGCAACCGGATTTCCCGGCTATTCAAATACGCTACCGCGCAGCGCGGCCACGCTCGCCGAGGTGCTCAAGCTCAATGGCTACAACACCGCCATGTTCGGCAAGCATCATAATGTGCAACCGGGCGCGGGATCCGCAGCAGGCCCCTTCGACCAATGGCCAACCGGACTGGGCTTCGAATATTTTTTTGGCTTTATTCGTGCAGAAACGGATCAGTTCTCACCCGTCCTCTACCGCAATATTACGCCCATCGATGCGCCCAAGGACAGGATTCTGGATGCGGCGCTCGTTGATGACGCCATCACATGGGTTCATAATCAGCAAGCCGCTGCGCCCGACAAACCCTTCCTGCTTTATCTCGCCCCAGGAACGGCCCATGCCCCGCATCAGGCTCCCAGCGAATGGATTGCCCGGTTCCGTGGCAAGTTCGACCAAGGATGGGATCGCCTTCGTGAGCAAACCCTGGCTCGTCAAAAAGGGCTCGGCGTGGTGCCTCAGGCAACAATCCTTGCCCCACGCCCGGAAGGGGTTCCGACATGGGATAGCCTGAGCGATGACGAGAAGCGTGTTTCGGCTCGAATGATGGAAGTCTTCGCCGCTATGCTCGCGCATCAGGACCACCAATTCGGTCGCCTGATCGATGAACTTGAGCGAACCGGTGAGTTGGAAAACACGCTCGTCATCTTCATCGAGGGCGACAATGGCGGATCGGCCGAAGGCGGCATATCTGGCGCCGAAAACTGGATGGCCACTTTCGCCAACGGCGCAACCGAGAAGGTGACCGATCTTCTCTCACGGATCGACGGTCTCGGCGGCCCGAATACCTATGGCAACTACCCGGTCGGCTGGGCTTGGGCGACGAACGCACCATTCCCGTGGATGAAGAAAATTGCATCCCATCTCGGTGGCACACGCAACGGGATGGTGATCTCATGGCCCTCGCGCATCAAGGAACGTGGCATACGGAGCCAGTACCACCATGTGGTTGATATCGCTCCGACCATATTGGAAGCCGCAGGCATCTCTGCCCCGACAATCGTCAACGGGGCTCGGCAGCAGCGCATCGACGGCATCAGCTTGGCTTATAGCTTTGATAGCCCTGAAGCGGCCGATCGCCGGACAATGCAATATTACGAAATGCAGGGCAGTCGCGCCATCTATAACAACGGCTGGATCGCCAATACGAAGCCGCGCAAAATGCCCTGGACGATGAGCAATCCTGAGGGGTCGCCCGACGACTATGTCTGGGAACTCTACGATCTCGACACGGATTTCAGCCAATCGCGCGATCTGGCTGCCACTTATCCGAAGAAGTTGGAACAGTTACGGACGCTGTTCGAACAGGAAGCCCAGCGCAACAACGTCCTGCCGCTCGACGACCGGGAATCGCACGAACGCGCGCGCGCCTCACAGGACATCCGGATGGAAAACCCCAATGGTTTCGTCTACTGGGGCAAGGACATCAGCGTAACCGATGATGTGGCACCGCCGATGCGGGGAGTGTCCTTCAGCATCATGGCCGATGTGATCATACCCAACGGCAGCGCCAATGGCGTTCTGCTCGCACGCGGTAGTCGGTTCGGCGGTTGGAGCTTCTATTTGAAGAACGGCCGGCCGGCCGCGCACCACGCATTTACCCAGCAGAAACAACACCAGTTTGAGATCATTTCACCCTTGGCCCTGGTGCCGGGGAAGGCGAGCATTCGCTATGATTTCGACTATGATGGCGGCGGCATCGGAAAAGGTGGGCTGTTGCGCATCAGCATCGACGGCAAGGAAGTCGTCCGTGGACGCATCGATCGGACGGTGACCAACACGGCCGGACTTGGAGAAATGTTCGATGTGGGTCGGGATACGGGAAATCAGGTGCTCGACTATGGCGGCCCGTCGAATTTCACTGGCGACATTCAACGACTTGAAGTCAAATCCAATTAATAAAAACTTCAACATATTTTCATGAATTAAATAATTATAAAATTAAATTGGCGGCACCGGGAGTTGCAAGATGATATTTGCCAAGGTTTCAGCGACCACATTGCCCGTTATGGCTGGCGTTACCTTGGCAATGCTATCCACAGCCGCCGTCGGCGCGGGGCAAACCGCCGAGGCCATCGACAGACGAATTCTGCCGATCAGGCCCGCCTCGTTCGACGGCAAGGTTGCTTCGTCTGTTGCCGCTTCGGTTCCGTCTTTCCCCGCCCGCTTAACCGCACCCGCCGGCGCTCCCAATATCGTCCTGATCATGACCGATGATGTCGGATTTGGGGTTGCAGGCACGTTCGGCGGACCTGTGCCCACCCCGAACCTCGATCGTGTGGCGGAACGGGGCCTGATATATAACCGCTTTCACACCACCGCCCTGTGTTCGCCGACGCGCGCGGCGCTGCTGACCGGGCGCAATCATCATGCGGTCGGCAGCGGCGTGGTCACCGATTTGGCAACGGGCTATCCGGGATATAATTCGATCATTCCCAAAAGCGCCGCTACCATGGCCGAAGTGTTGCGCCAGAATGGCTACAACACCGCGATGTTCGGAAAGCATCACAATGTCCCGTCTTGGGAAGAGACGGCCGCCGGCCCCTTCGATCATTGGCCAACGGGCCTTGGTTTCGAATATTTCTATGGCTTTATCGGGGGCTCCACCAACCAATGGCATCCCGCATTGGTCCGGGGGACAAATCGCATTTCGCCGCCTGATGGTGGCAAGCCGGACTCGATCCTGGATCGATTCCTCGCTGACGATGCCATTCACTGGCTCCATGAACAGAAAGCGTCGGCGCCCGAAAAGCCATTCTTCCTATATTATGCCCCGGGCACCGCGCATTCTCCCCATCAGGCGCCAAAGCAATGGATTGAAAAATTCAAGGGCCAGTTCAACGGAGGATGGGATGCCCTTCGCGCACAGACCGTCGCCAAGCAGATGGCGAACGGCCTGATCCCTTCCACGACCAAGGTGACGCCGCGCCCGGAAGGCCTTCCCGCTTGGGAGACGCTGTCTGACAGTGACCGGCAGGTGGCCGCCAGAATGATGGAAGTCTATGCCGGGATGGTCGCCTATCACGATGCCCAGATCGGCCGGATGCTTGATGAAATCGAACGCATGGGACGGGCCGACAATACACTCGTCATCTTTGTCGAAGGGGATAATGGCACGAGCCCCGAAGGCGGCATTGATGGTAGCACCAACTCTGGAGCGACGATCGTCGATCGAAGCCGCGAGGATACCGCCTGGCGCCTTTCTCAGCTGGACATCCTGGGCAGCGAGCAAAGCTCCGGGCATTTTCCGGTCGGATGGACCTGGGCCCTGAATGCCCCTTTCCCCTGGATGAAAGGGGTTTCCTCACACTTCGGCGGCACGCGAAACCCGATGGTGGTATCATGGCCGGACCGCATCAAGCAGACCGGAATCCGCAGCCAATTCCACGATATAACCGATATCATGCCCACCGTCCTGGAAGCCGCGGGCGTCCCTGCGCCGACATCGGTGAATGGCGTGCCGCAGCAGCGGGTGGACGGCATCAGTTTCGGCTACAGCTTTAACGACGCAAGAGCGCCAGACCGCCGCCACACCAAATATTTCGAACTAATGGGCAGCCGCGCCATCTATCACGATGGCTGGCTCGCCGGGACAACCCCACAACGCCTGCCCTGGCAAAGCAAGGTGCCGCCGGCGGACGTAACCAAATGGCCGTGGGAGCTTTATAAGATCGATGAGGATTTTGCCGAAGCGAATAATCTCGCCGATCGATATCCCGACAAGCTCAAATCGCTTCAGCGCATGTGGCAGGTGGAAGCGGCAAAAAACAATGTGTTCCCCCTTGATGACAGCACGCTAAGCCGGCTGCGGAAAAACCCATACCGGGGTGAACATAGCGAATTCACCTACTGGGGACCGGATCTTCAAATTCCCGAGTCATCCGCGCCCCCGCTCAGGGAAAAGTCTTTCACCATCGCGGCCGACGTGGAAATCCCGGCTGGGTCGGTCAATGGTGTGCTGGTTGCTTCCGGAGGACGCTTCGGCGGCTGGAGCTTTTATCTGAAGGATGGCCGTCCGGTGGCCGTTCATGCGGCCTCACAACAGCCTCGCGACCAGTTTCGACTTGAAGCTCCACAAACGCTGCCAACGGGTCCGGCGCACATCGGCTACAGCTTCACGTTTGATCCGGTCAAATCAGGCCGGCCTGGCGGCGTACTTTCGATCAGTGTGAATGGCACGGAAGTCGCCCGTCGTCACGTTGATCGGATTGCGGGTTTCGACGAAACTCAGGAAACATTCGATATCGGCTTCGACACGGGATCCTTTGTTTCCAATGATTATTTAGCGAACCCGCATTTCACGGGTTCGATCCGCAAGATCGTCATCAAAACATCCGACGATCGCACCCGGTGATTGCGAACGAACTGGCAGATCAGAGGGCATTACAGGCGAATGGAAACGCCCGGAGCATAGGAGAGCGAAATGAGGAGGATGCACCGGCACTTTGGCGGGCTTGCCGCCATCGCATTGGCGCTGACCGGTGGGACCGGGGCAGCTGCACAGGAAACACGGGCCGCGCAGATCACAACGCCGGGATGGTACGAATTCATTGATAAGCTGCGGGAACTCCCCGGCCTGATCCTTGCCAAATTGCCGGAAGATCAGCGGCGAGATCCCTGGATTCAGCAGGAGGTCGGGCGTCTCGCGTTGGAAGCGCTGACCGCGCGTTCGCTGGAGGCGATCAGCGCTGATATCAACAATCCCGTTTTCCTTCCGAGCCTTAATCAGACGTTGAACGTCTATCAGCCCAATTCCGATACAATCTACAAGGAAACCCCCGTGGATCCCGCTGGCAGCTACCGCCTGCGCGGGACACGCGGCTCCCTGCGCATTTTCAAGCTGGGCCAGATGTCGCGTACCGGGCCTGACGGGAATGAGAAGGTCGTCCCGCTTGCCTATGGGGATTTCAATGCCTTGCCCGTGGATGCGGCGGGCAAGTTTGATGTGCTGCTCAGCCCCACCCGGCCGGAAGGTTATACCGGGAACTGGTGGAAGCTTGAACCGCAAGCAAATGGCCTCGTCATCAGGCAGGTGTCAGCCGACTGGGTGAAAGAGCGCGATCCCACGATATCCATCGAGCGGCTGGACAGATCGACCTTACGCCCGCGTGAAAGCACGGCGTCCTTGCGGAAGCGGTTGGATGAATTGGGCGGCCGGACGGCCAATACGGCCCTCTTCCTGGTCGGGACCCCGGGTGAACTGCGGAGGGAAGGCTTCGTCAACAAACTCAAGATATTCGATGTGATTTCCGGAATGGGCGGCCTGTTCGGGCAATTCTACTATCATGGCGCTTATGATCTGAACGATGACGAAGTCCTCATTCTCGAAAGCAAAGTTCCCACAACATGCGGTTATTATTCGACAATATTGACTAATGACCTGTTCGAGACAACCGACTGGGTGAACAACCAGAGCAGCCTGAACGATGCGCAGTCGCAGGTCGACAAGGATGGGGTACTGCGTATCGTGATCTCCGCGCGCGATCCCGGCGTGCCCAACTGGCTGGACACAGCCGGCAATTCCACCGGCGTGGTTCAGGGCCGCTGGACCGATTGCAATGCGCAGCCCATGCCGACGCTGACAAAGGTCAAGCTCGCCGATCTGCGCCGCCATTTGCCGAAGGATACGCCGCAGGTGGACGCGCGGGAGCGCGACCGTCAATTGCGTGACCGCAGGGCCGCATTCCTGCAGCGCATTCTCTGGTGAACTGAACATTCGCGCTCACGTCATTGATCCATGTGAGGATATTTTTAACAATAGGAAAACTAAAAGGAATATTCTCAAAATATCCTTCAGTTTATTATGGTTGATGAATTGAAAGATAAAAACAACAATTAATATGCGAATACGGAACAACAAAATGGGAGTGGAAATGAGCATTTATACGAAACGAATGATTCGCGTGGCACTTCTGGCAGGGAGTGCACTGACTGCATTTGCTTCTTCGGGCGCGATGGCCCAGGAGAATGCCAGGCAGGGCGCATCTGAAGATAACGGCCTGAGTGAAATCGTCGTTACCGCCCAGCGCCGCGAGGAGCGCTCACAGGACGTTCCGATCACTATAACGGCGCTCTCGCCGGATGGTCTGCGCGAACGCGATGTGACCAACCTGCAGGGTTTGCAAAGTCAGGTTCCTTCACTGACCATCCAGCCAAATGGCCAGGCTTCGCGCGACGTCATGTCCCCATCGATCCGCGGCCAGGGCGCCTCATTCCAGGGCTCGCCGGGCGTTGTCGTCTACATGAATGAAGTTCCATTGCCGATCGCCTACACCCTGAGCCAGCAAGGCGGCGCGGGCAATTTCACCGATCTTCAAAGCGTACAGGTTCTGTCCGGCGCGCAGGGAACGCTGTTCGGCCGCAACACCACCGGCGGCGCGATCCTGCTTACGGCGGCGCGTCCGACCGATCGTCTTGAAGGCCATCTTTCGGGCGGCTTCGGCAATTATAACATGACCGAGTTCGAGGCAGTGCTGAACGCGCCTTTGACCGACAATTTGCGTGTCCGGCTCGTAGGGGCCTCGCGCGATCGCGACGGCTTCACCAAAGACATCAACTGGAACAAGGATCGCGACAACCAGCACTGGCGCATGGCGCGTATCGGTATCGAGTTTGAGCCGTTCGAAGGCGTCAGCAATTACACGATGGCCTATTACGGCTATTCGAAGAACAATGGCACCGGTATCGTGCCGATCAGTTTCAATTACTCACGACTTCTCGGCTTCACCATGGCTGGATTCGGCAATTTCTGCGGTACCCAGGCAAGCCCCGACGCCAACTGTACCGACCTGAGAAAGCTTATCAGCGATCAGGAGGACCGTGGCATCCGCAAGGTTGCCCATGGCGTGGACGATTTCGCCAAGGTCGAAACCTGGGGCGTCAGCAACACTACAGATGTTGATCTGACAGAAGGCCTGAAGCTAAAAAATATCATCAGTTTCGCATCGCTCAAATCTGGCTATGCTTCGGACCAGGATGGCTCCATTGCCAACATCAACAACACGGGCGTAACGACGCTCAGCCGCGCGTCATCGAAAGATTATTACGAGCTGTTTACCGAGGAATTACAGATTCAAGGCAATCTTCTCGACGATAAGTTGATCTATACCGTCGGCGGCTTCTATTCCAAGCAGAAGCCAGGTGGCCAGATGGGGGACTATTTCACAACCCTGTGCGGACGCCCGGGCGAGGCAGGCGCCCTGCAGTGCGCCGGCTTCCGGGGATCGGCGGTTACCAATGAATCGAAGGCATTGTTTGCACAGGCCACCCTTGATTTCGGGGCACTGACTCCGGCTCTCGATCGCGTGCGATTGACGGGGGGCTATCGCTACACTTGGGATCAGATCGATGGCCGCACGACAAGCTATTCCCCGGCGATCTATTCGGGAGCGGGCGTCGATAATGTGCGTTGCTTGTTTGATGGCGTGTCCGTCCCACGCGGGAATGCCAACAATTTGACGACGGATGCCACCAGGGGTTGCCGCTATGAGGGGCACCTGAAGAGTTCGGCGCCGAACTGGACGATTGGCCTTGACTATCGCCCGATCGATAACCTGCTGGTTTATGGGAAGGTTACGCGTGGCTATAAGGCGGGCGGTTTCAACGCGTTCGCAGTCAATGCGCAATACGCGCAGTTCGGCCCCGAATTCGTGACCGACTGGGAAGCCGGCTTCAAGTCCGACTTCAAGGTGGCCAGTCGGCCGGTTCGCCTGAACGTCAATGCCTACAACATGGATTACAGCAAGATCCAGCGTGGTCTGGCGGATTTCAATCCGACAACCAACTCAAGCGGCGCGGCCACGCTGAGCGAAGCCTCTGCGCGGATCCGTGGCGTCGAAGTGGAAGCGATGTTCAAGCCGATCGACGAACTCGAAATTGGCGGAAATTACAGCTACATCGACGCGCATTATAAGTCGTTCAAGTACAAATCGGCCACGCCTGTCTGGGATTGCAACTCGACGGCGGCGAACGGTTATCTCAGGACCACCACGCCAGACCTCACCTGCATTCCGTTGCAGTATATGTCGCCACATATCTTTTCCGTCTATGGCCGCCTTGCACTGCCGACACCTGAGGCTTTCGGCGAGGTCAATCTGTTCGTGAGCTATGCCTGGACCGACGCACGGCACCAATCCGGCCCCGCGCTGGAGAAGTTCGTTGATGGCAGTAAGACGTGGGAGCCAGGCAGTGATCTGGCTGCCTATGGCATGTTATCGGCCTCGATAGATTGGAGGAACGCTTTGGGCAGCGGCCTGGATGCAACGTTGTTTGGTACAAACCTGCTCAATAAAGAATATGCATTGTCGAACAGTGGCGTTTATAACGCGATCGGCAATCAGACGCAGATATTCGGAGAGCCGCGCATGTATGGTATTCGCCTGCGTTACAACTTCGGAATCTGAACGAAGTGATCGGCGTCTCTGGTCCTGTAACACAGACCAGGGACGCCATCTCGGAAGAAATCCGAGCTTGTGGCCTGTCGCTTTTTAGTCCGCCGAAACGTCGGCAACGATCAGAATTGGGTTGATATCAGAGAAGGTTGGCCGCTTAGCGGTTTGAGCCACGGCGTACCAGCAACGGAGGCGCACCAGTGAACCCCATTATTCTCGTTAGCGGATGAAGTTAACTTGGTCGTGTATGATAATACCAAGTCTCGTTGTGATCTGCCTCCGTCTGAGTGGTCCATCGACTATGATAGTCTGGATCACGAAAGGGACGACGAATGCCGAGCAAGAAGCACAAGCCGGAAGAGATCATCGGCAAGCTGCGTGAAGTTGAGATCGTGCTGGCGCAGGGTGGAACGACGGCCGAAGCCTGCCGGCGCATCGCGGTCACCGAGCAAACCTACTACCGCTGGCGCAAGGAATATGGCGGTCTGAAGACCGACCAGGCGCGGCGGATGAAGGATCTGGAGAAGGAGAATCTGCGGCTTCGCCGGGCGATCTCGGACCTGACGCTGGACAAGCTGATCCTTCAGGAGGCCGCTCGGGGAAACTTCTGAGCCCCGCGCGGCGGCGACGCTGTATCGATCAGTTGCGGCGGGAGTTGCCAGTGTCCGAGCGGCGTATATGCCGGGTGCTCGGGCAACATCGGTCGACGCATCGCAAGGTGCCGCGCGGGGCGGATGATGAGGTGCGGCTCACCGAGGACATTATCGCACTGGCCAAGCAATACGGCCGCTACGGCTATCGCCGGGTGACCGCATTGCTGCGCGATGCCGGCTGGACGGTGAACCGCAAACGCGTTGAGCGGATTTGGCGCAAGGAGGGGTTGAAGGTGCCACAGCGCCAGCCAAAGCGGGGCCGGTTATGGCTGAACGACGGCTCGTGTATCCGGCTCAGGCCGGAATATCCAGGGCATGTCTGGGCCTACGACTTCGTCGAGGGCCGTACGCATGACGGGCGCAAGTTCCGGATCCTCACCATTATCGACGAGGCCAGCCGGGAGTGCCTCGCGCTTATCGTGGCACGCCAGCTCAAGCATGAAGATGTGCTGGCGGCTCTCGCTGACCTGTTCATCGCGCGGGGACCACCGGCTCATATCCGGTCGGACAATGGCGCCGAGTTTATCGCCACTGCCGTGCAGACATGGCTCGCCCAGATCGGCGTGAAGACCTTGTATATCGCGCCCGGTTCACCGTGGGAGAATGGTTATAACGAAAGCTTCAATGGGTCGCTCCGCGACGAACTGCTCAACGGCGAGATCTTCTACAGCCTCGCCGAGGCCAAGGTGCTGATCGAGGCCTGGCGGCGGCATTACAACACCGTTCGCCCGCACAGCAGCCTCGGCTATCGGCCGCCGGCCCCGGAAAGTGCGACACCGCCATTGCCGCCGTCCGGTTCCGCTTCGCTCCACCTACCGTCAGCAATGGCGGCGGAAGCAACAATGCACTAACAATCAAACCGGACCACTCGGTGGGGGCCGATCAGTCGATCATCACCCATGAGCCCCTCGCCGTAGTCCGATGGACATAATGCGCCATGGTTGATCGGCGAGGCGGTTCCAAGCGAAGCAGCAATGGTCGAGGATGTTGTCGTAGGACCTGAAGACCCGGTTCGAGAGCCAGTTATCGCGCATGAACTGCCAGATGTTTTCGACCGGGTTCAGCTGTGACGTGACAGAATTGATGTCGTCGCACCGGACTGAACTACCGCCGCACCCGCCGCAGCATCCGCGCGGCCGCGTTCGACGACGGCGCGAGTTCCCGCCCATAACGCAACGCGGTCGCGGTCGATGACCAGCGCAGCGCCTGGCTGATCGGCCCGGCATCTTCGCCGCTCGCGAACAGATCCTGGGTGAGCCCGACCCGGAGCGAGTGGGTACTGAGACCCGCGATCGCCGCTTCGAGTTCGGTGCCGAACAGCGCGACCAGCCCCTCCTCGGCGGCGCGCAGAGCCGTGCGCTTGATGATCTGCCGCACCGCGGCAGGCGTCATCGCCTCCTCGCCGATCGCATAGGTCGTCGTCGCCGGCTTCGCCGGCTGCGCGGCCATGCGGCGGTGGTCGACCCCGGCATTCCAGGCCAGTTCGGCGATGTGGATCGCACGCCGCGCCTCCCGCACGCGGGTCCGCAGAACTCCGATCCGGCGCAAAAGCGATCCTGTCGTGATCGACGCGACCGCCCGCCAGGCGGCGATGCGCCGGACGGTGTCGGGCGAAAGCCAGGCCCAGGCCCCCTGCCCTTCCTGATCGGTCTTCGACTGCGGCACCTTGAGCCGCGCGGAGCCGTCTTCCTGGATTGTGATATGCTCGCACCGGACCGCGACCAGTTCAGAGACACGCAAGCCTGCATCGTAGCCGAGTGATAGCAAAGCGGCATCGCGCAGGCCCGACACCGTGCCCGGACAGGCGTCGAGCAGCGCGGTGAGCGTGAACCCTGTGGCGGCCTCGACGCCGATGCCTTCGCCGAACCGCAACGGACTGGCCTGGCGCTGGCCAATGTCGACCCGCCGCCGCATGCCCCGGACGGCGTCGCGCACCACCGGTGCGAGGGTCGGGCTGGGGACGCCGAGCAGATCGTGCATCACCGCAAGCGACGCAAGCCGGCGGTTGACCGTCGCTGGCTTGCGCTGGCGCGCCTCGCAGTGCTCAACATAGGCCACGACCCGCGCCACGGTGGCCGGCAGCCCCACCCCGCGAACACGCGTGCAGAATTCGGCATAACAAGCGAGGTCGTTGGCCAGCGCCTTGACGCTGGCCGGGGCCCGGGCCTCGAGGCTCTTGCGAAACGCGAGCGCGTCGATCGCGCAGTCCGCCGCAACCAACTCGCCCAGCAGCGAGGTGAGTTGGGCGATGCGATCGGTGGCCGATCCGCGCATCCGGCGCGGCAAACGCGCCTCGCCCGGCGCCAGTACGGTTACGACCTCGCCGGCGACCGGCGTGCGGGCAGCAGCGGCGGACGCCAGCGCGCGGCTCACGCCGCAATCCGCGGCTGTGGCGAAAGCGGACCCATCCGACCCGCCGGCGTTTGCCGTGTCCGGCGGTGTGACGACATGCGCTCCATCGCCGGGACAATAGATCGGCATGATGCCAAAGGCACTACTGATAATCCCTGCTTACCGATAGTTTAACCGCCCAGCTCGATAAGAGACTGTCTAGCGAAATCACCTTTGCTATACAGGACATGCTAGCGGAGGATTCCCCGTGTCCGCTCGAAGGAATCGAAGCTGCCATCCTCGTCGCACGCTGCGTCACCCCTCCCCGTCCCGGCCGCGCTCGCCAGCGCAGAGGCCCAAGCCGCGCTCGCACTCGGTCGGCTCGACGGCGAACTTGCTTATGGCCCGTTGCCGGTCGCCCGGATCTTCCACCTCAGCGTGGTGCGCGACGGGTTGATGAACGCGCTGCGCCAGGCCGGTCACGCCTTCACACCCGCCCGCTTCCACAGCTGGTTCGCCGGACTGACCAGCCTGTCCACCGAGGCCGCTGTGGCAGCACAGCCGCCCCGGGCGCTGTGCGAGGCGATCCTGACCGACCTCGGCCATAGTCGTTCCGAGGGTCTCGCCGGCAGCGCCCGCGCGCTGCAGCGCGCATTGCTCGCGCCGCGCGATGGCGAAGTTCGCGCCGGTCATGACGCCGCGGCTGCCGTGATGATGGAAGCTCACGCGATCGTGGCGGAGCTTTCGCGGGAGCCTGCCCCCCTGCCCTTCGCGCTGCTGTCCACCCTCCACCAGGCGTTCGGCCGCAGTCCGGTGTTCGCCCCTGCCCGGTGGGACCTGGTCGCGCTGACCGGCCCCGGCGGTCTCATCCCGTTCGAACAGAGCGGGGCGCCGTCACCGCGCTGGGCGGTCGAGGCGGTGATCGGCGAAACCCTCCGCGTGCACGGTTTTATGCGCAGCCCCCTGCCCTGGCCAAACCTCATCCGGCTTGATGCGACGGCCCCCGACATCGCCGACGAGAACCGCCGCCTGACGATTGCGCTTGGCTTGCGCGAGGCGGTGCTCGCCCAGCAAACCCGGCTCGATCACGCGCGGCAGGCCGCGGCCCGGATCGTCCGCTTCACCCAGGGGCAGCGGACAACCTCGCGCGCGCCGCGCGCGCTCGAATGGCTTGCGGGGTTCGGGCCGCTCCGCTCGGCGCAACTCGAGGCGATCCTCGCCGCCACGCGGCTCGGGGTGCGCGGCATGCTCACCGCGCTGGAGGCCGAAGGCCTGATCGCGCGCGAAACCATCGGCGGCGTGCACCTCGTTTCGATCACGCATTCGGATGGTCGGGCAGAACCGCGCCAGGTCCTGCCGGCGTCGTCTGGATTTTCTGCCGGCGCGCTCGAAGAATTTGATGCCTCGGTGGCGGCGATTGATAGGCTGCTGGTCCGCCCCGGCTGATCTGCGCGGTGACCAACGATTAGACAATTGGCCCGCGGCGTCACGGCTCAGGACCGCAGCTCCCACCCACCTGCCCTGGCGGGCGCTGCCGGGCGCGGTTGCGGCTTGGAATGCAGAAAAATCGGGTCGACAGGAAGCCCAACAGGCGCGATTTCGGGGTCACCATGATCCGTAAGACCCAAACACCACCACTATGCCTCACAGGTCGTTTCAGGTGGCCCTAGCTGGATTTCCTCTTTTGTTCTGGTCCTGACACCCGCGATTAGGACTGCGCTGGCACGGCCCACGAAAGGGACCGATCTGGTGCAAGCCTGTCTTGCATCCCGGCATAGGCCATCAGAAGGCTCCAAAGGTCCAACTCCCATCGACTGACCCGGGTCACAGGCGGACCGCGGTCGGCAGGATTGCCAAACGATTTACGGCACAGCTTCGCGCGGCGTCCGAGCGCCCCTTGCCCTGACGTCGCCAAGCTCGACGTCGTCAGCCCAACGAACGTTTCGAACCGCCGCGCCGCTTGACTGCGTTGGCTGTGGGCAGCCGCGAGCAAGACGATCCGTGTCTTGGCAAGGTGAAAGCGGTTGGAGACGAAGCGCTCATGATAGCCACCGTCCCCGCGTCGAAACACGAACGGCGGGCCACCCAGCAAACTGTCTAGCAAGCGCCGGTTGTGCGCAAGCATCACCCGCGTCGGCCGCAACCGCTCGTGCAATTGCTCCATGCCCTCGGTCGCACGCCCAAGCGCTGCAGCATTCGCCCGCGCGGAGCTGCTATCGTGGATGATCCGCATATCGCTCAGCGGCAGGCGATGAACATGACACCACCAACTGGCACGGAGCGTCCATTCCCGGCGCACAATGATAGGACCACCCCCCTCCAGCGCCTCGCGCCAGCACTGCACGCATCCAAATCTCCGTTGCATAGGGGGCAGGATCGCGTCGCCGCTGACATCCAGAAACGTTGCCTCGATTTTGGTCCGGTCGCACTGAACAGCCCAGGCCAAACGGTCGATGAGTTGCCCGAACACAGCAGCATAGGATCCTGGAACACCGCGCGGGCCACGGGCAACGTCCTGAGTGGCAAGGCGGCGCGTCATCCCAAGATGATTATACAACTGGGCCCGGGTCATGTCATGCCGGCCTGTCAGCCGTACCATCCAGGAATCAAACGCTTCGTCGGGCCGCGGCTGCACCCTGTAAGCCAAGGGTTCAGGATCAGCCTTCGCGAACATCAGGCAAAAGCATAGGCAGGCAGGAGCGCGGCAGCTTCACGGATATCGGCCAGGCTGACGCGCTCGCGCCCATGCCTGCGCGCAACCTTCTGGGACCAATGTAGGAGACGCTTGAAATTCCCGGTAACCCCCTGACTATTGTGCCAGATCAGTTCGGCAAACTCCGGCTCCGCAAAGCTATCCGGGTCAACGAGCCGCATGCCCTGCGCGAGTACGCGAATGAGGCGCTGGGATGCCGCGCCCGCGGGCCAGGGGTTAAGCCGCACGATGATCGACCGGTAAGCGAGCTCAACATCTTCGGCGAAGATGTCTGCGGCCACCTCAAGCCCGGCGACAACCATGGGGACTCTGCCCTCACTCATCAGGAAGCGGAACGCATCAAGCGTGTCCCGCCGGGCCTTGCCGCTGGCGGTCAGAATCGCGTACACATTGTCGATCGCGACGAGCCGCGTGCGCTGCTTGCGGAGCAATTCGACAACCTTGAGGTCTGCGATGCGGTGAATACCGCTGGTGATCGGCCACCCTTGCTTCCACAGCAGGGTGAGATTGATTTTGAGCGACGTTGGACTGGACGGAATGACCGTGCGCAACATTGGGGCGTATCGCGCATCGTCCAATTCCGTCGGTTCGGGAAAAGTAAGCTCGATCCGCCGCTGCGCTTCGCGCAGGATCGAGGTCTTCCCCATGCCGGACTGGCCAACCAGGATGACGCATGTCGGTCGCTCGTCGGGCTCATCATGCGCAAGGTCGACAAGCGTTTCCACCGCACGCCGCGCCTCCTCGAAATCGATCCAGAACGCGGTGTTGCTACACCAGGGCTCTAATTCCGCCATTGCAGCCAATTGTCCTCCGGCAACTCAGCAACCGATTGCCACTGAGTCCGCTCGACTGCGGGTTGCGCCGGCAACGTATCCGCATGCGATACCCCCTCGCGCTCCTGCCGTTTGCGCGCGAGGCGTGCCTTGCTCGTTCGGTCGACCGCCGTGATCACCTCCCGTCGCGCGGCCTGGATGTACCGCGCCGTTGCTGCCTTTGCGCCGTCAGCCTGATAGGCCGCCCCTACCAACCGGATCCGTTTGCGTTCGGCCTCCCATTCGGGTTCGGTGATATCCGGATATCGGCCGACGACCGACAGCGGCAGAAATACCCCATCGCAATGCGCATAGACCTCCTGCAGCGTGCGCTCATCGTGGTGCACCGTGATTTTCTGGCCAATCCGAACCGCCAATTCGGGGTGCCAATACCGCCGATGGCGGATCTGCACGCCGTAGGAATGGACGGTCAGATCGGTGCTCGGAAGGAACTGGCGGGTTAGCCGTTCGGTGTCGAGGGAGACCGGCAAGAGCGGCGTCTTCCCGGCAGTTTCCCGCGCCCAGACTTGCGCCGGGCACTGCCCGCCAAGGCCGGCATGCGGCGTGTTGTGGTAGATGCCGATCTGACACACCAGCCACCGTTCGAATTCAGCGATCGTGAGGGCTGCCGCCTTTCCTGCGTCATAACCATCGCGTTGCGTGACATTGGAGCCGGTAGCCCCGGGCAACAACCGCATTTTACCAATCATCGTGCCAATTAGCCGCTCGATGTGACCGCCGAAATGCGCCGGCCCCCGCGGCCGAATATCGGGATCGATGCCGTGCGCCAGACAGGCGCGGCGAAAACTCTCCGCGCGATGGGGTGCCGCATGATCAGCATGCAGCCGGGCAAACTGGCCGAACATCGGATATTCCACGTCGATACCCAGCCTCGCGAGCAGCGGCTCCTTGGGCAAAAGGGCATTGGCGACGGCCCGACCGCACCGGAAGATCGAAGGATCCCCAAAGCTGACGTAAAACCCCAGAATCACACGCGTCCAGACGTCGATGATCAAGGTCACCCATGGACGGCCAAGCTCTTCACGATGAATGCTGTCGACCAGGATCACATCGGCGCGGGTGTGGTCCATCTGAACAAGGTCCAGCAGCCCATCGCTCCTGTACGCGCCAGGGTGGGGTTCGTAGGCACTGCGCTGCTTCGACCCCATGCTGGACCGCGCGCGTTGTGGAGCCGAAATCTCCCCGATCAATCGAACCAGAGTTCGTTCGCTCGGAATATCCTCCGGCGCAAAGCGGAATTCCCCATCTTCGGCCATGAGCAGGCCGGAGATTTCACTGGCGGCCAGCGCGGCCGTCGGCGCGGGCTTGGTGAGGAACAAGTCAACAATCAAGCGATCGATGGCAGCTTTGACATCGGTAGAAATGCGGTGGCTGCCGACTTTCGGACCTCGAACCGCCGGCGCCAAGGACTCCGCAATTGGGTTAGCCTTGAAACGAACCGCAAGTCTGCGGACTTGCCTCTCACCTAGCCCCGTCGCCGCGATGATAGCCGCCACCGTTGATTTAGCGAGCGGCCCTTCCAAGGGCACATGCTTGCGAAATATCGGGTAAAGCTCGGCCCCCGAGCTCAAAGCCTCGGTAGACTTCATCGGAGATCGGCTTGGCTTCCGTTCGATCACCAGCTCTCTTCCCGGCTCCGATCCTGATTTAGAGTGTCATGAATTCTGGCAATATCCGCAACATGAAATATGGCCGTGCCAATATTCGTGACATGGAAATCTAATCAACACATTGTTATTAAATTATATTATCACGGTGCCGTTAATTATGTCAGCCGACAGATCCACTCTCTATCGCCGCGCTCATGCACTTCTTGTTGCTCGCCGACGATTCCAGCGATCCCGTCGCCCGCGCCTCGCTCAATGTGCTGCGCACCTTGCTCGATGATCGCGCGCAGGCCGAGATGTGGGGCGGAGATGATCTGGTCCGGTTCGGACAGACGTTCAGAGAGGCCCGGAAGAGACTTTGCGTCCCATACCCCTCCCCTACCCTTCTATCAGTCGCTGAGCGCCTCCTGGCAGTCCACAAGGAGCTGGAAATCAGTCCGACGGAGGGTCGCAGCGTCACGACCATCGACGGGCGCACGCTCCACGTCGATCCGAGAAGCTTCGGAACGGTCTGGCTTCTCGCCTGCATGCTCCCCAGCGCGCTGGCTGCCGCTGGCTTCACGCTCCAGCATATTCCGTCCTTTGTGTGGCTCCCAAAGTTTCTGTCGAGCGGCCCTGCCGAGCTAGCGGAGGAACTCGAAGCCGCGCTCGGGCGCACAGCCGCGTTGGGGCTCACAGAGCTCGACAGGCTTGAGCGCATTGTAGCCACCCTGCCCTCAGACCTTGGCGTTACGCGGCGGAGCAAGTTGCCCACACTCATGCGCCTGGAGGCATCATACCCCGGACTGCGCGTGCCCGCGATCGCCCGCTTGCTCGGCATATCTCCACAAGGCGCGGCGAAACTGGCCGCGCAGGCTCGATCGGCGGTTACAGTCCGCTATTGAGGCCAATGCTGGTCCAGGAGGGATCGGATGGCCTCCTCAGCATCCTGGCGTGTCGCTCCGCCCCTGTTCAGCAAGGTTAGACGGACGCCCTTGCGGTCGGCACTCTCGATCCGGAGCACCGGCTTGCCGGCCGCGGTCGAGACCGTCTCGGCCTTTCCTGTCTTCTTGGGGGATCCTGTCTTCTTGGGGGCGTCGACCGCCAGGCTTAGCGCCTTGATAACATCAAGGATCGATTGGGCTGGAGCGCCGGCTTCCCGAGCATCCGCGATCCGGCCTGCTTCGGCGAACGCCCTCGCCTTCCGCTCATCCGGCTTTAGCAGGCCCTTTAGCGCTATGGCATTGCGGACTCCGAGGTCCTGTGGATTGGAAAATGCCCGCGTCAGTTCGGTAGGCAGTCGGGCAAGATCGAGATATCGGGTGAGCCAGCTTTCGCTCACCTTCAATCGCTCCGCCATCGTCCGCTGTCGCCCATCATAATAGAGGTCCAGCGCCCGGAGATAGTCCCTCGCCCGCTCAAGATCGGTAAGATCGTCGCGCGCCCGATTCTCGATGTCGGCCAGGCGAAATGCTTCCTCGTCGCCGATCTCCCGGATATCGACGAGGAACTTGAAGTCCGGATAATTGTGCGAGCGCAGCCAGCTAATCGTCCAATGCCGCCTCGCCCCGCAGATTACCTCGAAGTCATAGTCCGCGTGGCCGGACACGCGCCGCACGATCGCGGGCATTTCCTGGCGACCTTGCGCCTTCATACTCTCGATGAGATCGGCGCAGCGTTCTTCAGTGAGGAGCGCATAGTCGCGATTATGACCGATCCACATGCGACAGCGCGCAGGGTCCACCAACTCGTGGGTTCGGGTTACAATCGCCCCTGACGCGAGGTCTGACAGCCGGTTCGATCGGCCGGTCAGGACGTTTGATGCGATCCCGGTCCGGCGCTGCGGCGCAGGTTCATCCGACAGATCGATCCCTGCCGCCAGATCGGCCGCAAAGCCACTGTTTTTCCTGCTCAAGCGAGCCTCCCTTCACCGAAATTGCACGCGTGCAATTTTCTCCGTTCTTCCGATCTTGCACGCGTGCAATTCGGTATTTTCATGCCAGCGCAGCCCTTCGCAGAGCCGGTTGGTGGCTCGGCCACATCGACCGAATATCGACTTCGATTTCACTGTTTACGCCGTCGAGATAACCCAAGCATCGGTTACGAACGGCCGAACTGGTGGCCGGTCCGTCGAGCTCATAAACAGTCATGAGCCGTGCGGTCGCATTGTCAATCTCGGCCGAATCCTTGAGCGGCGTGCGGACCATCGCGTGGCCGAACAAGGTCCGCATCAACTGTAACAGCTCCTTCTGCATCGACTTGTTTTCGTCGACCTTCGAGGCAACAAATCGGAGGAACTGGAGCTGCGGCGCCATACCTCGCTCTGCAAGCTGTTCGATCGTCTCGTCGAGCATCGAAAGGAAGGCGGCGGTCGAGGAGAAGTCCATGACCGTCGGCGGGACCGGCACCACCAGCGCGTTCGCGGCGCGAAGCACGGACAGGGAGATCGCCCCGAGCGCGGGCGGTGGATCCATCACGATGACGTCGAAGCGATCGGCAATACTGTCGATACCGACCTTGAGGCGGTTCAACAGCGCATCGAACCCTCCCCTCGCCATCCTCGCAGCAAGCTCATACTCGGAATTGAACAGCCTCAGATTGGCCGGGATCAGCTCCAAACCGTCAAAATGAGTCTTGCGGAGCGCGTAATCGAGTGAGGTCCGTTCATCCTCCCGGAGGAACGGATAAAGCGTGTCATCTTCAGTCAGATCGAGGTCAGGCACATAGCCGAACAAAGTCGTCGCGGAGGCCTGGCTGTCACAGTCGACGAGCGCCACCCGATAGCCTCTGATCGCGAGATACTGGGCGAGATGGACAGCAACGGTCGACTTCCCGACGCCGCCCTTGAAGTTCTGGACTGCGATGACGCAGGCCGGATCTCCTGGTGCCCGATATGGCCGGGTCCCGAAGACCCCCCGCATGTCATTCAGCTGTGCCAGCGTATAGCGTTCACGCCGGTTATTATCGCCGCGCGACGGCTCTGGCAGGCGACCGTCCTTCTCTGCGTCGCGAATCGCAGCCGGTGTGCGGCCCACCAGTTCCGCAGCCTTGCTGATAGTGAAAGTCGGTTCACGCCGGTCATCAGCTCGAGCGCTACGCGCTGAATCCCTCAGCTTTTCCAGCACCGACGACGTTCGCGCGGCAAGCGTCGCAACCGAGACGAGACGTTCGGCTTCCTCAATATCGAGTCCGTTAGACACATGCCCACCTTTCGCAATCAAGCAGATGGTACTTCAACTTGCGCTTTTCGGTCAAGAAAATCGCGAATTGCGAAAGTGAGCATCCGCTATTCGTGTATTTTCGCCCTCCTGCGGCCCTATCCTGACTCGGTGGGGGCTACGGGAAAATTGCACGCGTGCAATTTCCTAGCTCGGCCGTCCCCGGCGCGTAAGGAAGGCCTCGCAGAATCCCTTCCAAGACTTCTCGAGTTTCGACCCCGAGAGCGTGTTGAGACGATCCCCCATATGCTCACGGTATGCGTCTGCGATCAGGTCGACGTCCCATCCACCGCCGTGGCGCAACCCTATCTCGCGCGCCGCATTCTCGGTCACGCCGAAGTGCAGCTTACCCCGCGGGAAACGCGCCCATGGCTCAGCGTTCACCCCAGCGGAACTTTCTGGGGTGGCAAGAGACGCGGTCACGCGCTTGAGGACGTCAGCCACCGCCGCACTATCTACTGCGTCGCTGCGGGGGAGGGCGCTCTCAATGGCAACGACTTCTTCGACCGCATCCTCCCGGCGCGCCTTCCGCCCGGTTGAGTGCCGACCAAGTTCATCGACCGTCGCGATCTGCGCAGGCGCGTCCTTGGGCGCGAAACGGAACTCAATCTCGGTTACCGCGCGGCCGCGTCGGATCTCCTGCCACTCCACCGTGTAATGGGCGAGCTGATCGATTTCTGTCTTGGCAACGGTCAGGACCTTTCGCCGTAACTGGGCGAAGTCGCCGTATTTATCCGGATCGATCCCAAGCGCCGCACGCAGGCCGACCATATCGACCTTCCACACGGGTTGGCGCCGATGCAGACGAAGCGCACCCTCCTCGTAAAGCTTGAGCGCATAGGCCGACCGGAAACCCAGAACGGCCTGACGGTTCATCACCGCATAGGTTTCGGACTCCTGGATCAGGCGGCGAGCATCCGGCGTGAACTGCCATTCGATCCAGCCCGTCTCCTTACCGCCGTCTCCTGCTTCCTCGACTTCTTCCCAGGAAGCCTGGATCAGGTTGAAACGCTTGGTTGTCCGCTTCCCGCGCCAAGACTTGTCGTCCTCGGCAAACAGCGTGCGATGAAGCTCCTCAAGCATATCGCCGATGCGTTCGTTGCCCTTGTGGCCGCGGCGGATATCCGCCTTTCGCATCCGGTGGGTTATGTCTTGCCACGCATCGCCGCCCGCCGTCAGGATCATCAGCGCCAGCAGGCGCGAGGAGGTGAGACTGAGAGACTGGCCCTTGACGAATCGAACCTCGACGAGCCTACCGGGTTTGACGAACTCGTCGCCGCCTTTGCGGGCGAGGGCAGCGGCCACGCGCATAGACCGGGCGGTCGAAACTTCATCGCCGCCAACGTCTTGCTCGTTTTCCGCTGGTTCTCCCATGCGATTCACCCCAATCTGCGGGGAAAGTTGCCTGTCCTGACCTCGCTCGTCAAGTCAGGACAGGCTAATTGGCGGAAATCGCCCCCAGGAGGTCAGGATAGAATCGCTGTCAGACTCGGTCGAAATTCCAGCGATTCTGCTGAGTCGCACAATCCGAAGGGCACGCCCCAATTGGACAGGTCAAACAGCAAGAAAATACCCACATTACCGTGCCTGGAAAGGCCTCCCCCAAGAGGACAGGATAGCCCCCAAGCGGACAGGATAAGTCCCCCATGCCGACAGGATAAAGCCCCCAAGAAGGCAGCCAATTGCCCCCATCAGGTCAGGAATGACGTCAATTCCCTTAACAAATACAATCAGTTGCTCTCCCTGAATCTATGAATCATTAGAATCTGAGAATCACCCCGCCGCTGGCGCGCCGGGCGTTTTTCAAAATGTGATTTGAAAGAAGTGAGTCGGCGAACGCCTCCCCGACTCGCCCCACCTCCACGATCGCGCCTCAGGATAGGCCATGATGACCCCATGGCTCCAGATGGAAGAGAGGAGGGGGGCTGCCGTGGGCGAGCAAGGAGGATGAACCATGCCCCTCACAGCAAAGCGCCCGACCCAAGAACTCGTCGACCTTGTCGGAACCCTCGGCGGCAAATGGTCCGGCTATGTCGCTATGTGCCGATGCCCCGCGCATAACGACAGCGACCCAAGCCTCTCGATCAGACAGGGTGATCGCGGAATCCTCGTGACCTGTTTCGCAGGCTGCGCCCGTGAAGATGTGCTCCGCGAACTCAGGCGTGTACGATCAGGCCATCACTATCCGATTCCCGATGAAGGCCAGTACCACCGACCCTCGACCGGCGCGCGCATCTGGGACCAGGCTCTCGAGATTACCGGAACGCTTGCTGAGCGCTATCTGGATCGACGCAATCTGCTTCCGGCGCCGCCCGACGTCCGCTATCACCCGCGATGCCCCTATATGCCGAAGCCGAGAACGGTCTATCAACCGGCTCTGCTCGTCGCGGTGCGCGAAATCAGCCAGCTCGTCGCCATTCAGCGGATCTTCCTCGACCCCGCGTCCGCCGACTATGTGCGCAAGGTCATGCTTGGCGTCCCGGGCAGCGGCGCGTGGCGGGGCAGGGCAGGGGGTTCGATCCTCGCCATCGCCGAGGGCTTCGAAACGGCGGACGCCTTCAGCCGAATGCACGACATCCCGTGCTGGGCATCGCTCGGGGCCCGCCGCCTCGACCAACTGATTATTCCTCCCAGCGTCACCACGCTCCTGATTGCCGAAGACAACGATCTGGAGGGACGGCGAGCCGCGGCCAACGCTCAACAGCGCTACATCCGGCCAGGTCTCTCGATCGAACGTGCGCCGCCACCATCCATCTACAAGGATTGGGCCAAGGCGCTTGATGCTAACGAGCGGCTTCGCCGCATCTAGGCGCCGAGCGCCGGAAAAGGGGAGGGGGACCGGGAATGTGTCGCTGCCGAAGGTGCAGCCACGCAGGAGCCTCTAAAAATGTCCAATCTCTTCGACACGGCCGCCCAGGCTGATCGCGAGGCTGTCCGCCTCCTCCTTCCTCATCTCCAGTCCGGCGATCCCGTCCACCGCCGGGTACTAAACCAAGCGATGTCGGCGGCTTTCGGTGGGTCCGATGCCGATGGTCACTGGACCCAGCGCGATAGCTTTGAACTCCTCGAGCACGCGCTTTCCATCCATCTGCAGGCAAGCGGGTCAATTCTCTCCGGAATGGCGGATATCCGTCCCCTGATCGCCCTCTCCGAGCGCTTGCCGACCCAGACCGTCCGCAGCGAAAATCAGATCGAATGGCAGCAATTCTCGACCCCGATTGATATCGCGGGCATCCTCACTTTGCTGGCCGACGTGCAGCCGGAGGATGTCATCCTCGAACCGAGCGCCGGTAACGGGCTCCTGGTCGCGCAGCTCCCGACCCACAAGGCGCTCCATCTCAACGAACTGGACCCGCTTCGTCGAGGCAGGCTTCACGCCGCTTTCCCCTCGGCAATCGTCACAGGCCACGATGGAGCAACGATCAACTCGACACTCGCTTCGTTTGATCGGCCAACGCTGATCCTTATGAATCCGCCGTTCTCACGGTCCATCGGCCGCGGAGCTGACGACTATGCCGCTGTTCGCCATCTGCAGGCGGCACTGCGTCGCCTGGTCCCGGGTGGCCGACTGGTTGCGATCATGCCCGACTGGTTTGGCCCGGGCGCCCGGATGCGCGACCAGTACGAAACCGTTTTGCGCGACGTGACCGTCCGAAGCGCCATTCGCCTGGAAAAATGCTACCAGAAGCACGGGACCTCGATCGCGGTTCGCATCTTCGTCATCGACAAGGTCCCGGGCAAATCGCCGCCCGCGGTCATCCAGCGCGCGTCGATCGCCGATCTCATCGATGTCCTCGTCATTCCCGAACGATCGTCCGCACGGCCCAATGTGGCGGTGCCCGCTCCGAAGCGATCGACGGGGGTGGCCCTCTTCCGCGCGGTCAAGAGCAGCCGACCAGGGCCTCGTGCCTATCACGCCCCGACACGCAACAACGTCCTACCGGTCGAATATTCGAAGCTCGAGGTTGCTGCTCCGCTGCTCGAGCAGACCGGCGTCTATCTACCCTACCGCCCGAGCCGCATTAGCTTCGCCAAGGCTGGTGAGCATCCGACAGCCCTCGTCGAATCCGTTGCGATGGGGTCGATCCCGGCACCGATCCCGGACTACGTGCCATCTCTCCCCGAACGGACCGTCAGCGAACGTCTTCTATCGGCCTCGCAGCTCGAGACCGTTGTCTATGCGGGCCACGCCTGGGCTCAATGGATCCCCGGAAACTTCAAACCCGACAAAGAGGGCGTCGGCCTGATCCTCGCCGAGGACGGTCATACTTATCGCAAAGGATTCTTTCTTGGCGACGGCACCGGCGCCGGCAAGGGACGCCAGATTGCGGCCTGCATACTCGACAACTGGCTGCAGGGCCGTCGCCGCAATATCTGGGTCTCCAAGAACGCCCCTCTCCTCGAAGATGCGCGCCGCGATTGGACGGCGTTGGGTGGGCTCAGCGGTGACATTCAGCCACTTTCCAACTGGAAAATCGATGAGCCGATCGCCCTCGATCAGGGTGTGTTGTTCGTAAGCTATCCGACCCTGCGCTCCATGCGGGGCGATTCGACGCGGTTGAAGCAGATCGTCGATTGGGCCGGCGCTGACTTCGAGGGTGTCATTGCTTTCGACGAAGCTCATGAGATGGGCGGCGTCGCAGGCGGGGAGGGGGCTCTTGGCGCCAAGGACGGATCCCAGCAGGGCATCTGCGGGGTGCTGCTACAGAACCATCTACCGGCGGCACGGATTCTCTATGCCTCGGCCACCGGCGCGTCGGTCGTCAACAATCTCGCCTATGCCGTGCGCCTCGGGCTATGGGGACCGGGCACGGCCTTTCCCGATCGCGAGCAATTCATCAGCGGGATCAGCAAAGGCGGTATCGCAGCGATGGAGCTTGTCGCGCGCGACCTCAAGGCGACGGGTCTCTATGTGGCCCGGGCCCTCAGCTTCGCTGGCGTCGAGTATGAGATCCTGCGGCACGAGCTGACCCCCGCCCAGATCGAGATCTACGACACCTACGCCGACGCCTGGTCGATCATCCATCAGAACATGGAGCGGGCGCTCGAATTGACGGGCGTGGTCGACGGACTGGAAAATGCGACACTTAATAGCGGGGCCAAAGCCTCCGCCCGCTCGCGCTTCGAGTCCACCAAGCAGCGCTTCTTCGGCCAAGTGCTGCTCTCGATGAAGCTGCCAACCGTGATTGCCGCCGTCCGGGAGCACCTGAAGGCGAACCAGTCGGTCGTGATGCAACTCGTCACCACCGCCGAATCCATCCTCGACCGGCGCCTGGGTTCGCTCAGTCCGGATGAACGCGCCGAACTGGAGATCGATCTGTCTCCCCGCGAATATGTGATCGACTATCTCGAACGCGCCTTTCCGACACGGCAGATGCGGGTGTTCACGGACGATACCGGCGCGCAGCGCTCGCTCCCGATGGAGGATGACGCGGGCAATCCTGTCTACAATCCCGAGGCCGAGGCCGCGCGAGCTCGCCTTATCGAACATCTCTGCGCTTTGCCGCCGATTACCTCCGCGCTCGATGGCATCCTCGAGCAGTTCGGACACGACGACGTCGCCGAGGTGACTGGACGAACCAAGCGTCTCGTCTCGACCGCTGACGGGCGGCAGAAGCTCGAAAACCGCTCAGCCAGGACCAGCCAGGCCGAAGCTGCCGCGTTCATGCAGGGCCGCAAGCGGATCCTCGTCTTTTCGGATGCCGGTGGGACGGGGCGCTCATATCACGCCTCGCGCGATGTCCCCAATCAGGAGCAGCGTGTTCATCTGCTGCTCGAGCCGGGGTGGCGTGCCGATCGCGCGATCCAGGGCCTGGGGCGTACCCATCGCACCCACCAGGCGAGCACACCGCTGTTCAGGCCGGTGACTACCGACTGCAAGGGTGAGCTGCGATTCACAAGCACGATCGCCCGCCGCCTCGACAGTTTGGGCGCATTGACGCGCGGGCAGCGCCAGACCGGCGGTCAGAACCTCTTCGATCCCGCCGACAACCTTGAAAGCGAATATGCCTGCGCGGCCTTGGTGAGCTGGTTCCATCTGCTTGTCGGTGGAAAGCTGACCAGCATCTCCCACGCTGAGTTCGAGCGTCGCACCGGCCTTGAGCTCTGTGACAAGGATGGCGTCATGAAGGACGATCTCCCGCCCATCCAGCGGTGGCTCAACCGGATACTCGCGCTGCCGATCGCTTTGCAGAACAGGATCTTCGACGAGTTCCTCTCGCTCGTCGAGACCCGTGTCTCCACCGCGCGCGAGGCCGGTCGCCTGGATGTCGGCGTTGAGACCATCCTCGTCGACACGGCAACCCTGATCGACGACACCTTGCTGCGGACCGATCCGGTAAGCGGCGCGACCTCCCATCTCCTTACGATCGAGATCGCCCGGCGCCGGACGCCCGTTTCACTGGACCGGATACTCAGGATTGGAGACTGCGACGGCACGGCCGAGTTCATGGTCAACGCCAAGTCCGGAAAGGTGGCACTACAAACGCGGGCCCGCGCGCTCATGGAAGAAAAGGAGGGCACGCCCATTCCGCGCATCGAGCTCACGCGTCCGACTCGCCGGGAATATATGCGCGAGGACGACCTCTATGAGAGCGCCTGGGCGCCGATCGACCGCGAGGCCTTCTGTGCGAAATGGCTCGAAGAAACTGAAGAGGCCGCGAACACGGTCGACACCGAAACCATCCGCCTTGCTACCGGTCTTCTCCTTCCAATCTGGTCCGCGCTTCCGAGCGATCATCTCGTGGTCAACAGGATCGCCGACAAGGCTGGCAATTCCTGGCTTGGACGTCTCGTCTTCGACGAGCACGTCGTTCAGCTCTTCACGAAACTCGGCATCGGTCAGGCCGAGACCCTGCCGGCACCCAATATCGTCAAATCGGCCATGTCTGGTCGAAGCGTCGATCTGACGCGCCCGTTCCCGATGACCATCAAGCGTGCGCTCGTGAATGGTTCGTCGCGCATCGAACTGGTCGGCGCGCCGCCCAGCCAGCTTGCTTGGCTCAAGTCGCTCGGCTGTTTCACCGAGGTGATCCAGTATCGCACACGGGTATTCCTGCCCGTTCCGAGCGCGGCCGACGTCGTCGAGCGGCTTATTGCCGGGACCGGCTAGTCCGGTCTCCAGGTTTGACGGTTCGAGCCGCCCTACGCGGGGCGTGAGCATCGTCGTCCTCAGGCAGGCCTGAGAGAAAGGGAAGGGGGAGCTGGGATGGTGTCCGGGATTTGCCGGACGCTAGAAGGAGTGACCCCAGTGATCCGGACTATCAAGCTCAACAAACTGCGTCTCTCGCCCGTCAACGTCCGCACCGCGCCGGACGAGCAGCTTCAGATCGAACCGATGGCGGCGAGCATCGAAGCCGAAGGCGTTCTGCAGAACCTTCTCATCACGCCGGCCAAAAAGCCGCGCGGCATGTTCGAGGTGTTCGACGGCGGCCGCCGGTGGCGGGCTCTGCGCCTCCTTGCCGATCGCGGCACGATTTCGGACGCCGACTTTGACGTCCCGGTCATGGTGCTGACGGGCAACGATGCGGAGCTCTCCGAGAAGTCGACCGCGACCAACTTCCACCAGCTCAAGATGACACCCGCCGAGGAATGCCGTGCGTTCCAACATTTCATCGGCGCGACCGGTGATCTCGATGCCGTCGCCAAGCGCTTCGGCGTCACGCGTCGGTTCGTCGAGGGTCGCTTGCGTCTGGCGTCGCTCGCCGAGCCGATCTTCGAAGCGCTCAGTCGCGGCGAGATCACCCTCGACATCGCCAAGGCCTATGCTTCGACGGAGAACCAGGAGAAGCAGCTCCTCGTCTGGAATGGGTATCAGACGAACTATGTCACGGCCGACACGATCCGCCGCGTCATCGCGAACGAGACGATGAAGGCCAGCGATCCGATCGCAGTCCTGGTCGGCGAGGCGCGCTATCGGGAGGCCGGCGGCAAGATCGATGGCGATCTGTTCACCGACGGCAACGACCGCTGGATTGATCCGGAGATCGCGCATCGTCTTGCCGGCGAGATCATGGAAGCCGAAGCGAAGCGTATCGGCGAGGAGACCGGTCTCGCCTGGATCCGGCCCATCGCCAGCAACTATGCCCACAACGCCGCACATGGGCTGTACCGAGCGATCCTGCAGCAGCCTCCCCTTACGGAGGAGCAGGCAGCGCGCCTGGCCGAGATCGAGGAGCGGCGGACCATGCTCGAAGCCGAGATGGAGGAGGGCGACCTCTCCGACGAGGCGTTCAAGCTGTTGGATCAGGAAGATGATCGCCTCATCGCCGAGGCGGAAACGATCGAAAACCGTCCTCCGGTCCTTCCTGAAGCGATGAAGGGCCATGTCGGCGCCTTCCTGCTCCTCACGCCGCAGGGCGAAATGCGGCTCGATACCCAGTATTACAGCGAGCAGGAGCTGGTGATCGACGAACCTGACGGCGAGGACGACGACGATCAGGGGGACGGTGAGGGCGAGGGCGCCCGCGAGCGGGGCAACAGCAGTTCCGAGCCGAAATACCGACCCGAGGCCGTCGCGCCCGGTGGCAAGCCGCTCAGCGCCCGGCTCTACGACGAGCTCTCGGTCCAGCGCCGCGACATCCTCGCGTCCTGTATCCTCGCCCAACCGGCGCTCGCGCTCGACTATGCGCTGTTCGTCATGGTCGACGCGCGAACGAACTCGGCGTCGCGCTATCTCAGCTCGGTCAAATATGGGACCACCATCCGCGCGAGCAGCCCTCAGGATCCGGTCTCGGGCGACCTGCCGGCGTCCCGCGCCCGCGATTATCTCGCCGAGGCTCGGGACGGGCTGGACGCAGCATGGACGGAGCCCGAGTGCGAGGTCGAGCGGTTCGAGGCGTTCCGGGCGCTCGACGATGACAGCAAGGCTAATTGGCTCGCCTACATCGTCGCGCTCTCGCTCGAGGCAAAACCCGGTTACTCGAACGAGCAGATCGCGCTGCACAACCGCCTCGCTTCGATCCTCGAGATTGACGTCGCGAGCTGGTGGCGGCCGACCTCGGAGAACTTCTTCGACCGGGTCAACAAGGGCAGCATCCTCAGCCTGCTCACGGAGATCGGCGGTCCAGCGCTGACCGTTCGTCACACCTCGCTCAAGAAAACCGAGATCTCGGAGAGCTGTCAGAAGCTGTTCGCCGGTGAGGTGATCGTCGAGCCCGAGGTCAAGGAAGCCGCTCTTGCCTGGGTGCCCAATGCGATGAGGTTCCTCGATCGGACGTCGGAAACCCCCGTCGATCCGACCGCAGAACGAGCTGACGAGGCTCCCGAGGCCGAGGACGAGGCGGCCACTGACGGGGCGGCAACTGACGAGGTAGCGCCCATCGCCGACGAAGAGCTCGGGGAATCTGTGGCCGCCTGATCCGCGATCATGGTGCCGACCCGGCGGGCCGTCCGGTTTCGCCGCCGGCCATTTCCCCACTGAGTGACAGACCGCCGGTGCTCCCCAGCATCGGCGGTCCTCCTTTCCAGCCATGGGA
Organism: Sphingomonas sp. KC8; assembly: GCF_002151445.1. Lineage (GTDB taxonomy): Bacteria > Pseudomonadota > Alphaproteobacteria > Sphingomonadales > Sphingomonadaceae > Sphingomonas_E. The sequence goes on from NZ_CP016306.1 coordinate 2,833,806, forward strand.
TCGACCGACATGCCCACGAAGCAGAAGCCGAGCCGCGATGTCGCGGCCGAAATCACCAACCTGATTATCCGCAAGCTCGAAGAGGGCGTTGCACCTTGGAGTCGCCCATGGCGGGTGAGCGGTGCCGGCGGCCGTCCGCTCCGTCATTGCGGCACGCCCTACACCGGCATCAATGTCCTCTATCTCTGGGCGATTGCGGACGCGCAGGGCTACCGCTCGCGCTACTGGATGACCTATCGCCAGGCAGAAACCTTGGGCGGGAACGTCCGTCGAGGCGAGCAAGGCTCCCTCTCGGTCTACTATTCCAGCTTCAAGAAGACCGAAGCTGACCCCATTACTGGCGCCGAGACCGAGCGAAGCATCCGCTTCCTGCGCCATTACATCGTCTTCAACGCCGATCAGATCGACGGTCTGCCGGCCTATTTCTATCCCGCTGACGAAGATCCGGCACCGACCGATCCTTCTGCCCGCCAGGCTGAGATTGATGACTTCTTCCACGCGATCCCTGCGGACGTGCGCCATGGCGGAGACCGGGCATTTTTCCACCCCACCTTCGACTATGTCCAGATGCCGCATCAACGGTCGTTCAAAACCATGGACCACTATGCCTCGACCCGGGCTCATGAGACCGTCCACTGGTCGGGCGGGACGGCCCGTCTGGCCCGAACCTTCGGAAGGCGGTTCGGAGACAGGGCCTATAGCTTCGAGGAGCTGGTCGCCGAGATCGGGAGCGGCCTCGTCTGCGCCCATCTCGGGCTACCGAACGAGCTGCATGACAACCATGCCAGCTATGTTGCCCACTGGCTCGGCATCCTGCGCGCCGACAAGACCGCGATCATCCACGCCGCTTCCAAAGCCGAGCAGGCGTTCAACTATCTGCGCGCCTTCCGGGCGACCGGGGTCGGAACCGTTTCCGCGGACGTTCGGCCCGGGGCCGCTGAGCAACTCGTAGAGGCCGCCTGACGCGGCGCCTTCCTTCATCCGATCGACAAGGAGTTCAGCCATGGGATGGCTCACCATGCCTTTCGCCTCGATGGGCGGACACCCCACCGCCAAGGCTTATCTCGATGCCCAATTCACCTACACGCGCGAGGTCGATGGCGGCTCCAAAGGACTGCGGGTTCTGGCTTCATCCTGTCCCCAGAACCGCACCTATTATGCGGCCACCCAGGTCATGACCAATGGCGTCGGCGGCGAGATCTTTGCTATCGTCTGCAAGATCCACTGGTGCCCCGGCAGCAAGAGCGGCGAACAGTTCGGCTATAAGGACATGGAGGAATCCATGGGCCCTTGTGAGGACGATTGTCCGCGGAGCATCCTCGATCTCCTGACCCCGACCGAGAATGACCACGCCCAGGACTGGCGTCGCCGTTGCCGCGCCCGGCTCGAGCGCCGCTTTCGCAAGATCGAGGATGGCGACCGGATCAGGCTCGAAACGCCGCTCAAGTTCGTCGACGGACATACCGGGTCGGAGTTCATCGTCGAGAAGCGCGGCCGACGGCTCAGCTTCCGTGATCCCGAGACCTGCCAACGCTACCGGATCACGGGCTTCCGTGACCTGGCATGGCAGTTGGTCCCGGTGACCAAGGTCCATAAGACCATCTTTGCCTGAGGCGCCTAGCCTGTATCAGGCGTCCATCGACGAGGAGCACCCATGTTCGCCCAGACTGACGGCTTGTCACCCAAGCGTTTCCTGCTCTGCAGCCGAGAGAACGCCAACCGCGTGGCGTCGCGATTGTTCGACGAGCGGTGCGAGCCGCTGAGCATCGTGCGCACGGTCAATCCGCTCCAACCCTTCCGCGTCTGCAGCTCGCCGTCGGCCACCGACATGGTCGAGGTGGAGTTGATTTCGTGATGCGGCACACGACCGGCCTCATGCTTGCAGTGCTTGCAATGTCCGCCGCGGGCTCGCCGGCGAGGCCGCAAACTTTCGATGCGCAGGCTCGAGCCCTCGACGGCGATACGGTCGCGGTCGATTTCAGGCTGCTTGGGGTTGATGCGTTCGAGCGCCGGCAGCTCTGTCAGAAGGTCGCCGGCTGCTGGCAATGCGGCAAGTCCGCACAGGATTTCGCGGCAATTGCGCTCCGCTCGAAGAAAGCAACGATCCAGCTGACGCCCTCATCCAGCTACGGCCGCCCAGTCGCGATCGTGACCGTCGATGGACAGGATCTTGGCGAGCGGATGATCCGTGCCGGCCTCGCCGTGCCCGAGACCCAATATCTGCGCGGCGATTCGGCCCAGGCGGCGCGATATCAGTCGGCATTCACCCAGGCGAAAGCCCGCAGGGCAGGCGCCTTTGCCGGGACGTGGCTCGAACCGTCCCGTTGGCGGCATGGCGAAAGGCTGCGCTGCGAGCGCTGACGATTCAGTCGATCAGCGCGGGATCCGCCCACCAGGACGGGCCCTGCTCGAAATCGGCATCCAACTTGACCATCGGCCCGTCTGGCGAATCGCCCACATAGGGATTGGTCAGCGGCATCCGCGAACCTTTCCGCCGCTTCTGCTCGCCCGCGACCCGGCCACGGCGCTCAAGAAGGTCTTCAAGCCATTCGAGATCGTCGAGCATCGCGACGACGCCCCGTCCCGCGAGGCAAAAATAGACGCAGCGCTGGAAATCGTCCGCTCCGTCGTTCGCGAGGATCGCAGTCAGCTTTGCCTTGCCCGAGGGCTCGCCCTCATGGACCCAGGCCACCGCCTGCCGCAGCTCGCGCACTGAATAATAGGCGTCCTCTACGTCCATGCCAATCGACGCGTTTGCGATCATCCGGCGCGTCGGCCGGTTCTCGGCATCCAGCGCCGCGTCACGCAGCGTGATGTCGAGGTCGAAGCGGTCGCGAAATTTGTCTGTCGTCATGGCGAATCTCCTGCGCGATGGAACGTAACGTGAACAGACGAGGGCGTCAACCGCGACCGCCATTCCATGGAGCACCCCATGTCGATCGAGATCATCGTCGGACTTCCGCATCTCGGTGAGGGCCCAATCCTTGCGCGGACACGGTCGTTGCGCCAAGCCGCGCTCATTTCCGCAAACTGCCTCTCGCGCTGGTCCGAGAAACGGGGCTGGCGGGAATGGATCGGATGGCGGCTGCGCGACCTCGCCAACGCTGATGGTCTCGCGGCACTCTGTCTCGATTCCGCCGGCTTCGTCGCCACCGCCCGCTATGGCGGGTTTCCCTGGTCGCTTCGCGACTATGTCGCGCTGGCCGCGGCCTACCCGTTCCGCTGGTGGGCCAGCGCCGATTATTGCGTGGAGGCCGAGATCGCACGCGATCGCGATGAAGTCATCGACCGCATTTCGCGGACCATCCGTGCCAATCGCGATTGTCGCAGACTCGCCGAAGATCATGGTATCGGCGCGACCTTGATGCCTGTCATCCAAGGCCGTCTGCCCGAGGACTATGGGCGTTGTGTCGACGCTCTATGGATGGCGATGAAACCCGGCGCCCTTATCGGGGTCGGCAGCATGTGCCGCCGGCCCGTTCACGGACCCGAAGGGTTGATCGCCGTTATCGATCATCTCGACCAGATCCTGCCGGTGGGCGTGCGTCTTCATGTCTTCGGCGCCAAGGGCGAGGTTCTGCCCTTCCTTCTCCCGTTCAGCCACAGGGTCGCTTCGATCGACAGCCAAGCTTACGGCATCAGCGCCCGCCAGTCGGCACGCAAGGCCGGAGTCTCGAAGACCGACCGCTTTGTCGCCCAACACCTGGAAGACTGGGTCGGCGCCCAGCACAACCGGCTCTCACGGCGGCCGCGACGCCTTCCGTCGATCGGGCATCTGTCGATCGACGTGACGCCGAGCGATCCGTGGGAAGCGGCGATTGCCCAAGCCCGCGCAGAAATCCGCGCCCTGATCGAGTCCGGCGATCTCGACCATGATGAGCTGACCTTCCCGTGGATCGAGCAATGGGCGGCCGACATCTACCGGGACGGCTTCGCCGGCTGACCGGGGAGAAAGGAGAGAGGGGGAGGGGCGGTTGAGCCGATTTGTGCTCGAGACCGGAGATCCTCCCCATGACCTACGACGTTGCCATGCGCCACCAGCAAGCGCTTGATCCTAGCTCGCTGATCACGGTCGGCACCACTCTCCACGCCATCGGCGCCGCGATCAAGGACTGCCGCAACGCTGGCAAGGATGCCGAAACCGATCCTGCCGTGATCCTGCTCGTTCGCCATCTCAATGCGGTGTGCGAGGATCGGCCGTCCAGCCTGGAGCTTCGCCGCACCTGCATCGACCAGATCGCCGAAATTCGCCGGACCCCGTTACTACGAAACCTGGCCTATCGCGGTGTCAGCTATGACGAGGCTGCCAAGCGGCTTTTCCATTCCGAAGGCCGCTCCGCGATGCGGCGCCTGGCCGACGCCCTGGGTCTTTCTGACGGAAGCTACGACATTCGCTCCAACAAGGGCGGCCCCGCGGTCTCCGGCGAAATCACGCTCCATGGCGAGGAGGCCTGGGTGCAGCTCTCGCTGGGCTGTTCGGGCCAAGGCCGGGAAGTCCTCTATCGCCGGGTTCGCGGCCGCGACGACCACTGCGGCGATCGCAATCATTGGGCATCGGTCAATGACCTCATGGCGCCCGACCGTTTCGCCGCCCGCCTGGTGCGCGACCTGCGCCTCACCTCGCCGGTCGAACAGCCCATGCGCCTCTTTGCCTGACGTCGAAGGAGGCCGAGCATACGATCCGTGCCGAGAATATTTCGCCCTTCGATCCCTGCTCGACTGACACCTGGCTAGCCCGTGGAGGCCTGGATCGACACCTTCAATGCCGGCTCAAGGAGGCAGCATGACCGACCAGACGACCCGCATCGCCGAGCTCAACGATCTTTGTCGGCTCGGCCTTGACCGCACGGCGAGGACCGTCATCACCGCCACCTGTCTCGCGGCACTGACCGAGGCCGAAGGGCGCGAAGCAGAGGTCCTCGCCCAGGCCGAGGTGCTTGGGGCCGTTCGCCGCTACGCTTTCGCGCCTCAGGACGGCCCCGAGCGCGCGCGCGGCGAGCTGATCCTTCGAGGCCGAACCGTCCGCTTCACGATCAACTATTACGATCGGGCGCTCGAATGGGGGTCCGAAAACCCGGCCGACCCCAGCGTCACCACACGGGTCATGACGATCATGCTTCCCGGCGACGACTAGGTTGCCTCGTTTCCCCCTTCCAACAGATTATCAGGAGAAATCCAATGCGTCGGATCACGCCGGCGACGCCCGAGCATGGGCAAGCCATAGCGATTGCAGTTGAGCGTTTGCGCGAAGCCCGTACCTTGTTGCGCCAGGCCGGTGCCCGTCAGGCTGCGTCGGCCGCAGGCAAGGCGATCAGCAGCGCCGAGGGCGCTGCGCGTCATGTTCAGCTTCGTATTCGGAGGACATGTGGATGAGCCGTCACCATCTCCAGCCCAAGGCCGATCAGCCCCATGTCGTGCGCGCCATCATCGGTTGGGACCGGCCATTGCAGACGTTTTTCGCGCAGGTCTTCTTCGTCACGGAGGACGAGCCCGAGGAAGGGGAGGCTCTCATCTGGATCGGCACCGAGCCTGGCGAGCTGCTGACACCAGAGGCCGCGATCGCGATTGTCGAGCCGCATGCCATCGTCCCGGAAAATCTCGCCGTCAGGCTAGGGGCCGAGATGCGCGAGACGATCGGCGTCAAGGACGGATCCCACCAGGCCGCGGCGAAGCGTAGCCTCTTCGGATCGGTCCACTAGCGAGACGTCTTGCCGGTTGAACGATGGTCAGTCCCATGTCGCCGATTACAATGGACTCGTAATCTCCGCTATTTATGCTATATGGATTACACGATATAGCGAAACTAGGATTTCACCGATGGTAGCCGCATCCACTCTCGATACACAGGCCCGTGTCGGCACGCCGCGCCGGGCGCGCGGCAAGAAGCGCGCCTTCTACGCGTCGCCGCGCATCGCCGCGGCAGCCGACAATGGTCACGTCGTGGTCGATTTCTCGATCGGACAGGATCCAGACAATCTCGTCGTTCTCAGGGAAGCACTCGCGTTGAGTGCGTCCGAGGCCGCGCCCAAAGCGAGCGGAGCCAAGTTGCCGGCAGCCGCGGTCAAGCTTCTTGTCACAGCATTCGAGAAGGTTGCCACACGCTATCTCCAAGACAAATTTTCCACCGAGTTCGAAAAACTCATCTCGGAATATCGGCTGATGCTCCGCGAGAATCTCGCGACGGGTGACGACGCGCAACTCAAGGCCGCGCTCAATCGGGCTCGCCTTCAGGAGCGGATCCTCGCGAGCACGCAGATGGCGGATCAGGCCCAGGCCTGTGAGCTGCTCGGTCTCTCCGGCGCTAATCCCTCGGCCACGATGAAGCGCAAGGAGGAGAAGAACGAGCTGCTCCGCTTCACAATCGATGGTCGAGCTGCCTATCCGCTGCTGCAGTTCGATGTCGAGGGTCGCCGGATCTATCCGGCTCTGAGCGAAATCATCGCCAGGAAGCCCGACCATTGGACCAACTTTCGGCTGCTCCATTGGCTAACCCGGCCTCATCTCGATTTCGAGGACTCGCCTGGCGCGTCGCTTGGTAGTGAACCCGAGGCCGTGATCGCAGCCTTCGAGCGTGAGATCGAGCCCGAGGTCCATGGCTGATGAGGATCAGCCTGAAAATCCCCAACCCAGCCACGATGAAGGTTGGGAAGGAGGACTATCATCTCTTGAAGGCCGGGACCGAATTGCATCGCGTTCATCTCGATGAATTCGGCTCGGCCGAGTTCAACGGCACGAACAAGGGGAATGCGCGCTTCTCGCCGATCCGCGATGCTGGCGGCGCCATCATCCCGACCATCTATGCGGCGCAATCGTTCGAATGTGCTGCATGTGAGATCATCCTGCGCTGCCCTGACAGCCCGCAGCGCAATCGCACGAAGGTCGCGCCCCCCGAGATCGTCTATCCCCATGACTATCGGCTACACGCCCACAGTCATGTGCGCACGAAGCATGACCTCAACCTGGTCAGCATCACGACGACGGGTCAACGCAAGATCGGCGTAAATGGCAACGCCCTCCTGGCTGGTCCAAGGAGCACTTATCCGGTCACGCGGGGCTGGGCGGAAAAGATTCACGCCGCCTGTCCGTCCGCCCAAGGGCTCTATTACACGTCCTACCAATATGGTCCCGAGTTCGCGGTGCTCCTGTTCGGCGATCGTGTGCCGGACAATATCCTGGATGGCTTGAGCAAGCGCGATATCGCCGATCCCGTCTGCCATGACGAGATCCAGAAGCTCGCGGCCAGTCTCTCGATCGACTACGAAGACGTCTGAGCCACAGCGGGGAGACCGTCGATGACGACCGTTGCGACCGACTATGATTCAGCGCGGGCCGCGCTGACCCGGCTTATCCCGATCGCGATGAGCGACACCGGGCAGTCGAAGCGCGTCGCCGATTTTCTGATGGCCTGGTGGAATGGACCCGACCTCGGCCACTTCCAGATAGCCGATATCTTTGGGCTCGACGTCGCGATCGCCAACGACATCACGACCGTCATCGGCTTCCTGGGCCAGAACGATCGCGGTGCGGTCTATATCGATAGCCTCGGATTTGCCGAGGAGATGCAGGACATCATCGCCTTGTGGCGCTCGCCGGCATCGCGGCCAGGGACCTGAGACCCGGGACAGCTCGTAGATGACCTGAAACAACCCGATGGCGCCGCAGTGGCGCCAATCGGAGCGGCGCTGGCGCGCCTTACTCGGCCGAACGGCCGAGGAGAGGAGGGGGGTGAGAGAAGGTGTTCGGACAAGGGGTTCGAGCGAACTTTCTCAGGAGACGACCCATGAACATCGGCACCATCACGCAGAACGCCAGCGGCACCTACACTGGCAAGATTTCGACCCTCACTCTCGCCATCGTGATCGCGCTGCGCACCGTCCAGTCCGCCAATCCGCGCGCTCCCAAATTCGAGATTCTCGCGCTCTCGGCCGCCCGTCAGTGGGTCCAGGTCGGATCGCTGTTCGAACTGTCGTCCAACTCGACCGGCGAGAGCTTCCTCAACGGCAAGATCGAGGATCCCAGCCTCGACAAGCCGCTCTACATCTCGGCCTTCCGCCAGGAGGACGGCTCGTACAACGTCGTCTGGTCCCGTCCCACCCGCCGGCGCGACGCGCCCACCGACACGGTTGCCGCCGACGACGGTCTGCCGCCGCTGCCGGGTGCCGGCGAAACCGCTCCGCCCGCCTCCGGTGACGGTCTGGGCGAGTCCTCGGCCGAAGGCGCTTTCGGCGGCGAGGCACCGGCTGGCGGCGGTCGTCGCCGTGGTCGCACGCCTGAAATGGCTGACTGACCCTCGCCAACCGCTCCTCTCTCGGGCCCGCTTCGCCTTCCTCGCGAAGCGGGCCCTTTTTTCGTTTGATTGGCCCGATCCCGGTAAATCTCCGGGAATTTCTATGCGTGTCCCCAACACCTGGCTAAGTACGAACCAAATAGAGCAGGGGTACAGGGCGGGGCATGCAAATCGCATTATTGGACGCAAAGAAGATCGCGCGCCGTCTGACCGCGCTCATCGAAAAGCATGAACGGATCTCCATTGCCGTCGCGTGGGGCGACCTGACCGATGTCGCCGAGAGCCTGCTCGCCGCCAAGGCCAAGTTCGAGTCCGTCCTTCTTGGCGCCGACTTCTCGGCCACCGATCCCGATTTGATCGACCGCCTTGTCGATGTTCCGGGCGCCTTCGTCGCCAAGAACCGGCCAGGCTGCTTCCATCCGAAGATCTTCTACTTTCAATCCGGCGCCAAGGCCGAGGCGATCGTCGGCAGCGCCAATTTCACCAAAGGAGGTCTCGGACCGAACCATGAGGCCAGCGTCCATGTGAAGGGCCCGGCCGACGATGCCTTCTTCGAACAGGTGCGTGACCAGCTCGCGGGCTATGCGCCGCTTCATCTGCCGATCACCCGCAAGCTCGCGGATAGCTATCGCCTTCAGGCCGAGGCCGCGCGCAAAGCGCCGAGGCCGAAGAACCCGGTCCTGCCCGCCGAGGCCAAGGACTGGGCACGTATCACCTCGCCGCTCGCGATCATGTCCTGGCGGGACTTCGTCAAGCTCGCCCGCAAGGACACGCACCACGACTTCAAAAAACGCATGAAGCTCGTTCGCGAGATCCAGCAGATGTTCGCCAAGAGTGCGTCCTTCGCCGATCTTTCCGTCTCCGAATGGAAGGGGATCGCCGGCGTACTTGGCGGGATCGAAGCCGAGGCCGCCGGTCTCGACGACTTCGATTGGGGCTGGTTCGGATCCATGGGCGGCGCCGGCACGTTCGCCGAGCGGATCGGCCAGCAGAACGCGGCCCTCGCCGCGGCGCTGGATTCGATCCCCAAGCGCGGAGCCGTCACGCAAACCCAGTTCAGCGACTATGTCCAGGCGTTCACCGACGCCTTTTCCGGCTCGTCCCGGACCGCCCGGCTCGGGCCCGCGACCCGTCTGCTTGCCATGAAACGCCCGGACGTCTTCGTTTGCGTCAACGGCGGCAACAAGCCCGGCCTGGCCGTGGCGCTCGATTTTCGTCCCACGATGCTGACGCTCGACAATTATTGGGACTGGGTGATCGAGCCGATCCGCCAAGCGCCCTGGTACAATGCCGCCCGGCCCACGGGCCGCGACATGGAGCTGTGGGACGCGCGCGTCGCCATGCTCGATGCAATCTACTACGCTCCCACCACATAACCGGCATTGCTACCATCCCAGAAACCGAGAAACGTGCATGGCTGACGATCCCTATCCCTGGTCCGGCGACTTCAACGCTCTCGATCCGATCGATCAGCGCGCGGTCGCTGAGCTTGTCGTGAAAGGGAAGGCCGTCACTGGCACGGTCGATGACCTTCTCATGCGCCTCAAGCGGACCCGCTGTGTGGCGCTGCTACGGGAGACGGACACCAACCGCATCGTCGCTGCCGCCGCATGGAAGACCCCGGCCGCGACCTATCGGCGCAAGAGCTTCGCCGCGGCCGCCGTGCCGATCGCGGGGTTCGAGGCTGCGCCTGAACTCGGCTACGTCGTGATCGCGTCCGATATGCGCGGCAGGCACCTCTCGGGCGGGTTCGTGGACGCCATTGTCGCGCAGATCACCGAGCCGACCTTCGCGACGACCTCCAGCAACACCATGCGGAACAACCTCCAGCGCGCCGGCTTCACCCGGGTCGGTAGCGACTGGGAGGGCAAGGACGGCATATTGTCCTTGTGGACGATCGTCCCCGGCTGAGCCGGGGTTCTTCGCGGCAAGCCAGTCACCATCCTCGTCCACCCGGTGTCACGACCGGGGTCTGAAGCGCAGCCAGGTTCCAGGTTGGTCATGCGCTGCCGGCGATCGATGCGTCGTGGGCCGGTGCCCGATTGAGTCCAGCGTCCTTCCTTCGCCTGTTCCCGACACCTGCGGCGAACGGTCCCGGCCCGCAACCCCGTCCGGTCGCCCGTGTTGCCGCTACGCGGCTGCCCGCGCCAGCTCCCTCCAGGGGTTCCCCTTCGCTTGCGCTGCGGTGCAAGCCGATCCCGCACGCCGCTCTTCGGTGTCACCGGCGGGAAGGCCGCTGGACCCAATAAGGAGCACAACCATGAACAACGTCAATCTCGCCGGCCGTGTCGCCAAGGATCCCGAGACCCGCGGCAGCGTCACAACCCTCATCGTCGCAACCGACCGCGTGAAGCTCAAGGACGGCAAAACCTATGTCGACGAGGGCACCGGTTACACCGCCAAGGAGACGGAATTCCACAAGGTCACCTGCTTCAACGGCCTCGCCCGGTCCGGCGCCTCCCGCAAGAAGGGCGACGTCGTCGCGATCAGCGGCAGCCTCCACTATTCGAGCTGGGAGGATCGCGAAGGCATCACCCGCTACGGCTGCGAGATCCGGGCCGACAAGATCGACTTCTTCTGACTAGCACGGGCGGCGCTCCGGCGCCGCCCATCCACCTTTTCGTCAGGAAGCGGGCTCGTCCAGCATCTGCACCGCGGGCGCATAGACCCAGCCTTCGGAGAGCTGGTCGGCCAGAAGATCTCGGTAGACCACGAGGCGCCATTTCCCGCGGGCTTCCTTGACCGCCAGTTGCGTTCCCTCGACCCCGCGCATCAGCACCGGGGCCTTTCCTTGCGGCTCGCGGCGGATCGCCGCGTCGCGCTTCAGTTCGGCCCGTGGCAGGCCCTCGACATAGGATGCGTCGGCCGCCTCGTTGGCCGTCACGATCTTGTCGAGCTTGTCCTGCACCGCTTCGATCTTGACGTTCATCTCCGTGAACGCCTTTTGCTCGGCCGGCGACAAGTCGGCAGGCACCATCAAGTGCCAGATCGTTATCGCGATCAGCATCAGTTCGATCAGCTTGATCGCGCCGACACCCTTGATCTCCTTGTGGACTTGTAACGGTTTTGTGCCGGTCACCTGAGCGATTAGAGCTCGCAACAGGAGACCGACGAGATGATCAAGCATAGCGAAGAGTTCAAGCATGAGGCGGTGCGTATTGCGCTGACCAGCGGGTTGCCGCGCGACCGGGTTGCATCGGATTTGGGGATCGGCAAGTCGACGCTGGGCAAGTGGGTGTCACAGTATCGGCCATCTGATCTGATTTCAGCGCCGCAGGCAGACCTGGCGCGAGAGAATGAACGCCTTCGCCTTGAGAACCGGGTGCTCAGGGAGGAGAGGGAAGTGCTAAAAAAGGCCACGCAGTTCTTCGCGAGCCAAAGGCCGTGAAGTTCGCTTTTGTGCATAGTTGGCGGCACCGTTGGCCCGTTGAACTGCTCTGCCGTGTCATGCTTGTCAGTGAGCGCGGCTATCGTTCCTGGCGCTCGCGGCCGATCAGTCGCCGGGAGCGGACGGACATGAAGGTGCTGGCCCATATCCGGGAACAGTACCGCCTGAGCCTTGGCAGCTACGGTCGTCCGAGGATGACGATGGAGTTGAAGGAGGTCGGGCTCGATATTGGCGAGCGCCGGGTCGGGCGGCTGATGAAGATCAACGGAATCAAGCCAGTGCGCACACGCAGGCACAAGGTCACCACTGATAGCCAGCATCGCCTGGGTGTCGCGGCGAACTGGCTGGACGGCGATTTTGCCGCCGATGCCCCCCACCGTAAATGGGCGGGCGACATCACCTATGTCTGGACGTCAGAAGGCTGGCTCTACCTCGCCGTCATTCTCGACCTGCATAGCCGCCGCGTCGTGGGCTGGGCTGTCAGCGACAGGATGAAGAAGGATCTGGCGATCAGGGCGCTCGATATGGCGGTCCGCCTGCGCCAGCCACCAAAGGGCTGCCTTTTTCACTCCGATCGCGGCAGCCAATATTGCTCCTATGATTATCAGAAGAAGCTGCAGGCCTATGGCCTGCGTCCATCGATGAGCGGCAAGGGAAATTGTTACGACAATGCCTCGGTCGAGACGTTCTTCAAATCCCTGAAGGCGGAACTCATCTGGCGGCAGAGCTGGCCAACACGGAGACAGGCAGAGGCTGCCATCTTCCAGTACATCAACGGGTTCTACAACACCCGCCGCCGGCATTCATATCTGGGCGGCATCAGCCCGCTCGCGTTCGAAGCCAAGGTGGCATAACGAGATAGGTGACCGGCGCAAAACCGTTACAAGTCCAATTTCATCATCGCCGGACCCGCAGCGCTCTATAGCTCGATGTTCTTCTCGCCGTTCGCCGCCAAGGCGGGGCTGTTCAAGCAGCTCCGGTCGCCGGATCGGCAGCGAGCGCTAACCGGAATCCGCAATGCCGCCTGGGATGTCACGTATCTGAGTGATCTGTCACGGAGAGCGATGACGGAGCCTTACGAGACCAAACGGTTCCTGCTGGCAACAGCCGACAGAGCGCTCGCTGAGATCGCGCCGCTCCTCTTTATCGACGCCGAGGACATGGCAGGCTTCGAGACAGCGCTCGCTGCGAGAGTGGAGCCATGGTGGCGAGGTGATGCCGCAGCGGTTGCACGCTTCGCGACCGACGCCATGGCAGAGGCAGAAAGCCGGCCGCCTCCGGAAGGTCCCGAGGGTGTAGACGACTATGTTGGCTATCTCATGGGGCTCGGCGAGCAGAAGATTCTCGGCGGCTAGCGGAAGTCGCGCGGCTTGACCTTGATCCCCTCGGTCTGCCGTCCCGGAACGATGCCCGAGCCTAGCCGCAGATCAGGAATGAAGATGTCGCGCGGCTGCCGGCCGAGCGGCGATTCCGGGTCGCGTGGATCAGGGCGCATCGGGCTTTTGACCACGTCGGCACGGCTTAGCCGGTAGATATCGGCGACATCTGCCCGGTTGCCGACGCTCGCGAGCAGCGGCGACAGGTCTTCGAGCCGCTGCGCGATCACATGGATCACCTCGCCCTCGCGCTGGACCTGACCCCGCACACCCATCATCGACGAACCCAGCACGATGCGTCGATGTTTCTCAAAGACATTCGTCCAGACGACGAGGTTGGCGACATTCGTTTCGTCTTCGAGGGTGATGAACATGACCCCTTTCGCCGAGCCCGGCTTCTGTCTGACCAGCACGATCCCGGCGAGATTGATCCAACGGCCGTCCTTCACGGATTGAAGTTCCTCGCATGTGATTATCTTGCGGCTGCGCAGCTCGTCGCGCAGGAAGGCGAGGGGATGGGCACGTAGCGACAGACCGGACGCGCGATAGTCCTCGACGACTTCAGCGCCGGCGCCCATCGGCGCAAGAATGACCGTCGGTTCGATCGCTTCCTCTCGCAGCTTGCCCTCTCGCTCGTCGGCCGCGGCGAACAGCGGCAGCGCCGCGTTGCCGAGTCCCTTCACGCTCCATAGTCCCTGGCGCCGGGTGCTCCCCAGCGATCCAAATCCGTCGGCCTCGCCGATACGGTCGAGAGCGCCCCGGCCTACGCCCGATCGGCGCTGGATTTCTTCGACGCTCTCAAAGGCTTGATCGGCGCGCGCGGTGACGATGGCTGCGGCGTCCTTATTGGCAAGATCAGTCACCATGCGCAGACCCAGACGCACGGCGAGGTAGCGGCCGCCCGTGGGCTCCAGCGTGCAATCCCAGCGGCTGTGGTTCACGTCGATCGGGCGAACCTCAACCCCGTGCTGCCGCGCGTCGCGCACGATCTGAGCGGGCGCATAGAAGCCCATGGGCTGGGCGTTCAGGAGGGCCGCGCAGAATATGTCGGGGTGATGGCACTTCACCCAACTGCTGGCATAGGCGATCAGCGCGAAGCTCGCTGCGTGGCTTTCAGGGAACCCATAGGAGCCGAATCCCTCAATCTGCTTGAAAGTACGCTCCGCGAAATCCTGATCGTAGCCGCGTGAAACCATGCCATCGATCAGCTTGTCCCGAAAATGGGAGACGCCGCCGGTGAGCTTGAAGGTAGCCATTGCCCGGCGGAGGAGGTCGGCTTCGCTCGCGGTGAAGCCGGCGCACTCGATCGCCACGCGCATCGCCTGCTCCTGGAACAGCGGTACGCCCAAGGTCTTCTCGAGCACCCGTCGGAGCTCTTCGGTGGGGTAGGTAACCTCCTCCTCGCCGTTTCGACGCCGGCGGTAAGGGTGGACCATATCGCCCTGAATCGGTCCCGGGCGGACGATCGCCACCTGAATTACCAAATCATAGAAGGTACGCGGCGCCATCAGCGGAATGGAAGCCATCTGCGCGCGACTCTCGATCTGGAAAACGCCCAAAGTGTCTGCTTTGCGGATCATCGCGTAGGTCGCCGGATCCTCTGCCGGTATCGTGGCGAGATCGAGTTTCACCCCTTTGTCGGCCTCTAGGAATTCAAACGCTCTCCGCATGCACGATAACATGCCGAGGGCTAGGACATCGACCTTCATGAACCCCAATAGGTCGATATCGTCCTTGTCCCACTCGATGACTTGTCGGTCCTCCATTGCCGCTGGCTCGATCGGAACGAGCTCGTCGAGCCGATCGCGGGTGAGCACGAACCCGCCTGGGTGCTGCGATAGATGCCGCGGCGTATTGATGAGCTGCCGCGCCAGCTCCAGCGTCAGCGCGAGCCGCCGATCGCTGAGGTCCATGTTGAGCTCTTCGGCATGCTTTTCCTCGACGCCCTCGCGACTCCAGCTCCAGACCGCACCGGAGAGGCCGGCCGTCATGTCCTCGCTGAGACCCAGCGCCTTGCCGACGTCGCGGACCGCGCCGCGTGCACGATAGCGGGTCACGACCGCCGTCAACGCAGACCGCGTCCGGCCATAGGTCTCATAAATCCACTGGATCACTTCCTCGCGGCGCTCATGCTCGAAATCGACATCGATATCGGGCGGCTCGCGCCGCTCGGCCGAAACGAAGCGCTCGAACAGAAGCTCAGATCGGACAGGATCGATCGACGTGATGCCGAGTACGTAGCAAACCGCGCTGTTCGCCGCTGACCCTCGCCCCTGACAAATGATCTCACGCCGCCGCGCCTCGGCGACGATCGAATGGACCGTCAGAAAATACGGTGCGTATTCCAGATCGGCGATTAGCTTCAATTCGTGCTCGAGCTGGGTACGGACCTTGCCCTCGATTCCTTCAGGATAGCGCTCGGGCGCCTTTTCCCAGGTGAGCCGCTCCAGCTCTTCCTGCGGCGTTCGACCAGGAACGCTGATCTCGTCCGGATATTGGTAGCGCAGCTCTTCAAGACTGAACGTGCAGCGTTTTGCTACCTCCAGTGTGCGCGAGACCGGGGTGGCGTCGTTGAGATAACGGCGGAAGAGCCGGTCCATTTCCTCGCCGGTCTTCAGGTGGCGGTCTGCAAATCGTTCGCGCCGATCGCCAAGCTCGTCGATCGTGCATCGCTCTCGGACGCAGGTCACGACATCCTGCAGCATCCGCCGATCTGGCGAATGGTAGAGAACATCATTGGTGGCGACGGTCGGCACGCGGGCGGCGGCCGCCATGTTCGCGAGATCGCGCAGTCGGATCGCGTCCTTCGGCCGGCGGCGAATGGATAGCGCTAGATATAGGCGATCACGGAAGATCCTCCTGGCGCGCGAGAGCGCCCCTTCGGCCACCGTATCCGCGCGGTCCGGAACAAGGATCGCAATGAGACCCTCATGCCACTGCTCGAGGTCGGGCCAGTCAAGGTGGCAGGCACCCTTTCCAGCGCGCTCTTTGCCGATGCTCAGCAAGCGGCACATATGCCCATAGGCGGCGCGATCAGTCGGGTAGACGAGAAAGGCCGTGCCATCCACGAGATCCAGGCGGCAACCGATGATCGAACGTACGCCTGTCGTCTTCTCGGCGTCCCAAGCCCGCACGACGCCCGCCACGGAACTGCGATCGACGATACCGAGCGCGGGCAGTCCCAGCAGAGCCGCGGCAGCAAACAGCTCTTCGGGCGATGACGCGCCGCGCAGGAAGCTGAAATGCGTCGTGACCTGCAGCTCGACATAGCGGGCATCGCTTGTCATGCGAATGCGCCATGGATGAACCAGCGCATGTTGCCGGTGGCATGGCTGGTCCCGTCGCCTAAGCGAAACAGCCAGTAGCGGCCACCCGTTTGGGTCTCGACCTGATAATAGTCGCGGACAGTGAGGGCCTTTTCAGCTTCAATCCCGCTCTCACGCCACCATTCGCCATGGAGGCGTTCCGGGCCGTCCCCCTGGGTCACACGGTATCGTTTGCGCCGCCAGATGAACATGCGCGGAGCATCGTCCGGCAGAAGCGCAATCACTTCGATCGGCTCGGGCCGATGCAGCAACCGAGCGGGGCGGGGCAGGGCATCATCCCATCCCGCATCGGTGATTTTGCTCAGGGCCGGCAGCATGGTCGTGGAGCGCTCTGGCATCGCGCTCGCTTGTGGACTGACCCGGTGAAGGCTGCGTTGGCCGAACCGATTGGCTAGAGCATCGACCAGAGCCGCGAGGTCTGGACCCTGACGCCCGAGGCTATCGAGCCCTTCGCCCTGTGTTGAACCCAGAGCTTCGACGAGCGGGGTGACCAACGTCATGGCTTCGATGCCTTCGCCCGGCTCGATCGTCTCGATTTTGGCGCAGAGCAGCTTGGCGAGATGACGCGCATCACGAGACGCGGCGGCTGTTCCGACCCGGACCGCCTGATTGTGTCCGTCGACCCTATGGAAATAGCAATCGAGCCGGCGTGCGCCCTTGCCGATGTGGCTGAGCTGGTCGACGACATCGGACACGAGGTCGCCAATTACCAAGGCGAAGGCTTCCGGTGTCGCGATAGGCTCCATGAAACCCCGCCGAGCCTTTGGAAGGTGTTCGGGGAAGATCGGATCAATCGGCTCATGGAGCGTCCCCAACGCCTGGTCGAGACGTCGATGCAGCTCACGACCAAACCGCTTGGCAAGCGGTGGCCGCGGCGCGTCGATGAGCTGCTCAATGCGCTCGAACCCCAATTTTCGCAGGGCTTCGACATCACCTCCGGGAAGTCGGAGCGCCGATATCGGCAGAATCGCGATCGCCTTGCGGTGATCTCCGGGCTCGATTGTGACGGGCCGACCCGCAGGGACATGCCGTGCAACGGCGTGAGCACAGCCCGCAGTGTCGGCAACCGCGATTTGCACCGAGAGCCCGGACGCCGCGATGCGACGATGAAGATCCTTTAGGAGCGCCTTCTCCGTCCCGAACAGCGACGCGCAACCCGTGATGTCGAGCCAGAGCCCGTCCGGTGCATCGGGGGACACAAACGGTGAGTAGCGCCGACCTGCCCAGAGCGCGAGACGGCGCAGGCCCTCAAGATCCGCATCGGGCTCCGCGTCGACCACCCGGAGTTCTGGCGCCAGCGAGCGCGCTTTTGTGACTGTCATTCCTGGTTTGATGCCGAGAGCGCGAGCGCCAGCATCGATCGCTGCGATGACGCGGCGACCGTGGTCCGGGATGGCCGTCACCAGCGGCGCATCGCAGGCGATTGTATCGTGCCGCTCAGGCGACGAATTTGCGTTCTTCCTGCGCAGCCGGTCGGTCGACCAGTGCGGCAGGAAGAGCGATACGACCCGTTGCATCGCAGCCCTCCACAATCCAGCTGTGCGGATTTCCGCCGCGCACGCGTTCCAGCTCAACCCGCCAGCGTGGTCGCCCCAGGCTCGGAATGCCGAGATCTTCACTTGGGTGAGCCGTTACTCGCCAACGCGTTGCGGCCGCCGTTCCCTCGACGGCCTGTTCAACCCTGGAAGCGCGCCGGAAGACGAAGGCGGCAACGCCCGAACTTTCTGCTGCAAGCTGCAGGCGCTTGGAGGCAGTAGTCGAATATTTCTCCACCTCCCCGACCACCCCGGCAAGGCCTGGTTGGCGCAAACATTCCTCCATCGCGAGGAGCACGTTGGTATCGCTGCCAGCCTCGACGTGAATTACGCGGTTCGGATGCAGCCCCGCCAGGTGAAGGGCAGGGGCGAAGAGATCGCGCCAGCGGAGGCACCAGAAAACCGGACCCTCTACACGCGCGAGAATTCCGGCAAGGAATACGGTAGCGCTCGCCTCATCAGCCAGATCGGTACTGCCCGCGATCTCGTGAAGCGTGCCGGTGGCTATGCCACCGCCTGGCAGGCGACAATCAATGCTCTCGATCCCGAACGGAATGGCGTCGTGTCGCCCATCAGTGCCCTCGATCTGCGCGATGCGCGCACGTAGATCATCAAGGACGGCTGACTCGCGCATAGCATCACAGAGACTCGGAAGGTGATTAATTCGTTCCCTCTTTGTTCTGACGAGGGCGCACCAGAGTCAAGCGTGATGGAGATCGCCTCTCGCGCCGTCGCCGCAACGACCGGCGAAAAAGGGGCACATTTCCGACGCGAAAAAATTCGTGGTGGTCTCTTGGATAGCGGCCGACGTTGGAATCCGGCAGATTGCTCTGATGAACGATCTTAATGGCAAGTCTATCGCGGAGATGCTCGCGCTCCATGCCGCAATCAACGAGGAACTACGATCGCGCAATGTCTTGCGGTCTGCCAACAATCCGACGGGAGACCTGGCCGAATATCTCTTTTGCACAGCTTTCGGTTGGGAGCAGGAGGCCAATTCGAAGAAGGGCTTCGACGCGGCGGACTCGGACGGCGTCCGCTATCAGATCAAGGGCCGCCGGCTGCACAGGCGCAACAAGTCGCGTCAGATGTCGGCGATCCGGTCGACGGACGGTTTCGATATATTGGCCGGCGTTCTCTTTAACGACGACTTCTGCGTCATTCGCGCGGCGCTGATCCCTGCAAGCGTGGTGTTCGAGCGAACAAGCTTCGTCGATTATACGAAGAGCCATAAATTCTACCTTCGTGATGATGTGTGGGATGCACCAGGCGTGAGCGACGTTACCGAGCGCCTCCGGGCCGTCGAGCAGGCCTAGATACCAAGTGCGGCTGAGCTGCGGTGGCCGCCGCGCGAGCGGCCAAGCGGGCAAGAAGTGTTACAGCAGAAAAAACTGACGAAAGACGCACGAACGGGATTCACATTGCCGCAAGCGATGCTAAGATTCATCTTATGTTCCACCAAGCCGACCTTTTCGATGCCGTTGAAGTCGGCCAGGGAGCGCCTGCCAAGAGCCTGAATTTGCCGGCGCTGATCGAACGGATCGCGGATTTCTCGCCGCGACCGCGCTACGCGTTCATGGTCCTCAACCTCATTGCCAAAGCCGCCGGGGGAAACAGCGGTTCAGCGGGCCCATATGTCGATACCGAGGACGAGGTTCGCGTGCCGCTCCGCGATTGGCTGTGCGATTCACTGGTTCCGATGGCAAAGCGCGATGCGCGCCGCCTGATCATCGTCGAAGAGGTCAAAGCGTCGCTCGCTGCGCAGGACGCCTTGCCAGAGGACCCAGGGGAGGCAGCAAAGGCGATCGACAATGAGGTTCGTGAGCGGGTCCGGCGCTCTGGTCGGTGCAATGTCAGTCGCGCCGTCTCCGATCTCGTCCGCGCCGGTCTGGTCCGGCGACACTATCAGGGCTACCGTGTAGACCACCATAATCGTGGCGCTCAACGTGAGGCGGTGTACACGATCACTGAGGCAGCCGCGCGGGCCCTTTGGTCGCAAAGGGCCTGATACCCCATCCGATGAAGCTCGTTTCACAGATTTGCCGTTTTCAACGATTCGTTGAAATGCGCGTTTCAGTGAAATTATTTGCTATTTCAGCCGAATCGTGGTTTCAGCGGTTCGGTGAAAGACCCAATTGGCATCGAACGACGGGCGGCAGAAGCGCTTGAGGCCTTTCTAGGCTCAATCCCTCAATTCGCCGTCGGCCCAATGACGCTGAGTGGCAAGCCAGGCGAGGCTGATCGAGGCGTAGACATCGTCGCTGAAACCGAATTCGCCGGCCGACCACTCAGACTCGTGGTCGAGGTCAAAAGCAACGGGCAACCCCGGATTGCGCACCAAGTAGCCTACCAGCTCAAACGTTATCTGAATCAGACTGGCCAAGAGGGCGTGCCTATGTTCATCGCGCCCTATTTATCCGAACAGGCGCAGGCGGCATGTCGCGAGGAAGACATCGCCTACCTTGATTTCCAGGGCAACGCGCGCCTCGTTGTCGATACCATCTTCATCGAGCGCAAGGTTGAAGGGAAACCCGATCCCGAACGACGTTCTCTGCGCACCCTATTCAAGCCAAAGTCGACCCGGATCCTGCGCGTATTGCTGAACGAGCCGCATCG
This sequence comes from Sphingomonas sp. KC8, assembly GCF_002151445.1. Classification (GTDB taxonomy): domain Bacteria; phylum Pseudomonadota; class Alphaproteobacteria; order Sphingomonadales; family Sphingomonadaceae; genus Sphingomonas_E. The sequence goes on from NZ_CP016306.1 coordinate 2,854,334, forward strand.
GCCTTGGCGCGTGACCGAGCTTGCTGAAGAAGCCAAGGTCAGCCTCGGGCTGGTCAGCACGATCGGCACCGCCCTGCGTGAACGGGAATGGGCCGACCAGAGCGAACAGGGGCTGCGGCTCGTCGATCCTTCCGGTTTGCTGGACGAATGGGCCCGCAACTATGAGCAGCCCAGAGGGGAGGAGGTCCGCCTCTATACCCACCTTCATGGCAAAGCCCTAGCGGAGCGGCTGCGTGATCTAGCAACCGAGCAGGGAAGGGTGGCGCTGGCCTCGTTCAGCGCGGCCGATTGGTACGCGCCCTTCGTTCGCCAGAGCACCAGCTATTTCTACGCGGACGAGAAGGGCCTTGGCGCCTTGCAAACAATCCTAAATCTGACTGCACCCTCAAAGGGTGCGAACATTGTCGTGCGCGTCCCCGATGAGGATGGCGTGCTCGACGACGCGCGGGCCGTCGCACCGGGGATCATCGCGACTAGCCCGGTTCAGACCTATCTCGATCTCATGGCGGGCGGCGAGCGCGGCGTCGAAGGGGCAGAACATCTGAAGGACAAGCTTTTGCGGTGGCCTTCATGAACGACGAACCGCAATCGGCCACAGACTATGACGATCGCACCAGCGCCGCGGTGAAGTCGGTGCTCGTTGAGATTGGCCAGACACTGGGCAGCTTTCGCGGGAAGTTCGCGGTTATCGGCGGCGCCGTGCCTTGGCTGCTGCTCGAGGACAGCGAGATGCGCCACGTCGGCACACTCGACATAGACCTCAGTCTCGACGCACAGGCTCTGGCCGCCGGCGAAGAATATGTCGCTCTTGTCGATGCCCTCCACGGGCAGGGTTACGCCCCCCGCGACACGCTTAGATATTTCCAGATGGTCCGGACGGTGCAGCCGAAGGATGACGCACCTCCGATCGATGTGATCGTTGATTTCCTGCGCCCCTATGACGCCGTCCTGGAGAAGAACCGGCCGCCGCTCACCACTGAATTCGCAACCCAGCGTGCATCCGGCGCGGAGCTTGCCATTCATTTCCATGAGCTCGTCGCGATCGAAGGCGATATGCCCAAGGGCGGGACCAACAAGGTGATGATCGCCGTCGCCTCGATTCCGGCGCTTCTCGCCATGAAGGGCTTCGCGCTCGATGGGCGCTACAAGCAGAAAGACGCCTACGACGTCTATTATTCGATCCGGAATTATCCCGGAGGAATCGAAGCACTCGCGGGCGATTGCCGCCCGCTGTTGGAGCATCGAAGTGGCCGGGATGGCTTCGCGCATGTGGTTGCGAAATTCGACGATCCGGACGGCTATGGTCCTACATGCGTGCGCAACTTCGTAGAGGGCTCGGATATCCTGGACGGCCGAACGCCGGACGAATGGCAGCAGGACGCCTTTGGTCAGGTCGACGCCTGGGCTCGCGCGATGGGACTTAGATGACACACGGATCCGCGGGGCCACAATGAAGCTCATTCACACCGCCGACTGGCAGCTCGGAAAACCATACGGGCGGTTTGAGCCGGAAGTGCGCGCCGCACTTTCCGAGGCGCGCTTCGATGCCATCGATGCGATCGGGAGGGAAGCAGCTCGTCACGGTGCGGCTCATGTTCTGGTCGCGGGTGATGTCTTCGACACCGAGGGACCTGAAGACCGCACGATCGTTCAAGCGATATCCCGCATGGAGCGCCATGCGTGCCGGTGGTGGCTCCTCCCGGGCAATCACGACTTTGCCCGCAATGGCGGTCTCTGGGACCGTGTTCGCCATCGCGCGGGGGGCGGTATCACCGTCTTATCGGAAGCGCAGGCCCACGAAATCGAGCCCGGAATCTGGCTCCTTCCAGCGCCCCTGACGCATCGCCACAACCTTGATGATCCCACCGAGCTTTTCGACACCATGGCGACACCGGGAGGCCGCATCCGCATTGGCCTCGCGCACGGATCGATCCACGACTTCGGCACTCAGGGCGAGACCAAGAACCAGATCGCGCCCGACCGGGCTCGTCGCTCCACGCTCGATTATCTCGCGCTTGGAGATTGGCACGGGACGCTCAATATCGAGGCGCGCACCTGGTATGCGGGCACCCCCGAAACCGATCGCTTCCAACGCGATGAACCTGGTCAGATACTATTGGTCGACATCGGCGAAGGTCGCGATCCGGTGGTGACGCCAATCCGCACGGGGCGCTTCCAGTGGATCAAGCGAAGCTGGACAGTGAACGATCAGGCCGGCTTCGATGCCGAGTGCGACCAATTGTTGGGATCGATCGATCCGCCTTCGACGCTCCTTGAACTATCGCTGGCCGGAATCACGAGCCTTACGGACCGGGTCGGGATGCTGGGCAGACTCGAAAACGATGTCGGGCACCGTGTCCGCTATCTCGACGTTCGCGCAGTCGATCTTGTCGGCCGCCCCAGTGCAGACGATCTTGCTAGCCTCTCGGTTGAGGGCATGCTCGGCGTCGCCGCGGCGAAACTTTCTGCGGCAATTGAAACAGGCGGCCCCGATGGGTTGATTGCAGAGCGCGCCTTGGAGCGTCTCTTCGTCGAGTACAGCCGGGAGGACAGGGCATGAGCCTGTACCTGCGCCGTATCGCCATCGACGGCTTCCGCAAGTTTCGGGAGCCGATGGCGATTGAAGGGCTCACCGACGGTCTCAACGTTGTCATCGAACCCAATGAGACCGGCAAGTCGACAGTGCTCGAGGCGCTTCGCGCGGCATTTTTCGTTCGCCACGGTACGAAGAACCAGCTCGCCCAATCGTTCGCGCCTTATGGGGAAGCCGTCGGTCCGGAAATTCAGGTTTCGTTCGATGCCGATGGCGCACCATGGACGGTGACCAAGCGCTTTCTGCGCGGCGCATCGATCGAGGTCACCGGTCCACAGGGTAGAGCACAGGGCGAGGAAGCGGAAGCCCGCCTACACGCGCTGCTGGGATCGGTGCGCGACACCAGTCAGAAGGGCGACGCCGGCACATACGGCGCGCTTGGACTTCTTTGGGTTGCACAAGCTGAGGCACTCGCGGTCACCGGGCCAGGCCAGATAGTGCGTGACACGGTCCGCTCGACGCTTGAAGCCGAGGTCGGTTCGATCATGGGCGGCCCCGCCTACACGCGCGTCCGAACCCGGATCGACGAGCAATATGGGCGCTACTGGTCCCCAACCGGGCAGAAGCGCGGGCGGCAGAACGAAGCACGAGAGCGCGTTGACCAGGCTGAAGCGGCCGCCCGCGACGCCGCCGAACGTCTGGCTGGACTTGAGAGGACGTTCTCCGAACTCGAAAATGCGCGCTTCAGACTGAAGGTCGTTCACCGCGAGATCGCGGACGACACAGACGTGCAAACGCGGAAGGATCTCACTGCTTCTCTCGAGACGGCGCGCGCAGCTGCGCAAATCCTCGCGACCCGGCGGGCCGAGCATGAGGCCATCAGCGCGAAGACGCGAAACCTTGAAGATCTCGTCGATCGGCATCGCAAGGCGACCGACGAACGCACTAGCGCTGAACTCGCGCTGGGTGTTGCGCGCTCACGCCGCGCCGAAGTCCGCGAAGGCTTGGCCACAGCGCAGCAACGGCTCGTTGAAGCGCGCAGCGCCTTGGAAGCCGCGCGCACCGCTCGCCAGGAAGCTCGAGGTGCCCTCAGCACGGGCGAGGAGCTTTTACGCGCGTCGCGGCGCCGCAGCGCGGTGTCCGCGGCACGCGCGCGTCACGCCGAGCTGATCGACCTCGAGCGGCTTCAGGAAGAGGCCACAGTCCTCACCGCGTCGCTGATACCGGCCAAGGCGATGGATGCGATCGAGGCAAACGAGCGACTCGTAGCTGAGGCGCGCGCGGCGCTCGCCGCAGGTGCGACGCGGATTGCCCTTGTCGGGAACGCTGAGGGCATATCGATCGATGGCGAACCGATGGCGCTCGGCGAGCGAACCCTGTCGGGTGAGACCCGTCTCCGGTTCGGCAATGCCGAGCTGATTATCACGCCGCCGGCCGGGGCGGCGAGCGCTGAGGGAGCGCTCTCCTCGGCGCTGGAGCGACAAAAGTCTGCATTGGGCGAGTTCGGGCTCACGAGCTTGGCGGAGGGGCGCGCTCGCAATGATACCGCGCGAGACGCAGTAGGCGAGTTGCGCACGATCGCGGCGCGCATCTCCGCCGTGACGCCGGCCGATGCCCTTATCGGGCTCGCTGCCGGCCCCGATGCGCTCAAGCTCTTCATCGCTGAAATGAACGACGAGAGTAAGACCGTCGAAGCCGACATCCCCGATATCACACTCCTCACTGCCCGGCTCGAAGCGGCCGACACCGCTCTCGCGAGGGCGGAAGGTGCACAGGAAAGCGCTGTTGAGGCGCTCCGCCGAGCAGAACAAGAGGACGCGCCGCTGGCCAGCGCGGAAGCGGGCGCGGCCAGCACGCTCGCCAACGCTAACAGTCAGATCGAGACGATCGAAGGCCGCCCGGAATTCCCAACCCTGGCGGCAGACGTCGTTCGGGCCCGCGAACAGATGGCTGAAGCAGCCGTGAAGCTTGAGGAGGCCACCCGGGACGCGACTGCGCACGATCCTGCGGCGATCACGCGAAGGATCGAGACAATCGATGCGCGGGTAAAGGCGGCGGGGGAGGCTCGTGCCAAACTCGAGATGGACGTCGCGCGGCTGGAGGGGACTGTCGAGAGCGAGGGCGGGAAGGGGCTCGCCGATCGGGAGGCAGGGGCTCGCGAGGAGGCTGAGGCGGCACGTGCGGCACTACAGCGGATCACCGAGGAAGCCGACACGCTGAAGTTGTTGCGCGATACGCTCGATGAAGCGCGGGATGAGACGTCGGCAAAGTTTGTAGGGCCCGTCGCCAAGCGCGCGAAACGCCATATCGAGCGGCTCTTGCCCGGCTGCGACCTGAGCTTTTCTGAGGACCTCACGCTGGAGGCGATTGTGCGAGGCGGTATCAGCGAAGGGTGCGGCGATCTTTCCCGCGGCACACAGGAGCAGCTGGCGGTCCTGACACGGATCGCCTTTGCCGACATGCTCCTGGAGCAGGGCCGTCCGGTGTCACTGATCTTGGATGACCCGCTTGTCTATGCCGATGACGCGCGGCTTGACCTTATGGTCGAGATCTTGAGCGAGGCGGCAGAGCGGATGCAGGTTATCCTGCTGACTTGTCGGGACAGGGCTTTCAGGCACGTCGCCGCGAACCGTGTGTCTATAGACCGATGACGTGCTGGCTGAAGCCTGCGCACTGCCGGGGATGGCGCGTGACAGCAACAGTTCGGGCAGGCGCTATAAAGACGAGATGTTGGGGGGATTAGAAAATGGGCGTGAAAAAGCATTTTCCTCGCGGATCCGAGTGGCGGCAGTGGGATCTGCATATCCACACTCCTGCTTCTTTTCATTGGAAGGGAGAGCGCTTCTCAGCGAGTGGATGCACAAGCCGGGACAACGAGTTGATCGACGAGATGATAACGGCGATCAATGATACCGCTCCGGCGGTCTACGCCATCCAGGATTATTGGGGTTTCGATGGGTGGTTCGCGCTGAAACGGCGGCTAAGCGAAGGGACGGGTCCCGGACTAGAAAAGACCGTTTTCCCCGGCATCGAGCTACGGCTTGCTGCGCCGATCCAAGGGCGCTTGAACGCGCACGTTCTATTTTCGGATGAAATTCCCGATCAGCATCTCAAAGACTTCCTTTCGGCCCTGAAGCTCGAGATCACCGGCCAGCCGCTCTCTCCTCACGCTCTCATCGCCTACGCCCGGGCGGCCAACGCAGACAAATTGAAGACCCACAGCTTTGAAAAAGCCGAGGTCATGGCGAGCGACGAGACGGCGCTCCGCGCTGGCTACGTGATAGCGGAGCTCAATGTCGACAGCTACAAAGCTGCGGTTCGGGCGGTCCCAGACGGCATGGCTCTAGGTTTCATGCCGTTCGAAACGAACGATGGGCTCGCATCCGTCAAGCATCAGGAACATTACGCTTACGCAATCGGCCTATTTGACAGCTCGCCAATCTTCGAGACCAGAAAGGAAGGCCTCTGGAATGCCTTCGTCGGTCGCAAGTGCCCAGAGAACGAGAGTTTTTTCGATGCCTTCCAGGAATCGATCGGAGGAATCCCTCGGCTGCCAGTTTCAGGCAGCGATGCGCACCAATTACGTGGGACCGCTGGTGACAACAATGCGCGCGGATATGGCGACTTCCCCTCTCAGCGGATCACATGGATCAAGGCCGACCCCACGTGGCGGGGCCTGCAGCAAGCCATCAAAGAGCCGTTCAAGCGATGCCACATAGGCCTTACGCCACCCAAGTTGCAGCGGATCTCTGCGAACAAGACCTTTTACATCGACACTGTGTCCCTCTCGAAGGTCGATGGCAGTTCGTTGGCAGAGACCTGGTTCGACGGTTGCGCAATTCCCTTCAACGCGGATCTCGTGGCGATCATCGGTAACAAAGGCAGCGGAAAGAGTGCCCTAGCGGATGTGCTGGCACTCGTTGGAAACTCGCAAGAACATGCTCATTTTTCGTTTTTAAAAGCGGATCGATTTCGAGGCAAAGCCGGCGAGCCGGCGCGGCAATTTTATGGCAAGTTAGATTGGCTGGCCGGAGAGCCGAGCCAAGCGAATCTAGCTGCCAACCCGGCCCCTGATCGAGTGGAGATGGTCCGTTATGTGCCGCAGGGGCGTTTCGAGGCTCTGTGCAACGAGCATGTGACCGGCAAATCAGAGAACTTCGAACGTGAGCTTCGGTCCGTTATCTTCTCTCACATACCAGCTGAAGACCGTCTGGGCGCACTTGACTTCGACCAGCTCATCGAGGCGCAGGAGAGCACCCTTCGCGCGCGGCTAGATGAAGCCAGAAAGAATCTGGTTACCCTGAACCGTCTCATCGCCGGAACAGAGGACCAACTCCATCCTTCGATTAGAAAGAATATCGAAGAACAAATCCATTTGAAATCCGTTCAACTGGCGGAGCTGGAGCTAAGCAAACCACCTGCGATCGCCGCTCCTGCAGAGACTCTTACGCCTGATCAGGAAACCGCCGCCGCTACGCTGGCAGAGATTTCCACGGCGATCGCTGCGTTGGCCGACGAAGAAAAGGCTATTGGCGAAGCGTTGACGAGACTCTCCGCGCAGCGGAAAGCGGCGCGCGATGTTCTCGAGCGGTTCGCGCTTATTCGGGAGCAGATCGCGGCGGCGGGTACCGAAATCGCCGGGCAGTTGGAACTGCTTGGGTTGCGGCTGCCCGATATCCTGACTTTTGAGATTAACGAAGGAAAGGTGCGCGAGGTAGATTCCGGCGCGGAGCGAGAAATGGGGACCCTAGCCGCCCGGATTGAGGCGATCAAAAAAGAAAGAGCGGACTATTCCGGCCGCGCCGAACAAGCCACCGAAGCGCTCAACGGACCACAGCGAGCTTACCAAGACCATCTTAACGCCATGAAGACGTGGCAGATGTCCGTAGGCGAAATCGAAGGCGCGCCGGATGTGCCGGACAGCAAGCTGGGGCTGGAAGCACGACTGTCCCAACTGGACCAGCTTCCACGCATACTAGATGAGCGACGCGCGCAACGCACTGTGCTTGCAGCCCAGATTTTCCATATTCTGGCGCTACAACGAGATCAACGCCAGAAACTTTTTGAGCCTCTTCAGAAAGTCATTTCAGAGAACAGCCTGATACGGGACGAATATCGCCTCCAGTTTCGATCCCATCTCGCGGCTTATCACGATCTGGTTTCAGAACGGCTGTTTTCCCTTGTTAAGCAGAGTATTGGAGAGCTGCGCGGCGAAGATGAAAGCCGGGCCGCCATAAGGGCGCGTGTTGAAGCGCAGGATCTTGATACCGAGGCAGGCGCTTTGGCGCTCGCCGACGATCTTCATAAACTGCTGCATGATGCGGCACGTCAGCGGGCGTCAGACCAAGCCGACCTCAACGGGCTAATGCGGAAGGACAGGGCGCCGACGGAAGTGTATGATTTGATATACAGCTTTGAGTATCTTGAGCCCAAATACACTCTATTGTTCCAGGACACGCCAATCGAACAACTCTCGCCGGGGCAGCGCGGGGCACTGCTTCTGATCTTCTACCTTTTGGTCGACAAGAAGCGAAATCCCATCATCCTCGACCAGCCCGAGGAAAATCTCGACAATGAAACGATCGTTAGTCTGCTCGTGCCAGTCCTCAACGCGGCAAAAGAAAACAGGCAGATCATCATGGTGACGCACAACCCAAACTTGGCCGTCGTGTGCGATGCGGAACAGATAATCTTCGCGGAGTTCGACCGGAAAGCTATGTGCAGCATCACATATCTCGCGGGCTCGATCGAAGACCCCGCGCTTAACCAAGCTGTCGTCAATGTTCTCGAGGGCACGAAGCCCGCATTCGATAATCGAGGGAATAAGTACCAATAGCGGCCAGAAGTGATCGGCGCACCGCTCAGTCATGGCCATCGCAAGAAGCGCTATGTCCGATAAACGCGATTCTCGGACACAAGATTTGGCTTCGCGAGGGGACTGCGCTAGGCTGTTCGTGATGGCACGCGACCTGCTTCCGATCTCGACGAACCTTCCGGCCGACCTGCTCGCCGAGATCGACGGCGCGCGCGATACGCTGGCTGCGTCCAAGGCCGGATCGACCCAGAAAGCCTATGCCTCGGACTGGGACCGCTTCTGGGACTTCTGCGACGCGCGCAACGTCGAGGCGCTGCCGGCGCACCCCGACATCGTCGCGCTGTTCGCCCATGTCGAGGCCGAAGCGGGCATCGCGCCGGTCACGATCGGTCGGCGCGTCGCGGCGATCAACCATCACCATAAGGAAGCGGGTCTCGCCTCGCCGAGCGCGCGCGATGTCGCAGGCGTGATCGCGCAGATGATGGCGGGCGTGCGCCGCAAATATGCGCGCAAGAAGGACCAGAAAGCGCCAGCGGCGGCAGGCGTACTCACGGCCATGCTCGCGACGATTACCGGCATTGGCCTGCGCGCCAAACGCGATCGCGCCATTCTCGCGGTCGGCATGGCGGGGGCGTTTCGCCGTTCCGAAATCGCCGCCATGCTGTTGCCCGATCTCGCCTTCGAGGCATCCGGCGTGCGGATCACGATCCCGCGCTCGAAAGGCGATCAGGACGCGGAAGGCCAGGAGATTGCGATTCCCGAGGGCCGGCATATCCGACCGGTCAGCCTGCTCGGCGAGTGGCTGGAGGTGGCCGATCTGAAGGGGCCCGATCCCGCGACCGGTAAGCCGCGGACAGGCCCGGTGTTCCGCCGGCTGACGCGGGGCGATGCGCTGACAGCCGACCCGATCACCGACAAGACCGTGGCCCGTCTGGTCAAGACTTGCGCTTTGGCTGCAGGGCTCGAACCCGCCCTGTTCTCCGGGCATTCCCTACGCGCGGGCTTCCTGACCGAAGCGGCCGCCAAGCGCGCCAACCTGTTCAAGATGAAAGATCACTCGCGGCATAAGTCGCTCGACACGGTCGCCGGCTATGTCCGCGATGCCGCATTGTTCGACGACCATGCAGGTGAGGAGTTTCTGTGACGCCTGTCGGTCGGGCGGCGCCAGAATGGCAGGCCTATGCCATGCCGAACTATCATGAGGTGATGACGCGGGCGTGCGCCGAACTTCAGCATCACATCCTCGTCGACCCCGCCTATCGTTCGTCGATCTTGACCGATCCCCGCGACCTTCACCAGGCCTTGTTCGCTCAATTCACCCCGCCCGGTTATCCCGAATATGCCGGCACCTACAGAGGCACGGCCGGGACATCGCTCGAGGGACGGCGCATGGGCGCGCCGCAAATCCTCGATCTCAAAAAGAGCTTCGCATTCGAGGAGCCCGAGAAGGTCATTGCGTCGCTTGATTTCATGCTGTCCGAGGTTCGGCGTGAGCTGATCCCGGCACAGGCTGCCACGCCCTATGTGCAGCTGCTGACGTTGACCCATCTGTTTTGCTGGTTCGGCAAAATCCACCCGTTTCTCGATGGCAACGGCCACGTCCAGCGCGCCTTGTTCGCTGCCGCGGCGACCGAGCTGGCAATCCCGCTCGCGCCACGCTTCGCCATCCATCCGCGCCCGTTCGACAGCCTGCTTGCCTGGCCGCTTGAGATGTTCACCCGCGCCGTGCCCGAGCAGCGCGAGCACTTTCTCGCGATGGTCGCCGAATATCTGAGCTCGTGGTTGGCAGGCCCCTTCGATCTGCCCGCGAGCGGTATCGCGCCGTGAAGAGGGTCAAGCCTGTGACGGACCCCGACCAGCTCGTCGCGATCCGGTCTATCCCTGTGGCATTGCCCTGCGCATGAAGGCATCGAATAGCGGAACGGTGAAGGCCGTCTGACCGTATCCCGGCGTGTAAATCATACCTTTTGCCACGAGCGAAGCGCGTACGGGGCCAAAGGACGATGCCTTACGCTGCAAGTGGTCCGCGACGGCGGTCGAGCTGTAGGGACCGGGGCCAAGATCGGCCATTGCCCTCAAATAGCGTTTCTCGGATGGCGTAAGCCGATCGAAGCGGACGCGGAAGAAGCTATCATCAAGCGCCGCGATTGCTGCTGGATGTGCGATGTCCACATCGCTCGTTGTGATCGGACACTGCGCCGCCGCGTCCCAGCTCTGCTTGCCCCACTCTTGCAAGAAATAGGGGTAGTTCTCGGTTACCTCTAAAATGCGGGTGACGGCATCCGGGGTGATGCTGCACTCCTCCGCTTCAATCGGATGAACGAGCGCCGCCGTCGCCGCCGTCGCGTCGAGCGGTCCAATACCGGTGAAGAGGAACAGACGTTCGGCGTAGGATTTAGCTCTACCCATTTGTCCGACTAGTTGCGGCAATCCGGCGCCGACCAAGGTGATCGGGCGGTCGTTTTGCCGTGCCCGGTGCAAGGCGGTGATTAAGGCCGCCAACTCTCGCTCTGCTACATATTGCAGCTCGTCGATGAACAGGACGAGTGCGGTTTCGCGTTCGCCTGCGGCCCGACCGACTAAGTCGACGAGATCGATCAGATCCGCTTCGAGATCGCCATTATCAGCGATACCAATCTCACCTAGGTCCAGGGACGCTTCGAGTTCGCCGTAGCTCAGCTTGAACGCTTTGACGAAGCGCGCCAGCGCGCCCAGACCGCGCTTGGCAAGAGTCATCGCCGCTTGACCTCGATCTAGTTTAAGCAGGGCCGTGCGAAGAGCGGGAACGAGCATGGCCGGCAGCGATTGGCCTTCAGGAGCTTCAATCGGTACGCAAGCGAAGCCCTCGCCTTCGGCGGCGCGGCGCATCTCATTCAGGAGAACGGTTTTCCCAACCCCACGTAGACCAGTCAGGATCCGACTCTGTGCCTGGCGTCCGGCGCGAATGCGGTCGAGTGCGATCGCGATGCCTTCTATGATCGCTTCTCGGCCAGCCAACTCGGGTGGCCGACTACCAGCGCCCGGTGCGAAAGGGTTTCTACGAGGGTCCATGGTGAAGGTGTTTATCCAGTTCTAGCCGTTTTGTATAGAACCCATAAAATCTCCTAGAATAGCGACGATGCAATCCCGTCGAAGACCTTCGAAGGCGCCATCCTGGGCAGGAACGCCGGCACTGAGAGGCTTTTGGGCTGCATCGTCCAACAGGATTCGAAACTGATCTCCGCGTGACGACATTGAATATTAGGAATATCATGCTATATCGATATCCTTGATATCCGAATTGGAACGGGCGATGGCGACAACGTACCCCAGCGACCTTAGCACTGTCTCGTTTGAGACGGTGACCGGCACGGCAACCGAAGTGTGCAAGCGGCTAAAGGCGGGCGACGACGATCAGGTCGTCGCGCTCACGCTCGCGCATGGAAATCCGAAACTCGCGCAGGCGCTCGCCCAAGCGGTAGCGCTCATTGCACCGCTCGTCCTGGCGACATTAGGCAAGCAGGAAAAAGACGCAATCGCCAAGATCGTCGACGCGCTGGTCCCATCGATTCCGCTGCCGCTGCACCTGATCCACGAAGCACAGATGAACGCGGAAGCACGGACGGCGGTACTCGAATCCGGCGAGTGGCTGACCGCGTCTCAACTCTCCAAGCTTGCTGGGTTCAGTGGCCAAAATGCCAGCGCCCAGCCCAATAAGTGGAAGCGTGAGGGGCGGATCTTCGCGATCCGCCAAGGCGGAAGCGACTACTATCCGGGCTATGCGCTGGACGCGGACGCCGGCTATCGGCCGATCAAGGGGCTGGCGCCGGTGCTCGCGCGCTTCGGGGATGCGTTGGACGAGTGGGACATCGCGACGTGGTTCGCCTCGGTGAACAGTTTCCTCGGCGGCAGGACGCCGATGGACCTGCTCCGGAGCCAACCGGGACAAGTGCTGGCCGCGGCTGAGGATGAGATTGCCGGCGTGCAGCATGGCTAGGGCGAAGGGTACGCGTGCGCCAGCGTCTTCCGCTATCGCGCATGTAGCCGCTTCGGCTCTTCCAGCTGGCGCGGCTACGGTGCCGATCGCCGTTCCGACACCGCCGCTAAATCTCAACAAGCTGGTGAGACGGGTTTCCTGGCCGAAGGCGGACATAATCCATCGGGTTCATCCCGACAAATATCTCGCCGACCAATTCAATCCTGGCCCAGCTGGCAATGCGCGCTTCAGCCCCATCCTCGATGCCAAGGGCAACTCGATTCCGACAATCTATGGCGGGACGACCTTCGACTGCGCCGCGATGGAGACGGTCTTTCACGATGTCCCTTTCGCGCCTGGGCTCAAGACGCACGCCAAGCGCAAGCTCAAGGCGCATCACTATTCCCAGGTCCTGTCCGTAGCCGATCTCACGCTCGCCGAGCTCACGACAACGTCGCTGCGCAAGCTGGGGATCAAGCGGGCTGAGTTGATCGAGACCGAGAAGAATATCTATCCGCAGACGCGGGCATGGGCAGAAGCGATCCACGCTCAGTGCCCAGATATACAGGGCTATACTGGATATCGCGCCAAGATGATCGGGCCGTGGCGGTTGTCTTGTTCGGCGACCGGCTCAGCCCCAGCCCGCTCACCGTCCACGCGCCCTCAGTCGATATCGTGGCCGATGTCTCCACTTACGCAAACGTCGTGACGCTTGCATCTCGCATTGGCGTCAAGATCACCGGCAAATAAGTGGGCCGGGCGGTTCGGAAGTGGGACCGGACGGCGTCACCGCATTTGCCGTGACGCGCGTCAGTCTTCGAGAGTACGGGCGAACCGCACGACACGTTCGACCTCTACCTCGCTGCCCTTGAGGAGCTCGATTGGTCTCATTCCGTCAAGACCTTCATCGCCCCCAACGAGATACTGCAGAATGGCCCAGCGGGTCGTTTGCGGAGCGGCATTGAGAACCTTCGAGATTCCTGAGAGGATTGCGTTGCCGTCGAACTGAAACACCGGGAACAGCTTCGTCCCATTGTCCTCGACCATCAGCAGTCGGCGATCCTTCACCGCCTTATAGACAGCCTGAATCGTCTTATGTCCGAGCAGTGCGCGCACCTTCTCTGCCGTCAGCGCACCCCCTGCCGCATCGATCAGCCGTCGCTTGAAAGCGATGGCATTGGTGATCCTCTCTGCGGTCTCCGGGTCATCCGTTTCCACCGACGGGATGCCAAGGGCGAGATGAAAGACCAGGCTGGGTACGTCGATGCTGCTGATCGCGGCCGCCTTTGCCGCCGCCGGCATCATTTTGATGATGCGATCGGTACTTGCCACTATGCGGTCGTGGAGGACACGATCCGCATCGATGAAGCGCGAATTTGCTGAACGAACCAATCGATCATTCCTGTTGAGTCCGTTGTCAACGCCGGGGTAAAATTGAGCCCATTTCAACGATGGGCTGCGTTCAAGCCGCAACGGAACGCCTCGTCGCTTTGATGATGCGTCGACGGTCAGAGCGGCTGGTGCAAAGGGAGCCCCTCGCGATGTATAGCGAGTTTAGTGTAGTTTATCGTTTTTCTATAAATTCTCGAATCTCCCCAGATTCTCGGTGCAGCGAGTCGCGAACAAGAACTCCGTGGGGACGGTTCGTATAGAACGAGACGTCCTTTCGCCGATGGGCGACGCTACCATTTATCGAGCCGCTCACGGTTTCATTGAAGGAGGGCCTCTCGTAGCACCGCGAGCCCGGCTTCGTACCTTTTCGGTTTCATTTCCCGGAATTTGCGGATGTTCATCAACTTGAATTGCGGGGCCGGAAGTTCGCAGATCGTAGGCAACGGATAGCATTCCCATGCCGGCTCTCCTGCTTCGAAACTCTCGAGGAATCTTCGATCATCGCCGTCCAGGGATGCGTGTATCTTGTGCACCAAGCGATCAAGCGTTTGAACATGATCATCATAGGTGAAAGGCTCGAAGGGCATTCCCTCGAATTGCGCCTTGAATGTCGCGCCCTGATCCTTTCGGCTCGGCCGAATAAGCTCGGCGACCGGACGCCCGTGGCTTACGACGGCGGCAACGAAGCCGTAGCGCACCTCGTCCACGAGTCCTTCCCTATCCAGCAACCGCTTCACGTCGAACAAATCGCGCGGATGCTGCCGGTCAAGCGCGGCGCAAATCTTGCCGCCGAAAAGCTCGCCGTGCGAGAGGCATCGCGCTTCGACGAATGCTTCAAATCTCTCCTGCACAAGGTCGGAGCATGGCAGGTCGCGGAGGGGAAGGAGATGGCCGCGCAGGGTGGGGTTCACCTCAACCTTGATCTGGGTCTTGCCGCGCTGGCAGTTGAGCTTGACCTCCATCCCTTCCTGGCCCTGGCGTGCCTGGGTCACGCGGGTCGGCGGCAGACGGCGCTCGATTTCCGCCTTGATCCTGGCGAGAGCCTCACCGATCGCACGCAAGGATGCTGCCCTGTCATGAACAGGGAGGTAGGTCAGATCGATGTCGACCGACAGCCGCGGGAGATCCCATTCGAACAGGTTGATCGCCGTGCCGCCCTTCAACGCGAACACCGGCTCGGCCATGACCAGCGGCAGGACGTCCAGCAGGAGACGGACCTGGTCGCGATATTGGTCAGTTGCCACTCGAAACAAGCTCCCTGGGAAGGAGCAGCCTGTATTTCGGGACATAGCGCCCCATTTTCGCAAGGCTGCGATCACCCGAGCCCAAGCCTATCTGCTCCACCTTCAGATGCCGCATGACAGGGAGATCCGCCCGTTCCGCAAGGTAGAGGAACAGCCGCCGGACCTTCACCGAAGTGCACGCCTCGAGCAGGGATTGCATGAGCTTGGGGCGAAGCGACGTCATGCCCTCGACGATCTGGCCGGCTTCGACGAGATCGAATTCCTTGGGCGCAAGGTGAAGCAACTCCAATATGGCCCGCTCAGGCGTAGCGGTCGTCAATGGATAGCCTTCCGAGGTTCGCTGCTCGGTGAGGCCTAGATCGCTCGGGAGAAGCTTGCTTTGCATATGCCGGACCATCTCCCCCCAATGCGTGTGAAACCACGCCGGCAGAACCACGTGCAGCGGCGAAAAGAGATAGGCCCGGCTTTCTCCGAAGCGCACATATTGGCTGTTCCCTGTCATTTCGAGCGCCGTCAGGGCACCGACATGGACCGGCAGTTTCAACTGCGACTGAACGCTGTAGAACGCTCCCTGCCAGGTTACGGTTTCCATCGGGCGCTTGAATACGCCGCGGCCAAGGGAGACCAGCCACTGCGAGGCGGTGTAGTTCTGCAGGTCTTGCGCCGTCAGACCGAGCGCCTTCAGATGCGGGCTGGTCGCCACCGTGTGTGGCTCCCATGCATCGAGCAATGACCTCAATTTATCGGTTCTAGATACCTTCATGGCATATCTATAGCATAAATTTCAAGGTTGCTCAATCCCTCGGAATTTCCTGTGCTAACATGCCAACGATATATCGGTGCCGTATAAACCAATGCACCGGGTGTCTCGACACTTATCCTAGCGGCATCACCCTGCGCATGAACGCATCGAACAACGGAACCGTGAACGCCGTATCTCCGTGGGCAGGACTATAGAGCATGCCCTTAGCAATCAGGCTGTTTCGTGTAGGCGCTACACTCGAGACCTTCACTCCCAAGCCTTCGGCGACATCTCCGGACCTGTGTGGACCAGCGCCCAGAGCTGCCATCGCGCGCAGATAGCGTTTTTCCGCTGGGGTCAGACGATCGAACCGCACGCGAAAGAAACTGGCGTCCAGTTCAGCGAGTGCGCTGCGCGTTGCTGCTGCAACATCCTCCTGGGAGATCGGTGAAGCATCAGCAGCATCCCAACTATGCTTTCCCCATTCCTGAAGGAAATACGGATAACCCATCGCTTGCTCGCGGATCGCCTCCAGCGCCGCATCGTCGATGGCTTCGCCTTCCCGCTCTATCGGAAGACGAATTGCGTCGCGAGCTGCGGCATCGTCGAGCGGACCGACCGAAACGAATTCGAAGAGTCGCTCCGCGTAGGATTTAGCCCGGCCCATTTGGCCTAGAAGCTGTGGCAGCCCTGCAGCTATCATGGTGACAGGGAGCTGCCTTTGGCTGGCCCGGTGAAGGGCGCTGATCAAGGCCGCCAACTGTTCCTCCGGAACATATTGTAGCTCATCGATGACCAGGACGACGGCCGACCCTTTTTCTCTCGCCGCTTCGCCGATCGCGACGATCAGGTCGGCGAGATCGGCTTCGAGGTCACCGCTGTCGGCGAGCCCTGGCTCGACATCGAAATCGAGCCCGACTTCGAGATCGTCATATTTGACTTTGAGCTTCGCAAATCCGGCCAACGCACGAAGCGCGCGCTTTACGCCTTCCGAAGCCTGTTTCATGCGATCAAGCCTCAGCAGCGCGGCCCTGAGCGCGGGCGCCAGAATGCCGGGAAGTGAACGGTTCTCGGGCGCCTCGATCGCGACGATCGCTATGCCCTCTCCCTCAGCGGCGTCTCGCATCGCCGTCAGCAAAACAGTCTTACCGACGCCGCGCAAGCCGTAAAGGACGCTGGGCCGCGCTGCCCGCCCCGCACGAATTCGGTCGAGAGCAACCGCATTGCGTTCAAGCAGCGCATCACGTCCGGCAAGCTCTGGAGGGCGAGTCCCTGCACCGGGCGCAAAAGGGTTCCGTCGGGCATCCATAGCGAGGTTATGGCAGTTTATGATTTTTCTGTAAACTCGATAATCTCGCTATATCTTATCCAACCCGTTGCGAACAAACTTCGAACGCTGTATTAAATCGGCTGTCCGGAGCTTTCGATATGTACGACCTGAGAACCTACCTCGCGACGAAGGACCTCCCAGGCGGTCCGATCTACATCGAAGAGCACTTCACAGCAGAGTATCAGCTGATGAACCCTCAGGTCGCTGATAAAAGTGATGATAGACCGCTCACACCTGGCAGAGCAATCGGAGGCCTCATCTCGTTGGTGTTGCTAGTAGGAACTGGCGTCTATCTGTTCGTGGCCTGGTGATTTTCTCATTCATTTCCTAAGATCAGGATCGGTGAAAAATCCGCGGTTCTGATCCCGATTTACTTCCGACTGCAAATCGACGGTTGCGCCAGCTCGATTGGATCGGGCGGCCTCTGCCGTAGCTCTGTCGTCGTTCAGCCTGGCCCGACCCTCGTCGATGATTCTTGCGGCGGCATTTGGATCGCCGCCCGGGCTGCCGCTGCCAAGCCGATCAACCCCGTGCGGGCGATAAGACGCTCGGACATCCCCAGGCCCTCCTACATCCGTGCGGCGCACGTCGACCAAATTTGGCTCGGAGATGCTGCCCTGGATTTCATTCCAAAGTGCGTCGCGTTTTTCCTGAGACCATTGCTGGATCATCTGCGACCTGACAGCACGTTGCTGATCGGTCAGGTTCGTCGCCCATAGTTCTGGCGCGTCCAGATTCGGGTGCAGCAGCTGTTGCTGCCGGTACCACTGCGCAAGGTCCTGGCTCAGATTCTCGCTGAGTTGCATCCCGTGCGTTTCAGCGAAGCTGGCGTCGCGCGAGAGTGACTCGGACAGCTCCTCCATTTTGCGTGCCGCTTCCGTGTAGGAGCGTGCCCGAGCAAGGGCATCCTCGGTGCTTTGCGAGGAAGAGGACGTTGCGGAAGACCGGCTGAACACGCCCGACCGTTCGTAAGTGCCGTCGGAGGTGGATGCTCCGGTACCGCTCGAGTGTTCATCGCGGACGCCGCTCGACGAGGAGCTAGAAGAGTCAGTAGATTTGCTCGAATCCGTCCCGTACCGCAGATTGTCCGTTTGAGTACCGGTCTTGTTGACACTGACCGTGCCACTGACGTTTGGCAGCAGGCTGCCCAATCGGCCCTTCCCGCCAGTAGCTCCGCGCCCGGCACCACCAAGCGCCCCTCCAAGCGAACCGGCGATTTGATCTGTCGTCCCAGCTTGCCGATCGTGACCTTCAGAGATCCGCTGGCTCTGGCCGCTCGATGTGCGCTCTTCCATCCCCTGCGAGCTTGAGCCGGTCGACCGGTCAAACTTCTCGACGTTGGTATTTGCGGAACTACCTGCACCAGATTCGAAGCCCGAAGAGCGTTCTGTCGAGGTTCCAAAGGCGCTGCGGTTGGTATGCGTGCTGGTCAGGATCTCCTGTGCGGCATTCTCGAACGCCTGCGCCTGGCGATGCGCTTCGCTCGCCATCTCCCGCCACTCCGCCACCGTTCCGGAGTTCATCGTCGGCGTGAACCCTAGCCGCGAGATCGCGCCGCTGGTGTCGAACACCTCCTGGCCATTGCCGAAGCCAGATACGACGGCACCGTTATCCTGGCGCCAGCCGACGCTGGTCGCGCCGCCCATGTAGCTCGGCGCCGTCGTCCATTGATCGCTCTGACGCATGTTCGACGTGGAATTCGCCCAGCTCACATTCCCATAGGAATAATTGCCCGTCGTCTGTTCGAGTGCGGCCGCCTCAGCGGCATTTTGCGCGGGCGCGAGCATCGACGTCGCCTGCCCTGCAATCGACATAGCTCCCCTCGCCAAGCCGGCAGCGAGGAATGGTATACTCATCAGCATGAACCCGGCGATCGTCGCTGTCTCGCCGTTCACCGCACCGATGCCGGCATAGGTGCCGAGCGTCACGCCGCCACCGGCAACACCGGCCGCGGCCGCCTCCGCCCTCGTCATGCAGATCATATGGAGAATGACGTACAGCGGTCCCCATGCGGCGAGGTAGAAGAACCCCATCGCGTAGCCCTTCAACGTCGTCAGCCCCGTTTGGGGCATGAGGAACAACGGGAAGATCACCGGGAACATCGCAAAGAAGACAACCGTCAGCACGATGTTCAGGATCGGCACCCAGGCCATCGCCTGCTGAGCGATCGAATTGTAGGTGTTGCGCGCCTGTATGTCCGCGCGCGTCTGCGCGAAGGTATCGATCGTCGCCGCGCCAGACCCGCCCGCCATGCTGTTTCGTGCTTGCATGAAAGCGTTGATCGCCGTGTTCTGTCGCATGGAGTCAGAATAGTTGCTGGCCGATCCAGTGAAGGCAGCATTCGCGATCGGCAGATCGTGCTTGAGCTTGTCGGCCGCGAGCGTGTTGCTCAGCTTGGGATAGAGTTCCTTGCCCCAAAGCGGCGTGTTTGCCTCAATCATCGGCGCCCATTGGGCGTTGAGCATATCGTAGGCCTGCCGGCAGGTGACGATCGCGCTGTTCACTGTACCGTCGCCCTGCCGCTCAAGCCACTCCTGCGAGCGAGCTTCCGATCCTGGCCCAATGTCCGCCCACAGGTCTTTCGACTGAGCAAGGACGGTGAGCGATTTGCGGTAAAGCATCACATCGCCGAACAGGCATTTTTTGAAGTGCTCTTCCAGGTTCGTCGAGAACTCAGCATCGCGAATGACGAAGTTGCGGGTCGCATCGTACAGGCGAGCACCGTAGATCATGCCATTGCTCGAGTAATTGAGCTCGCCCGGCATGACGAAGACAGTCTCGGCGGTTCGGGTCAGCCAATCGCCAATCTGGGTGGTGAAACTCGCGAGCACCCCGAGACCGAGCGGCACGTTCGCGACCGTCGCCGGTGCCAGCGACGGATTGATCCGGTCGGTCACCTTCACGTCGATCGTCGGCACCATCAGGCAAAGGTAGATCAGCGTCGATTGCAGGAACCAGTTCAGCCAGACTCGAAAGTTGAGCGTGAACGCGACGACAAGCAGCGAGTAGATCAGGCCCATCACCATCACGACGCGGAGCAGGGATCGATATCCTCCGCCCCCCGACCAGGCAGCGACGGCGTTGAAGGTATTGACGAGGTACTCGCCACCCCCAACCGTGAAGACCTCCACCATCGCCGCAGCTCCCCTGGCCTAGTTCAGCCCTTGCGCATTGAGCCCGCGCGAGAAATTGAGCGCGGACGACATCCCCGGCGTCATCGAGTTCTGGAGGGTGGACTCGAGCATGATGCTGCGATCGATGATCTGCATGGTGACCTGCAGCTTGTTCGAGAGCTTTACATCCCGCTGGGCGAACTTCTGGCGCGTCGCAGCAATCTGCTGCTTCCACTGATTGGCGGTGGCCTGGTCAAACGTCTGATAATGCGTCTGAGCCTGCTCAACGCGGTCGAGCATGTTGTCCAGCATAGCAGCCAGCAGATCGACGGCCACGATCTCGGAAAGGGTCTCGATCTCGCCGTCGGTCAGCGCGTAGTGCGCGTAAGCCTGGACCGCGAGGATCTTGTAGATCGGGACAGTCGCGATGTTCAGAAGCTGCTTTTCGGCCGCATCGAGCGCGGTATCCGTGCGGATCTTGCTGCTCATCGATTTGATCATGCCGGCGATCCGCGGCCGGAGCGCGGACGATGCCGGCACAGTCAGGGTCTGCTCACCGACATCATAGCAATCGGTGTCATTGCATTTGAGCATCTTGACCGCCGGTGCGTTGGCTGTGCCATCGAGCAGCGCCGTGACAACGGCTTCCTCCGCCGGACCGAACATCACAACCTTGCCACCAACGGATGGGTCGGTGGAAGGCTGGGTGACGACCGTGCCGACCAGCGTCATGATGTATTCGGAGAAAGACTGGTCGAAAGCGCCGAACTTGGCCGACTTCTTTAACGCTTCCCAGGTGTAGTTGTGAGGCTCGCCAACCAGCTGATCCTTCATGTTGGCGTCGGTGTTGCCGGCGATCGTGGCGTCCCGTTTGTTGCCATTGTTGCAGCCCTGGCGGGACGCGGCCCAATCCGAAAAAACGCCCTGGCTGTTGCCGACCGCTTCGCAGATCGTCGAGCGGGTGGAGTCCATCTGCGGCCAGATGCCGCCGACCAGCGCCTGCGCGGTTTCGCAGCTCGAGATGTTCATCTGATTGAGGAGCTGGGCCTTCTGGCTGAACTCATCCATCACTTTTCCGATTTCCGGCGACACGGAATCGATGGCGAGCTTGAAGGCAAAACCGAGCGCATTGTTCGCGGTCGCCTTCAGCATCGCGACGATTTCGGAGGCGTTGATGAAGGAGAAACTGCCGCTGAAGAGATCGATGCCGCCGCAGCCGGCGCGTGCGCTCGGCAGCTGCAGATTGAACGGCGATACGCTCTTCTGGGGAAAGCGCGTCCAGACGTTGCCGAGCGAATAATAGCCGGCCGATTGCCCCTGGAAAGCCGTTGGTCCGGTGACATTGGCGGCACCGCCGGCGTCGTTGAAGAAGCCGTTCATCTGCGAGGCGACGTCCGCACGGGCCACGCCGATGAAAGCGAAATGCGACGCGGCAACCATCGCCAGGCACGCCGCTACTCTTCTGCCGAACGGGCGCCGCCGGCCCTGCTCTGGTGTCTGCTCCATCAATAGTCGCTCCCCACCTTGGTGTTGGTCAGCATGAAGATGCGATCCATGATCTCGTCGGCGCTGAGCACGCCGTATCCGACCGGGATCGTCCGCTTCGTCTGGGTGTCGAACAGCACAAGCGCTGGCGTCTCGTTGCCGGGCACGCCCATCCGGGCTCGTTGGCCGGAATCGACCACATAGTTGGGGAATTCCCTGTTCGGGCCGCCGTCCATTGAGACGGCCATCACCGTCATCCTGTGGCTGTCGGTGACCGAGCGCAGGATCGGCGCGAACACCTCGCAGGCGCCGCAGCTCTGCGCGT
The DNA here is from genome assembly GCF_002151445.1 of Sphingomonas sp. KC8. GTDB lineage: Bacteria > Pseudomonadota > Alphaproteobacteria > Sphingomonadales > Sphingomonadaceae > Sphingomonas_E. Next base: position 2,876,268 of record NZ_CP016306.1, read on the forward strand.
AGAAATAGAACAAGCCATACCGATGGCCGAGGTTGGTCAGGACCGCATCCCGGTCCGCCTTGCGGTTGTCGAGCCAGAGGCGTTTGCCGAGCGTCGAGACCGGCCGCTGCAGCGTGTAGTCGAGATCGGGGTTCTGCCAGAGTGCCCGCTGCCAGGTGTCCGAGAATGTTGATGCGCGGTCGAGCTGCTCACGCTGGAAACGAACATAGGCAATGACGTTGGCCTCGGTCGGCTCGAGGATCGCGCGCGCCTTGAGTTCATCGAGCTGCTTGGTGATCGATGCGATCCGGTCGGCCGCGCTCGTCTGCGGTTCGGGCGTCGTGCTGGACGGGGCGTCGGCCGGCTTGGGCCTCACGCAGTAGAACCACTGGCCGAGCTTGCGCTCCCCACAATAGAATTCGTCGGGCACGTCCTGCTCGATCGCCTCGCGGGCGCCCGCAGTCTCTTGCGCCCTGAGCGGCACCGCCGCGCCGATCGGCGACCCGGCCAGCAGCAGCATCGAAAGCCTAGCGAGCCTTTTCATCGCTGGACGTCCCTTCGTCGAATGGAGCAGATTGCGCGGAGGAGGAAGGATGTTGCGGGTGGGCAGTTTGGCCGTCCCAGGCTGCGAGGTGGATGCAGCAGTCGAAGTCGCTTGGGGCGGTAGCAGCTCTGCAGCCGTGGGCTTTTACTGGCGCCGCATGCGGTGAAGCTGCCAGCAACGCGATCAGCGCCGGCAGCTCAATTATCGAGATTGCCATGTTCCAACTCCTCTCTGGTGAGTTTCAGCATGGCCAGCATCAGCGCGACGTCGATCAGCCGCGTTCCTTGATCGAGCAGCTGAATGATGCCCCTGACGAGGAGGCACGCAGCCCGCCGTCCTGCTTCGGCTGGCAACAACTTGTCGCCATCCGCGATGAGCCAGCCCCTGGCCCCCATCTTTAATATGGCCCTGCTCAGGACCTTTCTTGGGACGGCGCATTCGAACCCGGCAGTGATGGTCTCGACCACGTCTGCGAACCGCAGCGGCCGTTCCGCACGATAAACGGCGAGGAAGATCGCGAGCTCGAGCACCGTCATGTCCCACTCGTAGGTGAGGTCCGCAGTCGAGACGGAGGGGTCATTTGCCGTGAATGTCATAATAGGCCTGAATCTTGTCCTGAATGTCGGACATTGTCTGGACCTCATCGGGCAGCTTCGCTGCGTCCATGAAGTCCGAGTAAACGTCGGTGAAATCCATCACCGACAGATCGAGCCTCGCGAACTCGTCGACCGTGAAGCCCTGACACTGCTCCTTTTTCGCGCTGCCCCATGGCTTGCCGAGCTGTGGGCGCCCCTGCTCTTGCAGGACGCGCGAAAGCTTGCTCTCGAAGCAGCAATAGGCGGTGCGTTTGGTCGAGCAGATTCCGAGAAAGCTCGACGAGCAATAGCTGCCGAGGTTGTGGCAAAGGCCCATCCGGTCCTTGATATCGAGTTTCATCTCGTCCTGACTGCAAGCAAACAGGACGAGAAACGGCGTGGCGAAGGCGGCGATCGCCGCCGGCCCGCCCGCGAGCGCAGCAGCACCAGCACCCAGCGGCACGAGGCCCGACACCTTGCCCGCGCAGCAGTTGATCAGGCCGAACACAGGCTTGTGGCACGTTTCGCGTTTGCCCGTGAAAACCTTGAAGTCGGCCTCGTTGAATTCTTTGCCGGCTTGATCGAGCGCATGAAGTCCGACGAGCGCGTCCCTGAATTCGGTCGACGCCTCGCGGACGATCGGCTCGCAATCGCCGTTGACGCAGTAGACATCATCCCCGCAAATATATTGCTTGTCGCCCCCGATGGGGCTCGATGGGGTCGGGCAGCGGTAGACTTCCTCCGCGACCTTGCAGGGCCCGCTCTGCGGGTCATCCAGGCAATCTTCACGGAGGAAGGTGCAGGACCGATTGCCCTCCAAATCCCCGCAATCGTTGCCCGCCGACATGACGTTGCAGGTGAAGTTGCGTTTCCACGCCCAGCACGATTGCGTGACAGGTACGCCATCGATGATCCGGGTCTCGGGGCCTTCTGTGCAGACTTCCCCGGCCGGATCAGCCGTGCACATCGTATCGCCGGCCATGGCTCCGCAACCATCAACCCTTTTGGTCGTCACCTGCGTTTCGGTCGTCTTGGCGTGCCAGCCTTGACCCGTGATCGGGCTTGGAAGGAGGGAGAGATCGGTCAGATTCTCAGAGCAGACATATTCGGTCGCGTAATAGTCGTCGCAGAACTTGTTGGTCGAAACGCCATAAATCCTGTGGGCCTGACAAGCCTGCATCGCGACGCCGGTTGGTCGGCAGACACCTGCAGCCAGATGCGGCGCCATCGCGTCATATCGAGCAAAGGGCGTGCCGTACGCTCCGTTTGGCACGACGAAAAACTTGTACGCGTCGACTGTCGTGGTCTCGGGCACCATGGTGATCGAGCATGATCGCGGCTCCTGCTCGATCTTGGTTCCTTGGTTGCATGTGGCTTCATAATATCCGTTCGTTCCCGAACCCGGCGGAAGGGGCGTGCAGCTTCCGCTGGTGCTGTTGTACGCCTCGCCCGCGAGATAGGCCGACGGGTCGTTTTCGACGGTCGTTGCGCGGTTCGTCGTTGCCAGGATCTCGGCGTTGCTGAAGGTCGGGCGGGTGCGATCGGCGTCTGTTGTGACCCGGTAGCTTTGGTCTGAAGACTTCTGCGCCTGGGCATCCGCGACGAGTTTGTCCGGATCGTTATAATAGGTCGTCTGTGGCTGGCTGGTGCCTGTATATCCCGGAACGGCCGCAGCCTGCGCGTCGCTGGACGGAACCAGCGAGGAATCGTTCCGCTTCTCTTGCGCCATCGCCCTGCCCTCGGCGCGGGCCTGGTCGACGGTCATGTCTTGCGCGCCGACGGGCTCGGTCATGAGCAGCAGGGCGCACAGTCCGCCCAGGAGGAGGCGGGCGATCATTGCCGGTCGCGCTTCAGGTTGGAGAGCGCCACCGCCGCTACGCGAGCGCCCGGGCCGCTGCCGTCCGCAAAGGTCGAGAGCGCATATGCGACCGTCACGTTACCGATCATGCGATCATAGGGCGGCACCTTGGTCTGACAGGAGAAGCCGGCGCACAGATCGAAGTCCGACGAGACCGTGATGTAGGTCGGAACGGCCTGCACATCGAACGCACGAAAAAGTCGGGGATCGATGCCGATGCTGGCGAACTGCCCCTTGTCGACGACCTTGCCGAGCCGTGCGACGAACTCCTTTGCCGAATTGTTCGGAAAGCCCCTGAACACAACCACGCCGCCGGCGCTCGATGTATCGCGCACGAGCTGCTTCAATGTCGCGTCCGGCATCGACAGGCTGGCGAATACGATGAATTGCGGCGCCTCTCCGCCCTTCGCGCTCGCATTCTGGGCAGCGCCCTTGACGATTTCATCGAAATCGACCGGCCCGGCCGGACCCTTCGGAAGCCAGATCGTCGCAACCTTGCGCATATTTTCGGTGCCGCCGTCGCGGACTTGAGCGGCCTCTTCCCTGAACTGGTCGCCCCTGTCCTTGACCTGGTCGACGAACGCTTGCGCCTCTGCGGCGAGGTCGGCCGAGCGCTTCTTGACCGCCTGGACGTCGACACCATCGACGGTCTGGGCGAGCAGCGCGGACACACCGGCGGTGCCCAGGGCTGCGAGGATGCCGATGGTGAGATAGCGCATCGTCAGACCCCTAGAGCACGCAGCAATTGCGCTTGCGCCAGACGAGGTAGCCCATGTCCTCGCCACCGGCGGGATAGGCACGACCCGCGTCGGGCGGCATGGTGGAGGCGCCGATCGCGGAACAGGCGAAACGCCCGCTCACGGTCGGGATCGGATTGACCATTTGGAAGCGGTACTGCTGCTTCCGCATGATCGGCATGAGGTACTTCTTGCAGAGCCCGGCCGAGCCCATCGTCCCCCAGGCAAGCGCTTCACGGTGCATCTTGAAAGCGAACCGCGAAAGCGCGAGCCGTGAGGATTGGACGTGACCGATCGAGGAAGGGATGTTGCCGTTGAGCGGATACATCGAGCCCTGGCAGCCGGCGCACCAGAATAGCGGATCGAGCGGCAGATGGACGGTGCCGGCGATACAGTCGCCAGCGCAGGCGGCCTGGGCGATTGGGTTGGCGAAGACGATGGCCTCGGGATTGATGAGCGCTGCCAGCGAATCATCCTGCCAAAGCGGATCGACCTCGGTCATATAGGCGATGTCGAACGACGCCTGTTCGAAACAGGCGAAGTCGGTCAGGATCTCCATCCAGTAGAGCAGCGGATAAACGTACCAATGGACATGCCATTTGGCCGTGCTCTGGGACCGTCCGCCCACCATGGATGGTCCGGTCAGATAGCCCTGCCCGATGTCGAACCCCGGCGCGATCCGGATGCCGCCGAGATTGGGAAAGCACCACGGCTTCATCGTCACGTCCGCAAGGCGCGCCGGCTCCCAGAAGCCGACCGATATGCCGATGCGCGGGAGCGGGTCGGCGCAGGCGCAGATCGGCGATGCGGGATTGCTGGGGTCGGGGCGGCTGCTTGGCCAGATCTTCAGCGCGCCGACAGATAGCGGAAAGAGGCAGGACCAGCAGACATCGGTGATCGGATTGACAAACTTCCCATTGCAGGTCGGGCCGGCCGCAGTTGCCGGCGACGACAGCGCGACCATGGCGAGCAAGAATCCGAAGAGGCCGACGATGCGGCGAAGCCACCGGGTCATTCGACGCCTCCGAGGTCATCGAGGAAAGCTCGGTCGGCGCGCTGCTTTCGGAACAGGTAAAGGCATGTGTAAGCGGCGGTCGCGAGCAGGATGAGGGCTGCGCCAATTGGCGCCGCGCGGCCGACCGCGTGGCGCAGAGACGAGAAGAGGCCGACGACGAGGGCGCAGGTGACGCATAGCGCCTGCCAGGTGAACCGCATGCGGCGAAGCTCTGGGGTCTCCGGCGCAGCCATCGGCGTGCAAAGCAGATCGAGCCAAAGCGGCATCAGCCGGCCCTCCCCTTCTTCAGCACCTGCTCGGAGACGCGCATCACGCGGCCGTTCTGCTGCACGACAGCGGGCGTGTGCTCTATGCCGAAACGGGAGGTGAGCTTGCCCTCCTGATCGAAGTAGAACCGGCGCTTCCGGTTCGTCATCTCCTCGATTGGCGACCCGCTGACGAGAATGATCTTGGCATTGAGATCGGTGTACCGGCTCGTGGCCCAGGCAATCTGGTCCGCATCGTCGCCATCGACGAACACGAGTGCCTGCTTGATTGCCACGAAGTCGAGCGGATTGATCCGTTGTCCAGCGCGGCCGATGAGGTTGCCCTTCTGGTCACGAATATCGTGCTCGAGCTGGACTGTCGGATCATAAGTCCAGTCCCTGGTTTCGGTTGCTGGCGAGAGCCCAGCTACAGGGGTTGGTCGCCGAACTTTCGCTTCGACGCGCTTGGCGAACATCTCATTGGTGCGCGCGAGCTCGCCGGTCGCTTCGGCGCGCTTTAGCCGCGCTTCGATCGTCGAAAGCAGATCCGGCTCGATGACCGGAAAGGCCTGGCCCGTCTGTCCATAGTCACGCGCCTCGATGCGCGCAGGGCTCATGATAAAGGCGACGATACCGAGGAGCGCGGCCACTCCGCCAGCGGCAAGCAGCCGCTTCACAGCACAGGCTCCCCGACACCGATAACCTGGCGGCCACAGACGAACCCGATCTCGGCGTAACGACTGTCAAATCCGTCGCGATGGGGAGATCCGGCATAATAGCAGCCGGATGGGATCGCGCCCTTCACGCCCGGCGTCAGCGGCTCGCCGAGCCGCGTGAGCGGCTTAATCCGCCCGACAGGCTTGCCATTGATCGTCACGACCATCCCGCGGTGCTCGACGACATCACCGGGCATGCCGTAGACGATCTTGCCGAACATCTGCGGCTTTGCCCCGAAATGGCGGCGCAGAAGCGCGCTCTGCGGCGGATCGAAGAACACATAGTCGCCGCGGGCCGGCACTTGGTGCCGGCGTATGAGGAAAGCCCAGTTTGGGAGGGAATCGCTCGCGTTGATGAGAAAGACGTGACTATCGCGCCACGCGCTGATCGCGCTCACTGCGCCCGTTCCAACGATGGCGACCCCGAGCAGCGCCCAGAGCCGCTTGCGTGGCCGCCAGCAAGTGATGGGATGCTCATTGGCCGCCGTTGCCATCGGGGCCTCCGAAGGTTGAGACGGAAGGTCCTGGACTCTGACCCTGCACGGTCTGCGGCATCGGCTGTGGTAGCCGCACAGCGGCGGATGGGTCTTGCGGCGAGAGCGCCTGCGCGCCGGCCATCGGGTCGATCTGACCCGGCATTGCCAATGGCGGTTGCCGAGAGGCCGCGAGCGCAGCCTGTGCGGCCGACAACTCTTGCATGCGCTGCAGTTGCTCAACAGATACGCGCTTGGGCTCTGGAACACCGGACGCGAACACCGCCTTTTTCAGGCTCTCCGTGATGTCCGGCACGTTCTTGGTGAGGACCGCCTCGCCGACCAGCACCACTTGCCCGCCCTCGCTCCGGCGCTGCAGCTCCTTGTCGAGCGAGGACATGAAGTCCCGCATCTCGGCCTGGACCCGCTCGGGCGGCAAGCCCGAGAAGCGCTGAGCCTCGACATAATCGCCCACCAGCGCTGACAGCCTGGCCGAGACGATGTGATCTTGCTTCGGCGCCGTGAGCGCGCGCGTGACCCACATGCCCCAGATGAACAGCGCCAACACGATCAGGCCGATGATGATCTGCTGCCGGGTGAAGCCCCCGAAGCCGATCCTGCGCGCTCCGCGCGCGGTCTGAGGCGCGGGAGTGGGTGCGGGTGGGAGGTCGAGTTCGGGTTGCTCAGCCATGGTCGCGGCCCCCTTCCTGCATGCGGTCGGGCAGGATGCGATCCCGGCGGAAGGTGATGACCGCCGCCGAGAGGACCATGTGCGCAATCGCGAAAATGTTGAGAAATGCGCCGGTCCGGGCCTGATCGGCGGCGACATAGCGCGTGGTGAAATTGTTGAGCTGGTGGATGAAGCCGTCGAAGGAAAAGCCGCCGATCGCGAGGAAGAACAGGAAAAACAGCCCCCAGGTGATCAGCAGCGTGCTACCCAGAAATCCAAACCCATGAAGCGTGAAGTAGAGGACGGACTGCCATTCGGCCGCCGCCAGCCTGCCCTTCCGCGCCCTCGCGATCGTCACATCGTCAGCGTTCGTCGCCATGATCCTACTCCGCAGCGATCGCGATCTCGTCCGCATCGACGAGATTGCTCACCCATTTTTCGGGATTGTCGGGAAAGGCGATCCGCTCGATCGCCTCGTCCATGCTCATGCCTTCCGCGATCAGCGCGTCGATCGCAGCGAACGTCCTCGGGCTCGAGGAAAAGAGCGTGGCTGAATAGGGATCGAGCACGAGGCGGCCGACCGCGAGTGTGTCGGGCCCTTTGATCATGATGTCGGAATATTCGAAGCCATTGCGCTTCAGCGATCGCAGAAGGGCGTCGGTGTAATCATCCATCTCGAAGCGGTCGTGCTTCTTGAAGTCCGCGATCGTCTCCGGTTTTTGCTGCAGGATGACGAACCAGTCCGAGTTCTCGAGCGCGGCGATCGAACCGGCCGATTTGTAATAGTCGTTGAGCGACTGGGTCGCGGTGACCAGCGACGCGCCGTATTTCCGGCAGGTGCGAGCATAGGTCTCGATGAAGTCGGCCATCGCACCGCCCCGGAGCATCTGCCACGCTTCGTCGAGCAGAAGCGCCTTGGGGATCGAGCGATCGAGCTTGCGCATCATCTGCTGCGACATGAACATGATCGCGGTCAGCACGACGCTGCGCAGTTCCTCGCGCGCCGAGAGGTCGGACAGCTCGAAGACGGTGAGCTGGGCTTGCAGCTCGAACGACACCTCGCCTTGAAAGAACCGACCGTAGGTGCCCCCCGACGAGAAGGGCCGCATGGCGATGCCGAGATTGGATGCCAGCGGGTTGCCGGTCGCCTCCAGAGCCGCGATCACCCCATCGATCGAACCCTTGCTGCCATGCTCCTCCCAAACCTGGTTGACCGCGCCGTCGATCAGGCCCCGCTCGGTGTCATCGAGCACGTTGATGTGCCGCGACATCTGATTGATGATCGCCTTGAGCATCGCCATGCAATCGAGGAGGTAATCTTCGTCCTCAGCCGCTTGGAGCTCGTCGATCATCGAGAAGGGGTTGAGGCAGAAGCCCGAGCTCATCGTGAATTCGACGAAGGCCCCGCCCTGCAATTTTGCCGAGTGCTCGAACGAGCGGCCGTCGTCGATCACCACCACCTTCGCACCGGCGCCGCAGAGCGAACCGCACAGCTCCTGGAGTGCGACCGACTTCCCAGAACCCGACTTGCCGAAAACCGCGACATTGTGGTTGCCGGCGGCATTCTCGAACGGACTCCAGAAGAAGGGTTGGCCGCGCCGGCCGATCAACAGCAAGTGGGGCACATGGCCGCCCAGATACTCACCCTGAATCGGCGCCAGATTGGCCGCCGTCGTGGTGAGCAGCGTCCGCATCCGCTTCATACGCTCAAGGTCTTTCGACAGACCGTTGGCCATCGTCATCGGCATCGCGCAGAGCAGCCCCATCACCTGCAGGTAGCGGTCGTCGAGTAAGTCCCAGCCTGCAGCGCGGTAGACCGACTTGAGCACGCGCTCGTTGCTGTCGCCCTTGCCCTTGGGCGAGAAGGTGATCTGCCTCCGTCTGAGTGGTCCATCGACTATGATAGTCTGGATCACGAAAGGGACGACGAATGCCGAGCAAGAAGCACAAGCCGGAAGAGATCATCGGCAAGCTGCGTGAAGTTGAGATCGTGCTGGCGCAGGGTGGAACGACGGCCGAAGCCTGCCGGCGCATCGCGGTCACCGAGCAAACCTACTACCGCTGGCGCAAGGAATATGGCGGTCTGAAGACCGACCAGGCGCGGCGGATGAAGGATCTGGAGAAGGAGAATCTGCGGCTTCGCCGGGCGATCTCGGACCTGACGCTGGACAAGCTGATCCTTCAGGAGGCCGCTCGGGGAAACTTCTGAGCCCCGCGCGGCGGCGACGCTGTATCGATCAGTTGCGGCGGGAGTTGCCAGTGTCCGAGCGGCGTATATGCCGGGTGCTCGGGCAACATCGGTCGACGCATCGCAAGGTGCCGCGCGGGGCGGATGATGAGGTGCGGCTCACCGAGGACATTATCGCACTGGCCAAGCAATACGGCCGCTACGGCTATCGCCGGGTGACCGCATTGCTGCGCGATGCCGGCTGGACGGTGAACCGCAAACGCGTTGAGCGGATTTGGCGCAAGGAGGGGTTGAAGGTGCCACAGCGCCAGCCAAAGCGGGGCCGGTTATGGCTGAACGACGGCTCGTGTATCCGGCTCAGGCCGGAATATCCAGGGCATGTCTGGGCCTACGACTTCGTCGAGGGCCGTACGCATGACGGGCGCAAGTTCCGGATCCTCACCATTATCGACGAGGCCAGCCGGGAGTGCCTCGCGCTTATCGTGGCACGCCAGCTCAAGCATGAAGATGTGCTGGCGGCTCTCGCTGACCTGTTCATCGCGCGGGGACCACCGGCTCATATCCGGTCGGACAATGGCGCCGAGTTTATCGCCACTGCCGTGCAGACATGGCTCGCCCAGATCGGCGTGAAGACCTTGTATATCGCGCCCGGTTCACCGTGGGAGAATGGTTATAACGAAAGCTTCAATGGGTCGCTCCGCGACGAACTGCTCAACGGCGAGATCTTCTACAGCCTCGCCGAGGCCAAGGTGCTGATCGAGGCCTGGCGGCGGCATTACAACACCGTTCGCCCGCACAGCAGCCTCGGCTATCGGCCGCCGGCCCCGGAAAGTGCGACACCGCCATTGCCGCCGTCCGGTTCCGCTTCGCTCCACCTACCGTCAGCAATGGCGGCGGAAGCAACAATGCACTAACAATCAAACCGGACCACTCGGTGGGGGCCGATCAGGGGCATCGGCGGCAAAATCGCCGTCCAGCCAGTTCGCCGCGACACCCAGGCGATGCTGGCTATCAGTGGTGACCTTGTGCCTGCGTGTGCGCACTGGCTTGATTCCGTTGATCTTCATCAGCCGCCCGACCCGGCGCTCGCCAATATCGAGCCCGACCTCCTTCAACTCCATCGTCATCCTCGGACGACCGTAGCTGCCAAGGCTCAGGCGGTACTGTTCCCGGATATGGGCCAGCACCTTCATGTCCGTCCGCTCCCGGCGACTGATCGGCCGCGAGCGCCAGGAACGATAGCCGCGCTCACTGACAAGCATGACACGGCAGAGCAGTTCAACGGGCCAACGGTGCCGCCAACTATGCACAAAAGCGAACTTCACGGCCTTTGGCTCGCGAAGAACTGCGTGGCCTTTTTTAGCACTTCCCTCTCCTCCCTGAGCACCCGGTTCTCAAGGCGAAGGCGTTCATTCTCTCGCGCCAGGTCTGCCTGCGGCGCTGAAATCAGATCAGATGGCCGATACTGTGACACCCACTTGCCCAGCGTCGACTTGCCGATCCCCAAATCCGATGCAACCCGGTCGCGCGGCAACCCGCTGGTCAGCGCAATACGCACCGCCTCATGCTTGAACTCTTCGCTATGCTTGATCATCTCGTCGGTCTCCTGTTGCGAGCTCTAATCGCTCAGGTGACCGGCACAAAACCGTTACAAGTCCACACCGCCTGAAGCGCCGTCGTACCGCCAAGCAACGTATCATCCAGCGTCTCTCGGGGGGTGAGGTCCCTGCTCTTCCGATCGAAGCCTTCCATCAGGCCTCTCCCGCTACCGCCGTTTGCGCCCGCACGGACCCGGTTGGTCCGCGTAACCGTGCTCTGATGCGCGTCTGACGCGTCGGGGCTGCACGATCGCGCGAAAGGTCGAGCGGGCCCGGGCGGTTCCAATCCCCTTCCGGACGAATCAGCACATAAGGGTCCTGGCCGATCGCAATGATGTCGTCCGCCTCAGGTAGCGCCGCTTCGAGCTCGACATATTCGACGTCGGAGAAAACGAAGCTCGGCCGCCCCGGGATCGGCCGGAAGCCGAAAAGCCCCCAGAACCGCGTGAGGTCGCTGCGCGAATGCCCATAGGCGCGGCCGTACCCCTTGCGCCGGCAGTAGCTTAGTGCTTCGCGAACCAGTCGGAAGGATAGACGGGAGACGCGGAACTCCTGTCGTACCGCCAAGCGTTCGAGCTTCACGAAGCCTGCGAAATAACGAACGCGAAGGCAGCCTGCCGGCTCCCCGTCGATCTCCCCGATGAAATGGGTGGCGCAAAAGTCGTTGCCGTCGAACTCTTCGTTGAACGGGCATTCCTGCTCAGCCATGTAGGTCGCGGCGCGCACCGAGAAGCACTTCATCATGTCCTCCATCGTGCGCGCAATGCGGATCGAAATCGTATCAGGCGGAGTGACAGCGGCTTTCGCGAGCGGCGGGAGACCCGAACGGGCGGGAAGCACGAGTAGGTCGTCAGCAGCGTCCGGATAGGTCGCCTTGGCTCGGCCGAACCCCATTGCCGGGAAAAGTCGGGCGGTATGTCCCGTGACCGCACGCGTAAAGAGCGGGCAGCCGGCCGGTGCCAACCGGCCCAGCAAGGGTGCAAGCGCACGAAGTGTCGGAGCGAGCGCTGAAGGAGCGTAAATCAGCCAGATGTAGATGGCAGTCGGCGTCTCACCGGGTTTGCAGACGAGCGAGAGGTCCGGTTGCTTGCCGTTGAACCTGTTAGAGGCGAGCTCACGCGCGCCTTCTGCGTTGAGCGGCAGGAAGGCGAGAAAAGCTTGATGCTTGCCTTTGGTTATCTTGCCGACAAGCTGAAAGATTTCCGGATTGTGCACCAGTGCCCGCGCAGCGATCTCATCGGACACAAGGTCGCCAAGCTTCGTGCGGGCATGCCCCAGCGCGTCCATCGCCTCTTGAAGGTTCGCTGGCCGGATCGAAAGCTCGCTCGCGCGCGCAGCACAAAGGCGCATCACCCGATCGGAAAAAGCCATAGGCTGAAAGCCTTTGACAGGCGCGGGCTTGATAGTCTCTTGGTACATGAAAATTCCCTTCGTTTCTGAAGGGTTGTCCAGATACAGCGGTTGACGGCCCTTGCCGCGAGCGCGACTTGGACCCGGGCGGGTCTATTTTTGTCCTGCGCCAACGCGCTGAAAGTTGAGCGAGAAATGGGGAATATCCAATATAGTGCTATTTGTTTGTTGCCCGGCATGTCGAATGCGATTCTCATAACCGCCAATTCGGCGCTCAATCAAAGGAGGCGCAGGCGTTTGAACGGGCCGAGCAAGAAGAAGGCCGCAACGGGGCGAAAGATCCCGCACCCCATGGCCAAGACTGAACCGGGGTTAGCGTCAAAAGTCTCGAAATCCTTTTCCGAGAAGCTGAAGCGCGTCGACTGGCGAGATTTGGAACTCTTCCTCGAGGTCGCCGAAGCCGGCAGCGTGCGCGCCGGGGCTGCCGCAACGCGCCATTCGATCGGCACGATCAGACGGCGCATTGGCCGGATCGAGGACAAACTCGGCGAAAGCCTCGCCGATCGCGACCCCCTTGGGCTGAAGCTAACGCCGACGGGCCATCGCCTCCTATCGATCGCACGCAAGATGCGACGACTGCGCCACAGCCTCGAATCTGATGGTGAGGCCTTACCGCGTCGCGAGCGCGTGCGCATCGCGGTCACCGAGGGACTTGGAACCTACTGGCTAATGCCACGCCTCGTCGAGTTTCAGAGCAATCATCCCGAGCTGGATATCGTCCTCATTTGCGACATGCACCGTAGCGACGTCGCCAGCGGCGAAAGCGACATCGCGATCCAGCTTGAGCAGCCGCAGAATGAGCGGACGCTTGTTGAGAGGTTGGGTTGCCTCCATCTCATGCCCTTCGCGTCCGATCGCTATCTACGAGAAGCGGGTACGCCCAACTCGGTCGACGAGTGGCCCAACCACCGTCTGGTCTGGCAGGAGGCCGACCAGGTCGCCTCGCACCTTCTTCCATATATACTCGGATCCAGTGAAACCGACCAAGTGATCGCGATACGCACGAACAGCAGTTCAGCGCATTTCCGTGCCATCGCGAGTGGCGGAGGGATCGGCATCCTTCCAACATATGCGCGTGCGGTCAGCCGCAGGGTGCGGCCGCTCGACATTGGCGTTTACCTACGGCGCGAGGTTTTCTGCGTCACCAGTCCCGAGCGACAGGGAGCGCCGGGCGTTCAGCTCACATTGGCCTGGCTGCGCGACAGTTTCGACGGCAACCAGTTTCCGTGGTTCCATGACCAATTCCTACATCCCAGTGACTTTGACCAGGCTATCTCCTCCCCGAACGTCATCAGCCTGTTCGAAGGATTTATCGATACGCACGATTCAGACGACGGCTAACGCTTACGGCGAGATGTCGCACGCTAATGGAGGGCAAGGGTGGATGGTACACCAGACAACGCTACGGGCAAACAATCGGTGAACGCTTAGGCGACGCGGATATCTTGCGGCAGATTGAGGGCCTTGCGGCCAGCGGAAGTGGCGGCTCTATCCCAGAGGAAATCGCCGGAAAAGGCAATATGTTCCAAGCCTACCGGGGACGTATGAGCAAGGAGATCCTCGGGCACCGCGGCCGAGGCCGATAGTAGATGCTGGACGGCGGTATCCATATAGATCGTGTTCCAATAGACGATGGCGGCGATGACCAGGTTGAGGCCAGAAGCCCGATATTGCTGGGCCTCATGGCTGAGGTCGATGATGCGTCCCTGACGGAAGGTGTAGATCGCCTGCGTCAAAGCATGTCGTTGTTCGCTGTTGTTGAGACCGGCATGGCAACGCCGGCGCAGGTCGGGATTTTCAAGCCAGTCCAGCATGAACAGGGTCCGCTCGACCTTGCCGATTTCCTGTAGCGCCACGTCGAGCTGGTTCTGCCGCTCAAGGCGGCGAGCTTTCGCAACATGCCCGAGGGGACGAAATGGTTGTCCTCCACAGTGTCCATGGAATGTTCGTTTGGGAGACGCCGTTGTGGGAGACATTCTGGGCTACGCGCGGGCTGAACCTCGAAGCCGCCAATGTGGAAGTAAATCAGCAAGACGCTATCGCCATCGACCAGGCGATGCGCACCAGCACGGCGAACATCTACGCCGCCGGCGACTGCACCGACCAGCCGCAGTTCGTCTATGTCGCAGCGGCGGCGGGCACGCGCGCGGCGATCAACATGACGGGCGGAGACGCTGTGCTCGAGCTGGCCGCCATGCCGGCAGTCGTGTTTACCGACCCGCAGGTAGCCACGGTCGGCTATTCCGAGGCGGACGCGCACCATGACGGCATCGAGACCGACAGCCGCATGCTCAGCCTCGACAATGTGCCGCGCGCGCTCGCCAATTTCGACACTCGCGGCTTCATCAAGCTCGTCATCGAGGAAGGCAGCCGACGGCTGATCGGCGTGCAGGCGGTGGCGCCGGAGGCTGGCGAGTTCATTCAGACGGCGGCGCTGGCGATCCGGGCCGGCATGACCGTTGAGCAACTGGCCGATCAGTTGTTCCCTTATCTCACGATGGTCGAAGGGCTGAAACTTGCCGCGCAGACGTTCCGCAAGGACGTGAAGCAGCTGTCCTGCTGCGCGGGATAGCGCGAAGGAGAGGCCAGATGGATATCTGCACCGTTTCGAAGCTGGCCGATGAAGCCGGCGCGAGGCTGCGGGCATCGAACGCGGGCCGCTGTTTCGGCGTGTGCAGGTGCGCCGCTACAAGGCGCGGCCTGCGGTCAAAGGACGGCGGATCGAGAGCATTTCCGCGCGCGAAACCTGGGATCTGCGTAAGACGCTGGCTAAGCCCGCGGTGCCGGCACGCGTCGGATATGACGTGGGGGAGGGCTCGCTCCATCCAGGCGCGATCGGGCCGATCTAATGGGCAATCATTCGGCGTGCTTTTGACAGTGGGGCGTTGCCCGACTTAACGGCCGACGATCTCGAGCGGCTGCTGAAGGGGATCAGCGTGCACTCGACGCGGGTGGGCTTGAACCAGGACCTGTTCGCGAGTGGGGAGGATCTGGCGGGGATCATGGATGCGCTGCGCGGAAAAGCCCGCGCATGCCGCTCGCCTACAACCGCAACCTCGCTGCTGAGGGGGGGGCGGCGGGGCGGCTGATGGCGAAGATTGGTTGAGGTTCGGAAGCGAATTCAATGCTCCGCCCGAATCAATACGTTGATGTTCTCGCGCTCATGGTTGGTACGCCTTTGCCTCGACCCGCAACACGGGCCGAGGCGATGGGCGAGTAGATCAGCCCATCATTCGATGCAGCACCCTCGATTCAAGATCGCACCGGCAGCGGAAGCTCAAAGCGGATTCTCCGGAAAATTAGGCTTCCGATCCTTGGGGCGCTTGTCGGGTGCCGGGATATCCGTCTCTCTGCGCCCATAGCGGGCGTAGAGCGTCGGAAGCACGAACAGCGTCAGCAGCGTTGCCGAGATGAGGCCCCCGATGACGACGGTTGCCAGCGGCTTTTGCACTTCCGCCCCAGAGCCGGTCGCGATTGCCATCGGTACGAAGCCGAGCGAGGCGACCAGCGCCGTCATGACCACAGGGCGCAATCTCATCATCGCGCCTTCATAGGCTGCTTTGGCCCGGTCCATCCCTCGGGCCATCAGTTCCTGGATCGACGTCACCATGACGAGGCCGTTCAGGACCGCAATGCCGGACAGCGCGATGAACCCGACCGCCGCCGAGATCGAGAAGGGCATGCCTCGCAGGAAGAGCGCGAGCACGCCACCCACCAGCGCCAACGGCACGCCGGTGAACACAATCGCGGCGTCACGCACGCTCCCCAGCGCTCCGTAGAGCAGCAATAGGATGAGCACGAAACAGCCCGGCACCACCAGCATCAGCCGCTCGGTTGCAGATTGCAGATTCTCGAACTGACCGCCCCAATCGAGATATTGCCCGGCAGGCAAGCGCACCTCGCTTGCGATAGCGGCCTGTGCATCCGCAACCACGCCCGCCACGTCGCGCCCACGCACGTTTGCCTGCACTACGACGCGCCGCTTACCGTTTTCGCGACTTATCTGGTTGGGACCATCGGTCACGCCGATGTCCGCCACGCTCTGCAGCGGCACAAATCCGCCATTCGGCAGCGGCACGGGCACCTGGCCGAGGGTTTGCAGATTGGCGCGCGCCGCATCCGACAGGCGGATGGTAATGGCAAAACGCCGATCGCCCTCGAAGATCATGCCGGCGTCCCGGCCGCCGATCGCGGCTGAGATTGTGTCCTGCACGGTTTGCGCGGTGATGCCGAGCCGCGACATGATGTCGCGGCGTGGGCGAATGTCGAGCATCGGCAGGCCTTCGGTCTGCTCCACCCGAACGTCGGCGGCCCCTTCCGTCTTGCGAAGGACAGCCGCGATTTGATTGGCGGTGGCGTTCATCGCGTCGGTGTCATCGCCGAACACCTTGACCGCGATGTCGCCGCGTACCCCCGCGATCAGCTCGTTGAAGCGCATCTGGATGGGCTGGGTGATCTCGAACGCACCGCCCGGCAGACTTTCAAGCGTCTTCTCGACTTTTGCCACCAGGTCGGCCTTGCTGAGCCCCGGGTCCGGCCATTCGTCGTGCGGCTTCATGATGATGAACGTGTCGGAGATGTTGGGGGGCATAGGGTCGGCGGCGAGTTCCGCCGTGCCGGTCTTGGAGAAAACGAACCTCACTTCGGGCAGCTTCCCGATCTCGCGCTCGATCCGCGATTGCATCGCCTGGCTCTGATCGATTGACGTTCCGGGCACACGGAGCACCTGAGCGGTCAGGTCGCCCTCATCGAGTTGGGGCAGGAACTCCTGACCCAGGAACGAGAAGGTCAGAATGGCAGCAAGGAACGCACCGACACCGACGCCCATGGTGAGCGTCGGGCGCTTCATTGCGCGGTCAAGGCTTGGCTCATATTTGCGCTTGAGCCAGGACATGATCCGGCCTTCGTTCTCCTCGACCGGCTTCGACAGCCAGATCGCGAGCATGGCCGGCACGAACGTCAGCGAGAGGACGAAGGCGCAAACGAGCGCGATGATGACCGTCAGCGCCATTGGCGTGAAGGTTTTGCCCTCAACGCCGGTGAGCGTGAGCAGCGGCACATAGACAAGGATGATGATCGCCTGCCCGAACACGGATGGGCGGATCATTTCGCGGGCGGCGTGAGCCACGACCGACAGCCGTTCGTCGAGCGCGAGCGTCCGGCCATAGTGATGTTGCCGCTCAGCGATGCGTCGCAGTGCGTTCTCGACGATGATGACCGCGCCATCGACGATCAGGCCGAAATCCAACGCGCCGAGGCTCATCAAATTGGCCGAGACGCCGCCGCGCAACATACCAAAGCTGGTCATGGCCATGGTGATTGGAATCACCAGCGCCGCGATCAGCGCCGCCCGAAAATTGCCGAGCAGCACGAACAGGACGACAATGACGAGCAGCGCGCCTTCGGTGAGGTTCTTTGCCACCGTCTTGATCGTCGAATTGACGAGCGCGGTGCGATCGAGCACCGGTTGAATCACGACATCGGTCGGCAGCGAGGCGTTGATCCCATCAAGCCGCTCCGCGACCGCAGACGCCACGGTGCGGCTGTTCTCGCCGATCCGCATGATGGCGGTTCCGACGACGACCTCCTTGCCGTTCTCGGACGCGGAGCCGTAGCGGATGGCTTGGCCAAGACGGACCTGCGCTACCTGATCGAGCCGGATCGGCGTGCCTTCGCGGGTCGCGATGACGGTGCCGGCCAACTCGCCGACATTGCGGATGCGCGCATCGGAACGGACGGCCAGGCCCTCGCCGCCACGATCGACCACGCCGGCTCCGACGCCGACGTTGTTCTCTTCGAGCGCGCGGGCGAGATCGCTCAGGTTTAGCCCCAGGGCGGCGAGCCGCTGGACGTCAGGGATCACCTGAAACTGCTTCACATAGCCGCCGATCGAGTCGACGCCGGCAAGACCGGGCGTGTTCTTCAGCAGCGGCGCGACGATCCAATCCTGCGTGGTACGCAGATAGGTTGCCTGGTCGGCCTCGCTGACGAGACGATCGCCCTCCGGCGTGATGTAGCTGCCATCGGGTTGCATGCCGGGCTCGCCCGGCTTGTGCTTGTCTTCCTTGCGATGCTGGAAATGGACGGTCCACATATAGACTTCGCCCAGGCCCGTCGCGATCGGTCCCATGGTCGGGACCGCGCCATCAGGCAGGCTTTCCTCGGCGACGCGCAGCCGCTCGGCCACTTGCTGGCGGGCGAAGTAGATATCGGTCGAATCCGTGAAGACCGCCGTAATCTGAGCGAACCCGTTGCGGCTGAGCGACCGGGTATATTCAAGGCCGGGAATACCGGCGAGCGCGGTTTCGATCGGAAAGGCGATTTGCTTCTCGACCAGCTCGGGTGAAAGGGCCGGCGCGGTGATATTCACCTGCACCTGATTGTTAGTGATGTCGGGAACCGCGTCGATCGGCAGGCGAGAAAGCGCCCAGCCTCCGATGCTCGTGGCGATGAGCGTCATGAGCAGGATGAACCAGCGACGTTCGACGGAAAATGTGACGATGCGGTCGATCATGATCAATGCCCATGCTCCGCTTCGCCCTTCCCGAGCTCAGCCTTGAGAGTGAAACTGTTGGGGCCGGCGAGCTGTTCGTCGCCCTTGAGCCCCGAGGTCACGACCACATTGTCACCGTTCGGGCTTCCGAGCGTGACAGGGGTCGCCTTGAAGCCATGATCGGTGCGCACGAACACCGTGGACCGGCCTTCGATCGTCTGCACTGCGCTTTGCGGCACAAGCAGCGACGCCGGACCGCCGCCCGTAAGCTGGATGGAAGCGGTAACCGGCTCGCCCACGCGCCATCGGCCCGAACGGTTGTCAATGACCGCGATCACGCTAGCGAGCCGGGTGGTTTCGTCGAGTATCGGAGAGACGAAATCGACCCGCGCTACTGATCGCCGATCACCAGAGACGATCTCGATTTGCGAGCCGGGCCGTACCTTGCCGGCATCAGCCGGCGACAGCGCGAGCGTGACCGCGACCCGTCCGAGGTCAGCGACGCGGAACAGTTCCGCGTCGGCTGCGACCGTTTGGCCGAGCGTCACGCTGCGCGTGACGACCTGGCCCGACAGCGGGGCGCTGATCGCGATGCGATTGAGCGCCCCGCCGCTGCCGCCGGCCGCCGACACCTGCTGCTGCGCCAGGCGCAGCGCGATGCGCGCTTCGGTGCCCGCCGTGCGTGCTGCGATCAGATCCTGTTCGGGCGAGACGCGCTCGTTGAACAGGCGCTGTTCGCGGCGAAGGTTGGTTTCGGCCAGAGCCAGCCTCGCGCGTGCCGCCTCGATTTCCGCGTTGAGCGATGCGGCCTCACGGCTTTCTATGATAGCGAGCGTCTGTCCGCGCCCGACCGATTGGCCGAGGTTGCGGGTGAGCGACACCACACGGCCGCCAATCGCAGCGGAAACGACCTGCATGCCCTGCGGATCGCCCTCGATCGTCCCGGGGAGGGTCAACGCGCCGCCGCCGCTCCGGATCACGCGCACAAGCTCGATACCGGCTTTGCGAATCTGATCCGCGCTAAGGTCGATCCCGCCTTCTTCTTCGGCGTGGGCGCGCTTTTCAGGCGCGGCACCATTTTCGGCTGTAGCGGCGTTCTGTGCGTTGTCGACCGCCTTCTCGCCGCCGGAGCATCCGGCCATCAGCAGTGCGGCGAGTGTCAGCGGCAACGCCGCCATGGTACGGGTCTTCATTATCATTCCCCCTGTGTGGTCGGCGCGCGGGCGGTAAGCCGCTCAAGCTGCGCCTGGGCGATGTGGTAGGAGAGTAGCGCGTCGATCGCCGTGGCCCGCGTTTCCGCGAGCGTGCGTTCGGCATCGAGCAAGTCAAGCTGGCCGAACTTGCCTTCCCGATAGCCGATGCGGGCGATGCGGGCGGCTTCTTCGGCCGCCGCGAGCGCGGGGCCGCTGGCCGCCGCCGCGCTGGTCGCGGCGTTGGCGGCATCGGCTTGGGCGCGCGCGATGGCCTGATCAACATCGAGCACTGTGAGACGCCGCTGCGCATCGGCGCGCTGACGCTCGGCGGTCGCTTGGCTCAAGGCCGCCCGCCCGTTGTTGAACAATGGGATAGGGATCGACAGGCTGAAGATAGCCGCCGTGTCGTTGGTCTGCTCGAACCGGCGCGCGCCGGCCCCAAGCGTCAGATCGGGCATGCGCTGCGAGCGGGCGAGGCGCACGCCGGCATCGGCGATCGCGAAGTCGGCATCGGCGGCCGCCATCACCAGCGTGCCCGTGCTCTCTATCGGCCGAAGCGGGCCATAGGTCGCCGGAACGTCGGAGAACCAGTCCGCATCGAGCGGCCCCGAGATGGGCTGGCCGATAATGCGCGACAGGGTGAACCGCGCGACTTCGACGGCGCGCTCTTCGCGGACCAACGCCGCGTCGGCGTTGATCCGTGCAACGTCAGCACGTTGCACTTCGATCGGCGACGCCCGGCCCGCTTGGACCCGCACCTGTGCGGCGCGCAGCGCCTCGTTCGCGATGCGAGCCTGATCGCGGGCCGTGACAAGCCGGCGTTCCGCGGAGGCGGCCTCCGCATAGGCGCGAACGACGCTGAGCCGGAGATCGGCTTGCGCGATCGCGGCCTGTATCGTCGCCCGGTCGGTGCGAGCATCCGCGACCGCGATCCGCGCCGATCGCTTGCCGCCGAGTTCGATCGGCAAGGTGAGCGATGTCGTCGCTTCGAGGCTCTGCGTACCGCGATATTGGCCGGAACCGGCAACATTTTCGGCCTCGACGGTGACGCTGGGATTGGGCCGCAGCCCCGCAACTCGGCGTCCCGCTTCGGCTGCGCGTACGTCCGCCGAGGCGGCTTCAAGCGCCGGTGAAACGACCCCCGCGAGTTCGAGCGCGCGGTCAACAGTGAAAGCCGGTGCCGCTGGTGCGGGCGGCGCGGTTTGGGCCTGCGCGATACTCGCGCAAGCGGTCGCGGCGAGCAGGGCCGCGAGCAATCGGTGCATGATGCAAAGCTCCTGACAATTTTAGGTCAGCCCGCCAAAGCACGGGCCTACGTAAAATGTCAGGTTATGGGGGGCCTCAATCCAGGATCTACACGGTCACGGGGTAATCCGGAAAAATCCTCGACCGGTATGAAAATGTTTGTTGCAACGTCGCTATTTGACATGAGGCCGCGCGGTGCCGTCAGCGTCTCATGGGGGTGGCACGAGACGCAGTGCGAGCGCTCTTCGCTGCTGCCTTCATTGCTCTGATTGACGTCATCTTCCCCAATTGAAGCGGTTTCGGTCAATACATCGGAACAGGCCACGGTACTGATCGCGTGCGCGGCGGCACCTGCCCCCATTGAAAGGGCAAGCGAATACAGAAATGCCAGTGCAAAGAAGCGACCCATGGCCGGCTCGTTAGCATCGATGGCAGCGATTTGAAACCGCAATATGTGAGAGATTGAGGCTAATTGGCACTTGCGGAAAAGCGCGCCTGGCGACATCCTCGGGCCGATTGAGAAATTCTGAATGAGATGGGGTGATTGGGGCTCTAAGACGTGACATCGGCCATCCGTTCTTCGTTAGCGCACGTAGAACTTACTTTCGTGTAGTCACCCTATACTGCTCGGAGACTCAATATTGCAGTCGTCGCCGAGGGTGTCGAGAATGAAGCGCAAGCGACACAGCTTTCCGATCTCGGCTGTGAGCTGAGCCAGGGTTATTTCTTAAAACCGCTGGACAGGGCGGAGCCACAAGCTTGCTGAGAAGGACACGACGGAACGGGCAATCCGTGTCTGTTGCAGTTCGTCAGTCGAGATGAAGTTTCCTGGCGAGATCTCGCTCGGCTCGATACTCGATCCTGATGCTTTTGATAGCACGCGGAGTGGACGTCGGCAGCACAGCAATGTGTCCGGCGTCAGCACCCATGGCACAGATTAGGGGTTGAGATTTAAGGAGGGTTTGGGCTTCGTCGTAGTGACGAAGGAACGCAGATGAAGCCCAAACCCTCCTTGCGAAAATCGCCGACGAAGGCCTCTGCCGAAGCCGTGGTGAAAGACATTCGCCGACAGACGCGGCGGCATTTCTCAGCCGAAGACAAGATCCGCATCGTGCTTGACGGACTGCGCGGCGAGGACAGCATCGCCGAGCTGTGCCGGCTCGAAGGCATTGCCCAGAGCCTCTACTACACCTGGTCGAAGGAGTTCATGGAAGCCGGCAAGCGCCGTCTTGCCGGTGACACCGCCCGCAGTGCAACGACGGGCGAGGTTCAGGACCTGCGCCGCGAAGCCCGTGCCCTGAAGGAATGCGTGGCCGACCTGACGCTCGAGAACCGTCTTCTGAAAAAAAGCATGATTGCGGATGGGGGCGACGACGAATGAGCTATCCCGCATCCGAGAAGCTGGAGATCATCCGGATCGTCGAGCAGTCGCACCTGCCGGCCAAGCGCACGCTGGACAAACTCGGCATTCCCCGCCGGACGTTCTACCGCTGGTACGACCGCTATCTCGAGGGCGGGCCGGAGGCGCTGGAGGATCGCCCCTCGGCGCCGAGCCGGGTGTGGAACCGCATCACCGAGGATATCCGCGCGCAGATCGTCGAGATGGCGCTTGATGCAACCGAGCTTTCCCCTCGCGAACTGGCGGTGCGCTTCACCGACGAGAAGCGTTACTTTGTGTCGGAAGCCACGGTTTACCGCCTCTTGAAAGCGCACGACCTGATCACCAGTCCGGCCTACACCGTGATCAAGGCCGCCGACCAGTTCCACACGAAGACCACCCGGCCAAACGAGATGTGGCAGACAGACTTCACCTACTTCAAGATCATCGGGTGGGGCTGGATGTACCTCTCGACCGTGCTCGACGACTTCTCGCGCTACATCATTGCCTGGAAGCTGTGCACCAACATGCGCGCCGAGGACGTCATCGACACGCTCGACCTCGCCCTAGCGGCTTCCGGCTGCGATCATGCCACGGTGCTGCACAAGCCGCGGCTGCTCAGCGACAACGGCCCCAGCTATATCGCCGGTGAACTGGCCGAGTACATCCAGGCCAACAAGATGAGCCATGTGCGTGGTGCCCCATGCCATCCGCAGACCCAGGGCAAGATCGAGCGCTGGCACCAGACCTTGAAGAACCGCATCCTGCTGGAAAACTACTTCCTGCCCGGCGACCTCGAGGCCCAGATCGAGGCCTTCGTCGAACACTACAACCACCGACGTTACCATGAGAGCCTGGCCAACGTGACACCCGTCGACGCCTACTTCGGCAGGGCTGCGGCCATCCTCAAACAACGCGAAAGGATCAAGCGACAGACGATCGAATATCGACGCTTGCAGCACCGCAAGCTCGCCGCCTAACATCAAACCCCAGACGAGGCCCGCACTCCGCTATTTTACGCCGCGATCTGTGCCAAATGTTTCGACGACGGACAAATGACTGATTATGTGACATAGTCAGCCCCGGTTGCGGGAACGTGACGGCAGTGCTCCATAAACGGACGTATATGTGACATGCTGATCGGATATACCCGCGTCTCGAAAGCCGATGGATCGCAGGTCCATGATCTTCAGCGTGACGCATTGATCGCGGCGGGTGTCGCGCCTGACCAAATCTATGAGGACAGCGCGTCGGGGCGAAGTGATGATCGGCCAGGACTCGACGCATGCCTGAAGGCGCTCCGTTCCGGCGACACGTTGGTCATCTGGAAACTGGATCGGCTCGGTCGCGACTTGCGGCACCTCGTCAACACGGTGGCCGAGTTGACCACGCGTAAGATCGGCCTGAAGGTCCTCGCAGGAGAAGGTGCATCGATCGACACCACCACTGCCAATGGCCGCCTCATTTTCGGTATCTTTGCCGCGCTTGCTGAATTTGAGCGGGAGTTGATTGTCGAACGCACCAAGGCGGGGCTGGCCGCAGCGCGCGCCCGGGGAAGAAAGGGTGGGCGGCCATTCAAGATGACCCCGGCCAAACTCCGCTTGGCTCAGGCTGCCATGGGAAAACCCGAAACCGTGGTTGCCGACCTTTGCGCAGAGATTGGCATCACGCGTCAAACTCTCTACCGTTTCGTGGATCCAACCGGACAATTGCGCGCGGAAGGCGAGCGTCTCCTGAATCGCGGACGGCAGCTTCGTTAGGCGTCAGAGATCAATCCTGTCGTTCCGGACTCGCCGATTTTCCGGACGTTCGACGCTCAATAGGCAAGCCGTCTATTCAGCGTGGAAATCCGCGTCCGGAGTAGGCAAAACCTGCCCCCTCAGCGGTGCCCGCCAGAGAGCCAAATCGCCTGCGATAATGAGCCAATTGAACATTGCCTTGAGCCGATCTCCCCTTATGATCGGATGCAACAACAAGCCGTCACCTGCGAGTGTCGGCAGCGCCGCTGTATTTAGGACGGGAAGCCGAGGGGACTAGCCGGATGCCTATCCCTGAGAAATTCGAAATCAAGATCGATGCGCAGGTTCTCGATGACTTGCGTGACCGCCTTCGGCAAACCCGGTGGGCACCTGATTTCGGTAATGCTGACTGGTCCTACGGCGTCAATGCCGAGTATCTGAAATCCCTGGCCGGATATTGGCTGGCTGGATTTGACTGGTCCCAGCAAGAGCGCGCGATCAACCGTTTCGAGCATTTTCGGACGTCCGTCGATGGGATCCCGATTCACTTCCTGAAAAAGCGCGGAGCAGGCCCTTCACCCATTCCGATCATCCTGACCCATGGCTGGCCCTGGACATTCTGGGATTTTCGCGACGTCATTGAGCCGCTCGCAGACCCAGCCGCATTTGGTGGGAGCGCCTCCGACGCCTTCGACGTAATCGTTCCTTCGCTTCCGGGGTTCGGCTTCTCCGTTCCGCTTCGCACCGGTGTAAATTATTGGCAGACTGCGGATCTCTGGCACAAGCTCATGACGGAAACGCTGGGCTATGCCCGCTACGCGGCCCATGGCGGTGATTGGGGTGCTCTCGTCACCTCGCAGCTTTCGCACAAATATGCGGCGGATCTGATCGGAATCCATGTGTCGATGCCCGTTTGGCCGGGCGTGTTCGGTCAGGCCCGTCCCTATGATCTTCTAGGCCCCGCGCTCCCCGATATCGCGGCCGAGGATCTGCCGAAAGCGATGGCGGTCGAAGCGCGCGTGGCAAGCCATATCACCACGCACCTGCTCGATCCCCAGACACTTGCTTATGGGCTCCATGATTCCCCTGTGGGCCTGCTCGCGTGGCTCCTCGAGCGCTGGCGCGCGTGGAGCGATTGCGGTGGAGACGTCGAGAAGCGGTTCTCGCGCGATGCCATGTTGACGAACGCGACGATCTACTGGGCGACCGAGAGCTTCGTGACCACCGCACGCTTCTATGCGGAGGCCGCGCGGCAACCATGGCAGCCGTCGCACCACAGGTCGCCACCATTCGAGGCTCCTGCCGGCGTGTCGCTTTTCCGAAATGATGGCACGGCGCTTTTCCCGGACCGAAGCCTCTCGAACTACAATCTACAGTTCCTTCGCGAGAGATCGTCCGGCGGTCACTTCGCAGCGGCTGAAGAGCCCGCGGCCCTTGTCGAAGATATCCGCGCCACCTTCCGCGGATTGCGTTGACCCAATGGCGAGAGATGAAATGCCTGCAGAACAGAGCACAGTCCCCCAGCACGTCCCGGCGCACCTCGTCTATCCATTCGATTACCGCAGCGATGCGGCCATCAAGGAAAATCTGTGGGACTATATGTCGAGCATGAATGCCCGGCCGGATATCTTTTTCTCACCGGATCTTGGCGGACATTGGGTCATCGCTCGCGCGGCCATCGCCGAAGAGGTTTTCTCCAATCACGAGCTGTTCTCCGTTCGATCGGTTTCGGTCCCGAAGCTCGAAAGCCCGGTCCGGTTGATACCGAATAATTATGATCCACCGGAGCATGGTCCATATCGCCGCCTGTTTGCGCAAAATCTCTTTTCGCCCCGGGCGCTCGCCGCGCTGGAGGGCGTAACGCGGAACCACGCGCGCGAACTGTTCGACGCCATGCCGCTCGGCCAATGCGAATTTGTCGCCGACTTCGCCGAAAGACTGCCGATCGACGTGTTTCTGGCCGGGATGGGCGTCGATCCCTCGCACCGGGACGAGTTTTTGCCCTGGGTCCAGAATGTCTTCAGCGGCACCACGAAGGAACAGTTCGCAAGCGGCATGACTGAAGCCTCCACCTTCCTTGCCGAATGGCTGCAAGAACAATTGAAGGCGCCCGAAAAGAATACAGGCGGCATGTTCCAAGCGATGATCACCTCAGAAATCGAAGGCCGCGCGCTCACCTGGGACGAGATGCACCGCATCACGGTTATGCTGTTCCTGGGCGGACTGGACACCGTTACGTCGGAGATGTCGCACGCCATGTACTTCCTGGCTTCAAGCCCGGCCCATCGGGACCGCCTGGTGGAGCGGCCGCAGGATATTCCCAAGGCGTTGGAAGAGATTTTGCGGCGTTTCAGCATCGCCAACATCGGACGCGTAGTTGCCAAGGATACCGAATTCCACGGCGTGGTGCTCAAGGCTGGCGATCCGGTCCTCATTCCCACGCCGATGGTGGGGCTCGACGAGACCGCCTTTGAAGATGCGATGACGGTGGATTTTGATCGTGGTCGAGCCCGCGGCGTTCGCCACCTCGCCTTCGGGGCCGGGCCACACCTTTGTCCGGGCGCCTACCTGGCGCGCACCCAATTGCGTGTAATGCTTGAAGAATTGCTCCCCCGAATGCCGGGGTTGCGGGTCCAGCCTGGTGCGAAGATCGAATGGCGGACTGGGGCCGACTTCATGGTTCATGCACTGCCGCTTGAATGGAATGCTGGCCCCTCGAGCTGAGGCCGGGACCCGAGACCAGAATTTCTGAGATGGAGAGATGCTTGCTCGACCCTGCAAGAGCGTTGGACGGCTATACTGCCCTCATCACCGCTGGTGCCGCAGCCATATCCGTGGCGGCCGCGAAGCTTTTGGTCCGCGACGGTGCGGCCGTGGTCCTGATGGGGCGCCGGCGGGATGCCCTCGAAGGCGCCAAAGAGAAGATTCTAGAACAGTATCCTCACGGACAGATCGAACTCAGCGCGGGCGATGCCTGCCACGAACCCGATGTCGTCGAAGCGTTACAGAAGACGCATGATCTGCGCGGACGGCTCGATATCGTCATCAACACGGTCGGCGGTGGCGGATTCAAGCCCATCACGCTGCTTGAGGAGAGCGAGCTCCTTGGCGATTTCAGGCTCAACATCGTCAGCGCCGTACTTACGACCAAGCATGCCGTGCCGTTGATGAAGCAGGGAGGCAGCATTGTCTGCGTGTCGTCGATCGCCGCCAAGCTGACCTATGCCTATCTGGCGTCCTATAATGTTGCGAAAGCGGGCCTCGAAGGCTTCGTGCGCGTCGCGGCCGATGAACTTGGCTCGCGCGGCATCAGGGTGAATGCGGTTCGGCCTGGCATGACGCGCAGTGCCGGTACCCACCAGATGTTCGCAATCCCGTCGGTTGTTCAACAGGTGATCGAGCAGGTCCCGCTCGGCCGTCTGGGCGAGCCTGAGGATATCGCACCGGCCATCCGCTTCCTGTCCGGACCCGAGTCAGCTTGGATGACCGGGCAAAGCTTTGCCGTCGACGGTGGCAATGAGCTGCGCAGAAATCCGGCGCTTACGGACATGGTGAAGCAGATGTTCGGTACGGATGTGGTTCCAGCAAATGCCGCAGCCTGACTGACGAGACAGAGGATGATTTTTCAATGAGCCGTGATCAGGATGAGGCAGCCATTCGACGCGCTGCGACGATGTACGCGATAGGAGCGGATAGGAACGACAAGAGCCTTTGGGCGCAGGTGCTTACTGCTGATTGCATTATTGAAGGGCCGGGATTTCGCACCGAGGGTCGTGAGGCGAATCTGGCGAATCTCGATTATTTGCATGCATCCTATCTCCGCACGCAGCATCGCATCCACAATCAGCTGTACGTCATCGACGGCGATCATGCGTCGGGCGAGACCTATTGCACGGCTGACCATCTTCGCGTGTCCAACGGCCGGACGGAAATCGTCTCATGGGCCGTTCGTTATCAGGACGAACTGGTCCGCGACGGCCAGAATTGGTGTTTCCGGTCGCGTCGGCTCATCGTGGATTGGGAGGAAGTTCGACCTGTTGCGCGAGCTTGGGACGAGACCGGCCTGGCCGAGGTCGGTACCGTGGTTGAAGATGACCGGGTCAGCATCGCGCAGACAGTCTACAAATATGCCTCGGCAATCGACACGAGGGACTGGGACCTCCATCGATCGATCTTCGCCGACGAAGTCGAGATGGACTTTGAATCCTGGAATGAGGTGCCCTGCCATCGTATTCGCGCTGATGAGCTCAAGGAGAATGTGCGAATCTTCTTCGCCGGCCTCGATGCAACCCAGCACAGCATGAGTAACCCCATCGTCAAGGTTGACGGCGACCGTGCCCGATGCGTGGTCTATATGCAGGCCGAGCATTTCCTGAACGACCGGCAGCCCAGCCGTCGTTATGTGATCGGAGGTTATTATACTGACGATCTTGTGCGCGTTGGCGCCGACTGGAAGCTGACGTCTGTCAAGCTCACCGTGCTTTGGACGGAAGGCGATCTTTCATTCATGGCGGACGCAGCCGAGCGCGGTCTCTCCCGCCTGAAGGCCGCCTGATCGTGGCGGGGCGTGTAGAGGGCAAGGTGGCGTTCGTCACCGGCGGGGCCAGCGGCCTCGGCGAGGCGATGGTGCGCCTCCTCATTGCGGAGGGAGCGCGGGTCGTCGTTGCGGATCTTTCCGCCGATCGCGGGCAAGCGCTCGTGGCGGAGATTGGCAAGGAAGGGGCCAAGGCCATATTCGTCCGCCTCGACGTCGCGGATGAGGCGAACTGGGACGAGGCGATAGAACAGACGCTGCAATGGGCCGGCAAGCTCAATGTGCTCGTCAACAATGCCGGCATCGCCATCCCGGGTGACATGGAAATGGCGTTCGACGCCTGGCGGAAGACGCTTTCCGTTAATCTCGACGGCACATTTCTGGGGACGCGGGCGGCGATCCGGGCGATAACTCGCTGTGGCGAGACTGGATCGATCATCAATATCTCTTCAACCCAAGGGATGACCGCTGAGCCCACCACGGCAGCGTACAGCGCCAGCAAGGGTGGTGTCCGCAATCTGACGAAGGCGGCTGCGGTCCACTGCGCTACCCACAAGCTTCCGATCCGCGTCAATTCGGTGCATCCTGGGATGTGCCTGACGCCGCTGGTTCGCAGCTATCTCGAGGAGCATCCCGATCAGTTGGCGCCCCAGATCGCCGCGCACCCGATCGGCCATCTGGGAGACCCGGAGGACATCGCCTATGGCGTTCTCTATCTGGCGTCCGACGAATCTAAATTTATGCTCGGATCCGAGCTGGTGATTGACGGCGGATATTTGATGTAGGGGGAATAGTGGCTCGACATATTGCCCAGGTCGCACCGCGCCGCGCATCCCAGGCTTTGTTGCGTGCGGTACTGGAACAGGTGGAGGCAATCGACAGCCGGGCTGCCGAGACCATTTCCCGCCTCCACCTTGGGGCTGAGCTGGCCGAGATCACGCGATCTGACCGGCCAGCGCCGATTTCCGACGATGCATTTGCGGGTGCCTATTATGCCGGAATGACGATCCTTCTGGATCGAAATGCTGCCCGCGAGGGCAAGGCATCGATGACCAAGGCCGAATATGATCTGCTTTGTCACTGCGTGATCACCTGCGACACGTTGGGACAGGTGATCGAGCGAACGCAAGCTTTCATGCATGCACTCGCCTGTCGCTCGGCACGCATGAGCCTAGTTGTCGAGGACGGCATCGCTGATTTCCGGATTTCGACCGATTATGCCGTGCGCGACACGATCGGCCTGCTCACCGATATTGCCGGACTCGCGGCCTTCTTTCGGCTGTTCGGATGGCTGATTGATACGCCCGTCGAGCTGGTCGATGTTCGCATGTGCTACCCGCCCTTGCTAGACAGCGCTGCGGCCTCGTTTCTGATTCCATTCCCGCTCACCTACAATGACGAGACGAATGCCCTGCGCTTTCAGGCCGACTTGTTGGACCGTCCCGTGGTGCGCACGCCTCAACAGCTCAATACGCTCTTGGCACGCTTTCCGTTCGACGTGAATGACACGCGCCTCGCGCGCGATACCCTGAGGAACCGTGTGCGGTCCTTCATGGCGGCGACCCTGTCAAAGCCCGAGAAGCTTCCTACCGAACAGCAGATCGCGGACCGCCTCGGCATCAGCCTCTCGACGCTCAAGCGTCGGCTGAAGTCCGAAAATGCATCCTATCGCGCTATTCGCGATGAGTTGCTCTGCACGATCGCGATCGAAAGCCTGAAGAGCGAGCGCTACAGCGTCAGCGTGTTGGCCGGCAGGCTCGGCTTTTCCGATATCAGTAGCTTCAGGCACGCCTTCAAAAGATGGACTGGCCAGTCGCCCGGTAGAATCGGCCCGTCCGCAGGGACGCAAGTCTAGCCGACGCGAGCCATTGGTTCAGATCAGCCTAGGTGCTTAAGTGTTAAGAGGCCGGTGAGGTCGTCATTTTTTATTCAGTCAGGGATATCTTCGATGCGCTTCTTCATTATTGGTCTGAACGCTGATGGTCGCTCAACCGTCATTGAAGAGCGGCAAATCGACGGCGAGATCTCGCTGCATCGGTCAGGCCTCGAAGCTGCCCGGCTTTGGAGCACAATGGAGCAGCCGCCGGAATTGGAGATACCGCGGCACGACGTGGATGATGCGTGGATGGACCTCGGGGTCGGTCCGGGAGCGAACCGTTGGGTGATCGTAAACTTTGGGCCGGACTATGTCAGTGAGATGCACCATACGAGCACGCTCGATTATGATCTCATCGTTGCTGGATCGATCACCCTGGAGCTTGAATGCGGAGAAGCCATCTTGAGCGCGGGCGATTGCGCCGTCATTCCCGGTTGCATGCATCGTTGGAGAACGGGGGTGGAGGGTTGTACCATGTCCGCGGTAACGCTCGGCTTGGGATGAGGTGCGGGACGTTTACTTCTCGAACGATTACAATCAGGAAGCAGCTTGCGCCGACAGTCCAGATTTGGCTCACCGCTTATGGAGTCCGTGTGCTAGCGCCCAGTTTTTGCTACTGCGGAAGCGATACGCCGTTCTCTATTGCTAACATTTTATGGCACTGCAAAACTGCGGCCATGATCGTCGCATTTGGAAATGAGGTTCAACTCCTCGGGACCGACATGCCGTTGCGATAACGGCTGCGTCCGCTTTTCCTTATTATTGCTCGAAAGCTGCTTGTCCGGAGTCCACAAAAATTTGCCGTTCAAATCGAGCGGAGGCGTCGCCAAAAATTGTCCTTCATTCATGCCGCGCCAGCTTAGCGTACGTTTACGACCAGATTCTGCGATGCCCCCGATTTGGGATTCACATTGATCCTGCTTTGTGCTTGATTCCACCATGTTATGTTTCAAACAGCCAAGCCTCTTGAACCTTCTAGTGGCTGTGATGTCGCGGTCGTGCTCGAGAGGTTGGCAAGCGCATCGAGCCGGCCCCGTTATGCGTTCATGGTCCTCAACCTGATCGCACAGGTCGCGAGGCCAGACGGAAGGGCCGGCCCCTGGATCAAGCGCGGGACGGAGCTTATCTCCTTGCGCGACTGGCTGTGTGACGCCCTTAGGCCCATGGCCCAACGTGGTCCGCGCGCCGCAGCGCTCTTTGAGCGGGTTCGGATCGACCTCGACGAGCGCGGCCTCCTACCGGATGGCGATGCGGCAAGGCGGCAAGCAATCGAGGCGGAGGCGCGCGCTCGGGTGCGAACGGCGGGAAAGAGCAACCTCAGCCGCGCGGTATCGGAATTGGTGAGTGCGGGCCTCTTGGACCGGCATTACCAGGGTTACCGGATTGATCACCACAACCGCGGCGGCCAGCGTCACGCGGTCTATACGTTGATTGGCGATGCTCTGCGCCTGCTGTCAGCGATCCAGCCAAAGCCGCTTCCGTCCGCACAAGGTGAGCTTGTGTTGGTGGAATGAGTGGGATGGAGCTATGGCCACGACCCCGTGCAGCAGAAGCAGCCCTTCATTGGTCGAGATCCGCTTACTCCGAGTTTTGCGAGCTAGAAAATGGCTTGTCTTTGTCAGCAGAACGCAGCGCGGATGCCAAGCGTCTCATTCGTTTGCGCTATCGAGTCTTCGGCAGTCCTCGCTAGGCCCGTCAGTGCTCTGATGGCATCGATCGTGTCGGGAATGACGATGGCCTGGTTGTCGACCATATAGGCATAGAACAGCTCGTCGCCCTCTACCTTGAGCATGTCCTCCCACAACGCGACCTCATAAAGATTGTCGTGTGGTCGGCCGAGGTCGGCCATCAGTTCCTTGACCGTATTGATCGCGGCGAGGCCATCGCCGGCTCGGATCAGGGCAATGCGGGACGAAGCCCGAAACGCGTCGAGCACCTCTTCCTTGCTCGCGTTCCGGGTCAACAGTACCGACCAATAGTGAAGATGCGCCAACGTTTGGGGAACTTTGACCGCCATCGTCACGACATCGAGCTGGGGATCCACGCTTTGAGCATCCGGCCCCTGGTGACTGGGGATGTCAGGTTCGGGGACGAGAGTGTTCATGATGCCGCCCAAGTGACTTTCCCACGGGTCGGTGGCCCGTCGTAGGAGAGTGCCGCGAGCACGCTTCAGGAGCCCTGCCCGTTTGAGCGCTGTCAGAGTGCGCACGATCGAGGTCGTGTTGCAGGATACCACCCGCGTCGCCGCTCGTCCTGCCGCGCTGTCGAACGAAACCTCAGCGACGAAGGAGTGTCCCGTGACATCGTGCTTCTCACCACCATGAACGATAAACTTGCGGCCGTTTGCCCGATAGATCTCTGCATTCTGCGCGGCGATGCGTTTGGGCGTACAGTCCACCACCACATCGACCTGTCCGAGGAGCGCGTCGAGCGTACCGGCGATGGTGAAGCCAGCGCCCCGCATCGTCTGGGCATGTTCGGACGAGGCTGCGTAAAGATCGATTCCCTGCTCTTCAAGCGGGCGCAGCCGCCAGTCCGTGGCAATGTCCACCACTCCGGCAAGCCGCATGTCCTTCTGCGCCAAAACGGCGGTTGCCACCCGCTTGCCGATAACACCGTAGCCGTTGATCGCGACACGAACTGGATCGTGCTGGGTCATCTTTGTCATGCTCCCACTATAGGTTCGGGTCGTCTCTCTCATGTTTCTACCCGAATGATGTCACCCGCAGCTACGGCATAATCGAGCGCGTAAGCGAGCTCTCCGGCGGTCTCGGCATGGACGTGCAGCAGCGGTTGGCCCCGCTCCACATCCTGACCGAGACGAGCCTCCATGAAGATGCCCGCGGCCTTGACGTCCGGAGCCCCGGCCAGCTTGGCAAGGCGCGCCAGCTTGCGATTGTCGATATGGACGACGCGCCCCGCGCGGTCGGCGACGATGGGGTGGGTCTGCGCGGCCAGCGGAGGCGCGCGCATGCCGCCCTGAGCCTCGCAGATCGCCTGGAACTTGGTCCAGGCGCGTCCATCCGCCAATGTCTTGAGCGCGAGAGCCGCGCCCTTGCCCGGTTCAGACTTGCCACCAATCTCAAGCGCCACGCCGGCAAGCGATGCGGCGCGGCGGCGCAGATCGTCCGGCGCCCCGGGCGCATTGCGCAGCACCGCAAGCAGGTCGCGTGCTTCCAGTGCGGGTCCGATGCCGCGCCCGACGGGCTGGGTGCCATCGGTGAGCAGGCAGCGCGCCTCCAAGCCTGAGCGCTCGGCCACCATGCGCATGCGCTCGGCAAGGTGCCGTGCATTCTCTTCGCTACGCACCTTGGCGGTCGGCCCCACCGGAATGTCGATGACCACATGGGTCGAGCCTGCAGCGATCTTCTTCGACAGGACCGAGGCGATGAGCTGGCCCTCGGTGTCGATGTCGAGCTCGCGCTCGATCCGCACGAACTTGTCGTCGGCCGGGCTGAGGTGGATCGCGCCACCCCAGACGATGCAGCCGCCTTCCTGCTCGACGACGCGCTTCAGCGCGGCAATATCAAGATCGACCGGCGCGAGCGTCTCCATCGTGTCGGCGGTCCCGGCAGGCGATGTAATCGCGCGCGATGAGGTTTTCGGCATGATGAGGCCGTTCGCAGCAACAATGGCCACGACGAGCGGTGTGGTGCGATTGCCCGGCAGGCCGCCGACACAATGCTTGTCGACCACGACCGGGGCATCCCATGACAGGCGGTCGCCGACCCCGATCATCGCTGCGGTGAGGTCGATTGTTTCCTCCTCGTCGAGCGGCAGCACTGCGCTCGCGGTCAGGAAGGCGGCGAGGTGCACGTCGGTGTAGCGCGCGGTTGCGACATCGCCGACGATGGAGGCGAATGCAGCTGCATTGAGGCGATGCCCGTAGATGCGGCTGCGCACACTGGCGAGCGACTCGAGCGCCGGCGCATGCGTGACTGCTATCGGAGCGCCTTCGGTGACACCGAGCATTTCCCAGGCGGTTTCCGAAAGGGCGGCCTCATCCGGCCCGAGCAAGCTGTTCCCTTCGACCTGAAAGAGCGCAGCCCGCACCTCCCGGCCCGCGGCCGAAAGCAACACCTGGGGCCGCCCGGCCAGTCCCTCGGCGAGACAGACGTGGCAGTCCGTGCGCATGAGGACGACCGGCTGGTGCTGCGTGTGGAGACCGAGGCGCCGTGCACGCAACGTCGGCTGGACAATAGCGCCGGGATCGGGCCTCGTCATAGTTCGAACATCTGCGCCTGGCGCGGAACGACGGCATCCCATCCAAGCTCCTGGTCGATGCGTGAGCGCAGCGCCTCCGAGGCCTGCGCCTCGCCGTGCACGATGAAGACGCGCTTCGGCGGACGCTGAAATCCCGAAAGCCAGCGCATCAGCTCATTGGCATCCGCATGAGCCGAAAGCATTGGCAGATCAGCGACTTCCGCCTCGATCGGAACCCACTGGCCATGGATTTTTATCTCGCGCGCACCTTCGAGCATCGCGCGACCGCGCGTTCCCGCAGCCTGAAAGCCGGAGAAAAGGATAGTGTTCTTTTGATCGGGCGCGGACGCTTTGAGGTGATGAAGCACGCGGCCGCCGGTCGCCATGCCGCTCGCAGAAATGACGATCTTGGGATAGGGGCTGGCGGTGATTGCCTTCGATTGCTCGACCTCGCGCGTATAGGTCGCGATATCGCAGGCGTCGCGGCAAACCTGTGGCGTCAGTCGATGATCGCCGAGATGTTCGCATAGCAAGTCGGACGCACTGATGGCCATCGGGCTGTCCAGATAGATCGGCACGTTCTTCAGTCGGCCCGCTTCCCGCAACTTCCAGAGATAGTAGAGAAGTGCCTGCGCACGTCCGACAGCGAAGGCCGGGATGATGACCGTCCCGCCGCGGCGGACGGTGCGTTCGACGACTGCGCCCAGCGCTTCGGCGGCGTCGGTCGGGTCATGAATGCGGTTGCCATAGGTCGACTCGATCACGACGTAGTCGGCTTGGGCGACCGCCTCCGGGTCCAGCATGAAGGGATCGGAATAGCGACCGAGATCGCCGGAGAAGACGATACGCTGGCCGCCCCATTCGATATCGGCTGTCGCGGCGCCGAGGATGTGCCCGGCATGGCGAAAGGTGACCCTCGCGCCGCCCGGAAGTTCGGTGGATTTGGAGAACTGAACCGGCGTAAAGGACTCGATCGCACGCTCGGCATCGCGCACGCCATAGAGCGGCAACGCCGGCTTGTGCCGCGTGGCCCCGATGCGGTTGAGGAAATCGGCGTCCTTTTCGTTGAGATAGCCGCTGTCCTTGAGAATGAGCGCGGCCACGTCGCGCGTTGCCGCGGTCGCATAAATGCGACCGCGAAAGCCGTCGCGCACGAGGCGCGGCAGATAGCCGGAATGGTCGAGATGGGCATGGGTGAGAATGACTGCATTGATGCTGGCGGGCGGGACCGGTAGCGGCTCCCAATTGAGTTCGCGCAGATTTTTCATGCCCTGAAACAGGCCGCAGTCGATCAGGATGCGCTTGCCGTCGTGCTCCAGCAGATGCTTCGAACCGGTGACGGTTCCGGCGGCGCCAAGCGAGGTCATGGTGAGCATAATGCAGCCTTTGAGTTCGCCGGCGGGGGCGTGATGAGGTCGTAGGAATCGCCGCGACCATTGATGGCAGCGCATTCGGCGGGAGAGAGAAACTCATTGCGGGACCGACCGAGCAGCCGCGCGGCGCTTTCGGCGAGAGGCGGCCAGGTTGAGCAAATGGCGGACAGCATGGTGCGGAAACCCTTGCGCCACGTTTCAAAGGTATCTGATTGGGTCATCGTCGCCTGTTCTTGTCATTGTCAGGATGAGCGTGACGGATCAGCCTGCCGTCCAGGGCGGCGGGTCGCTGGCGGGGAAGGAGTCGAAACCCGCGCGGTCGACCTTGTCGAGGGGCTCGGGCGGTCGACGATGGCGAATGAGGTTTGCTGTGCCCACATGGGCTTGCGCGAGCGCGCGGGCGACAAGCGGCGCGAGGCCGATCGCGTTCGTCGGATGTGGCACCGCATCGGACGAGACGATGCGGCTCGAAAGAGTGGCAAGGCGCTCATAGGAATCCTCGGCGAAGATGGCATGAATGACGGCGCAGACCGGCTTGGTGAACCCTTGAAGCGCCAGCTTGCTTGCCGCTTCGATCATCGTGCGGCCCGACGAGGCGATATCGTCGGCGAGCACCGGCTGACGCCCGCGCCACGCGCCGAGATCGGGAATCTCTACATCGACGCGGCGATCGCCGTGCCGGACCTTTCTGAGCACCGTGAACGGAGCGCCGACGCGCGCCGCGATCGCCGAGACCCACTGTTCGCTCTCCTCATCGGGGCCGATCAGAAGGGGCGCCTCGACATTTGCCGCGATCCAGTCGGCGAGCGCGGGTGCAGCTTGCAGCGTGATATCTGGGATCGTGTAGAGCGATGACAGCGCCGGATAGCGATGCAGATGCGGATCGACCGTTACCAGCCGGTCGAACGTGGCCGAAACGAGACGCGCGAAGCTCCTCGAGGAGATCGCTTCGCCAGGCTGGAAGCGGCGGTCCTGCCGCATATAGGAGAGATAGGGCGCAACCAGCGTGACCTCGCTCGCGCCAAGGTCGCGGGCCGCGTCCGCGGTAAACACCAGACCGAGGAAGCCTTGGTCCGGGTTCGCGAGGCTACAGACCAGATCTACACACTTGCCGCGGACATCGGTTAGCAGGCGCACATAGCTCTCGCCGTCGGGGAAACGCCGCGTCTCAAGAACGCCCAGCTCGAAGCCGCCGACTTCGGCAATCGCCTGGGCGAAGGCTTCATTGCCCGTCAGGGGAAAAATCACACGCATCTGATCACGCCTCTGCTCCCCGCCGCCCTCTGTAGAAGCGCAGCAACTGCGCATTGAGGGCGACGATGACTGTGCTCACCGACATCAGCGCGGCCGCCACCGCCGGCGTCATCAGAAAGCCGGTGCCGAACGTGATCCCCGCCGCCATCGGGATCGCGACCGTGTTGTAGCCGGTTGCCCACAGAAGGTTCTGCACCATCTTGCGATAGGTGGCTCGCGACAGGCCGATGATGGCCACGACGTCGCTCGGGTCGCTGCGCACCAGGACGATGTCTGCGGATTCCACCGCCACGTCGGTTCCCGCGCCGATCGCGATGCCGAGATCAGCGACCACCAGCGCGGGGGCGTCGTTCACGCCGTCGCCCACCATCGCGACTGCAAGGCCGCGCGATTGCAGCTCCTCGATCTTCTCCGACTTCTCGTTGGGCAGAACCTCCGCGAAATATTCCGTGATGCCCAGTTCTTCCGAAACCGCCTGGGCGACGCCGCGCGCGTCACCGGTGAGCATGATCGAGTCAATGCCGAGCGATTTGAGCTCGGTGATCGCCTGCTTCGATTCCGGTCGCACGATGTCGGCGAGCGCGAACAGAGCGCGTGGCGCGCCGCCGCGCACCAGGACGACAACGGTTTTACCCTGATTCTCGAGCTTCTTTAGACGTGGATGGGAGATTTCCTTGCTGGTGCGAGAGAGATGACCGGGGCTGACGATGCGGATATCTTCTCCATCGACATTCGCCACGATCCCTTCGCCGGTGATGTTGCGCACCTCGCTCGCCTTCGGCCAGCTGAGGCCTCGATCCTTCGCTTCCGCGACGATGCCGTGCGCAATCGGATGTTCGGACTGGCTTTCAGCCGCCGCTGCGAACGCGAGCTCCAAATTTTCATCCCCTTCGCCGATCAGAACGATGTCGCTGACTCCGAACCGGCCCTCAGTCAGGGTGCCCGTCTTGTCGAACACGACTGCGTTGAGATTGCGGGCACGCTCGAACGCGGCGCGGTCGCGGATGAGGAGGCCATTGCCGG
The DNA here is from genome assembly GCF_002151445.1 of Sphingomonas sp. KC8. GTDB lineage: Bacteria > Pseudomonadota > Alphaproteobacteria > Sphingomonadales > Sphingomonadaceae > Sphingomonas_E. The sequence goes on from NZ_CP016306.1 coordinate 2,914,587, forward strand.
CGCTGAGCGATGTGCTGACCGCAACTACCAGCGGCACGGCGAGCCCGAGAGCGTGAGGGCAAGCAACCACCATCACCGTCACCATTCGCTCGATGGCGAAGCTGGTTGTCTGGCCGAGCAGCAGCCAGACAACTAGCGTGCCGATGCCGACCACGAGCGCGATATAGGTGAGCCAGGCGGCGGCGCGGTTGGCGAGGTCCTGGGTACGCGACCGGGTCGCCTGTGCCTTCCTCACCAGGTCAATGACCTGAGCGAGATAGGTCTTGTCGCCGGTGGCGGTCACCTCGATCGTAACGGCCCCGGCGCCGTTGATGGCACCGCCGATCGCCGCTTCGCCGACACCCTTGGAGACCGGTTTGGACTCGCCCGTCAACATCGCTTCATTGAACCCGGAGACGCCCTCGATAATCACGCCGTCGACCGGCACCTTGGCGCCGGGACGCACAAGCACGCGGTCGCCGGGCGCGAGCGCCGCTATGGGGACGTCGTGGGTGGAGCCGTTGGCGTCGATGCGGGTCGCCACATCCGGCAAGAGGCGTACCAATTCCTCTAGCGCTCTCGAAGCACCCATGACCGAGCGCATCTCGATCCAGTGGCCGAGCAGCATGATGCCGATCAGCGTAACCAGCTCCCAATAGAAAGCTTCGCCCGGGAAGCCGAAGGTGACGGCCGCGGAGAAGAAATAGGCGGCCGAGATCGCTAGCGCGATCAGGGTCATCATACCGGGCTGCTTCTTGCGCAGCTCGGAGACGAAGCCCGTCAGGAACGGCCAGCCGCCATAGACATAGACGATGGTGGAGAGCGCGAAGAGCAAAAGCCCATCGCCGGGAAAGACGATGGTCCCGGCAAGGCCGAGCCAATGCTGAATCATTGGCGACAAGAGCAGCACGGGCGGCGTCAGGACTAAAGTCACCCAAAAGCGACGCCGGTAATCGGCGATCATCGCGCCATGATCGTGGCCGCCGGCATGATCGGCATGGGTAGAACCGGATGCTTGGACAAGAGCGGCCCCAGTCCCAACCGCATCCGTTTCACGCTGATGATGATGGTGGTGTGCGCCAGGCTGATTCATCCTTTGGTCCTTCTTGTGAGCTGGATGGCCATCGGCGCGCCGGTGGTCAGAAGTATATTGCGCGCCCACCGCATGCCCCCGGTGTGGTGCAGTGCCTTCATCAGGAGTGCACGCGTCCCAGGCGCGGAATGAACCCGGGAACGCGGCGCCTGTAGCTCTCATAGTCAGCGCCGAAGGTTGCGATCGCATCGCCTTCTTCGCTACGGGCGAGACGCACATACATGACGACCAACACGGGAAACATGAGGAGCGTCAGCAGCGTCGGCCATTGCAGCAGGAACCCGAACATCACGAGGATGAAGCCGAGATATTGCGGATGACGGGCCCAGCCATAGACGCCCGTCGTCGCCAGTACGCCGTCGCGCTGGGCGGCGTAGAGCGTATTCCAGGCCGACGCGATCAGGGTGAAGCCGCCACCGATAAACACGAAGCTGAGCAGATGAAAGGGACCGAAATGCGGATTTTGGCGCCAGCCGAACAGCTCTTCGAGAAGATGGCCGGCATCGTGCGTGAACCAATCGAAGCCCGGGTAGCGGCTCTGTAACCAGCCTGAGAGTAGATAGATGGTGAGCGGAAACCCGTACATCTCGGTGAACAGCGCGATGATGAACGCGCTAAACGCACCGAACGAACGCCAATCCCGCTCGGTCTGTGGCTTGAAGAAGCTGAACGCAAACAAGATGAACACGGCCGAGTTAACCAGCGCAAGGCCCCAAAGGCCATAGCCATAATCGGCGTGCGTCATCTCGGCGCCCCTTCGGTGCGTTCGTTGGAATTGGCCGGCAGGCCGGTCTGCGCCTGTGTGGGTTCATCGCCGCCATGGTGATGACCGCCATGACCGCGGTGCATGAACAGATGCATGAGCGGACAAGCGAGAAGGATCAGATAGGGCAGCGCACCGAAGAAGTGCGCGGTATGCTCGGCAATCAGAAAAAAGCCGGCGACCAGGAGGAATCCAATCAGGACCATTCTCCCACGCTTGCGTAATCGATGGTCGTGATCATCCATATGCCGCCCCTCTTCTAACCGATGTCCTGCAAGCGTAGATCGGAGCCCGAGAGCAAGGTATAAGTAGAGACCGCAGTCCAAAGCGGGCGACCGGCGTAGGCGCGGAACAGCCTAACTAGCTGTCGCTGCCATTTTCACGCCATCAACCAAAAGTGAGGCTGGAAGGCTTTCCTGCGGCTTTTGCGTATCGTCGCGGGCGGAAGAATAACCATCGTCCCCACGGCCATTCCGGGACGACCGTGCTTGAGCGCAAGGCTCGATCGATCTTGCGGCGTGGACTGCCTCCGATAGTATGGGCATCAATCCCCGCAGCCCCTCATCGGCCGTTGGCTCTTGTCGAGTCCGGCCTTCGCCGCCAGACCAGCGGCAGCGCAATGAGGAGAAGCATCGACATCCAGCCGATGCCGAGCAGAATCCGCGACTGCTCTCCCGGCTCGGCCAAGGCGATCGCAATCGGTGCAAGGGCCTGACCGATGCTGGCCGCAGCATGCTGGAGCCCAAGTTTCCAGCCGGAGGGCAGCGCGGAACCGCCGATCCAGAAGCTCGTGACGAGACGAATGCTCGCCGAGCTCCAGCCAGCTGCGACAATGAGGCCGGCGATCCCGACCATGGACGATCCGTAGGGAAAGACGAACAGGGCGGCGGCGAGAAGCGCAAGCGTGAAGCATGCGAGCAATCTCGGCGCGGTCACCAGCCAGGAGACCCTGGTGTGGAACAGCTGCGCCGCCAACATGGCAAACCCGCAAAGACTGAGCATCCATGCAATCGTCTCCCGGTTTAGGCTTGTTTCGGCCCGGGTCACCAACAGGCTGACATGGATGGCAGCAAGCCCTCCGCCGCCAAGGACCGTGACAAGCAGAAGGATGAGGGTGGTCGGAAGCGACGCTGCTTCGCGATCATCGCCCCTCGACCCTGCGCCGCCGCTCGCCGGCAGACGCACGAACATCATGAAGAGCGCGATCATCGCGACGAGAGCCGCCAGCATCAGGAGTGGTGCTCGGGGAAAGACCGCCCTGGAGGCCTCGGCGAGCAGTGGAGCGGACATATCTCCCAGGAACACGAAGGCGGTGAGCCAGGTGAAGTGTATCGCCCGCTTGCTCCGCCCGCCGGCGGCAAAGCTCGTGGCAAGCAACGCGAGCGGTATTATCGCGGCCGCAGACATGCCGGCGAGCATGCGCAACAGATAGAGTACCGGAAGCGCCACGACCCCGACCGGCGCCAGCGCAAACACCAGAACGACGAGCGCAGCGCGCAAGACGACCCGATAGTCCACGCGGTCCGCGAGCCAACCCCACAGCGGCGCAAAGAGCAACGCCGCTAGGGGATGCACCGCACTCAGGCTCGCGACATGGAAGTCATGGGCGCGCAGCGATAGGGGCGACTGTCCATCGTCGACAAGCGACGGCAGGAACGCGAGCATGGCCGTCTGACCCGCGGACGCAGCCGCCACCGCGAACAGCAACAATATGGACGAGCGGGACCGCTTCCCATTCTCGCCGTCCCCATCCGCCAGGGGATTCGGCCCACTACGTGATCCTGCTGACGCCGCGTCGTGGCTCACCACCACAATCGCAGGCCGACCACCACGCGGCGCTCGGTCACAAGCTCGCGATTCGCACGCCGGAAGTCGGCGGTCCCGCCGAGAGCGCATTCCCAGACAAAGCCGACATGGGGCGCGAGCTTGCGGGAGAATTCGTAACGCAGCCGCTCGCCAGCCCCTGGACGAAACGACGCCGCGCGATCGGTAGGCTGTGAAACGGAGGCATGACTGGTGCTTTCGCCATGGATGGTCAGGCCAGATCGAGGACGATTCGCCCCTCGATGTCGCCATGGTGCATGCGCGCGAAGACATCGTTGATGTTCTCCAGCTTTTCGGTGTGCACCGTCGCGTGGACCTTGCCTTCACCGGCAAATTCTAGCGCTTCGAGAAGGTCGAGCCGGGTGCCGACGATCGAGCCGCGCACGGTGATGCCGTTGAGCACGGTGTCGAAGATGGACAGCGGAAAATCGCCCGGCGGCAGGCCGTTGAGCGCCACCGTTCCGCCGCGCCTGACCATGCCCAGCGCCTGCTGGAAGGCCGTGGGTGAGACCGCGGTGACGAGGACGCCCTGCGCCCCGCCGATCGCTTTCTTGATGGCGACCGAAGGATCCTCATCACGCGCATTGACGGTCAGTGCGGCACCAAGGCGCGTCGCAAGATCGAGCTTGCGATCATCGATGTCGACCGCCGCGACGTTGAAGCCCATCGCGCGGGCATATTGCACTGCCATGTGCCCGAGCCCGCCGATCCCCGAGACCACCACCCATTCGCCAGGCTTCGTCTCGGTGGCCTTCAGTCCCTTATAGACCGTGACGCCCGCGCAAAGGATCGGCGCGATGTCGATGAAGCCGACATTGTCGGGAAGATGCCCGACATAGTTGGGATCGGCGAGGACATATTCCGCGAAGCTGCCATTGACCGAATAGCCGGTATTCTGCTGGAGTTCGCACAGGGTTTCCCAGCCGCCCAGGCAATGCACGCAATGACCGCAGGCGGTGTAGAGCCAGGGAACGCCGACCCGGTCACCTTCCTTGACGTGCGTGACGCCCGATCCGACGGCGGCGATATGGCCGACGCCTTCATGGCCCGGAATGAACGGCGGGTTGGGCTTCACCGGCCAATCACCTTCGGTCGCGTGCAGGTCGGTGTGGCAGACCCCGGTCGCTGCGATCTTGACGAGGATCTGGCCGGGGCCGACCTCGGGGATCGGCGCCTCTTCGATGACCAGCGGCGCGCCAAATTCGCGGACGACGGCCGCCTTCATGGTTTTCGCCATGTCTGCTTTTCCTTCTATGAGAGTGTCAGAACAGACCGAGCGCGTGCTCGTCATAGGAGACGAGCAGGTTCTTGGTCTGCTGGTAATGATCGAGCATCATCTTGTGGTTCTCGCGCCCGAACCCCGACGCCTTGTAGCCTCCGAACGCGGCATGGGCGGGATACTGATGATAGCAGTTGGTCCAGACCCGGCCGGCCTGGATCGCGCGGCCGAGCCGGTAGGCAGTATTGCCGTTGCGGGTCCAGACGCCCGCGCCGAGGCCATAGGCCGTGTCATTGGCGAGCGTGATCGCCTCCTCGACCGTCTTGAACCGAGTGACCGACAGGACCGGTCCGAAGATTTCCTCCTGGAAGATCCGCATGCGGTTATCGCCGACGAACACGGTCGGCTGCACGAAATAGCCGTGGTCGAGTTCGCCGCCAGGAAGCGCGCGGGCACCGCCGGTCAGGCATTGCGCGCCTTCGGCCTTGCCGATCTCGATATAGCCGAGGATCTTGTGGAGCTGGTCTTCGGACGCCTGGGCGCCGACCTGGACCAAAGGATCGAGCGGGTTGCCCTGCCGGATCGCGGCGACGCGCGCCACGGCACGCTCCATGAAGCGGTCGAAGATCGATTCATGGACCAGTGCCCGCGAGGGACAGGTGCAAACCTCGCCCTTGTTGAAGGCGAAGAGCGTGAAACCTTCGAGCGCCTTGTCGAAGAAGGCATCCTCCTCGTCGAGCACGTCGGCCATGAAGATGTTGGGCGATTTGCCGCCAAGCTCCATCGTCTGCGAGATGAGATGGTCGGCGGCGGCACGCATGATCTGCTTGCCGGTGACGGTCTCCCCCGTGAAGGAGACTTTGGCAATGCGGGGATTGGCGGCGATCGCCTGGCCGACGGTCCGCCCGGGGCCGGTCACGACGTTGAGCACGCCCGGCGGCAGAATATCGGCGGTGAGCTCGGCGAGCATCATCAGCGTGAGGGGTGTCTGAGAGGCGGGTTTGATGACCGTGCAGTTGCCCGCGGCCAGCGCAGGCGCGATCTTCCAAGCTGCCATCAGCAACGGGAAATTCCACGGGATGATCTGCCCGACGACGCCAAGCGGCTCGCGGAAATGATAGGCGATGGTGTCGTGATCTATCGACGAGATCGCGCCCTCCTCCGCCCGGATGCAGCCGGCGAAGTAGCGAAAATGATCAATCGCGAGGGGCACATCGGCGGCGCGCGTCTCGCGGATCGGCTTGCCGTTGTCGATCGTCTCGGCCAGCGCCAGAAGCTCAAGATTGTCTTCGAGACGATCGGCGATCCGGTTGAGCAGACGCGCTCGCTCGGCTAGCGAGACCCTCGCCCATCCATCCTTGGCGGCGTAAGCTGCATCGAGAGCGCGCTCGACATCATCCGGGGTCGAGAGGGCGAACTCGGCGATCAGGGCACCGTTGATCGGGCTCGTGTCCGCGAAATATTCGCCCGTGGCGGGAGCGCTCCAGCGGCCGCCGATAAAATTGTCATAGCGGTGCCGGAACGATGGTGCCGCGTTGATGGTCCCGATCGCTTTCTCGTACATCGCCTGTTCTCCATCTCCATTGATGTATGATGGAGTAAGCCCTCTGGTGGGCGGGCCTATAAGTATGTTCCGCAGGCAATCGCTGAGCAGCGCTGTCACCAATCGAGGATCAAACACGACAGAAGAACCGATGATTTTTCATCAACCTTCGGTCTGAATATGTAAGTTACGAATCCGCTTGCATCGGACTGGTATGCGGGCGATTTTGCGGAATGGACCAAGGTCCAGGATCAAAGCGAACTCGTGACGGCGCCTGATCCAACCGGTTCGCATTCTCTGGAAACGCAATTGACCCGCGGTGTAAACGGCGGGCCAAGGCGTCGGCTTGACCGGCCAATTCGTCCCCCGTGCTGGCTAGGAGCCGATCGGCCGGCCTGTCATCAAGGTTCGCATGGGAGCCGCTTCAGCAACCGCCCCGCGACGTGCGCGACATACCGGAGGTGCCGTCCTGGTCCCCCGAATGCCGCATGGCCATCCGATGGTCCTGCATCATCTGGTCATGCATCTGTCGGCTGCCGTGCCGCATGCCCTGCATGTGGGCAGTACGGGGCTGGGCGGGCACCGGCTTGGCCTTGAGGGTCTCCTCAAGATCGGGCATGCCCGGCGGCATACCGTCGGCGAGAACAGGCCCACCACCCACGGCGAGGATGCCAAGAGCTGCGAGCGAAGCGATAATTGCCGTTTTCTTGCGCAAGTATCTATTCCTTCAAGTCTGGGTTTCAGTTCGACGGAGCATGTGCCCGGTCAATTGTCGCTCCGCCGGAGCTTGCCCGGAAGATGGTGGCGACCTCGGCCGGGCTGTATACGTAATGTGCGAAGCACTACTTAGCTGGCCATATCCGCCATCGCCTGGCACAGTTCGGCGCAGTCGGTCAGCATGGTGACCAGCGCAGTCCCGGCCAGAATGGCCCCCTGCCCGGTCACACAGGCGGCGGTCTCCAGGCACAAGCGGCGCCACCCGACGCAATGATCGACGCAGCCGTCATGGGCCTACATCTGATGGTGCTGTGCCGCAGCCGGTGCCGCCATCGCACCGGCTGCCGCTAGATCTGCGTCCGCCGTCAGTAATTCGCGTCACTCGATCATCATGCTGTCCCCATCGTTATGTCCACGACCGCGTGCCGCCTCGGGCGGCTGCGTCCCCCGGACTAACGGATCAATCCAAGGCGCGCCTCTCGCCAGCACGCCGTGCTGGGCGGCGTAGAGCGTCTTCCTGGCGAAGCGATCAGGATGAAGCCGCCGCGGATAAACGCCGAGCGGAGCAGATGAGCTCAATGCTCCAGGATCAAAAAGAAGCCTGCTATCGATGACACACACCAGGCCCATATTCGTAGTGAGCGGCTTTGCTTTGCTTGGGGGTTGTCGAATCCCACAATGGGCTTCCGTCACAGCACTTTTACGACAATGGATGAGGTAGCCGCGAAGCGGTGATCATCCGCTGTCGAACTATCTTACGACGAGAACCGGAAGCGAGGAACGGCTCACCACCTCCTGGGTCTGACTGCCCAGAAAGAGGCGCCCCAGACCTCGGCGACCATGGGACGCCATAACGATCAGAGAGCAACCTTTCTTAGCCGCCACCTCGAGGATTGCTTCCGCCGGGCGGCTTTGGGGAACGTGGTGAGTTTCGCAGGGCACGCCCAGTTTTTCGGCACTGGCTTTGATAGGATCGAGCAGTTCCTGCGCATACCTGGTCTGATCGGCATGGTATCTCTCGAAGTCGTTCGGTCCAAGGGCCCAGCCTTCTCCGGCATAAATCGGAAACGGCTCAGTCACCGTCACAACTATGACTTCGGCGCCGAGGTTCGCTGCGAGCGAGAGTCCGTGATCGACGCCTTTTTGCGCAAGTTCCGAACCGTCTGTAGCGATGAGGATATGCTTATACATAGCTGAAGTATCCTTCTTTTTAAGCTTGGCGTGAATGCCTTGGCTGTCCGCCGTCAGCACCAATGGCACAGATTTGAGGTTGTGATTTGAGGAGGATCTGGGCTTCGTCGCAGTGACGAAGGAACGCAGATGAAGCCCAGATCCTCCCATTCAAAATTGTCGTCGAAGGCCCCTGCGGAGCAGGTGGTGAAGAGCATCCGGCGGCAGACCCGTCGGCACTTCTCGGCTGAGGACAAGATCCGGATCGTGCTGGATGGCCTGCGCGGCGAGGACAGCATTGCCGAGCTGTGCCGCAAGGAAGGGATCGCCCAGAGCCTGTACTACACCTGGTCGAAGGAGTTCATGGAAGCCGGCAAGCGACGCCTGGCCGGCGACACCGCTCGTGCTGCGACCACCGGCGAGGTGCAGGATCTGCGCCGCGAAGCCCGGGCCCTGAAGGAATGCGTGGCCGACCTGACGCTCGAGAACCGGCTGCTCAAAAAAAGCATGATCGCGGATGGGGAAGGCGAAGAATGAGGTATCCCGCATCCGAGAAGCTCGAGATCATCAGGATCGTCGAACAGTCGCACCTGCCGGCCAAGCGCACGCTGGACCAGCTCGGCATTCCCCGCCGGACGTTCTATCGTTGGTATGATCGCTACCTTGAAGGTGGGCCGGAAGCGTTGGAAGATCGGCCATCGGTGCCGATCCGGGTGTGGAACCGCATCCCGGCCAAGATCTACGACCAGATCATCGAGCTGGCGCTGGAACAGTCCGAGCTGAGCCCCCGGGAGCTGGCCGTGCGCTTCACCGACGAGCAGCGCTACTTCGTATCGGAAGCCACGGTTTACCGGCTGCTCAAGGCCCACGACCTGATCACCAGCCCGGCTTACGTTGTGATCAAGGCGGCCGACCAGTTCCACACGAAGACCACCCGCCCGAACGAGATGTGGCAGACCGACTTCACCTACTTCAAGATTATCGGGTGGGGTTGGATGTACCTGTCGACCGTGCTCGACGACTTCTCGCGCTATATCATCGCCTGGAAGCTGTGCACCAACATGCGGGCCGAGGACGTGACCGACACGCTGGACCTCGCCCTGGCAGCTTCCGGCTGCGACAGCGCCACGGTGCTGCACAAGCCCCGGCTGCTCAGCGACAATGGCCCCAGCTACATCGCCGGTGAGCTGGCCGAATACATCGAAGTCCGGAAGATGAGCCACGTACGCGGAGCCCCGTGTCATCCCCAGACCCAGGGCAAAATCGAGCGCTGGCACCAGACCCTGAAGAACCGCATCCTGCTGGAAAACTACTTCCTGCCTGGCGACCTCGAGGCCCAGATCGAGGCCTTCGTCGAGCACTACAACCACCAGCGTTACCATGAGAGCCTGGCCAACGTGACGCCCGCCGACGCCTACTTCGGCAGGGCGCCGGCCATCATCAAGCAGCGCGAAAGGCTCAAGCGACAGACCATCGAACATCGGCGCTTGCAGCACCGCAAGCTCGCCGCCTAACATCAATCCCCAGACGAGGCCCGCACTCCGCTAATCTACGCCGCGATCTGCGCCAAATGTTCTGACGACGGACAGCCTTGGCTGCGCTCTGTTCAATGACGTGCTTACCACAGGCATGCTTCGGTGCCCTATCCAGCTAATTGGAATCTACTTTCGCTAGGACGCTCGCGATGTCGCGCGCAACGATGTCCATGCCCTGCATCCCGTCGACCTCCACGAGTTCTCCTCTCCGGCGATAATAGTTCAAGAGCGGCGCGGTCTTTTGCCGGTACTCGTCAAGACGTGTAGCGAAGGTATCCGGATTGTCATCGCTACGAACCGTACCTCCAGCGGCCAGCGTATCGGCGACGCGCTTTTCCATTCGCTCGATGAGCGTGGCCGGATTGACCTTCAATTCGATCACCGCGTCAAGCTTGACGCCTTTTTGGTCCAGCATTGCCGTCAGGGCCTCCGCCTGCGCGACCGTCCGGGGGAAGCCGTCTAGAATGAACCCCCTGCGGCAATCCTCTTGATCGATCCGATCAGATACCATGTGGCTGACCACGTCGTCCGGTACGAATTCGCCGCGATCCATGATCGCCTTGGCCCCGCGCCCGATTCCCGTGCCGTTGGCCACAGCCGCGCGCAGCATCTCACCTGTGGAAAGCTGAGGAATGGAATAGCGTTCAACCAGGCGCTGCGCCTGCGTCCCTTTCCCTGCTCCGGGCGGTCCGAGCATTATCAGCCTCATTGTCTTTTCCTACCCCTCGTAGTGGCGGACGACGCCGTCTGAAAGACACCGATTATTACAGCGCCTGCCGGTTAAGCCTGAGAGCGTTGGCCACCACGCTGACGGAAGACAACGCCATCGCCGCCGCTGCTATGACGGGAGAAAGCAGAATTCCAAAAAGCGGATAGAGGACACCCGCGGCGACCGGGATACCGGCGACGTTATACATGAATGCAAACACCAGATTCTGACGGATGTTGGCCATCGTCGCCTGCGACAAGCGCCGTGCCCGCACGATACCGGTAAGGTCGCCCTTCAGCAGGGTGACGCCAGCGCTCTCAATAGCAACGTCCGTCCCCGATCCCATGGCAATGCCGACGTCAGCGGCGGCAAGGGCAGGCGCGTCGTTAACCCCGTCGCCGGCCATCGCCACCACCCGTCCTTCCTGCTTCAGACGCGCAACCACGGCGCTCTTCTCGTCTGGCAGGACTTCGGCTTCGACTTCGTCGATGCCGAGCCGCTTGGCGACAGCCACCGCGGTGGTTCGATTGTCGCCCGTGAGCATGACAACGCGAATCCCCTCAGCCCTTAGCGCGGCGAGCGCATCGGGCGTAGTCTGCTTTACAGGATCAGCAATCGCAAATACGCCGCCGACCCTGCCGTCCACGCCGATGAATATGGCGGTCGCGCCATCGCCTCGAAGCTGATCAGCCGTCTCCGCCAACAGTGCGGTAGAAATGCCTTCCTCCCCAAGGAAGCGCGCATTCCCGAGAACGATCTTTCTGCCCTCGACGGTTCCGAGCGCGCCCCGCCCGGTCGGAGAGTCGAACGCGCTGACGTCGGTCAGGGCGATACCACGATCCTGCGCAGCTTCAACTATAGCCAATGCAAGCGGATGCTCCGAAGCTCGTTCAACAGAGGCGGCGAGCCTCAAAAGTTCGGATTCTTGGAACCCCTCGGCTGGAACGATTGAGGTCACCGCCGGACGGCCTTCGGTCAAGGTGCCGGTTTTGTCGACGACAAGGGTATCGACCTTTTCCATATGCTCAAGCGCTTCGGCATTCTTGATGAGAACACCAACACCCGCGCCACGGCCGACACCGACCATGATCGACATGGGTGTGGCGAGGCCGAGCGCACACGGACAGGCGATGATGAGGACGGCGACAGCTGCGACGAGGCCGTATGCGAAACGAGGTTCAGGACCCCACATGGCCCAACCGACAAATGCAAGTATCGCAATCAGGATCACAACGGGAACAAACCATCCGGAAACGCGATCGGCCATTCGTTGGATGGGTGCACGAGAGCGCTGCGCTTCAGCCACCATCTGAACAATGCGGGCGAGCATCGTGTCTCGGCCCACCTTTTCCGCGACGATAATGAGGGCACCGGTCTGATTGAGCGTTCCGCCGATGACCTTGTCATCCTTCGCCTTCGTGACCGGCATGGATTCGCCCGTGACCATGGACTCGTCGAGCGACGAACGTCCGTCGTCGACGAGTCCGTCGACCGGCACCTTCTCGCCAGGACGCACACGCAGGCGGTCGCCCACGGCGACGAGATCGAGGCTGATCTCTTCGTCCGTACCGTCTGGCGCGATACGGCGGGCAGTTTTTGGCGCCAAGTTCAGCAAAGCCTTGATTGCACCCGAGGTACGTTCCCTGGCTTTCAGTTCCAGCACTTGGCCGAGCAGCACCAAAACAGTGATCACGGCAGCGGCTTCAAAATAGACCGCAACGACGCCGTCCGCACTTCGGAAAGCGGGTGGGAAGATGTGGGGCGCAAGCGTGGCCACGACGCTGTATAACCATGCCACGCCGGTACCCATCGCAATCAGCGTGAACATATTGAGGTTGCGGGACCTGAGCGATGCCCAGCCACGTTCAAAGAAGGGCCACCCTGCCCACAGGACGACTGGAGTGGCCAGCGCGAGTTGCACCCAGACCGAGACCGACATCGGCACTATCCGGTGCAGCGCGGGAATGAGGTGCGCTCCCATCTCAAGTAACAGCACAGGGAGCGTAAGGACCATTCCGATCCAGAAGCGGCGCGTCATGTCGAGAAGTTCATGACTCGGCCCCGTATCGGCCGTCACGGTGGCAGGCTCCAATCCCATGCCGCATATGGGGCAAGCGCCTGGATGGTCCTGACGGATCTCCGGGTGCATCGGGCAGGTCCAGATCGTTCCCGCAGGAGCATCAATGGGGGGAGGCGAAGAGCCAAGGTACCGCTTCGGCTCAGCGAGAAATTTCGTGCGGCAGGTAGCGCTGCAAAAATGGTAGGTCTCGCCGGCATGGTCGGCATGATGCTCGGTCTTCTGAGGATCGACCGCCATGCCGCAAACTGGATCTTTTGTCGCTGCGTGCGTGCCCTGCCCGGTCTGGCCAGAGCAGCAACCATGTCCGTGAACGTGTGCCGAAGCGCCTGAATCTTTCATCGTTTCATCTCCTTCGGTCCAGGCCCGATCTCGGCTTCATCACTATGGCAGGATCACACGGGTTTGCATCCTCACGCCGCCACCGGCGGTGAGAGAGTTCCGAGCCAACCCACCAGCGCGAAGATTGTCAACGCGATCCCGCCCTCGATGAGCAGGCTCTTGCGTAAGCGCCCGATCGTGGGAGCTTCGACCGCGCTTCCCAATGCGCGCCCCAGTGCCGGAGAAAGACGGTAGCGGTTGATGGTCGCCATCCCGAGCATTGCTGCGAACAGCGCCAGCTTTGCTATTAGTATTTGTCCGTAGAGCGAGGCGCCGAGTTGAAGGACATGCTCGGGCCCCACCAGAAACAAGGAATTAATCAGGCCCGTTGCAACGATGACGGCAACAACGACCGTTCCCACAACCGCGAACCCCTCGAGCGCTCGGTGCGCCAAGTGGATCCGCGTGATATCGGACGATGCTTTCTTTCCCGATATCAGGACAAGGAACGCCAAGATCGCACCTAGCCAAGCACCGGCGGCGAGAAGGTGCAGGATCCCGGCGCCAAGATGGAACCAGCCTGCGCTCCCAGTCCCGGCAGCGCTGTGGCCGGACCATGCCAGTGTCGCGAGTGCCACTCCCCCACCAAGCGTCGATATCCACTGCGCCGGTCGGCTCGCCCAGGAAGACAGGGAGATGCCGATTATAACGGTGGCGAGAGCGGCACCTCGTACCTGGAACGCCAAGCCCAAAGGCGTTTCTCGTAGAACCATGGCTACAATTTCGCCATCTATCTGCCATATAGACGCGCCTGCCATCGCGGCGGTCTGCAGAGCGAAGCCAAATAACGAAATAACCACACCCGCCAGCGCCAACAAACAAACTGTTGGCTTCCAGGCAAGGTATCGGCCATGGGCCTCATCGCCGCCAAGCGCGTACAAGGCGAACAGTGGCAGTCCGAACAGCAGGCCCAGGTCAATATAGAGTGCCCAGCGGACGGCGACGATCAGGGTATCGGTCACGGGCTTATCTCACCGTAAAGGTGACAGTGCCCTCAATTCGGTGTGTGTCGGCCGACACCGCATGCCAGGCGATCTGGTAAGCGCCAGCGGCCAATGGCCTTGGAAGCTTTGCTACAAGGGTCTTGCCATCACCACTGATCGCGGTGCGGAAACCGGTGACTTTCATGCGGTGATTAGGCATCCCGGGCATGCCAGTCATCACAATATCCATCCCGGATAGCCGCGGCATCAGCTTCTCGCTGAAGGTAAGTGTGACGTCTGATGGCCCCGGCACGCTGGCATTGGCCGCCGGAGTCGAGCTCAAAAGCTTTGGGTGAGCAATGGCGGGGGCGGCGAACGCGAAACTACCGACCATGGCTGCGATGGCCAAAGGGTGAACTATACGCATTTATATCTCCTGATGTGGCATACCCATGGATACGCAGCGGCGCGGCAGACCCCTCAAAAATTTGCGTCTTGGCCCATGAGGGGGCGGCCAGCCCAGTGCGTATTGTAAACAACGACGGAGACGAAAAATGAGTGACATAGACACGATGCTCGCGCGGCTGCGTGATGCCCCCGTCCCGGCGCGGCTTGCGGCGATCGATATCGCGATCATGGAAGACCTGGCACGTTTGCAATCGGCGCCACGACTTAGCGGAACCGTGTTCGGCATGGCGGCAGCGGTAGCGCTGGTAATAGGCATAGCGACATCGGCAGTTTCCCTGAACCCCCGCGAAACTGACCCGGTATCGCCGTTTGATGCCCGGTTGGCGCTTGCCCCGTCCACCCTGTTGGACGTGCGATGATGTGGAACTATCGCCGGCTCCTCCTCCTCCTCCTGTTGACCTTTGGCGCAGCAATAGCGGGTGTGGTCGTCGGACGGGTTTTCGTCGCACCAGAGCGGCCGGTGGAAAACCGGCTTCACGAGCTGCTCCACAGCCAATTGGATCTCGACAGCAAGCAACATGCTCAACTGGAGGCTATCGAGAAAAGCTTCGCCGTGCGCCGGCAGGCGCTCGAGTTGGAACTCCGCGCCGACAATGCCCGGTTGGCCGAAGCGATCGAGACCGAGCATGGCTACGGCCCCTTGGTAGCGGCCGCGGTCGATCGTTCCCATCAAGCTATGGGCGATCTTCAGAAGGAGACGCTGGAGCATATTTTCGCGATGCGTGCCGTTCTACGACCGGACCAGGCCGCGAAATTCGATCAGACGGTGGTTAAAGCGCTGACGGCAAAGGAGCGGTGACCGTTGATCTTTACGGCTGCTCGGATGGAGAACTCGCCGGGCTCGCCCTTGCTGGACGGCAGACTGCGTACAGCGAGCTGGTGAGCCGCCACCGGGACAGGGCCTTCCGCCTGGTGAGCAGTCACATCGGAAACCCCGACGAAGCGCTTGATATCGTTCAAGCCGGCTTTGTTGCGGCATTCGCGGCATTGAACCGCTACGACGGACGCCGACCATTCGCCCCCTGGTTGTCGCGCATCCTCATCAACAAATGCCGAGACTGGCACCGACGCCGGACCGTTCGAAGCCTTCTGACTTTCGTTTTGCCGGTCGATGATGCGGCCGAGATCGCCGACGGCGCCCCCCTCCCGGATCGGGTCGTTGGTGACAGACACGAGCTTGCACGCACGATGAGGGCCATCGCTATGAGGTGGTCCCGGTTTCCTGGACAGGGTGTTAAGCGAATCCCGACGTGAGGAACGGACGGGAATGAAGACGACAAGGAAGCGGTACAGCGCGGATTTCAAGGCGAAGGTGGCGCTGGAAGCGATCCGGGGTGACCTGACGCTGGCGGAGTTAGCCGCCAAGCATGGCATCCATCACACGATGATCGCGGCGTGGAAGCGGCAGGCGGTCGAGGGCATGGCAGCAACCTTCTCGGGCGCTGGCGAAACGGCCAAGGCTGCCACGGAGGCGGATTTGGACAAGCTGCATGCCAAGATCGGGCAGCTCGTCATCGAGCGAGATTTTTTAGCGAAAGCCTCCGGTCGATGAGCGTGGCACGGAGGCGAACGATGGTCGATCCCGCTCACCACCGCCTGTCAATCGCGGCCCAGTGCCGTCTGCTGTCGATCAGCCGGTCGTCCTATTATTACGCGCCGGTGCCCGAGACCGAGGAGACATTGGCGCTGATGCGGGTGATCGATGCGGCGTTCCTCGACATGCCCTGGTACGGCAGCCGCCAGATGGTCCGGCACTTGCGCCGGAATGGGCATGACGCTGGTCGACGTCGGGTGCGGCGGCTGATGGCGAAGATGGGCTTGTCGCCGATCTACCAGCGGCCCCGGACCAGCGATCCCCACCCGCAGCATCGGGTTTATCCTTATCTGCTGCGGAAACTGGCGATCGAGCGGCCGAACCATGTCTGGTGCGCCGACGTGACCTACATCCCGATGCGACGCGGCTTTCTGTATCTGGTCGCCGTCATGGACTGGGCGACGCGCAAGGTGTTGGCCTGGCGGCTGTCGAACACGATGGATGCCAGCTTCTGCGTCGCGGCGCTTGAAGATGCCTTGGCCCGCTTCGGCAGGCCCGAGATCTTCAACACCGACCAGGGCAGCCAGTTCACCAGTCTCGCCTTCACCAGCGTGCTGCGGGATGCGGAGGTACGCATCAGCATGGATGGACGCGGTCGCTGGATGGACAATGTGTTCATCGAGCGCCTTTGGCGCTCCCTGAAGTACGAATGTGTCTATCTCCATGCCTTTGAGACCGGCTCGGAGCTGAAGGCTGGTCTCGGGCGGTGGATCACCTATTACAACACCCAGCGACCGCACTCGGGCTTGGCCGGGCGAACCCCGGCAGAGGCCTATTGGCGGATCGGAGCTTCAGATCATGGGGGGCATGCCCCCCATGATCTGAAGACCAGAATGGCGGCATGAACGACAACCGGGATTAGCTTAACTCAGCCGTCAAACTGTCCAAGAAGGCGGGACCACCTCAATCTGCATGATAATGGGTTTGCTGTGTTCGACTTTCCCGATCCGGACATCAATGGGCGGATCGAGCGGGTGAAGCGCAATCTCGCTCCCCGTTTCGACGTCGATCTGGAAGATCCGCGCAGCGACAAGGCGCGCGGCGCGCGGCGCATTCAGGACGCGTGGTCGTTCGACGAGGACGTGCGTGCGATTGCCGCCAACCCGAAGGTTCTGGAACTCCTTGGCAAACTCTACGGGCGACCCGCTTTCCCGTTCCAGACCTTGAATTTTCCGGTCGGCACTCAGCAGAAGGCCCATTCGGATTCGGTGCATTTTTCCAGCCTGCCGGAGCGCTTCATGTGCGGGGTCTGGTTGGCCATGGAGGATGTCCCGGCAGAAGCAGGGCCGTTATTCTATGTGGCCGGCTCGCATCGTTGGCCGATCATGAGTAATTCCCTGATTGGCCGCAGAGGATTCGGCGGGAGCCTTGGTTCGGCGCAGGATCCCTATGGCCCCGCCTGGGAAGCACTGTGCCGGGCCAAAAACGCCCGTGAGGAGACGTTCCTCGCTCGCAAGGGGCAGGCGCTCATCTGGTGCGCCAATTTACTGCACGGTGGCAGCAGGCAGGCCGACACCACGCTCACGCGCTGGTCGCAAGTGACGCACTATTTTTTCGATGACTGCATCTACTACACGCCCGCCTTTTCCGATGAGGCGCTGGGTCAATTGGCGACGCGCGACCTTGTCGCGATTCATGACGGCAAGCCGAGGCCCAACCGCTATCTCGGAGAAGAGATCGACAAGGTCCAGCCCCGATCGGAACCGGCTCGCATTCCCCTCACCGGCCTTATGCGGCGCTTAGCGCGTTCGTGGCGCTAATGCGGCTGTGAATTCAGTGATTTTCCGTCCAGGGCCTTGAGTTGAGCTGCGGTGGAGAGCTCGTCTTATGAGCGGATTCCCAAGGCCGGGCGGCGGGGCGTTGCCGACCGCCGTTATTGATTTTCTATATTGGAAATAACTCTGTTCAATCTCTCAAGAGTCTGGCTGAGTATATTGTTTGTTGATTCTACATCACTCTCAAGCTTGGAAATGGCTGCCTTCGCATCAGAAAGCTCTTTGGTCAGCTTTGCATTTTGCAAAAACCGTATGTCATTATCTAATATCAGAGACCCAAGGCCGGATCCTGCGATGTTAAAATCCGAATATATCGCATCCAGCGTACTACACACCGTGCCGGATTCTCCATTTTCTGAAAATTCTTTCAAAACGCGATAGGTGTTTTTAACCCAGTCCTGCGAGTAATTTATTTTATTTAGTGAATCTTTGTCATTTTTGTGGTGAATGAGGTCATCAGAAAGAAACCTTGTAATTTCACGCTGAACTTTTTCCGAGTTTCTTGGCCAATAAACCTTGAGCGCATCCTGAGATTTCTCAATAAAATCTGCGGGGTTGGTCATAATCGCGTCGTGGGTTGTGAAGAATCGACGGAGGCCGCGTGTCCCGCGTTCTCCTTCGAGCATATAACGAAGCCACAGGAGGACACCCTTGGATATCAGAAAACCATCCCGGCGCTGGAGCGAGTGCGCAACGTCGAGGGGGTGACGAAGCGTATGAATGACAACCGGCTCGATTCCCATCGAATTCAGGACGTCGCGCCAAAAAGGCATTAAAATGCAAAAACGCGGATCTTTCATCACAAACAGGTTCGAATTTCCAAACTCTGCATCAATGCAGGCCACCGCTTGCTCTCGATATGCTTCTACCGCGGGTGAGCGAAACCAGTTCTGGTTGAACTGTTGCCAGTTATCCCATTCTGATCCGCCGCATCTAAGAATTTTTTCGTTTAATTCGGAAATTTTTGCTGATTCCCAATAGCCTTTTTCGTTCCATTCATTATCCGGCATCAGATTATTAGAGATATCACAGCCCACAATATTGAGGATGCGTGAAAGTGCACTCGTCCCTGATCGGTGCATCGCCACGACCAGGACAGCTATTCGGCCGGACGTCGGTCCGCTGTGGCTACCGGGAGCATTGACCTTTGTGGCATCCGTGTCGCCGGTCGTGGCACTTGTCTGTTTTGTTAAGCCGGTCGTCACGCGATGCTCACCTTTGATATGCCCCGAATATTCCGGCGCCAGTAATTCAGCTTGCGAAGCCATATCGAGGTTTTCAGGGACTGCATAGATGGCGGTGGCTGGCTGCCCGCCGGCGCTATAATCCAGCTGTCTTTTCAATTCGTTGCCTCGGTCACGCGCGGTTCTATGAGCTTCCGCGGCAGGCGCCCGATCGGCACCGCCGCTAGGCGACCCAGATGATTTTTTTCGAGGCCTGTCCAGCACATGGCGGGTTGATATGTTCAATCAGATTCTGCGGCAGACTGCATCCACTGCCAACTCAGATCGAGGCCCATCGGCAATTCCACACGAGGCGCCCAGCCCAGTTCATCCCTGGCCAATGACGGATTGAGGATGCTTCTGGGGACATGCACCGGTGTTGACGGGCGATAATTCACCTGAAATTCCCGGCCTATCGTGGTCCTTAGATATGCGATGAGTTCTTTCAGGCTGTGCCCTTGCCCGGAGCCGATATTGAACCTCTTCACATTGCCACGATGCTGGATCGTCGCGAGCATGGCATCGATCACATCGATCACATAAACATAGTCGCGCACCACGGAGCCATCGCCCCATATTTCAATGGTTTCGTTGCGCAGAATTTTCCGCATCCACGTCCCGATGACGCCTTGCCGATGCAGGCCGAATTGCCATGGGCCATAAGGGTTGGAGATCCGCAAGACGCGATAATCGAGTCCATGATGCAACTCACCGATATGAAGATAGTGCTCTGCGGTCAGCTTGGCTGCGCCATAAGGGCTGATGGGATGTGTCGGCGCGCTTTCGATGGTCGGGACCATCACGTCCGGGCCGTAAATGGTCCCGCCCGAGGAGAGATAGATTAATCGGCTGCCATATTGGGCACAAGCCGTGATCAGGGCAAAGGTCAGCCGCATCGAGGCGGACAGATCTTCTTCCATATTTTCCAGTGAGGTCGAAGGAGCGGATCCATGCGCCATGTGGAAAACGCAACTCGATTGCGAAACCAGATCCTCAATCTGCTCGCGATTGAAGGTGTCCGCGAATACGTAACGGACCCCCGGATCGTCGCTCTTGAAGAGCCAGGAACGACTGAGATTGATTACCGATATGCCGGATTCTCGCAATCGCGTCGTGAGATTGGTGCCGAGAAATCCGCCCCCCCCAATGATGAGAACAGTGTTGCCCTTCATGCGTCATCGCCGATCATATCGATGAAAATCTGACGAAGGGCGGCATCGTCAAGCAATTCTGTATCTGCTGTATCGCCGACATCCGCGCGGCGGGAACGGATATAAGCTGACACAATCCAGAACAGTTTGTTGAGATCGTTTACATGAACAGAATTGGCAAAGTTGCGGATCTGCGCTTCACGTGCAGCGACGTCTGCCTGTCCGCCGAAAAGATTCTTGCCTTCAAACCGGTGCAGATTCGCGGCAAGTGTCCAGATTACCTCGAACAGCATCCATTTGCGATTGGATGATATTGTATTTGAGCCATGAAGGCGATAATCCATCAACGGTATTGGCACGACGGAGCAAGTGAATTCTGGCGCGAGGCGTAGCATGAAGTCCCAATCATGCGAGAAACGCAAATTTCGCATGCCGCCAATGCTTTCAAAGACGCTACGTCGGAATATCATATTGCTAGTTGTTGACACAAAATTACTGGACAGAAGATTAAGTGCGAAATCATCGCCTTCCCAGTAAACGCATTCTTTCTCTTTCGATGCCCAAGAAGGAAGCATATTTTTCCAGGCTTGCTTGATTCCCTTCTCATTGCCTTCCGCATCGACCACGCGGATCCAAGTGCAGGCAAAGTCGCTCTGTTCCATGTCCATGTGTCGGAGGCATTCGGCAAGGCGCCGGGGATCAAAAACGTCATCGGAGTTGATTATTGCGAGATAATCTCCCTGTGCGATTTCCAGGCCACGGTTAATTGCCGCGTGAGCGCCGCGGTTTTCCTGTACCTCCAGGCGCAATCGGGGGTCATCGATCGAACGCAGGATATCAACGGAATTATCGCTAGATCCATCATCGATAATAATGAGTTCAAGATTCTGATATGTTTGAGAAAGGACGCTACGGGCTGCTTCCATTACATATCGCGAATGATTGTAACTGGGCATAACGACAGAAATTAGCATTTTCTTCAGCAATCCTTCGCTGTCGAAATTGTGCGGGCTTTCCGGAAGCTTTCCGAAAATTGACCGCAGATTGCCTCGGCGCTGAAGAAATCGATGATTTCATCGCCACGGACGGACAGGGAATCCTTCATCGCCACGATATTTGTCGCGAACTCCTGCAAGGCATCGTTGAAATCTTCCGGAAACCCGATGCTTGGTACAACGCGGCCCGCGTCATAAAGGTCGAGGACGTGGCGTATGTCGCCAACATCTGTCGAAATAACTGGTACTCCGAGAGAAATGGCTTCGAGCAATGCTATTGGCAATCCTTCATATTCTGAAGTTACGACATAGGCATCCACCGCAGGCCAATATTGCGTTGTGTCATCTATATTTTGTATCCAGGTGAAATTGTCCATCGGATGGATTTTCAGGAAGTTTTCGACTTGAGGCGCGAGAACGCCATTTCCAACCAGAACGAAATGCCAATCGGTATGCTGGGCATTCATCCGGGCGATTTCAAGGAAATCCAGCGGTCGCTTCTGGTCGACGAGGCGCCCCATGAACGTAAAGAGCGTCTTGTCGATCGGAAGGCCGAACTTGATCCGCTGCTCACGCGCATTGAGGCGAGCCTGACGGGCACGTCTGAAACGATCCGCGTTAATGGCGGAATAAATGAGGTCGATCCGCTCCATAGGCATGTCAAAATGGCTAACAAATTTCTCAAGTATCTTGTTATTTATTGCAATAAATCGATCGAAACTCTGTATCTCTGGTTTGGAATAGTGGTTTATCCAGCCAGCGTCGGTATCATAGACCTGTTGATCAACTATGCCCTGGAAGAGGTTGCGCATCATACCGGCATTTTGACTAAGCCACATTGATCCGTTGCAGATCCAAAGATTGTCTGGCGCGTAGTCGCGAACGATCATCTCCATCAATGCAGGATAGAGCCGGTGCGTTGCGATCTCGGCCAGGTCGAGCACATGTGCGCAGGCGGCTGTCGCCTGATGGCATAGGCTTCCCTGCTCCGGGTGGATTTTTTCGAGGGTCATGTAAAGGCAATCGTGCGTGGCACTCAATTCGCGGGCAACCTCGATGGTGTTGCGTTCAACGCCGCCCACGGCCAGCTTTTGGGCCAGGATCAACACACGCGGGCGACCTTCGCTTTTGGGTGCTCCGTCCCGTCGATGTGTGCTGTTGCGCAGGGCCACGACTTTGGGGGCGTGCCCGATGCCAAAATATTGCTTTTCGGTCCCTTCTACGAGTTCAGCGCCAAGAAACCCCGACAGATCGGCCAAGCGTGCGTCGTTGCCGTTCCCTTCGGGAATGCGGAGGACCTTCAAGGTCGCGCCAGGAGCGATACCGTGCCCGTGTAGAAAATCCCCGACGATGGGCGCCCGCAGGACGATTTGATTGCGGAAGCAGGCAATCCCGATTTTCGGTGCGGCCTCCAGCGTATAAGAGGCGATGGCCGCATCGATCTCGGTCAGTTCGGTCGCGGCAACCAGCGTCGCGAGTTGATGCGGTGTCGGCATGGTTTGACGGAGATCGGGGCACCAGTAGGACCCGTCCGGCATGGCGCCCTGGCCGGGAACGATCGTGCCGTTTGCCAGAATCTCGGCCCATTGTCCGTCTGCCTGCACCGACAGCCAACGCGCGCGAATAAAATCGACGGGCAATCCTTGGGGTACGGTTACGCCGGGGGGGAGGGCTATGAACAGGTCGAGCCCTCCAAAATAGGCAAGCTCATGCTGCTCAACCGGTGTGGAAGCCCCTGTATCTGCTTCGTTTGTGCTCGCTGGAACCGGTGTGGGGGTGGCCTCGCGAATTGGCGCTTCGGCTGAAGCATCGAGGCGTTTTTGTACCTCATCCAGCCGCGCTTCATGTGTGGGGCTCAGGATGTTGTGCGCCCGCATCTCCTCCCGGTGCTTTATCTGAATCTTGGCGGCGTTGTCCTCAAGCGATTGGGTGAATGAGATATTCCCCAAGCCTGCTTTGTCGAGAAAATATTCCACTGTGGAAACGGGAATTTGGACGGGAGCCTCATCCCGGGTGAGGCGGATGATGAAATCCCAGTCGACCAAGCGGGTCAGTGCGGTATCGAACCCGCCATGCAGTCGATAGAGTTCGGCACGATGCACGAAGCAATTCAGGTCTATGAAGTTCTGACGCAGCAGGTTGGTCCGGTCGTAAGGCGCAAAATCCACCCGTGACCAATCCTCCCCGAGGTGATGGATATTGGCGCCGGTATAGGCGCTTTTGGCTTGCCTGGCGTGCAGGCAGGCGATCGCCCACAACAGGTGGTCGCGATGCCAGACATTGTCACTATCCAGGTAGGCGATGAAATTCCCGCTGGCCTGCCGGAGCGCTTCATTGCGCATTTTGCAAACACCGCCTTTTTCGCATGCAAGCAAGATCAATCGCGCGTCGGTGATCTCCTGCGGGAACGCGTCGCGGATCAGTTCCAGCGTGTTGTCGGTGCTTTCGTCGTCGGCGACGATGATCTCTTTCGGTGGCAAGGATTGATCGAGCGCTGAACGTATTGCTTGCACGATCGTTGTCGCGCGATTGTACGTAGGCATGATCACGCTCACGCGCGGTTCGGCCTCACGCGCGGCGGCGGCCGCTTCCTCGCGGATGGAATCGGTCAGCAAATCGTGCGGGCAAACGGTTTTCCGTTCGCAGAGGGTTTTCAGTTCCTTGGGTGCATCGATTTCGACGAGAACATCTTTGAAATCGATGTCTCCGATATTCTGATGCGAAGGAAGATTGGTCGTCGTTAGCAATCGATTCAGGACACCTCCGGAAAAGACAGAGCCTTTTTCCTTGGTATGGGTGCTGTCATTCTGATCCTGTTGCAAGATTTCATCTACGATTCCGCGTAGAAATTTTATACGCTTCTCACTCTCTTCCGTACGGAATTTGTGGAGGTGGCGGGAAATTCGATTGTTAAGCTCCAGCTGCCTGAAGAGGAAATCAGCCTCTTTGCGCGCGCTTTCGGCTTCGGATACAGATTTTTCGGATAATGATCGGAGACTTTCCATTTGGATCGTCAATTCCGCGTTCTTCTCCCACAGGATTTTATGTGAATCTTGGAGCTCGTCACGCTGTGCCACGAGGAGCAATTCAAGCTCACGAACGCGTTGATCAGTCTCGGATACCATCTTCATCCAACTTCATCATTTACGCCGCTTCTCATTGAAGCGTGCAGCCCCGGGATCACCGGGGTGTTTGGTTTGAGTTACGCGGCCATGCGACGAACGTCCAGTATGGCAGCGATCCTAGCTCACTCCGGCAGCGTGGAGGCCCGGCAACCAACCTTGGCCGCAATTGGGCGCGCGGCTGCCGCGACGCTTGCTGATCGTCATGCACGGGAAGCTTGGCGCGCGCTTATTGGTCGACTTGCTCATATAAGGGCACTCTTCTCGGGCGATGGGGGGATGCTGGCGATTCGGGTGCGATTCAAAGTTTCACCTTATACACCTCGCTCGATCGATCGAGCCCAGGGTGGTGCCAGGGGTCCTGATAGTCCGGGCTCCCCCACCGTTCCTGGAAGACGGCGAGTTCGCGCATGTAGCGCGCGAGATGTTCCGGTGCGAAATCCAGGCCGCGAGATTTGCTCTCGTGATGGATCAGGACGGCTGACGGTACATAGACATTGCGCAGGCCCGCGCGCTCCAGCTTCAGGCATAGGTCGACATCGTTATACGCCACGGCCAGGCCTTCCTCATCGAGCCCGCCGACAGCCTCGAAATGGGCTTTGCGCACGACAAGGCAGGCGCCGGTGACCGCGCTGGCGCCGCGGGCTATGAGAGCCTGGGCGAAGTAGCCCGGCTCGCCTTCCGGCAGGCCTCTGTGCGCATGGCCGGCGGCATTGCCCATGCCGATCACGACGCCGGCATGCTGGATCGAGCGATCCGGATAGAGCAGTCTGGCGCCTGTCGCGCCGACCCCCGGGCGGGTGCCATGGCGGACGAGTTCGCATAGCCAGTCCGGCGCGATGATTTCGATGTCATTGTTGAGGAGGCAGAGGAATCGCCCCTTGGCGAAGCCGGCTGCATAATTGTTGATCGCGGAATAGTTGAACGCGTGGGGCCAGTTGACCACCCGGACACGCTCGTCGTCGGCAACCGTGCGCAAGTAGCGGAGCGTTTCGGGCTCGACGCTGCCATTGTCGGCGATAATGATCTCGAAATCGGGGTAGTTCGTTCTTTCGAGCAGGCCGCCCACGCAGGTGCGGAGCAGTTCGACCTGATCGCGGGTGGGAACGATAATGCTAATTTTCGGTGGTGGTTCGGGCAGCCGCCATTGGATTGAGGCTGTGCCATGGGGCCCTGCCGTGACACGCGTGCCGGACTCGCTCGCGAGCCAGCGCGCCAGCGCCGCGATGCGATTTGGGCTGGGACGGCGCCAGTGATCGGACGGAGTCCGGGCTGTTATGCGGGGCACATGATGGGCCGGTATGTCGTCCTCACCCGTCATCCGCAGGACAAGCTCGAAGGGGCTTTCCGGTCGCCGGTTTGCCTCCGCCATGCGTGCCGCACTCGCGGCCACGGGCAGCGCGCAGGCGGCAGTGACATAGTCCTGCGACAGGAACATTTGCGCATCCCATTGCGGCTTCAACCAAGGGTTCGCGCCGAAGCCCTGGTCGCCAAACTCATCCTGATCGCCATAAAGAATCGGCATATCGTGTCCGGCGCCCGATGGCATGTGCGCCGCATAAGCGGCCAGCGCGTATCGGGGGAGTATGCAGTCCGTGGCCAGGGGCACGAGATAAGCTTGGGTCGCGTCGCCGCCGCCGCTTTCGGCGTTGATGGTTTTCAGTGCGTTTGCGAGTCCGTCTGCGGTCGTCTCGTCCGGTCCCTCGAGAAATCGGATTCTGTGGTCGTTGGGCAGGGGCGGGGCCATATTGTCGTGCGCCGTGACGAGCAGGCGCCATTCCGGAAAACCTTGGTGAAGTACGGAGGTGATGGCGCGGCGCACGTCGGCTTCCGGAGTGCCGGGCCCGATGTGCAAATGCACGTATAAGGGCCGCGTACCATGGCCTGTCTCCGATCGAGCCGACGATGAGGGAGCGCCTTCGACGGCCAGTTGCTGCAGGTCCGCCATGCCGCTGTCCCGGACCCAGCGTTGATAGGCAAAGGGTAGGTCCGTGATGGCCTGCGCCAGCCGATAGCGCGCGCGCAGGCGTCGTCTGGTCAGGTGCCAGTAGGCGATCGCAATGGCGCGATCTGGCCTACACATCATCAATAAAATCAAATCTTTCGGCTGTACGGCCATGTCTCGAATTCCAAGGTTTTCGGCCGAATAGCCAGCGTGCGGGAAACGGTCCTCTCAGATCGTGAACGTATCGGGCGTCCGGTCACCGGCGTTTCGCGCGGATGGGGCCGGTTGGCAAGAAGGGGGTGGCGGGCGGCGTCGGCAACATTGTCGTTGCCGAGAGTGGGCTGCCAATTGGAGGCGTGATCGCCGGCATCCAATTGCGCGGCAAGGCGGAGGGCGGGCATTTACTACTTCTACCCATTTCTTTGCCTTTTGCGGTATTCGGAAAACTTGGCGCTTTGGGATGCGCGCCAGTTGACTTGAAAAGCCTGTGCTTTTGCGCTCTGGAGGAAATTGCCGTACCGGCATGCCTTGCTAGGCCCGCTTCCGGCAGCTCTAGGGGCAGGAAACCCGCGATCTGATATGCACCACAGACAAAAACTGATATTGGCAGCCTCCTGTTTCCTGGGCGCCTGCTCCACTCTTCCGACGAGCGGACCTACGGGGGCGCAGATCGAGGCCGCTGCCGTAAAGGGCGGTGCGAACATTGATATCGTCACGGTTGACGATGCGGTTGCCCTGCCGCCGGCGCCGAAACTTGGCCAGTGGTCGTTGCCCGAACTGGATCCGCCGCCTAGCGATATGGTTGGTCCCGGCGATGTGATTTCAATCTACATTTATGAAGCCGGCGTGCCGCTATTCGGAGGGGCCAGCATCGTTGAGGCGGGCGGGGACGGTTTCGATCCGTCAGTGAAGGCACAAACGCTGCCGCCCAGCAGGGTCGATGACAATGGCGACATTGTTCTCCCTTATGCTGGAAAGCTGCATGTTGTCGGCAAGACCTTGTTTGAGGTGCAGGGGATAATTCAGGATTCTCTGCGTGGATTTTCCCAGGACCCGCAGGTTCTGGTGACGCTCAAAGAGGTCGTCAACAATTCCATCATTATTGGTGGTGAGGTCGACAAGCCGGGACGGCTCGTCCTGCAAACCAACCAGGAAAGGTTGTCCGACGTGCTCGCGCTCGCGGGCGGTTATCGCGGAAGCGCCAAGGATCTGAGCCTGCGTTTGAGGCGCGGGTCGCGCGTGGCCGAATTGCGCCTGAGCGACGTGCTCCAGAATCCTGAGGCAGACGTGTTCGCTTATCCCGGCGATCGTCTGACCCTGTTGCAAGATCCTTGGCTATTCTCCGTCCTCGGCGCTTCGGGGCGGGTGCAGCAAATCCCGTTCACCCGGTCGACAATGTCGCTGGCCGAAGCCGTCGCCGCGGCCGGCGGACCCAACAACAATTATGGTGATCCCGGAGCCATTTTTGTGTTTCGTTATGAAAAGACTGAAGCTGGCGAGGCCAAGCCTGTCGTTTATCATTTCAACATGATGCGAACGAGCACATATTTTCTCGCGCAGAAATTCGCATTGCATAATAATGACGTGCTCTATTTTGGCAGTGCCGGTGCTAACCAGCCCAGCAAGCTGATTCAACTTATCAGCCAGTTGTTCGCGCCGATCGTTACAGTTACGAATGCGGCTAACGCATTCAATAACAACTAACGGGCCATGCTGGAATGATCATGAATGGGGAGCGTGAAGAGGCAAAATGTTAGTCAAATCCTTCGAGATTTCCGACCTGAAACTCTTCATTCCCCGGCATATCGGCGACGAACGCGGTTATTTTGCCGAGACATTCCGCGCCGATATATTTGGCGAGCATTGTGGTGATTTCACCTTCGTCCAGGACAATGAGTCGCTGAGTGCGAAGGCAGGTACGGTGCGCGGCCTGCATTTTCAGAGCGAGCCGCATGTGCAGGGAAAACTCGTGCGCTGTACTGCCGGGGCGCTGTTCGACGTTGCCGTCGACATCCGCCGGGGTTCTCCTACTTATGGCCGGTGGGTGGGGGAGACGCTAACCCCTGAAAATGGCAAGCAGATATGGGTTCCGCCGGGTTTCGCCCACGGTTTCTGCACGCTCGAGCCGAACACTGTGATCGGCTACAAGGTGACCGGCTATTACAGCGCCGAATGCGACAAGGGATTGGCCTGGGACGACCCGACGATCGCTGTCGCCTGGCCGGATATCGCCGATCCCGACACGCTTTCGCCCAAGGATCGTAAGCAGCCGCTTCTGTCTGATCTTCCCGTCTATTTCCGCTGGAGCGAGTAACCTCATGCGCGTGATCGTTACCGGCGGCGCCGGTTTTATCGGCTCAGCACTTGTCCGCTATCTGGTGCTGGAAAAGGGCTATGAGGTCCTCACCATCGATGTGCTCACCTATGCCGGCTGCGAAGCTTCGCTGCGCGCGGTGGAGGGCAGGCCCAACCACCAGTTCCTCAAGGCCAATATCTGCGACCGGGCGGCGATGGACGCAGCGATCGCCGGGTTCCGGCCCGATCGAATCATGCACCTGGCAGCCGAAAGCCATGTCGACCGTTCGATCACCGGCGCGGCCGATTTCATCCAGACCAACATGGTCGGCACCTTCACCCTGCTCGAAGCCGCGCGTGGTTATTGGAACGGGCTGACCGGGGCCGCGAAGGACGCCTTTCGCTTCCTTCATGTCTCGACCGATGAGGTGTATGGCTCGCTGGGCGATGAGGGCCTGTTCGAAGAGGTCACGCCGTATGATCCCAGTTCGCCTTATTCGGCGTCCAAGGCGGCGTCCGATCATCTCGCCAAGGCCTGGCAGCGCACCTATGGGCTGCCGGTGGTGGTATCGAACTGTTCGAACAATTACGGGCCCTATCACTTCCCCGAAAAGTTGATTCCGCTCACGATTCTCAATGCGCTCTCGGGGCGGTCGCTGCCGATATACGGAACCGGGGAGAATGTGCGCGACTGGCTCTTTGTCGACGACCATGCCCGCGCCCTGGATATCATCGTCGAACGGGGCCGCCCGGGCGAAACCTACAATGTCGGCGGTCGCAACGAACGACGGAACATCGATGTCGTGCGCCGGATCTGCGCGGTCCTCGACGAACTGGTGCCGGCGAACACGCCGCGTGACGGATTGATCGAATTCGTCACCGACCGGCCCGGCCATGACGCCCGCTACGCTATCGACGCGACGAAGCTCGAGACCGAGTTGGGTTGGCGCGCGCGGGAAAATTTCGACACCGGCATCGAAAAGACGGTGCGTTGGTATCTTGACAACGAATGGTGGTGGCGCCCGTTGCGGGAGCGCTATGACGGCGAGCGGCTGGGGTTGGCGAAAGCCGCGCCCGCCACGGCCGGGATATCTACATGAGGATCGCCGTCACGGGTCAGGCAGGCCAGGTCGTCTCCAGCCTGGTTGAACGCGGCGCGGCCGCCGGGCATACGGTGATCGCAATTGGCCGGCCTCGGCTGGATCTCGCCGATCCCAGCTCGATCCGGCCCGCGCTCGAAGCCGCCGCGCCCGACGTGATCGTTTCGGCCGCGGCCTATACGGCGGTGGACAAGGCGGAGAGCGAGCGGGATCTGGCCCAGGCCATCAATGGCCGCGGCGCGGGGCTGGTTGCCGACGCGACCCGGGCGCTTGGCGTGCCGCTGGTACATATTTCGACCGACTATGTCTTCGATGGCACGTCTGACAGACCTTATACCGAAAGCGATCCGACCGGGCCGACCGGTGTCTATGGTGCGTCCAAGCTGGCGGGTGAGCAAGCCGTGCAAGCGGCCCATGGCGATCACAGCGCGATTCTTCGGGTGGCCTGGGTCTACAGCCCGTTCGGCGGCAATTTCGTGAAGACCATGCTCCGCCTTGCAGGGGATCGGGACGAGGTCTCTGTCGTCGCCGATCAGCTGGGCAATCCCACCAGCGCGCTCGACATTGCCGACGGCATTCTGAAGGTTGCAATGAATCTGGTCGCCAATCCTGATCCGGCGTTGCGTGGCATTTTCCACATGACCGCAAGCGGCGAAGCGAGCTGGGCTGATTTCGCCGAGGCAATCTTCGCATCTGCCGCGATGCGCGGTGGGCCGACCGCCCGCGTGAAGCGGATCACGACGGCGGATTATCCGACGCCGGCGACGCGGCCCGCCAATTCGCGGCTGGATTGCCGGCGCATCGCAGAGACGCATGGCATCGTGCTGCCTCACTGGCGATCATCGCTGGAAACCGTGGTCGATCGCCTGCAGCCCTGACCGCGCTGAACGGCCGTCCCAAACAAGGAACGAAAAATGAAAGGCATCATCCTGGCCGGCGGCAGCGGCTCCCGGCTCTATCCGATGACGCTGGCGACCTCGAAGCAGCTCATGTCGGTCTACGACAAGCCGATGATCTATTATCCGCTCAGCACCCTGATGCTGGCGGGCATCCGGGAGGTGCTGATCATCTCGACACCGCGTGACCTGCCCGCGTTCCAGGCGCTGCTGGGGGACGGCGCGCAATGGGGCATGTGCTTCGAATATGCCGAGCAGCCCAGCCCCGATGGGCTTGCCCAAGCCTATATCATTGGCGCTGATTTCGTGGCCAGCCAGCAATCCGCCCTGATCCTCGGCGACAACATCTATCATGGCCATGGTCTGCCCGAACTGCTGGGCAGTGCCGCATCCCGCACGTCCGGGGCAAGCGTGTTCGCCTATCATGTCCACGATCCCGAACGTTACGGCGTCGTCAGCTTCGACGCAGCGATGCGGGTCGTTGCGATCGAGGAGAAACCCGAAAAGCCGTTGTCCAACTGGGCGGTCACCGGGCTGTATTTCTACGATGCGCAGGTGGTGGACATCGCCGCCAACCTCAAGCCCTCGCCGCGCGGCGAACTGGAGATCACCGACGTCAACCGCGTCTATCTCGAACGGGGCGAACTTTCGGTCGAGATCATGGGGCGCGGTTACGCCTGGCTGGACACCGGCACCCCCGACAGCCTGCTCGATGCCGCCGAATTCGTCCGCGTGCTTGAAAAGCGACAGGGCTTCAAGATTGCCAGCCCCGAGGAAATCGCCTTCCGCCAGGGCTTCATCGGCGTCGCCGAACTGGAGCAGGCGATCGGCAAGCTCGGCAAGTCGGACTATGGCCGCTATCTGCGGCGGATCCTTGCCGATGGCTGACCGGGTGTGCTGGCTCGCCCGCTTTGCCCAAGTCCCAGCTTATTCTTGAATTTCAAAGGGGTGTCGCGCGCATTCGACGGGAAGGCCCGGGGCGCTTCAGCGGGGAGGCGACTTACCCTGCTGCCCGCTGAACGATAACGGGCCAGTATCGGCGGGATGCTTGCCAATCTCCGGCCCGAACCTCATAGGAGCGCCTCGCGAGAAGGAGCGGAGTTACGTTCATGAAGATCCTCATGTCTCAATCGGAAATCGATCTTTTTTCCGCTTTCCTGCAGCAAACAAGTTCCTACTTCGAATTTGGAATGGGCGGCAGCACCTGTCTTGCTGCGAGCCTCGTGAAAGACAGAATTCACGCAATTGATAGCGACAAAAATTGGGTTGACGGCGTTAGGGCTGAAATAGGTTCCACCCAAAAGGATGCCTTAATGAGCGTCGTAAATATCGGGCCAACTGGAAATTGGGGAAATCCTATCGGAAGAGATCATGAAAATCTTTTTGATGATTATTCTCTTTCTATAACGCGCACGGGATTTTCTGACTACGATTTATGTTTGGTGGATGGGCGATTCCGTGTTGCCTGTTTCTTGCAGGCTTTGATGACACTTCGTTCTGATGCTGTTATCGCGTTCCATGACTATACATCACGTCCTCATTATCATGTGGTCGAAGAGTTCGCGCGTCCGGTTGCTGGTATTGGCCAGCTAAAGCTGTTCGTTCGGCGCGAGGGCATGCGCCTGGAGGCCGTCGCTGAGATGATCCAAAAATATAGACGCAACCCAGCATAACCCTTGTCACTGATGGTTGCGTGGCCGTCTTAACCCGGATTCCCATGCCCATGGGGGGATCAGGGTCAAGCCTCCGCAAATTTATGATCCAACTAGTTCCAGATGTTCGGTGGCGGGCCAATCAGAAACCATTTTCGTCCCCTCTCATCGCGCAATTAAAGTAGGGGACTAAAATGCAGAGCTTGGTTGTCCGCAAGGAACCGGTTGCGTCCATGCCGGACATCCAAGCCTAGTATCTCGACAGGCCTCTGGATAATCAAGTTGCCGATGCCGGGTTCGTGGAAGGTTGGGTCTTTCCGAAGCGTCCCGGCGCTGACATCCGCGTGGAACTGGTTGTTGATGGCGAAGTGGTTTGGTCCGACGCGCCTGACATTGCCGCCCCCAATGCGCGCGACCGTGTGTTCGCCGACCGGGCCGATCAATATAGTCCACTGGTTCGCTTCCGCATTCCGATGAAGCCGGTCAGTCGGGTCGCTCAACTGGCGTTCGAATGCGACGGGCGGCGTGAGATTGCCGCCAACTTCAGCATATTTTCTCCCGCCTTCAAGGTACAGGAAGGCCTGGATGGGCATCTGTTTCTAGACAACGACACCAACCGCAGCGTCGAGCAATTTACCGGCAAGCTGCTGCTGGATGGCCCCAAGGTTCAGGGGTGGCGCGAATATTCGCAGGCGCTGGACGCGATTGGGAAGCATTCGATCGTCCGCTTTCTGATCTGTCCTGCAAAGGAAGAGGTGTTCTCGGACCTCTACCCGCATACGCGCGCTGAAATTACTCCTGTTGATCAGGTTATGGCCGCCATGAACCCGGAAGTGGCGCGTTTCCCGGTCGCTTATCTGCGGCAGGAGCGGGAGCGCGGGTTCAGCAAGATCGACACGCATTGGAGCGACTATGGCGCCTGTCTGGGCGCACGATTCTATCTGGAGGATGTGGGGCTGGGGTGGGCCGTAGGCCATCTCCCCACTCGGTTTTCGGACCATAAGCGGTTCGGAGATCTGGGGGGCAAGCTGCCGGAAAAGCGATCAGGCGTGTTCGAGGTTGTGGACTCGCGGGATTTGCGGCTTCCGGCCTTCCGGGACGGAATCGATAATCATGGTCGCATCTGGGTGTTCAAAAATGAAAATGCGCCGGTCAACGAAACCCTCGTCCTGTTTGGCGACAGCTATTCCGCGTCTCTTTCGGCCATCCTTGCGGCGGTGTTTGTCCGGGTTGTCTATGCCTATACGGCCGCAGAGATTCTAATTGACGTGTTGGGTGTTGAAGCGCCGGAATATGTTTTATTCCAGACCAATCAGCGCTTTGTGACGGGTGTTCCGCCGGTGAATAACGCCCTGGCGAGGAAGGTTCGCGCGAAGTTGGACAAAGTAAACATGGCGGACGTGACCAAAGACGCAAATCTTGACCCCGCGTGCTGCTATTATCGCGCGTTAGTCGGTGATGGGGCGGCGGCTAAATAGCCGCACCTCGCCCGCCAGTATCGAGGGGGCATCGGAAGGCCGGCGCTTGCGGGCTTGCCGCTTGGCGAAGCCCTTCCGCCGCGACAGCCTGCACATCTCTTCCATGCCCTTCGTGTGGGCGCCCTTGTGTGGCACCGAAGGTTGAAAGCTTAAGATTTCTTGGGAGTTCCACCCGGTGGTGGACAGGGCTGGATTCGAACCAGCGTACGCTTGCACGGGCAGATTTACAGTCTGCTGCCTTTAACCACTCGGCCACCTGTCCACACCACCGGAGTGGTGATTTTCCGCCGCGTTCGCTTTCGCGCTGCCGCCGGAATTCCCTTCGCCTCAGCGTCGAGAGCGCGCCTGATAGACGAGGCTTTCGGGTTCTGCAACCCCGTGTGGCGGGCGGTTGCACGATGGAATGCATATGGTCATGAAAGCGGCGTTTCATGGGCAAAGGATGGACGATGACACGCGGCTGCACCCTCGTGCTTGGCGGTGCCCGATCGGGCAAGAGCGGCTTTGCCCAAAGGCTGGCTGAGGCTGGGGGCGGGCCGCTGGTTTATGTCGCCACCGCGCAGGCGTTCGATGCCGAAATGGCCGATCGCATCGCACGCCACCGGGCCGATCGCGGGCCGCGCTGGACGACGGTGGATGCGCCGCACGATCTGCCGGATGCGATTGCCGGGCTGCGGGGCGGTGGCGTCATGCTGGCCGATTGCCTGACCTTATGGCTGAGCAACCGGATGCTGGCCGACGCGGATATGGAAATGGAGATTGCCGCGCTGGCTGCCGCGATCGGGCAGGCCGATGGGCATGTGATTCTGGTTTCGAACGAGGTGGGTTCGGGGATCGTGCCCGAAACCCCCATGGGCCGGCTGTTTCGCGACCATGCGGGGCGGGCGAATCAGGCGGTTGCGGCGGTTGCGGATCGGGTCGCCCTGGTCATCGCGGGGCTGCCTTTGTGGCTGAAAGGCGGATGATCTGCGGATTTCCTTGAGAAAAGCGATTTGGGCCGTTGCGGTTCCCAAAATGCTTTGCTAGAGGCTCGCGCCTGCCAGCGCCCCGCTATCGGGGCCCTACTCGATGTGCGGTCGTGGCGGAACTGGTAGACGCGCAACGTTGAGGTCGTTGTGGCCGAAAGGCCGTGGAAGTTCGAGTCTTCTCGACCGCACCACTCGTCCGGAAATGGCGAGACAGAAATGGCGGCTCCCCTGGTGGAGCCGCCATTCTCGTATCGGCCATCGGTGGTTGCTCAGGTGGCGAAGCGGCGCGCGCCGACAACGCAGCCGATCACGGCGGTGGCGACGGCGATCATCGGCCAGCCGACGCTTTCATGGAGCAGGCCGGCGGCCAGCGCGAAGGCGAAGAAGGGCTGGAGCAACTGGAGCTGGCCGACCCCGGCGGTGCCGCCGAGTGCCAGGCCGCGATACCAGAAGATGAACCCGATCAGCATCGAGAAGAGCGAGACATAGCCAAGGCCGATCCACGCGGCCGCGCCGATCCCGTCCCAGCGAGGCGGCCATGCGGTGAAGGTGGGTATCGCCATGGCCGGCAGCGCCAGCACGAGCGCCCAGCAGATCACCTGCCAGCCGCCCAGCCGGCGGGCGAGCACCGCGCCTTCGGCATAGCCAAGCCCGCACAGGATGACGGCGATCAGCATCAGTGCGTCGCCGATCCCCGCCGTCGCGTTGCTCTGGGCTAGCGCGAAGCCGGCGACGAGCGCGCCGCCGACCCCGGCAAAAGCCCAGAAGGCGGCGCGCGGCCGTTCGCCGCCACGCAGCGCACCGAACAGGGCGGTAGCGAGCGGCAGCAGGCCGATGAAGACGATCGACCGGGCCGAGGGCATGTGCTGGAGCGCGAACGCGGTGAGCAAGGGAAAGCCGATGACGACCGTGGCGGCGATGATCGCCAGTGAACCGAAATCATCGCGTGCCGGGGCCTTGGCGCGAAAGCCGATCAGCAGCAGCGCGGCGAGGGTTCCGGCCAGGCCGGCGCGTGCCGCCGTCAGGAATAGCGGATCGAATCCGGCCACCGCCGCGCGCGTTGCGGGCAGCGATCCGCTGAAGATCACGACCCCGATGAATCCGCAAACCCAGCCCTGTCTCGTCCGATCCATGTCATTGTCCCTTTCGGGGTGAGCAGTCGGATTTTAGGCGGCGGCTTTCCAGTGACAGTCCGATACAATATCAATGAACTGTCATGAACAAAGGATCGGTACAGTTGACGGGCGATCGGGGAACTGGCGGTACGCGCGTCGAACAGGTGATGGCGGCGATCCACCAGCGGATTGACCGGCGGGTGCTGACGCCGGGGGCGAAGCTGCCTTCGGTGCGGGCGATGGCCGATGCGATGCGGCTGTCCAAATCGACCATTGTCGACGCGTATGACCGGCTGGCGGCCGAAGGCGTGATCCGATCGCGGCCGGGATCGGGCTTTTATGTCGCGGCCCCCCTTGCCCCGCTGACGCTGGCGGAGATCGGCCCGCGCCTTGATTCAGCGGTGGATCCTTTGTGGGTGCTGCGCCAATCGCTGGCGACGCGATCCGGTACGCTGATGCCCGGCTGCGGCTGGCTACCCGAAGGCTGGATGCCCGAAGGCGCGATCCGCAAGGCTTTGCGCGGGCTGGCGCGGGGCGAGGATAAGGGCGCGCTGGTCGAATATGGATCGCCGATGGGGGCCGAGCCGCTGCGCCGGCTGATCGCGCGCCGGATGGCCGAACAGGGCGTCGATGCAGGCCCGGACCAGATATTGCTGGCGGATTCGGGGACGCACGCGGTTGATCTCGTCTGTCGCTTCCTGATCGAGCCGGGCGATGCCGTGCTGGTCGACGATCCCTGTTATTTCAACTTCCACGCCTTGCTGCGCGCGCACCGGGCAAAGGTGGTGGGGGTTCCGTACACCACGACCGGGCCGGATATTGCCGCGTTCGCCCAGGCGCTGATCGAACATCGCCCGCGGCTCTACATTACCAATTCGGCGCTCCATAACCCGACCGGCGCGACATTGTCGGCCGCCACCGCGCACCGCGTGCTCAAGCTGGCCGAGGCGCATGATCTGATCATCGTCGAGGATGATATCTTCGCCGATTTCGAAGAGACGCCGGCGCCGCGCCTGGCGGCATTTGACGGGCTGGATCGGGTGATCCGCATCGGCAGCTTTTCCAAGACATTGTCGGCGTCGGTGCGCTGCGGGCATATTGCGGCGCGGGCCGACTGGATTGCGGGGCTGACCGACCTGCGCATCGCCACCGGCATGGCGAGCAGCCCGCTGTCCGCCGAACTGCTGCTTTCGGTGCTGACCGACGGCAGCTATCGCCGCCACATGGATGGCCTCAGGGCACGGCTGGCCGAAGCGCGCGCGCGGACGGCGCGGCGGCTGAAGGCGATCGGCATCATCCCCTGGATCGAACCGGCGGCAGGCATGCTGCTATGGTGCCGCCTGCCCGACGGGATCGACGCGGCGGATGTCGCGCGCCGGGCGCTGGCGGACGATGTTGTGCTCGCGCCGGGCAATGTCTTCAGCCTTGGCCGATCGGCGGCGGGATATTTGCGCTTCAATGTCGCGCAGATGGCCGACGAACGGGTTTTCCGCGTGCTGGAAACTGCGATGGCTGGGCAATCGCGGCCGGGACATGTGGAGCCGGACGTCGCGCATAGCTGATCCACCGCCTCCGGCGTGGATCAGGGCGCTAGCAGCCCCCGTGCCTCGGCTGTGCCGTTGAGCAGGCGATTGACGCGGCGTGTGACCCGCCATGTATCCCCTTCACGGCGCAGTTCCCAGCGATTGGCGGCGACGCGATAGACGCCGAAATCCTGCCCGTCCCAGCGGAACACGCAGGAATAGCCGGTGGCGGTCGCGGTATCGTCGGCCAGATCGATGTGGACGGGGCTGAGGACATGGGCCGCCCCTTCCGCGATCAGCTGCTGGTGGATATCGCCGTCGAACAGGGCGCGAATGGCGTCATGACCCTTGCTCACCCCCATGCCGCCGACATCATATTGGCCATCGGCGGCCCACAGATTGGCGGCCCCGGCGCTGTCGCCTGAATCGACCGCGGGGCCATAGGCCGCGATCACGGCGCGGATCGCCTCGCGATCCTCCAGCGCGCGCAGGCGTGTGGCAAGGGCGGCGATCTGCTGTTCGATGGCGGTGGTCATGGACCGGGGTTTAACGCCGTCCGAAGAAGCGATCCATATCGCTGGCCGATGCGGTGCGCAGCGCTTCGGCGTCGATCGCTTCGGCCTCATGGATCGCGGCCAGCCCGCGTTGCACCGCGGCCCGCGCGCCGATCCGATCTCGCCACGCGCAAAGATGCGGGAAATCACCGGCGCCGAACCCGTGTTTTTCCAGATAGGCCATCCACGGGAAGGTCGCGATATCGGCGATCGAATAGGTGTCGCCGGCCAGATGGGCATGCGCCGCCAGCCGCTGGTCGATCAGCCGGTAAAGCCGTTCGGCTTCGTTCCGGTAGCGATCATAGGCGTAATCATTGCCGTCGCGCGCGGCGAACTGGAAGTGGTTCAACTGGCCAAGCATCGGCCCGACATTGCAGGCCTGGATCATCAGCCACTGTAGCACCGCACCACGATCCGGCTCGGCCGGGGCAAGCAGCTGGCCATGCCGTTCGGCAAGGTAGATCAGGATCGCGGCGGATTCGAAACGCACCACTGGCGGCTGGCCGGGCGTGGTGTGATCCACCAGCACCGGCACCTTGCCGTTGGGATTGAGCGCGAGGAAGTCCGCCTCGAACTGTCCGGCCCGGAATACCGCGACATGCCGGAAGGCATAGGCCAGCCCCAGCTCTTCCAGCATGATCGTGATCTTGCGGACGTTCGGGCTGGCCATGCCGTACAGCTCGATCGCGGGCGGAACCGCCGGGGGCGATGAGAATAAGGGCATGGCCGGCCGTTGGTTCAGGCGGCGACCGGTTCGACCGGGCGTTCTTCGCCCAGGGTGACGACGACCCCGTTCACGCGCTTGTGCACGGCGGCGGCCTGATCGATCGGGTTGTAGAACTGGCGATACCAGATCCGCACCTTGCCATAGGGGCCATCGGCCGGAATCTGCATCGGGTTGAAGCAGGGTTCCTTGTTCGCCCAGATTTCAACGTCCTGGGCGAGTGCTTCGCGGCTGGCCGTCTGGTAGGCGCGGGCCATGGCCAGCTGTTCTTCGGTCGGGTTGCCGTTGGGCAGCTTGACCATCAGCGCGTGCCACAGGCGGGTGGTGCCATCGCTGATCGGGGTGTGCGTCAGCAGCATCAGCGACGGGAACGCGCCCTGCATCTGCGCCTGAAGAATGGCGGGGCCTTCATACCAGGTGTCCAGCGACAGCACCGGCGAGGACGCGTCGGTCAGCGTGCGGTGGCCGGCGTCGAAACGCTGGATGATCTTGTGGCCGTCGAAGATGTTGTCGAAATACTGGCAGTCGATGCTGCCATGGATCGGGCCCATATGGCCGAAATCCGCCATGTTATCGACGATCTCGACCGGATGGATCGGCAGCGTGCCGAAATCGTCGATCACCCAGCGGACCCAGCCTTCGCTTTCCAGGTCCCACTGCGCGAACGCCGGCAGATCATGATCGGGCTTGCCGCCTTCTTCGTCGTGCCACATCCAGATGATGCCGGCGCGTTCGATCACCGGATAGGTTTTGAGGCAGGCGGCTTTCGGGATGAACTTGGGCGAGTAAGGAATGTCGTCGCACTGGCCATCCGGGCCGAAACGCCAGCCGTGGAACGGGCAGCGGATCGATTCGCCCTGCACCTGTTCCTGATCGCGCACCACATAAGAGGTGCTGTTGTGGCCGATATGCGCGCCCATGTGGGGGCAATAGGCATGGACGAGGTGGGGCGTGCCGCTGGCGCCGCGATAAAACACCATGTCCTTGCCGAAATAGTGAATGGTGGTGGGGGCGGCGCCCATGTCGGCGGCCGCGCCGATCATGAACCAGCCACGGGGGAAGGTGGACGTCCCCAGCTTGTAATCTTCGGTGCCCGCCATCTGCCACTCTCCATAGAATCGGCCATTTTGCCTTGGGCAGCCAATTGCGACATTCGATCATGTCGAACAAGGCCGCAGTGCGCACTCTAATATGTGCAATTTTGCACATGACAGCGCAGCTGTGGTCTGCGAAACGGGCACGATGGTCGATTGGGATAATCTGCGGATGTTTCTCGCGGCGGTGCGCGCAGGCAATTACACCGCCGCGGCCAAGCGGCTGCGGATCGACCGTACGACGGTGGGCCGCCGGCTCGACCGGCTGGAACATCAGCTGGGCGTGCCTTTGTTCGCGCAGAGCGAGGAGGGCTATTATCCCACCGCCGCCGGTCGCCGCGCGCTGGAAGTCGCTGATCAGATGGAACAGCTGATGGACGGGCTGGCCGCCGAACTGGGCAATGGCGCGGTCGCCAAGCGCGGCCATTTGCGGCTGGCGGTGGCGGCTGAACTGGGGGCGGAACTGATGGCCGATCTGGCCGCCTTCGCCACGATCCGCCCCGATGTGCAGATGACGATCCTGTCGTCGGCCGATCCGGCGGAAAGCGTGGTCCAGCGCAAAAGCGATATTGGCCTGTGTCTGGCCGATCAGCGGCCCGATCATCTGCGCGGCCGGCGGATCGGCACGCTGCGCCAGGCGGGCTACGCTGCCAAGGGCTATCTGGCGCGGGGTGCCGGCGGGGGCGCGGTGCAGGAACAGGAATGGATTCGCTGTTCCGGCTGGTCGCATTTGCCCGTCATGCGGCGCTGGGATGCGATGTTTCCCGATGATGTGCGGGTCGCGGCCTATGTCGATAGCTGGTCGGCGCTGCGCAGCGCGGTGGAACAGGAGATCGGGGCGGCGTTCCTGTGGACGTTCGTCGCCGATCGCTGCGCCGATCTGGTGCGGATTGCGCCGCTCGATGAAACCGTGGGTGTCGACCTGTGGGTGCTGGCGCGCGACGACGTGCCGATGGACCGGCCGTTGCGGGCGTTCATGGATGACATCACCGTCCGGCTGCACGCCCGGATCGGCGCCGCCGCCGGGGGTTAGACCGTCGACCCCGCGACCCGTTCGGCGACATGGCCCCGCCACAGCGCGGCGAGCAGATCGGTCTGCGTGATCATGCCCAGCAGAACGCCATCGGGATCGGTGACGAGTGCATCATGGTACAGGCCGCCCGATAGCATCGGCAGCAGTTCATCGATCGGGGTGTCGGGCGATACCAGGCAGGGGGATGTCGCCATCACCTCACCCACGGTGCGGCCGGCGCCAGCCAGCAGTTCGGCATGGCCGACAATGCCGACGATCACATCGTCATCATCCACCACGGGCATGGCGGCGAGGCGGCGGGCGAGCAGGCGATCGCGTGCCTGGCCGATGCCTTCGTCGGGCATAGTGCGGATCACGTCGCGTGACATGATCCGCTCGCAGCGGATTTCGCCATGGAGCCGCCGATGGGCCTGGGCCTCGACCTGACGGAACAGGGCATCGAGATCGTCGCGGCTGATGTCGAGCAGTTCGTCATAGCGGGCCAGCACGGTATCGATATCGGCGGCGTTATAGCCGATCCGATCCTGTGGGGCGGGATCGCGGGTTCCGTGGGTATTGCGCGACAGGGCCTTGGCACGATGGGGATAGCTGTGGCGGGTGGCGTTATTGAACAGCCAGCCGATCGCCAGCAACAGAACGGAATTGAGCGCCACCGGCACCAGCGCGAACGACCAGCCGGCCGCTGCAATGGCCGGGCCGCCGATCACCGCGGTCAGCGCCGCCGCCCCACCGGGGGGGTGAAGGCAGCGGGCCAGGCTCATCAATCCGATTGCGGTTGCCACGGCCAGCCCGGCGGCCAGCACCGGATCTTTCACCAGCATCGCCCAGGCGATTCCGGCGAGCGCCGAAAGCGTATTGCCGCCGACGATCGACCAGGGTTGGGCCAAAGGGCTTGCGGGCACCGCGAACAGCAAGACGGCCGATGCCCCCATCGGGGCGATCAGGATCGGCAGCGCGGCATCGGCGCCCAGCCAGATGCGACAGATGAGGCCGGTGATCACGATTCCACAGAGCGCGCCGAGGCAGGAGCGCAGCCAGCCGAGACGCCCGACCGGCGATAGCGGCGCGAAGAAGCGCGTCAGCGGCATGGCGGGTCCTTCAGCGGCCCGGCCGGCCCGTCAGATTGGGGGCCGGCCGGTGCATGGCATCATTCGAATTCGAGGATCACCGCATCGACCGCGAGGCTGTCGCCCGGTGCGGCGGAAACCGAGGCGACGGTTCCGGCCTTTTCGGCGCGCAGGATATTTTCCATCTTCATGGCCTCAACCACCGCAAGCGGCTGGCCGGCCTCAACCTTGTCCCCCGCCTTGACGTGGATCGCGGTGATCAGGCCGGGCATCGGGCAGAGCAGGAAGCGCGACAGATCCGGCGGCACCTTTTCGATCATGTGGTGCGACAGGTCGGCGATGCGCGGCGACAGCACGGTCAGCTTGTGCGTGGCGCCACGCGTGGTGAAGCGCCAGCCGGTGCGGCTGCGCTGGACGCGGATCGCCAGAGGTTCGCCGTCGATAGTCGCTTCCACCAGTCGCTGGCCGGGCAGGTACGGTGCATCGACGACGACCGCCGTACCATCCACCGCCACCGCTTCGCCCTCGATCGCCACGCGATGTTCGGCCCCGTCGAGCTTGACCACCCAATCGGTGGGGGCAGGCGCAGGTGTGTCAAGCTGACCATCAATCAGGCCGGCGCGTGCCGCTTCGACATTGGCGATCAGGCCGGCCACCGCCGAAAGCTTTGCGGTAAGGTTGGCCTCGGTCGGCGCGCCGACAAAGCCTTCGGGATATTCCTCGGCGATGAAGCCGGTGGTGATGTTGCCTTCGCGGAAACGCGGATGCTGCATCAGCGCCGACAGGAAATCGACGTTGTGACCGATGCCGTCGATTTCGAACCGGTCGAGCGCGTCGATCTGGCGGTCGATCGCTTCGATGCGGGTATCGCCGTACGTGATCAGCTTGGCGATCATCGGATCGTAGAACATCGAGATTTCGGCGCCTTCGGTAACGCCATCATCGACGCGGATGTCCGCGCTGACGGCTGGCGGCCGATAGCGCACGAGCCGCCCGGTCGACGGCAGGAAGCCGCGATAGGGATCTTCAGCATAGACGCGGTTTTCGACCGCCCAGCCGGTCAGCGTCACATCGTCCTGCGTGAAGGCCAGCTTTTCGCCATACGCCACGCGGATCATCTGTTCGACGAGATCGAGGCCGGTGACATATTCGGTGACGGGATGTTCGACCTGGAGACGGGTGTTCATCTCAAGGAAGTAGAAACCCTGGCCAGTCGTGTCGGCACCGGAGACGATCAGTTCGACCGTACCGGCCGAGAAGTAACCGACGGCGCGGGCGAGCGCGACGGCCTGTTCGCCCATCGCCTTGCGCATCGCGGGGGTAACGAACGGCGACGGCGCTTCTTCGACCACCTTCTGGTGGCGGCGCTGGACCGAACATTCGCGCTCGCCCAGATAGACGATATTGCCGTGCTGATCGCCGAGCACCTGGATTTCGATGTGGCGCGGGCTTTCGATGAACTTTTCGATGAACACGCGATCATCGCCGAAGCTCGACAGGCCTTCGCGGCGGACGCTTTCGAAATTCTCGCGCACGTCCTTTTCGGAATAGGCCAGGCGCATGCCCTTGCCGCCGCCGCCGGCCGACGCCTTCATCATTACCGGATAGCCGATGCCGTTGGCGATCTCGACGGCGTGGTCGGTCGATTCGATTTCACCGACGAAGCCGGGGACGACGTTGACGCCGGCCTGCATCGCCAGCTTCTTCGATTCGATCTTGTCGCCCATCGCGGCGATCGCGCCTGGCGGCGGGCCGATGAACGCGATGCCAGCGTCAGCCAGCGCCTGGGCGAAGCTGGTCCGTTCGGACAGGAAGCCGTAGCCGGGGTGGACGGCTTCGGCGCCGGTTGCCTTGCACGCCGCGATGATCTTGTCGGCGAGCAGATAGCTTTCCGATGCCGGGGGCGGGCCGAGGTGGACGGCTTCGTCGGCCATCTCGACATGCTTGGCGCGCGCGTCCGCGTCCGAATAGACGGCGACGGTCTTGATGCCCATCGCGCGGGCCGTGCGGATCACGCGGCAGGCGATTTCGCCGCGATTGGCGATCAGGATCTTCTTGAACATGGGGACGTCGTCTCTCCGTACTACTTCTGGGCGAGGAGCAGCGCGGCGAGGCGCAGCTCGGTGCCGCCGCCGGGGGCGGCACGGGTGGATGCGAACAAACGGGTCATCCGGGCATCAGCGCCCGTGATGGTCCAT
This sequence comes from Sphingomonas sp. KC8, assembly GCF_002151445.1. Taxonomy (GTDB): domain Bacteria; phylum Pseudomonadota; class Alphaproteobacteria; order Sphingomonadales; family Sphingomonadaceae; genus Sphingomonas_E. Next base: position 2,958,490 of record NZ_CP016306.1, read on the forward strand.
TCGGTCTGGGACTTGGCGGGATCGGTGCGGGTGCGCCCGACGGGCAGTGCGAGCGCCTGCTGGATGCGGGCGGCCAGGGCAAGCTGATCGGCCGCGCCGGACAGGCGGGCGTAGAGCGTGCATTGGCGGGACGGGATGTTGAGTGGCAGATTGTCACTGGCAACGTAGGTCAGCAGGGCTTCGGGAGCCTTGTAGGATTCGCCCGCACCTGCCGTTTTCGGCTGCAATACCAATGCGATAGGGGCCATCATCACGGCCGCGCGGAACGCCTGCGGATCGCGCAGCGCATCCCAGCAGGTGGCCTTGAACGTGTCCAGCGCAAGCTGGCTGTCGATCGCTTTCAGCTTTTCCACCGGCGACACGACAGGCGCGGGCTTTGCCGGGGCAGGCAAAGCCGCGGGCTGGGCCGCAAGGAGGAGGAGCGTGGCTGCGAGCATTATTCGGCGGCGACGGCCACGCGCGGGGCTTCGGCAGCCATGGCACGGATGCCCAGCCGCGCGAACATCGCGCTATCGCTGTCATCGCCGGCATTGGGCGCGGTCAACAGCTTATCGCCGGTGAAGATCGAGTTCGCGCCCGACAGGAAACACAAGGCCTGCGTGCTTTCGGACATGCTTTCGCGGCCGGCCGACAGACGGACCATCGAACCCGGCATGGTGATGCGCGCAACCGCGACGGTGCGGACAAATTCGATCTCGTCGATCTTGGCGAGCGGGGTATCGGCCAGCATATCGCCCAGCACGGTGCCCTTGACCGGCACGAGCGCGTTGATCGGCACGCTTTCGGGATGTTCCATCGTCGCCAGAGCATGGAGGAAACCGACGCGATCCTCGCGCTGTTCGCCCATGCCGACAATGCCGCCGCAGCAGACATTGATGCCGGCCGAACGGACATGATCGAGCGTATCGAGCCGATCCTGGAAGCTGCGCGTCGTGATGACGTTCGCGTAATTTTCCGGCGAGGTATCGATATTGTGGTTGTAATAATCGAGGCCGGCGTCGGCGAGCTGCTTAGCCTGCGTTTCGGACAACATGCCGAGCGTCATGCAGGTTTCCATGCCCATCTGGCGCACGCCCTTCACCATTTCGATGATGGCGGGCATGTCGCGGTCCTTGGGTTCGCGCCAGGCGGCACCCATGCAAAAACGCGACGAGCCATTATCCTTGGCCTGGGCAGCCGCTTGCAGCACGGCGCGCGAATCCATCAGCTTGGTCGCCTTGAGACCGCTGTCGGCGCTGGTCGACTGGCTGCAATAGCCGCAATCCTCGACGCAGCCGCCGGTCTTGATCGACAGCAGGGTCGACAGCTGGACCGCGCCGGCATCGTGATGCGCGCGATGCACTTCGGCGGCGCGGAACACGAGATCCATGAAGGGCAGATCGAACAGAGCGGCGATCTCGTCGCGGGTCCAATCGGTGCGGGGAGCGTTCACGCAATTTCTCCGTCATGCTGAACTTGTTTCAGCATCCACCGATCCACGGGCGTGGACGGTGCATGTGGCACGATGGACCCTGAAACAAGTTCAGGGTGACGAGCATTATGGGGCAAGCGGATCATTCCGCAGCCTCTTCGATGCCTTCGGGCGGGACGTTGTGGCCGAGCAGGCGCAGCACTTCGCCGGCGGCATCGACCAGATTGGTGCCCGGGCCGAAAATGCCCTGAACGCCGGCATCGCGCAGATATTGATAATCCTGCGCGGGGATGACGCCCCCGGCGACGACCTTGATGTCCGACCGGCCGGCATCCTTGAGCAGGCCGATCAGTTCGGGGATCAAGGTCTTGTGGCCGGCGGCCAGCGATGATGCGCCGACGATATCGACATCGGACTTGATCGCGAGATCGGCTGCTTCCTTGGGCGTCTGGAACAAGGGACCAGCGACAACTTCGAAGCCGAGATCGCCGAACGCCGACGAGACGAGGTTGGCGCCGCGATCATGGCCGTCCTGGCCCATCTTGGCGACGAGCATGCGGGGTTTACGCCCCTTGCGGCGGCCGACGGCAGCGACGCCATCAACCAGCTGCGCCCAGCGCGCATCATCGCCGTAGGCGCCGCCATAGATGCCCTTCACCGGGGTCGGGCTGGTGCCGTAGCGGCCGAACACATCTTCCATCGCCGACGAGATTTCGCCCAGCGTGGCGCGCTTGCGGGCGCATTCGACGGCGAGTTCGAGCAGGTTGCCGGTGCCCTTGGCGCCTTCGCGCAGCGCATCGAGCGCGGCCTGACAGGCGGCTTCGTCGCGGCCGGCCTTCACCTTGTTGATGCGCGCGATCTGCGCTTCGCGGACGGCGACGTTATCGACATCGAGGATGTCGATCGGGTCTTCCTGGGCGAGTTTATACTTGTTGACGCCGACGATGACTTCTTCGACGCGATCGATCCGCGCGGCCTTGGCGGCGGCGGCTTCCTCGATCATCGCCTTGGGCCAGCCGGCGGCAACCGCCTTGGCCATACCGCCATCGGCTTCGACGCGCTGGATGATTTCCCAGGCGCGATCAACCAGTTCGTTGGTCAGGCTTTCGACATAATAGCTGCCGCCGAGCGGATCGACGACATTGCACATGCCGGTTTCTTCCTGGATCACGATCTGCGTGTTGCGCGCGATCCGGGCGGAGAAATCGGTGGGCAGCGCAATCGCTTCGTCGAGCGCGTTGGTGTGGAGCGACTGGGTGCCCCCCAGCATCGCGGCCATCGCTTCGATCGTCGTGCGCATGACGTTGTTGTACGGGTCCTGCTCGGTGAGCGACACGCCCGATGTCTGGCAGTGGGTGCGCAGCATCTTGGAGCGTTCGTCCTTCGCGCCCAGATTCGTCATCACCCGATGCCACAGCACGCGGGCTGCGCGCAGTTTGGCGATTTCCATGAAGAAATTCATGCCAATGGCGAAGAAGAAGGACAGGCGGCCGGCAAACTTGTCGATATCGAGGCCCGAGGCCACGCCATACTTCACATATTCCTGGCCATCGGCGATGGTGAAGGCGAGTTCCTGCACCTGCGTCGCGCCGGCTTCCTGCATGTGATAGCCGGAAATCGAGATGCTGTTGAACTTGGGCATCTCTCGGCTGGTGTAGCCGAAAATGTCGGAGATGATCCGCATGCTCGGCTCGGGCGGGTAGATGTAGGTGTTGCGGACCATGAACTCCTTGAGGATGTCGTTCTGGATGGTCCCGTCGAGCTGCGCGCGCGGCACGCCCTGTTCTTCGCCCGCGACGATGAAGAATGCGAGGATCGGGATGACCGCGCCGTTCATCGTCATCGACACGCTCATCTTGTCGAGCGGAATGCCGTCGAACAGGATCTTCATGTCGTCGATCGTGTCGATCGCCACACCAGCCTTGCCGACATCGCCGGTCACGCGCGGATGATCGCTGTCATAGCCGCGATGGGTGGCGAGATCGAAAGCGACCGACAGGCCCTTTTGCCCAGCCTTGAGATTCCGGTGGTAGAACGCGTTCGACGCTTCGGCGGTTGAAAAGCCCGCATATTGGCGGATCGTCCATGGCCGGCCGGCATACATGGATGCGCGCACACCACGCGTAAACGGCGCGAAACCGGGCAGGCCGGGATCGAGATCGGCGACGTCCTCAGCCGTGTAGAGCGGCTTGACCGCAATCCCTTCCGGCGTCTGCCAGATGAGATCCTTGCCCTTCACTTCCTTGGTGGCGGCGGCCTGCCAATCGGCGACGGTCTTTTGCGTGGTGTCGGTCATGGAGCTTGCTTTCGAACTTACTTGCCGAGGAAGGCGGCGGGACGCTTTTCGATGAAAGCGGCGACCCCTTCCTTGAAATCATAGGACTGGCCGGCGGCCTTCTGGTCGATCCGCTCGCGCTGGAGCACATCGGACAGATCGTTGGTGAGCGCGCGGCGCACCGACCGGCGGATCAGCCCCATTGCCCGCGTCGGCCCCTTGGCCAGCCGGGTGGCGATGCTGCGCGCTTCATCGAGCAGCAGCGCATCATCGACGGTGCGGTTGATCAGGCCCCAGCTTTCGGCCTTTTCGGCGGGGACGCGTTCGCCGAGCATCATCATTTCGATCGCACGGGCACGGCCGACCGCGCGGGCGACCAGCCAGGTGGCCCCGGCATCGGGGACAAGGCCGATATTGACGAAGGCGAGCAGGAAATAGGCCGAGCGCGCGGCGACGATATAATCGCCCCACAGTGCGACCGAGCAGCCGGCACCGGCGGCCAGGCCGTTGACAGCGCTCACCACCGGGATTGGCAGGGCTGCGAACTTTTCCGCCAGCGGGTTATAATGGCTGTCGAGCAATTCGCCCGGATCATCGGGCAGGCCGCCTTCGACCGCCAGATCGGCGCCCGAACAGAAAGCGCGGCCTTCGCCAGTCAACAGGATGGCGCGCGCGCCTTCGTCGATCGCCTGATCGAGGGCCGCCGACACATCCTCGAACAGCCCGGTGGTGATCGCGTTCAGGCGATCGGGGCGGTTCAGGGTGATCGTCGCGACGCCATCGGCGAGATCGTAGCGGATCGTGGCGTAGGTCATTGATAGTCTCCGCTTGCCTCAACACCGTTGCCATTCCCGCGCAGGCGGGAATCCATATGCGCTGACGTCGCGACTTTATCGAGAACGCATGGGTTATGGATCCCCGCCTGCGCGGGGATGACGATCACATAAGGGCGCTGCCGTGAACCCATATCAATGCGCCGCGCCTTCCTTGGGCGTTTCCATGATCTCGGTCAGCACGCCGCCCATGTCCTTCGGGTGTACGAAGAAGATCAAGGTGCCGTGCGCGCCGATGCGCGTGTCGCCGAGGATCTTCTTGCCCAGCCCTTCGAACCATGCCCGAGCCGCGTGGATGTCGGGCACTTCGTAGCACATATGATGCTGGCCGCCTGCCGGGTTCTTGGCGAGGAAACCGTGGATCGGGCTGTCCGCGCCCAGCGGCTCGATCAGCTCGATCTGGGTGCCGGCTGTCGGGCCATTTGGGCCGTTTTCGCCCGGCGTGTCGACGAAGCAGACCTTCACGCCGTTGGACGGCATGTCGAACGGTTCATGAATCTTCACCGCGCCCATCACGTCGCGCCAATAGCCGATCGCGTCGGCAATCGAGGGCGTCGCGACGCCGACATGGTTCAAACGGCCGAGTTTCATCGTTCAGTCCTTCATCGTCATGCCAGCATCGGCTGGCATCTCCTGCGGCGAGGAGAATGGCCGGTCGTCAGGCCGCCAGAGACCCTGGCTTGCGCCAGGATGGCGGCCTGATGGGGCCGTCAGAGCGGAATGTTATCGTGCTTCTTCCACGGATTTTCGAGGCTCTTGTTGCGCAGTTTGCGCAGGCCGAGCGCGATCCGCTTGCGGGTGGAATGCGGCATGATCACTTCGTCGATGAAGCCCTTGGACGCGGCCACGAACGGGTTGGCGAACTGCGCTTCATATTCGGCGGTGCGCGCGGCGATCTTTTCGGGTTCGCCGATATCCTTGCGGAAGATGATCTCCACCGCGCCCTTGGCGCCCATCACCGCGATTTCGGCGGTCGGCCAGGCATAGTTGTAATCGCCGCGCAGATGCTTGGAACTCATCACGTCATACGCGCCGCCATAGGCCTTGCGGGTGATGACGGTGATCTTGGGCACGGTTGCTTCGGCGTAGGCGAACAGCAGCTTGGCGCCATGCTTGATGATGCCGTTATGTTCCTGCGCGGTGCCGGGCAGGAAGCCGGGAACGTCGACGAAGGTGACGATCGGGATATCGAACGCATCGCAGAAGCGGACGAAACGGCCGGCCTTCTTCGACGAATTGATATCGAGGCAGCCGGCCAGCACGGTCGGCTGGTTGGCGACGATGCCGACGGTGCGGCCTTCGATACGGGCAAAGCCGACGATGATATTGCCCGCATGGGTCGGCTGGACCTCGAAGAAATCGCCTTCGTCGACGACCTTCGTGATCAGTTCCTTCATGTCATACGGCTTGTTCGCGCTGTCCGGGATCAGCGTGTCGAGGCTGTTGTCGATGCGATCCCAGGGATCGTCGCTGGGCCGGGTCGGCACATGTTCGCGGTTCGACAGCGGCAGATAATCGAAGAAATCGCGCGTCGCGAGCAGCGCTTCGATGTCGTTTTCGAACGCGACGTCGGCCACGCCCGATTTGGCGGTGTGGGTGATCGCGCCGCCCAGTTCTTCCTGCGTCACGACTTCGTTGGTGACGGTCTTCACCACGTCGGGGCCGGTGACGAACATGTAGCTGCTGTCCTTCACCATGAAGATGAAGTCGGTCATCGCCGGCGAATAGACCGCGCCGCCGGCACACGGCCCCATGATCAGGCTGATCTGCGGCACGACGCCCGAGGCGAGCACGTTGCGCTGGAACACTTCGGCATAGCCGCCGAGCGAGGCCACGCCTTCCTGGATGCGGGCGCCGCCCGAATCGTTGAGGCCGATCACGGGCGCGCCGACCTTCAGCGCCATATCCATGATCTTGCAGATCTTCTGCGCGTGGCGTTCGGACAGCGAACCGCCGAACACGGTGAAATCCTGGCTGAACACGAAGACCAGCCGGCCGTTGATCGTGCCCGATCCGGTGACGACGCCGTCGCCCGGAATCTTCTGATCAGCCATGCCGAAATCGACGCAATTATGTTCGACGTAAGTGTCGACTTCCTCGAAGGAGCCTTCGTCGAGCAGCACATCGAGGCGCTCACGCGCGGTGAGCCGGCCCTTCTTGTGCTGCGCGTCGATCCGCGCCTGTCCGCCGCCCAGACGGGCTGCCGCGCGCTTTTCCTCGAGCTTCTGCAAAATGGCCAGCATCGTTCCTCGCTTCATTCGAATCGCGTTCAGCGTCCCCCTTTCAAGGTTCGGGCGCCAACGCAAATGTGAATTTGCAAAATTGCGAAGATGTGTTTTGCAGAATCATGCCGGAATGGCTGATATGGCCATCATCAAAGCGCGCGGAACCGCCTGACGGGTTTGCGGAATTGCGAAGGAGTGGTGGCAGATGGCGGGTGACGAGGGGCGGCCACTGCGCCATCGCCTGTTCGCGGGCGCCGAATTGCGCGCGCTGCGCCGGCGATCGGGGCTGGGGCAGGGCGCGATGGCGCAGCGGCTGGGATTATCGGTCAGCTATCTGTCGCAACTGGAGAATGACGACCGGCCGGTGACGCGCAAGGTGGCCGACGCACTGACCCGCGCCTTCCCGCTCGACTGGTCGGGCCAGGTGGACGATGCGGGGCGGCGGCTGGCGGCGATGCGCGACGCGATGGCCGATCCGCTGTTCGCCGACATGGCCGCCCCCGAAGCGCTGCATCGCGCGGTGGAGCAACAGCCCGACCTGGCCGAACGCTTCGTCCGCCTGCATGCGGCCTACCGGCGCGGCGAGATGCAGCGGCAGATGGCCGACGAGGCGATCGGCACGGGCGCCACCGGGGGCGGGCGGCTGCCATGGGAGGAGGTGCGCGACTGGTTTCACCTTGCGGGCAATTATGTCGACGGGATCGACCGCGCGGCCGAGGCGCTGGCGGGCGAGCTGGATGCGCAGCCGCTGGGCGAAGCGCTGATCGCGCATGTGCTGAAGGCCCGCCACGGGGTGGACGTGATCGCGTCGGACGACGAGGCGGCGGCGATGCGCCGGTTCGATCGCGCCCGCGGATTGCTGACCCTGGGCCGGGCGCTGCCCCCCGAAACACGCTGTTTCGCCCTGGCCCACCAATTGGCGCTGCTGGAATTTCGCGAGCCGATCGCCGGGGTGGCCCGCGACGCCGATTTGCGATCGAGCGAGGCGCAGACCTTGCTGTCGGTGGGCCTGGCCAATTATGCGGCGGGCGCACTGCTGATGCCCTATGATCGGTTCCGCGAAACGGCGCGCGCGCTGCGCCATGATATCGATCGGCTGTGCCAGCGTTTCGGGGTGAGTTTCGAGCAGGCGTGCCACCGCCTGTCGACCTTGCAGCGGCCGGGCGCGCGCGGCATCCCGTTCTTCTTCTGCCGGGTCGACATGGCGGGCAACATCACCAAGCGCCATTCGGCGACCCGGCTGCAATTTGCGCGGTTCGGCGGGGCGTGCCCGCTGTGGATCGTCCATGAAGCGGTGGCGATTCCCGATCGCGTGCTTGTCCAACTGGCCGAAACGCCCGACGGCGTGCGCTATGTCCAGATGGCCAAGGGGCTGGTGAAGGCATCGGGCAGCTATGCGCGCAGCCCACGCCGCTATGCCGTGGCGCTGGGATGCGAGGCGGATCACGCCGCCGAGTTCATCTATGCCGACGGGCTGGACGTCGCCAGCCGCGCCGCTGCGACGCCGATCGGCATTTCCTGCCGTCTGTGCCCGCGCCGCGATTGCGACCAGCGGGCATTCCCGCCTTCGGACCGGGCCATCCAGGTCGATCCCGATGTGCGCGACGTGGTGCCATATCGGGTGGCGTGACGGGCCGGGCTGCTCGACTTCGCGGGCGGCGGGCGGCATGGAGGGGCCGGCCGGATAGCGGCCGCGCTGCCGGAGATGCTGATGTCGCGCCTGATTCTTGCCCTGTTCGCCGCATTGGCGCTGGCGGCTCCCGCCCATGCCGGGCTGCGCGCCGTCTATGGATCGGCGGAAGAGAATAAGATGCTGGTCATCGAGGTATCCGATGCGGGCGACGTACGGATCGCGGAATCGGGCGACAGCAGCTTCGGCCTTTTGCTGGATGGGCAATTCTATGTCGTGTCGCGTCAACTGGATGGGTGGATGGCGGCACGGATCGGCGACGTGGCCACGGCGGTGGACCGCGCCGTGACACCGATCTTCGGCGATGCGCTGACCCACGCCGGCCCGGCCCGGCCCGCCGCCCGGCTCGTCACCGAGCGCAAGGGGACGCGGGTCGTAGGCGGGCGCGAAGGGCAGGTGTGGACCGTCGCCGGGATCGGCGGCATTAGCGAAGGCGCGCCGGCGGAATATGTGATGAACCAGGATGCGGATCTGAAGCCGGTGGGCCGCGCGCTTGAACAGTTCATGCATGCTGCGATCATTCCCGGCGCCCCGTTGATGGGCAGCGGCGCCGCCGAGCTGATCGAGGAAACACGGGCGATCTTCGCGCTGGGCACGCCGATCGACGTGGGTGGGCGGTTCCAGCTGCGCTATGTCGAGCCGGTGGCGCTGGATGCGGCGCGTTTTGCCTTGCCGGTCAAGCCGGCAACGGTGGACGAACTGATCGCAGCCATGCCGCGGGCGAAATAGAGGCTCGATAATCGATAAATAACGGCCTAGTTGGCCTCGATATGTTGTTGCCCACTGTCCCTGTCCGCGTATGAAGCGTCAATTGCTGAGAACCGTTCTGGGTTCGCCGTGGTGGTTGATTCAACTTGTTACGGGCGCAAAATCATTTCGGGATAATCCGTTCATTGGGTCGCGCCGGCTGAATCGGTGGGGGTTGCATGCGTCGCGCGTCCGCGTGGCGCACGCCATGGCGCGGTGGCGGCGGGCGCGGATGGCGCATCGGCTGACCCCGGAACATCGGGCGCAATTCGATGCGAACGGCTTTGTCCGGATTGATGATGTCCTGCCGCCGGGGGAGTTTGAAGCGCTGCGCCGGGCCATTCTGGAAACGCCCCTGCCGGCGCGCGAAATGCTGCAGGGTGATACGATCACACGCCGGATCGCGGTGGACCCTGAACTGCTGCGCGCGGCGCCCGGGTTGAAAGGCCTGCTGGCATCGCCGGCGTGGCGCGGGCTGACGCGCTATATCGCGAGTTTCGACAGCGAACCGCTATATTATGTGCAGACGATCCTGACGCGCCGCGCCGACGCGCCACTCGATCCGCAGACCGATCTGCACGCCGATGCGTTCCATCCATCGATGAAGGCGTGGTTTTTCCTGACCGACGTGGCGGCAGAAGATGGTCCCTTCACCTATGTTCCGGGGTCGCATCGCCTGACGCCGGAGCGGCTGGCGTGGGAACGAGCGAAGAGCGAAATCGTCCGCGACAGTGGCGATTATCTGTCGTCGCGCGGATCGTTCCGGATCAGCCCTGGCGAAGTCGCGTCGCTTGGCCTGCCGCCGGTGTGCAGCCTTGCGGTGAAGGCGAATACGCTGGTGGTGGCGGATACGTTCGGTTTTCATGCCCGCGGGATCGCCGGCCGGCCGTCGCTGCGGATCGAAATCTGGGCCTATGGCCGGCGCAACCCTTATTATCCGTGGAAGGGGCTGGATCCGCTCACCCTGCCGGGAATCGCGGAGCGCCGCGTGCCGCTGATGTGGGCGGCGCGCGACCGGCTGGTGCGGTTCATGGGGCAGCCGTGGCGCAGTGTCGGCCGCATTCGGCCCGACGCACAATAGATGCGATGTATCGCCAATTGAGGGCGTTCTATCGTGCAAAATGCGTTGGTGACTTGCCATTATATTGGAATATTCTATAAATTCGGTAGTTTGGAAGAGATTGCGTTACATTGAACATGCTCGCTGCATCAGTTCTTGATGCCAATTCAATCGGCGCGTCTGTGATTCGGCAGGAGGCTCAGGGTCTCGCCGATCTTGCGTCCGGTCTTGACCTCAATTTTGCCAGCGCCGTCGATTGTATCGTTTCGACTGGCGGGCGTGTCATCGTTGCTGGGATCGGCAAATCGGGGCTGATCTGCCGCAAGATCGCTGCGACCCTGTCGGCAACCGGATCGGCCGCCTTCTTCCTCCATCCGGCCGAAGCGTCGCATGGGGACCTGGGGTCGCTGAAGGTCGGCGATACGTTGCTGGTCCTGTCCAATTCGGGCGCGACGCCGGAATTGCGGCCGATGGTGGCCTATGCCCGGCATATCGGCGTGCCGATTATCGCCGTCGCGTCCGAAGCCCGGTCGGAACTGATGGTTCAGGCAGATATCCCGATTCTGTTGCCGAAGGTGGCCGAGGCCTGCCCCGAACGGATCGCGCCGACGACATCGACGACGATGATGCTGGCGCTGGGCGATGCGCTGGCCATTGCGGCGATGCGGCTGCGCGGCACATCGCGCGAGGAACTGATCCGCTGGCATCCGGGCGGAAACATCGGCTGGCAGGCGCTTGCCGTGGGCCAGCTGATCCGCGCGGGCGATACGCTGCCGCTGGTGAAGGCAAGCACCGGGATGCGCGATGTCGTGATCGAAATGACGTCGATCGGCAAGGGGGCTGCCGGCGTGGTCGATGATGCCGGGAACCTGATCGGCGTGATCACGGACGGGGATTTGCGGCGATCGTTCGATCGGATGCTCGTTGCCAAGGCCGAGGAAGTGATGACACGCGATCCGAAAACCGTTGGCGCGGATGTCACCGTCGAACAGGCCAGGGAATTGATGATCGATAACCGGATCACCGTGGTGTTCGTCATGGACCGCGATAATCCCCGCAAGCCGGCGGGATTGATCCACATCCACGACCTGGCGATCGCATCCTGACGGGACCGCGATCATGACAGCGTCGAGCGCGTCTTCCGCAGTTTCCATTATCATCCCGGCGCGTTTCCAGTCGACGCGATATCCGGGCAAGCCGCTTGCACCCATTCGTGGTGCGACCGGGGTGGCCAAGCCGCTGATCCAGCGCAGCTATGAAGCGGCATGTGCGGTGGCGGGCGCCGGATCGGTTCATGTCGCGACCGACGATTCCCAGGTCGCGGCGGCAGCGGGCGCCTTTGGCGCATCGGTGATCATGACCCCCGAAAGTTGCGCCAACGGCACCGAACGGGTTGCCGCGGCGCTTGCCGGCCTGCCCGACATCACCGAAATTCTGATAAACTTTCAAGGGGATGCGCTGCTGACGCCGCCCGCGTTCGTGGACGCGTTGATCGCGCATATGACGGCCCATCCGGAATGCCCGGTATCGACCGTCGCTGTGCGCTGTACGCCGACGGCCTATCAGCACCTGTTGGCCGATCAGGCGGCGGGCCGCAGCGGGGGAACAACCGTCGTCGTCGATGCGTTGGGACGGGCGCTCTATTTCTCGAAACGGGTGATCCCCTTCATCGCGCCGGGGAGCCACGCGGAGATTGATTGCCCGGTGTTGATGCATCTCGGCCTCTATGCCTATCGCCGCCCGGCGCTTCGCGCGTACCAGGCGGCTGCGCCGTCGCCGGCCGAAGGGCATGAAGGGCTGGAGCAGTTGCGCTTCCTGCATCATGGCGTGCCGATGACCGTCATTACCTGCGATCCGCCCGGATGGGATGTGATCGAACTCAACAATCCGACCGACATGGCGCCGATCGAGGCGATCCTTGCTGCGCGAGATATGATTTGAAGGGCGATTGATGCGTATCGCGGGACAAGATGTTGGACGCGGCCACCCGATTTTCCTGATCGCCGGCCCGTGCGTGATCGAATCCGAGGCGCTGGCGCTGCGCGTGGCCGAAGCGCTGCGCGGCATCGCTGACCGGCTGGGGCTGTTCCTCGTCTACAAGAGCAGTTTCGACAAGGCGAACCGCAGCTCGGGGGCGTCCTATCGCGGCCCGGGCGAACAGGAAGGCCTGCGCATTCTGGAAAAGGTGCGCGCCGAAATCGGGCTGCCGCTGCTTACCGACATCCATACGCCCGAACAGGCGCGCGCGGCCGCCGACGTGGTCGATATCATCCAGACGCCGGCCTTCCTGGCGCGCCAGACCGATCTGATCGTGGCGGCAGCGGCAACGGGCAAGCCGCTCAACATCAAGAAGGCGCAGTTCATGGCGCCGGCCGACATGCAGCAGGTCGTCACCAAGGCGCAGGCCGCCGCTGCCGGCGCGGGTGTGACGCAGAACACAGTGCTGCTGACCGAACGTGGTACGACCTTTGGCTATAATAACCTTGTCGTCGACATGCGTGGGCTTGCAATCATGGCGGAAACCGGCTGCCCGGTGATCTTTGACGCGACCCATGCCGTGCAGCTGCCCGGCGGGTTGGGCGATCGTTCGGGTGGTGACCGCAGGTTCGTCCCGCTGCTGGCGCGCGCGGCGGTTGCAGCGGGGATCGACGGGCTGTTCATGGAAACCCATCCCGATCCCGACAAGGCCCTGTCGGACGGCCCCAATGCGTGGCCGCTTGATGGGCTGGAAGCCTTGCTGCGGTCGTTGCTGGCGCTTCGCGCGGCGACCGCGGATCACCCAATGTGATGGCGCAGGCCGGCATATCCTGGGCAGGTGATGATGCAGGCCTGCTTTTGCGTACGCCACCTTTCCCCGGTGCCGAAGCGCCGTCGATAGCCTGTCCCGTGGATCCCGCGCCTCGGCCGATCGGGGCGGCCGGCATCGGTACTGCCCTTCAGGCAATCCGCAAGGCGCGGGTGGGCGGCGCCTTCTGGGCGGCGCAGCCTGATTTCGACGGCGCGCGTAAACTGGTTGCCCGTCCGGCCAATATCGATCAGGCACGGGCGATGCTGACGCGGGCGACCGCCGAAGGAATGCGCGATCAGCTGGTGCTGTGGCTGCCGTCGGCGACGGTGGCGGCGTTGCCCGATCTGGCCGGCGTGCCGGCGATAATCGGCCCGTGCGATCCCTGGCATGTGATCGATAAGGCCGGGGCATTATGGCTGGATTCCGACGATTCCATCGCCTTGCTGGCGCGGATCGCGGAGCGGCCGGTATCGATTTGGGGCCAGGGCCGGTTTGCGGCGCTGACGGACGGCGATGCGGCCATGGTCGAGCGCGTCGCCACCGAACAATTGCTTGGGTGCGCGCGATATCGCTGCCCGTTCACCGGCCGCGATGCGGATCTGGCCGAAACGATTGATTTGCTGGATTACTGGCGCAGGTTGATCGATGCCAACCGGCCGATCGCGCTGGGCGCAGGCTTTGCCCGCTGGAAGCGGGAAATGGTGGCGCCCCTTTTATGGAATGGTTCCGACCCGGTTCGCTTCGTCGCGGCGACGGCGGATGCGCTGGCGGACGTGGCTTCCGATCAGGCGGTGGCACTGTGGAAATCGCGTGTCCCGCAGGCTTTTCTCGATGCGGTCGAGGCCAGAGGCTTGGCGGTTCACGAGGTTGAGGACGGCTTCATCCGATCGAGCGGGCTTGGCGCGAATTGCGTGCCGCCGCTGTCGATCGCCGTCGACCGGCTGGGCGTTCATTTCGATCCGCAACGGCCGAGCGAGCTTGAGCGCATCCTGGAAGAGGATGATTTTCCAGCAGATTTTCTCGACCGGGCGGAGCGGTTGCAAAGGACGATTCTTGCCTCGGGCATCAGCAAATATGGCGTTGCGCGCAAAGCAGTCGCGCGTCCCGCCGGATCGCGGCGGCATGTCCTGGTCACCGGGCAGGTCGAAGACGATCGATCCGTATTGACGGGTGGCGCCGATGTCGGCGGCAATCTGGGCCTGTTGCAGCGCGTGCGCGCCGAAGAGCCTGACGCCTTCATCATCTATAAACCACATCCCGACATATTGGCCGGACATCGCAAGGGGGCCGTGCCTGCGACGCAGGCCGCCGAATATGTGGATCTGATCATCGAGGATGCGCCGATATCGGCAATGCTGGACATGGTTGACAGCGTGCACGTGATGACATCGCTTGCCGGATTCGAAGCGTTGATCCGTGGCAAGGCAGTGACGACGCATGGCGTGCCATTTTATGCGGGATGGGGACTGACGCGGGATTTGGGAGTTGTTCCGGCGCGGCGCACACGTCATCGCAGCATCATGGAATTAATTGCCGCTGTATTGCTCGTCTATCCTCGCTATGTGGATCCCATGACGCGATTACCTTGTCCGCCCGAGATATTGATCGAACGCCTTGTCGCCGGCGTGCGGCGGCAGAGCTGGCCCACGGTGACGTTTCGGCGGCTGCAGGGGGCTGTGATGCGCCGTATTTCAAGGGTGGCCGCGGCATGAAGCTCGTCGAATTTCCCACGCGTTCCTTTTTGTTTCTGCAGGGACCGCCAGGCCCGTTTTTTGCGATGCTGGGCGAAGAGCTGCGCGCACGCGGCTGCAAGGTACACCGCATCAATCTGAACGGTGGCGACCGGAGCGATTGGCTCGAAGGCGGGGTCGATTATCGGGGGCGGTTGTCGCGATGGCCGATCTATGTGGATCGTTTCCTGCGCGAACATAATATCACCGACATCATGCTCTATGGCGATTGCCGGCCGATGCATCTGGCCGCGCACGGGATCGCCAAATTGCGCGGCGTGAACATCCACGTCCTGGAGGAAGGCTATATCCGGCCCGACTGGATGACGCTGGAGCCTGATGGTGTTAACGGGCGATCCAACCTGTCGCGGGATCCCAACTGGTTCCTCGAACAGGCACGGACATTGCCACCGGTGCCGAGTTTGCCGCCGATCACGGCCAGCTTCAGACGGCGCGCGTATGATTCCTATTGGCACTATCACCGCATCGTGACCGGGCGCCTGCGGTTTCCGTTCTACCGTCCGCATCGCCCCGGATCGATCCTCCTCGACGGCCTGGGCTGGCTCAACCGGTTCCGCCTGGCCAAGCGCCGCGCGCGGCAGGCCGAAGCGACATTGGCGGCGATCGAGGGCAAGGATTATTTCCTGTTCCCGCTGCAGCTGACCGCCGACTATCAGATTCGCGCGCATTCGCCGTTCGGCGACATGAAGACAGCGGCCGAATATGTGATGGAAAGCTTTGCCAAATGCGCGCCGCCGGGCGTGAAGCTGGTCATCAAGGAGCACCCGCTGGATTCCACCTTCTTCAACTGGCGGGCCTTTACGGAAAAAATGGCCCGGCGGCTGGGCTGCGCGGACCGGATACTCCATATCGACGGCGGCGATCTGGGGGCGATGTCGACCGCATCGTGCGGCATGGTCTGCGTCAACAGCACATCGGGCACCCTGGCGCTGGCCGGCGGGAAGCCGGTGATTGTGCTTGGCGATGCGATCTACGATATTCGCGGATTGACCGATCAGGGGACGCTTGATGCGTTCTGGAACGCACCGCGCGCGCCCGATCCCGCCATTTTCGATGCGTTCCACCGCGTGCTGGCCGATCGTTGCCTGGTGCGCGGCGGCCTTGCCAGCATGTCGGCCACCGAAATCCTTTTGGCCGGCGTCATCGACCGGCTGTTCGGTATTCAGGGGCTTGCGGTCAAACGAGACGATGCGGACGGCGAAGACAGGCATGCGGTGTCCATCACCGCGCGGCCCGGTCGCGGGCTAGGCCAGGGTATTCAGCCAGGCGTCGACACGGACGAAATGTTCTGGCCAAGTCGGCGCCCGATAGCCGACCATGCGGCTTAGCTGGGCGGCGCGGGCCGGGCTGTCCGGCCGCGCATAATCCTCGATTGCCGCGCGCCAGCCGAGCCCGTCCAGCGGATCGCGATAATCGGGAATGGCGCCGGCCAGTTCACGAAACACTGCGAGATCGCTGGCGATGACGGGTGTTCCGTGCCCGAGCGCTTCGACCAGAGGCATGCCAAAGCCCTCGGCAAATGAAGGAAAGAGCAGCGCTTGCGCATGATGCAGATGCCGGCTGAGTTCGGCATCGGTGCAGCGCGGCAATTCCACAACGTGCCCGCCCAGTTGCGTGGCGCGATCAAGAAGCGCCGTTGCCTGTTCGCATTCCCAGCCGCGCTTGCCGATGATTAACAAATTGGGCGCGGCAGCCCCCATTTCATGGACCAGCCGTACCCAGATCTGAAGCAGCAACAGATGATTTTTGCGGCCTTCGATCGTGCCGAGCATGACGAATTGCGGTGGCCCGCCGGCCGGTGCCGGTTCGTGGTGCCGAAGGGGCGTTGCGCCAAGCCACGCGACTGACGCCGGCGGCGGTGTGAGGCCGGCGGCGGCGGCGTGGGCAATCAATTCATCCAGCGTCGCTTGCGAGTTGCAGATGATCCCGGTGCCCGTGCGCAGCATGGTATCGACCCGCCGGGCGTGCCTGGCGGCTTCGCCGGCCCGGCAATATTCGGGATGGGTAAGCGGAATCAGATCGTGCAGCAGATAGATGGGCCGCACATCGGTGCCCGCAAGCGATGCCGAATATTCGGGCCGGTCCAGCCCGGTATGTCCGACGTTCAGATAGATCTGGCCGCGGCCGGACGGGGCCGGTTCCCACCGCCAGATCGATCGCAGCAGATGGCGGATGGCTGAGCGGCGGAACGGGGTGTTCGCATCAAGCAGGGATGCGAACAGGTCGACCGACAAGGCCGGCGACAATATTCGTCGGTTCCCGCGATACTGAACCACGGCGCGTGCGCGCTTCCTGTAGTGCGCGACATAGGCCAGGCACACCCGATCGATCCCGGTGGGCAGGCGCCCGGCCCACGCGCGCCAGATCAGGCGGCTGACGTCGAGAAGCAGGTCCGGCTGCGCGGTCATTTCCGGCTACCGTCCCGATAGTTTTGCGGCCATGTTCGGGGTGATTGCGCTTCGATCCTGGCGATCACGAATCCATGCTTTCAGTCCTTCGGGGCGCCCGCGGATTTCGCATCCGTACGGCCTGTATATCAGGGTTCCAGTCCCGCATCGGCCAGCCTGCCGCGGCGCCGCAGCGCGCGGAAGGTGGTGTTGAGGATGGGGTTGGACCAGCCGCAATTTGTCGCGAAATCGCGCTGCAGCGTCTGGTGGTGCAAATCGTGCGCGGCTGGTGTCATCAGCAGGTGCAGGCGACGCATCAGCCTGACGACTGGCGGGACATCGCCGCGATGGAGCGAGCCGTGGAAATATTGCGCGAAGGTGCCGCCGATGAGGAAGGTGATCAGCAATGCGGCCAGCCAGGCGGGAACCGGCGCATGCCAGTTGGCCAGATTGAGCAGCAGCGAAAAGGGCAGCGAGGCGGACAGCACGGTCGAGCCGACCTGGCGCAGCATCGATCGCCGGCCGAGCGCGTCGGGGCGCGGATGGTGATTCTTGAAATCATAGACGAGCCGTTCGATCGGCCCGATCCGGCCCAGCGTGGCATCGCGCAGCTGAAGATACTCGGCGGATTCGCGCGAGCCTTCGTAAAAATAGAGCCGATCCAGCCCCATATTGGGCCGGCAGGGGCGGTAATCCATGTACATGTGGATGATGCCGGAGACCATGTCGGCAAGATACCATCCGGCGATCGCGGCCGGGATCACGCGCCAGTCGAACCCAATCACCATCCAGCCGACATTGATAGCCAGCGAGATGAGGAAGGCGGCAAAAGCCAGCCTGACCCAGAAAAGGTTGAGACGCATAACCCACACCGTTCGCGCAAGGAGGCCTGTGCCTGCCAGTATCGCGGAACAAGCGGCTGTTATTCAATGGTCAAGATGCGCCGTGCCCAGGGTCGGCGGCGGAAATCTCCGCCGCCGGACCGAATCAGACGCGCATCGGCATCAGCACGTACAGCGCCGATGCCTTGTCATTTTCCCGAATCAGCGTGGGAGCGGCAGCATCGGCCAGATGCACTTCGACCAGATCGCCTTCGATCTGGGCGAGGATATCCATCAGATAGCGCGCGTTGAAGCCGATATCGAAGCTGTCGGCGGCATATTCACCGGGAACCTCTTCGGCAGCGGTGCCGTTTTCCGGGCTGGTGACCGACAGCGTGATCTTGTCGCGATCGAGCGTCATCTTGACCGCGCGGGTCTTTTCGCTGGCGATCGTGGCGACGCGATCGACGCCTTGCATGAAGCTCTTGGGATCGAGCTTGAGCAGCTTGTCGTTCGCGACCGGAATCACGCGCGAATAATCGGGGAAGGTGCCGTCGATCAGCTTCGAGGTGAGGATCGCGGTGCCCATGCCGAACCGGATCTTGGTGGCCGACAGCGTGACTTCGACCGAACCGTCGAGTTCGTCGAGCAGCTTGCGCAGTTCCGCCACGCATTTGCGCGGGATGATGACGTCGGGCATGCCAGCCGCGCCATCCGGGCGGGCGACGGTGACGCGCGCAAGGCGGTGGCCGTCGGTCGCCGCGGCCTTCAGCACGGGCTGGGCTTCGTCGGAGACGTGGAGGAAGATGCCGTTCAGATAATAGCGGGTTTCTTCGGTCGAGATCGCGAAGCGGGTCTTGTCGATGATCTGGCGCAGGGTTGCGGCCGGCAGTTCGAACTTGGTCGGCAGTTCGCCTTCGGCGATGACCGGGAAGTCATCGCGCGGCAAGGTCGGCAGGTTGAAGTTCGAGCGCCCGGCGACGATCTTCATCTTGCCGTCGGCGGCCGTCAGTTCGACCTGCGAACCTTCGGGCAGCTTGCGCGCGATTTCGAACAATGTGTGCGCGGAAACCGTGGTCGCGCCGGCGACGTCGACCGCAGCTTCGATCGTTTCGACGATCTGCAGATCCAGATCGGTCGCCATCAGGCGCAGGCCGCCTTCGGCCGCGGCCTCGATCAGCACGTTCGACAGGATGGGAATGGTGTTGCGCCGTTCCACCACTGACTGGACGTGGCTGAGGCTTTTCAACAGCGTCGCTCGCTCGATCGTAGCCTTCATACCTTCACCGGATCCCCGCAGTCTAAACGGATACGCGTTATAGCGTGGCTTATCGCGCCCGCCAGTGGGGGCGCACAAAAAAGGCCGGAGCGATGACGCCCCGGCCTTCCATGTTCGGTGAGCGGCTGACGGGCAGCCGCCCAGCCCGATCAGAAGCGGATGCCGAAGCCGCCGACAACCTGATGGCGCGACAGGTCCGCTTCATAGTTCGAGTAGCGATACTCGCCCTTGAGGAACATGTTGCCGCCGAGGGCGTATTCGACGCCGGCGCCGAGACGGACGCCATCGAAATTGGCGTTGCCAACCGGCGATTCGAGGCGGGCGTTGGTGTAGCCGGCCTTTGCGTACAGCAGCGACTGACCGACAACCGTGCCGACGCGCGCGCCGACATACAGATCACGATCGGACACGATGCCGGCGATCTTGGTGGTGGAATCGGTCACGTCGGCTTCGACGCCGAGGACAACCGGGCCGGCGTTGAAATCATAGCCGATGCCGACGCCATAAAGCAGACCATCCTGGTCGCTGATGGCCGGGGTGCTGACGACGTCATAGCCGATCAGGCCTTCAACGCGGAAACCGGTGAAGGTGGCTTCGTCCTGCGCGAGCGCGGGCGTGGCAAGGGCGATGGCTGCGACGGCAGCGACTGCGAAACGCTTCATACTGTAACTCCATGGATATGGTCGTGCCTTCACGGCATTTTTCTGGTCCCGAACGGGACGACCGCGGCGGGCTTTAGGCGGCGATAGAGGCCTGATCCAGCGGGAAATCGGCGATGTTGCTGATTGGCAACATGTCAAACACTTAAATTATAGATGAATTGGACATCTATATCACAGTTGTGATGCGCTAAAGACACGCATGCAAAAGGGCGGCGACGGCATGGCCATCACCGCCCTTTCGGCGACCCATATGGCCGGGATCAACCCGGCCACGCGGGATCAGAAGCGGAAGCCGAAACCGGCGAGCGCCTGGTGACGTTCAACGCCATGCTGGTAGTTGGAATAGCGATATTCGGCCTTCACGTAGGAATTGGGGCCAACCGCATATTCCGCACCGGCGCCGAGACGAACGCCATCGAGATTGCTGGCATCGGAGAGCACGCCCGTGCCATCGTCGAACGAGGCCTTGTAACGGGCGTTGGTGTAGCCGGCCTTGGCGTAGAGCAGCGTCGAGCCGCCGACGACCATGCCGGCGCGACCGCCGACATACAGGTCACGGCCAGCCTTGGCGCACAGGCGCGGATCGGCAAGGGTGGCGGCGCCGACGCAATCCTTGGCATCGGAATCGGTGAATTCGGCTTCGACACCGAACACGGTGTTGCCGCGCTGGAAATCATAGCCGGCGCCGATGCCGTACATCACACCGTCATCGCGGCCGCCATTGGCCTGGGTGCGATCCCAGCCGACAATGCCCTCAACGCGCGGACCGGCGAACGAGGCACCGTCCTGCGCCAGCGCCGGCGTGGCAGCCGTCGCAGAAGCGAGGAGGAGGGCGATTGCAACTTTACGCATAAACAGCTCCATCAGGTACTTGCCCCTCAACGCGGGGCGTGCCGGCTAAAGGCCACCCGGCACCTGTCGCTGGCATGAACGATATGTAAAGGAATCGAACCTGTTGCGCGGAAGCCACAATCAGCGGATGGATCGGTTCATGGGCAGGACGGGTGGCGAAACCGGCAATCGCATCTTCATCGCACGCCACGGCGAAACGGTATTCAATGCCGCGCGCCGCATCCAGGGCGGCCACATCCACACCCCGTTGACGCGTGCCGGTTTTGCGCAGGCGGATGCGATGGGCGCGGCGCTGGCCGCCTATCTGGGAGACGGGCCAAGACCGGCATTATGGGCGTCGGATACGGGCCGTGCGCTCCAGACGCTGGCGATCATCGCCGAACATCTGGGGCAGGACTGGCATCAGGCGCGCACCGATGCCCGACTGGGCGAAATCGATATGGGGGCATGGGGCGGGCGTTATTATGCGGATATCGCTGCTGAAGGCGGGCCGATCTTCGACCGCGGGAGCGGGCTGTTCGTCCGCCAGGCGCCGGGCGGGGAATGGTATGGCGATATTGCGCGCCGCCTGCGGGGGTGGCTTGATGACACCGCGCAAGAATGCGGGGATCGGCTGGCGATCATGCATGGGATTTCCGGCCGGGTGTTGCGGGGGCTGCTGACGGATATTCCGGTTCACCCGGACCATGGCGCACCGCTGGGCGATGGGCTGCCGCAAGGATCGATTTCGATGATCGTGGACGGACGCGAAACGGTGATCCACACAGGCGATGGGCATCACACAGCCGATAGGCAGGGGCCGGCATGAAGACGATCGCCGTCATGGGGCTGATCGCCCTTGCCGCCGGGCCAGCCGCAGCGGCGCGCGAACCGCTGGGCCTGTTCAACGGCTGGGCGGCGTTTCGCGATGCGACGCCGCCGCGCTGTTATGCCATCGCCGAACCGGTGGATGCGCCGGCCGGCGGCCAGTGGCGCCCGTTCGCGGCGATTGGCCATTGGCCGGGGCGGCAGATACGCGGACAATTCCACATCCGGTTGCGGGCCGCCAAGCAGACGGGCGTCGCCGTCACGCTGGCGATCGACGATCAGCATTTCACGCTGGTTTCCGGCGGGGCGGATGCCTGGGCGCCGGATGCCCGCGCCGATGCGGCGATCGTGGCGGCGATTCGCGGCGGTTCGCGGATGAGCGTCGCGGTGGTGGCACAGGACGGCAGGCGTGTTGTCGATCGGTATGAGTTGCGCGGCGCAGCCACCGCGATCGACGCGGCCGCCATCGCGTGCGCCCGACTGGGTTGAGCCGGCGGGGATCGCCGCCCAAAAGGGGATCGCTGGCCAAATCGGCCAAGTTTCACTACATGGGCGGCCATGAACGCCCCCATGCAGATTCCCGGCGGCATCGATCCGGTGCCGGTTCCTCGCGCGCAGGTGCCGCGCGCCGACGGCCGTACCGACCTGATCGGCCTGACCCGCGACCAGCTTCGCGCGTTGCTGGCCGATGCTGGGCTGGAGCCGAAGCAGGCGAAATTGCGGGCGAAACAGCTGTGGCACTGGATCTATAATCGCGGGGCGACCACCTTCGCGGTGATGACCGATATCGCCAAGACGATGCACCCGTGGCTGGACGAACGCTTCGTCATCGGCCGGCCCGAAGTGGTGCAGGCGCAGGTTTCGTCGGACGGGACGCGCAAATGGCTGCTGCGGTCGGACGATGGCCAGGATTATGAAATGGTCTTCATCCCCGATGCCGATCGGGGAACGCTGTGCGTATCGAGCCAGGTGGGCTGCACGCTCAACTGCCGTTTCTGTCACACCGGCACGATGAAGCTGGTCCGCAACCTGACCGCGGGCGAAATCGTCGGCCAGGTGATGCTGGCGCGTGACAGCTTGGGCGAATGGCCGAGCCAGCCCGAAGGCCGGATGCTCACCAACATCGTGATGATGGGCATGGGTGAGCCGCTGTATAATTTCGACAATGTCCGCGACGCGCTGAGCCTGGTGATGGACGGCGACGGGCTGGCCTTGTCCAAGCGCCGCATCACGCTTTCCACGTCGGGCGTGGTGCCGATGATGGAGAAAGCGGGCAAGGAAATCGGCGTCAACCTTGCCGTCTCGCTCCATGCGGTGACCAAGGAGATTCGCGACGAGATCGTCCCGATCAACCGCAAATACGGCATCGAGGAATTGCTGGCGGCGTGCGCTGCCTATCCGGGCGCGAACAATGCCCGGCGCATCACGTTCGAATATGTGATGCTGAAAGACAAGAATGACAGCGATGCCGATGCGCGCGAACTCGTTCGCCTGATCCGCCATTACAAGCTGCCGGCCAAGGTGAACCTGATTCCGTTCAACCCGTGGCCGGGCGTGCCGTACGAATGTTCGTCCGACGAACGGATCGCGCGATTCTCCGACATCATCTTCAAGGCGGGTATTTCGGCGCCGGTGCGCCAGCCGCGCGGACGCGACATCATGGCCGCGTGCGGGCAGCTGAAATCGGCGGCCGAAAAGATCAGCCGCGCCGAACTGGACCGGCGCGCGGAGGAAAAACAGGCCGCGCTCGGCTAGATTCGCCAGCGAAAAACGGTCTGGATCGCACGCCGGGGTGGCGCGCCCCCTTCCGCTTCGCGGTTGCCGGGGTTAACATGCATAAAGCCTGCCAATTCGGTGGCGCTAACGCTTTACCAACCCATTTCATGCGATTGGACCCCGGATGAGCGATACCAGCACCCTCGAACGAACCGGCGCCTTGCCCGAGGCGGATGGCATCGCACGGGGGCTTTCGATCGTCTCGATCGCCAAGGCGTATGATAAACGACAGGTGCTGTCGGACGTGTCGCTGGATGTGGCGCGGGGTGAAGTGGTCGGCCTGCTCGGCCCCAACGGCGCGGGCAAGACGACCTGCTTCTATTCGGTGATGGGGCTGGTGAAGCCCGATGCCGGGCGCATCCTGCTCGACGGGCAGGATATCACCCGCCTGCCGATGTACCGCCGCGCGATCCTGGGCCTGGGCTATCTGCCGCAGGAAACGTCGATCTTCCGCGGCCTGACCGTCGAACAGAATATCATGGCGGTGCTCGAAATGGTCGAGCCGGACAAGGATGTGCGCCGCGAACGGCTGAATACGCTCCTGGCCGATTTCCACATCGAACGGCTGCGCACGTCGCCGGCGATGGCGCTGTCGGGCGGCGAACGGCGGCGCTGCGAAATCGCCCGCGCGCTGGCGGCCGATCCATCGATCATGCTGCTGGACGAACCGTTCGCCGGGATCGATCCGATTTCGATCGCCGACATTCGCGATCTGGTGAAGGATCTCAAGCGCCGCGATATCGGCGTGCTGATCACCGATCATAATGTGCGGGAAACGCTGGATATCGTCGATCGCGCCTGCATCATCTATGACGGCCGCGTGCTATTTTCGGGCAGCCCGGCGGCGCTGGTCGCGGACGAAAATGTCCGCCGGCTCTATCTGGGCGAGGGTTTCGCCCTTTGACATGATGCGGATGCAGCGATCTTCGGCAGAACGGGAGCGCGGCTGATGGGGCTGGGGCCACGTCTGGACCTGCGCCAGAGCCAGTCGCTCGTCATGACGCCGCAGCTCCAGCAGGCGATCAAGTTGCTGGCGCTTTCCAACCTCGAAATCGAAGCCTTCATCGCCGAGGAGGTGGAAAAGAATCCGCTGCTGGAAGGCGGCGTCACCGAAAATGATCGCGGCCCGGAAATGTCGGCCGATGATGTGCGCGAGGCTGCCCCCGATTTTGCCGACAGCGGCGGCGGCGATGGCGATGCGCCGGACGAACCGGTGACGGCCGACCGGCTGATGGAAACGGGCGACGCCGGCACGGACGCGCCGCTCGACGTCGATTATGACGCCGAGGTGTTCCAGCATGACAGCGCGAGCGATTCGCAACGCGGACTGGACGGCGGCCTCGGGCTGGATGGCGGGCCGTCCGGCGGTGGTTTTTCGGAAGATGGACCCGATTTTTCGGCAATGGCGGGCGAAGTTTCGCTGCAGGATCATCTGCTGGCGCAGGCCGGAAGCTGCCTTTCGGGCAGTGATCTGGCCATCGCCGGCATCATCATCGACCTGATCGACGAGGCCGGCTATTTCACCGGATCGCCGCTGGAACTGGCGCAGCGGCTGGGCGCGCCGCTGGTGCAGATCGAACATGTTCTGGGCGTGATCCAGACATTCGAGCCGACCGGCGTGGGTGCGCGCACGTTGGCCGAATGCATCGCGCTGCAGGCCAGGGAAGCCGACCGCTACGATCCGGCGATGGCCAAGCTGATTGCCAATCTCGACCTGCTGGCGCGCGGCGCCTTGCCGCAACTGCGGCGGATGTGCGGCGTCGATGAAGAAGACATGGCGGACATGATCCGCGAACTGCGCAGCTATGATCCGAAACCCGGTCAGCGTTTCGGCAGCGCGCGTATCCAGCCGGTGACGCCCGATCTGTTCGTCAAGCAGATGCGAGGCGGCTGGGCGATCGAGCTTAATTCCGCGACGCTGCCACGCGTGCTGCTCAATCGCAGCTATTATGTCGAACTGGCGAACGGCCCGCAGGACAAGGCCAGCAAGGCCTGGCTGGCCGATTGCCTTGCCAGCGCCAACTGGCTGGTCAAGGCACTCGACCAGCGCGCGCGGACGATCCTGAAGGTGGCGACCGAACTGGTGCAGCAGCAGGAGGCGTTCTTCACGCAAGGGGTGGAGCATCTGCGCCCGCTGACGCTGAAGACGGTCGCCGACGCGATCGGCATGCACGAATCGACCGTCAGCCGCGTGACGTCGAACAAATATCTGTCGTGCGATCGCGGGCTGTTCGAACTCAAATATTTCTTCACCAGCGCGATTCAGGCCGCCGACGGGGGGGATGCGGTATCGGCCGAAGCGGTGAAGAGCCATATCGCCAAGCTGATCGCCGCCGAAGGCGATGACATCTTGTCCGATGACAAGCTGGTGGACCTGCTGAAAGGGCGGGGCTTTGATATCGCGCGGCGCACCGTCGCCAAATATCGCGAGGCGCTGGGCCTGGGATCGTCGGTGCAGCGCCGCCGCCAGCGGGCGCTGTCGCAGCACGCGGCCTGACAGCGGCCCTATCCGCGTAAATCACGGAGCGCCCGCCGCCATGTCGTTAACGGGGCCGAAACCGTGATCGTCTATCGATTCAGCCGTGGTGGATGCGATGTGACGGGGCACAATGACGGACATGACCGAAGCGCGGCGGGTGTGGGACGGGATCGGCGAATTGCTGTTCGCCCACCATCTGGAACCGACGCTGCCGAATATCGATCTGTGCCGCCGTTATGTGATCGGCGCCGATGAGGCGCTGGTCCGCAGCATCGACGAGGCGATGGCCCGCAACGGCGGGCTGACGCCTGCGACGATGGCCAGCCTGGTCGCGCTGCATAGCCGCGCGATCGCCACCGATGACATCATCCGTTTCGCACAGGAAACACGCGGCAAGGCCGATGAGGCCGCCGCCGCCATGGGTGAGGCGCATGGCGATACGCGGCGCTTTGCCACGGCGCTGGAGGCCGGCGCATCGACGCTGGCGACGGGCCACGGCCCCGAAGCGGCGATTGCGGATCTTTTGGTCGAAACCCGACTGATGACCGAGCGCGCCAAGGCCGCCGAAGAACGCATTCGCAAATCCGCGGTCGAGATTGACGAACTGCGCGCCCGACTGGCCGAAGCATCGCTGACCGCCAACAGCGACCCGCTGACCGGCCTGCCCAATCGCCGCGCGCTGGAACAGCGGTTGCGCAGCGCTTTCGATAGCGCCCGGACGGGGCGGAGCACCTTTTCGCTGGCGATCTGCGACATCGATCATTTCAAGCGGATCAATGATACGCACGGCCACCCGATCGGTGATCAGGTGATCAAGCTGATCGCGTCGTCGCTGTCCAAGGTGGGATCGGACAATCTGTTCGTCGCGCGCTATGGCGGCGAGGAGTTCGTGGTCGTGTTCGATGGGACGGAACCGGATGCGGCGCTCGACCAGCTCGACCAGATTCGCGCAACGGTCGCCGCGCGGCAGGTGACGCTGCGTCAGACCGGCGAGATTCTCGGCCGCGTGACATTTTCGTCGGGAATCGCCGGGATGCGGGGCCGCCGCGATACATCGGCGATGCTGAAGGCGGCCGATGAAGCGCTGTACCGCGCCAAACATGAAGGCCGCAATCGGATCTGCCTGGCCAATTAACCGGCCGCGCCAACGGGGTTTCAGTTCCACGTCAAAAGCCTTTAGGAGGCGGCATGGCCGTCGTCCGCCTCGCGCTTACCGATTTTCGTTCCTACGCCCAGGCGGATATCGCCTGCGGGCAGGGCCTGGTTGTGCTGACCGGCGAAAATGGCGCAGGCAAGACCAATATCCTTGAGGCGATATCGCTGCTGGCACCGGGCCGCGGATTGCGCGGGGCCGCGCTGTCGACCATGGCGCGCGGCGACGGGCCGGGCGGGTTTGCGGTCGCGGCGCGCCTGATGGGCGACGTCGATATCGGCACCGGCACGCTGGCCACGGCCCCGGAACGACGGCAGGTGCGGATCAACGGCGCGACAGGATCGGCCAATGCGCTGTCCGAATGGCTGTCGGTGCTGTGGCTGACCCCGGCGAT
The DNA here is from genome assembly GCF_002151445.1 of Sphingomonas sp. KC8. GTDB lineage: Bacteria > Pseudomonadota > Alphaproteobacteria > Sphingomonadales > Sphingomonadaceae > Sphingomonas_E. The sequence continues at coordinate 2,985,880 of NZ_CP016306.1, forward strand.
GGACCGGCTGTTCGTCGATCCGCCGAGTGGCCGGCGGCGCTTCCTCGATCGGCTGGCGCTGGCGCTGGAGCCGGGCCATGCCACCCATGCCGCGCGCTATGACGCGGCGATGCGCGCGCGCAACCGGCTGCTGGGCGACGCGCGGGAAAGTGGGCGGAGCGCCGATCCGGCGTGGCTGGCTTCGCTGGAAGTGGCGATGGTGGAGCATGGCGCGGCGCTGGCGGCGGCGCGTGCACGCACGGTCGCGGCGCTGGGCGATCGGCTGGCGGCGCAGGTGGAGGGGCCATTTGCACGGGCGGGGCTTGCGCTCGATGGATGGGCTTTTGCCGATGCCGACGGGTATCGGGCCGAACTGGCGGCGGGCCGCGCGCGCGATGCCGCCGCCGGGCGGACGCTGGCCGGCCCGCACCGCAGCGACCTGGCCGTCCGCCATCTTGGCAAGGGGCAGCCGGCGGAACGCGCATCGACGGGAGAACAAAAGGCACTGCTGCTTGGCATTATCCTCGCCCATGCCGATCTGGTGGCCGAGCGTGTCGGCCGCCGGCCGGTGCTGCTGCTGGACGAGGTGGCGGCGCATCTCGATCCCTTGCGCCGCGCGGCACTGTTCGCGCGGCTGGAGGCCGGTGGCGGCCAGGTGTGGATGACCGGAACGGAACCCGCGCTGTTTGCCGAGACACCGGCACACACCCAGCGGCTGACCATCGCCGCCGGGGCGGTAAACGGGGCCTGAGCCGCGCAAAAGTGCCGTTCGGGCCGGTCGCCGGGGGCCGCCCATTTCGCTTGGGTTCCGCCCGCCAATTCCCTATATGCTCGGCATGGCTAGCGAACCTCAGAACACCTCTTCCCAGAACGATTATGGCGCCGATTCGATCAAGGTCCTGAAGGGCCTTGATGCGGTGCGCAAACGCCCCGGCATGTATATCGGCGACACCGATGACGGTTCGGGCCTGCACCACATGGTGTTCGAGGTGTCCGACAACGCGATCGACGAGGCGCTGGCCGGCCATTGCGACCGGATTCTGATCACGCTGAATCCCGATGGTTCGGTTTCCGTCGAAGATAATGGGCGCGGCATTCCGACCGGCATCCATGCCGAGGAAGGCGTTTCGGCGGCCGAAGTCATCATGACCCAGCTTCATGCCGGCGGGAAATTCGACAACACGTCGGATTCGAACGCGTACAAGGTTTCGGGCGGTCTCCACGGCGTCGGCGTGTCGGTGGTCAACGCGCTCAGCGATTTCCTGGATCTCACCATCTGGCGCGATGGCGAGGAGCATTACATGCGGTTCGCACGGGGCGATGCGGTCGCCCCGCTCAAGGTGGTCGGGCCATCGAACGGCAAGAAGGGCACCCGCGTCACCTTCCTGCCGTCCACCGACACGTTCAAGAACGTCAACGAGTTCGATTTCGACAAGCTGGAACACCGGTATCGCGAACTGGCCTTCCTCAATTCGGGGGTGCGCCTGTTCCTGATCGACGCACGCCATGCCGAGAAGAAGGAGGTCGAGCTGTTCTATGAAGGCGGGATCGCCGCCTTCGTGAAATATCTCGATCGCGCCAAGACGCCGCTGATGCCCGATCCCGTTGCCATTTCCGGCAATCGTGACGATGTCGGCATCGACGTCGCGCTGGAATGGAATGATAGCTATTATGAGCAGGTTCTCTGCTTCACCAACAATATCCCGCAGCGCGATGGCGGCACGCACCTTGCGGCATTCCGCGCGGCGCTGACCCGCACGCTCAACGCCTATGCCGACAAGTCCGGCATGCTCAAGAAAGAAAAGGTCAGCCTGACCGGCGATGACATGCGCGAAGGGCTGACCGCGATCGTATCGGTCAAGCTGCCCGATCCGAAATTTTCAAGCCAGACCAAGGACAAGCTGGTTTCATCCGAAGTGCGCCAGCCGCTGGAAGCGCTGATGGCGGACAAGCTGGCCGACTGGCTGGAGGAAAATCCCGGCCATGCCCGTTCGATCATCCAGAAGGTGATCGATGCGGCAGCTGCGCGCGAAGCGGCCAAGCGCGCCCGCGAACTCACCCGGCGCAAGGGCGTGATGGATATCGCGTCGCTGCCCGGCAAGCTGGCCGATTGCCAGGAACGCGATCCCGCCAAATCCGAACTGTATCTGGTCGAAGGGGATTCGGCCGGTGGATCGGCCAAGCAGGGGCGCGACCGCAATTATCAGGCGATCCTGCCGCTGAAGGGCAAGATCCTCAACGTCGAACGCGCGCGGTTCGATCGCATGCTGTCGTCCAAGGAAATCGGCACGCTGATCCAGGCGCTGGGCACCGGCATTGGCCGCGACGATTTCAACATCGAAAAGCTGCGCTACCACAAGATCGTCATCATGACGGACGCCGACGTCGACGGCGCCCATATCCGCACCTTGCTCTTGACCTTCTTCTACCGGCAGATGCCCGAGATCATCGAGAAGGGGCACCTCTTCATCGCGCAGCCGCCGCTGTACAAGGTCGCCAAGGGGCGGTCGGAAGTCTATCTCAAGGATAATAGCGCGCTCGATGAGTATCTGGTCGATGCCGGTCTGGGTTCGATGGTGCTGGAAGGCGCCGGCGGCGCGCGTTCGGGCGAAGATCTGCGCGCCCTGATCGATCATGCACGGCGGATGCGCACGCTGATGGGCTATGTGCCGCGCCGCTATGACCCGGCGATCATCGAAGGGCTGGCGCTGACCGGCGCACTCGACCCGGCTGGTGGACAGGATGCCCACGAAGCGGCCGCTGCGCGGGTGGCGGCATGGCTTGGCCGGGCGGACGTGGAAGCCAGCTGGACCGGGACCGCAACGTCGGACGGCGGCTATCACCTCGTCCGGCTGTGGCGCGGGGTGAGCGATCACCATGTCGTCGACGGGGCGTTCGTGATGTCGCAGGAAGCGCGCAAGCTGCATGCGCTGGCGGCAGAACAGGCGGAAACCTATGCGGCGATCGCCCGGATCGTGGCGGTCAAGGCGGGGGAAAAGGCCGTCGAGACGGACGATGGCGACGAACCGGTGATCGATACGCGCGGCAAGCTCGTCAGCCGCCCGTCCGAACTGCTCGATGCGATTTTCGCGGCCGGGCGCAAGGGCCTGGCGATCAGCCGCTACAAGGGTCTTGGCGAAATGAACGCCGAACAATTGTGGGAAACGACGCTCGATCCGGCCAACCGTTCGATGCTGCAGGTCGAAGTGGCGCAGGCCGATGTCGCCGACGAGATCTTCACCCGCCTGATGGGCGACATCGTTGAACCGCGTCGCGAATTCATCCAGGAAAATGCGCTGTCGGTTGCCAATCTCGACGTTTGATCCGACGATTTGAGATGTGAAAAAGCCCACGGTCTGACGGAACACCCGCCCGACCGTGGGCTTTTTCTTAAACGCGCCAGCGCCCCCTTGGCGAAGGGGGCCGGTTACCGGCCGTTGCGTTCGCGCCGCCGGTCGAGCGCTTTCTTGGCGACATAGGCGCCGCCGAGGACGATGCCGAGCGGACCGAGGCGGCGCAGGCCACTGGCCGCGACGGCACCGATTGCAGCGCCCTTGACGCCGCTGCTGCCGTCGCGGCGATCGATTTCACGGCCGACGAGCGCACCGATAAGCTTGCCGATCATTCACAATCCTCCAATGGTTCGACAGCTAAAGCGCTTGGCCGGCCGTTCCGGTTCCGTCAGGCTGCCCAGGAAATGAGGTGCGAAATGTCGCCGCGCTCTTCCGGCTTGCGGCCGGCGGTGGCGAGCAGGTGCGATTCGATTTTGACATTGTCCGGGAACGGATCGACGAATTCGACGACACGATCATATTCGGTGCGCGACAGCTTCCACTGGCCGTCCACCCGGCGATATTCATCGCGATAGATGGCGGTGCCGTGGGTGCGGGTGCGCAGCGCGACGTTGACGAAGATGTCCTCGAGATACCAGATGCCTTCGGCGGTATCCTCGCCCGTCAGGGTGATTTCGGGCTGGTGGCCCTGATGCATCGCCGCACAATCCGAATTGAACGAATTGGCGAGGAATTCGAGCATGTTTTCGCGGCCGGCCAGTTTCACCTTATAGGCGCCACCACGATATTCGACCGTGATGTCATCGGTGAACATGTTGCTGAGCAAGGCCATGTCGGCGGTGTCGATGGCGCGGAAATAGCGGTGCTTGAGGGTGCGGATATCTTCGAAATCCGAAAGCTGTTGCAGCGTGTAGGCCATGATGCTCTCCTGAAATTTGGATTGAGGGCTAGCTTTCCCGGACGAAGGACGCAACGTCTGAAACCCTGTGCGTGGCCACGATGCGAAAGCACGTCACTTTCGGGTTAAACTCCACCGATCATCGCTTCGGGCCGGACGACGCGATCGAACGTGGCGGCATCGACCAGGCCGAGCGCAAGGCCGGCTTCGCGCAACGTGAGGCCATGCGCGTGGGCATGCTTGGCGATCGTCGCGGCGGCATCATAGCCGATCTCGGGCGCAAGCGCGGTCACCAGCATCAGCGATCGATCGACAAGTTCGGCGATGCGTGGTCGATTGGCCTTGAGATCGTCGATGCAACGTTGCGCGAAACTGTCCATCGCGATTGCCAGCAGATCGATCGACCGCAGCACATTGGCACCGATCATCGGCTTGAACACGTTGAGTTCGAGGTGCCCCTGCAGCCCGCCGACGGTGATCGCCTGATGATTGCCGATCACTTGTGCCGCCACCATCGTCAGCATCTCGCACTGGGTGGGGTTGACCTTGCCGGGCATGATCGAACTGCCGGGTTCGTTAGCAGGCAGATCCAGTTCGCCAAGCCCGGAACGGGGGCCGGAACCGAGCAGGCGGATATCGTTGGCGATCTTGGTGAGGGCCACGGCCAGCGTGGCGAGTGTGCCCGACAGGTGAACGAGCGGTTCGTTGCCCGCCAGCGCTTCGAATTTGTTGGGCGCGGTGGCGAAGGGCAGGCCGGTATTGGCGGCGATGGCGGCGGCGACCGCTTCGGCAAAGCCAGCGGGAGCGTTGAGGCCGGTGCCAACCGCCGTGCCGCCCTGCGCCAGCAGGCACATGCCCTGTTCGACCGCCGGTTCGATACGGCGGCGACACCGGTAAAGCTGGTGGGCGTAGCCCGAAAATTCCTGGCCGAGGGTGAGCGGCGTCGCATCCTGCAAATGGGTGCGCCCGATCTTGACGATATCGGCCCATTCGGCGGCCTTTGCATCCAGTGCCGCAAACAGCCGATCGAGCGCGGGCAACAGCGCCCGATGAACCGCAAGGGCGGCGGCGATGTGGAGCGCGGTGGGAAACGTATCGTTCGATGATTGGCCGCGATTCACGTCGTCATTGGGATGGACCGGGTTTTTGCCACCGCGAACGCCGGTCAGCCGTTCATTCGCGCGACCGGCGATCACTTCGTTGACGTTCATGTTGGATTGGGTGCCCGAACCGGTTTGCCAGATAACGAGCGGAAACTGGTCGTCGAGCCGGCCGTCGACGATTTCACCGGCGGCGGCTTCGATCGCATCGGCGATTTCGGGGGCAAGGCCATGGGCGCGGTTTACGCGCGCGGCCGCGCGTTTCACGATCGCGAGCGCATGGATGATGCCGATCGGCATCCGTTCCGCTGCACCGAACGGGAAGTTTTCGATCGATCGTTGCGTCTGCGCGCCCCAATAAGCGTCAGCGGGCACATCGATCAGGCCGATGCTGTCACTTTCGGTGCGATTATCGGCCATATCTTCCTCCGTCAGCCGGCATTCAAGCCGGCCTTTGCGCACCCAAGATGGCGCGTGACGGAGCGGGATTCCAGTTCGCGTGCGGCCGGCGGATTATTTCTTGCGGGTGAAATCCACCGACACGACGTTCGAACCATCTTCGATCGGCGCGGCGACCGGGGGATCGTTGCCCGCAGCCCCGGTTTCCTGAAGATCGTCCTCATCCTCGACCTGCGCCTGGAATTGCAGGGCGAAATTTACCGCCGGATCGACAAAGCCGGTCACCGCCGCGAAGGGGATGATCAGCTTCGACGCGACCTGGTTGAACGACAGGCCGACTTCGAACGCATCGGGGCGGACCTTGAGATCCCAGAAGCGATTCTGGATGACGATCGTCATTTCATCCGGGAAACGTTCGGTCAGGTGCCGGGGGATATCCACCCCGGGCGCACCCGTCTTGAACGTGATGTAGAAATGGTGCTGGCCGGGCAGGCCGCCATTCGCCTCGACCTCGCCCAGCACGCGGCCGACAACGGCGCGCAATGCCTCCTGGACGATCTCGTCATAGGGAATCAAACTCTCGGGCGGGGTGTCGCTCATGTTCGCCTTCGTGAACATTGTGCCATTCAGGGTCAATAGGCTCGTTGCGCGTAGCACCGACGACGCTATAGCGACGGCCATGCGCACGGCCACCATCCAGCGGACGACCAGCGAAACCGACATCCTTGTCGAAGTGAATCTCGACGGGACCGGCAGCTATGAAGTGTCGACCGGAATCGGCTTCCTCGATCACATGCTCGAGCAGCTCTCCCGCCACTCGCTTATCGACTTGAAAGTCGCCGTAAAAGGCGATCTTCACATCGATCAGCACCACACCACCGAGGACAGCGCGATCGCGCTGGGCGAAGCGGTGGCCAAGGCGCTGGGCGATCGCCGGGGGATCACCCGCTACGGCCATGCCTATGCGCCGATGGACGAGACGCTGACGCGAGTCGCGATCGATATTTCGGGGCGGCCTTTTTTGGTGTGGCGTTCCGCGTTCACCCAGCCGCGGCTGGGTGAAATGGATGCCGAGCTGTTCGAACACTGGTTCCACAGCTTTGCGCTCGCCGCCGGAATCACGCTGCACGTCGAAACGCTGTACGGCCGCAACAACCATCATATCGTGGAAAGCGCGTACAAGGCGCTGGCCCGCGCGCTGCGCATCGCAATCGAAATCGATCCGCGCAAGGCCGATTCGGTACCATCGACCAAGGGGACCCTAGGCGGCCATGGCTGAGCGCATCGCGCTCGTCGACTATGGTGCGGGCAATCTGAAATCGGTTGAAAATGCGCTCCGCGCAGCCGGGGCGACTGCAGTGGACGTGACGGCGGACCCCGCGATCGTGCGCGCGGCCGACCGCATCGTCCTGCCGGGTGTTGGTGCGTTCGCCGCCTGCATGGGCGCGCTTTCGGGCATATCGGGGATGATCGCGGCGATGGACGAGGCGGTGCGCGGTCGCGGCCGGCCGTTCCTTGGCGTGTGTGTCGGCATGCAATTGCTGGCCGATGCCGGCGAGGAACATGGCCGCCACCCCGGCCTCGGCTGGATCGGCGGCACGGTGCGTGCGCTGAACCCCGCCGATCCGGCGTTGAAGGTGCCGCACATGGGCTGGAACGACGTGCGGCCAACCCGGCCGGGCGGACTGATCGAGCCGGGCGAAGCCTATTATCTCCACAGCTTTGCCTTTGATGGCGCAGCACCCGAAGATCTGGCCGCGACGACTGATCATGGCGGTCCGGTGACCGCCGCGGTCGCGCGCGACACGATCATCGGCGTCCAGTTTCACCCCGAAAAGAGCCAGGCTTATGGCCTTGCCTTCCTTGCCCGTTTTCTCGCCTGGAAACCCTGATGTCGCTGATCGTTTTTCCCGCCATTGATCTCAAGGGCGGTCAGGTCGTCCGCCTCGCCGAAGGCGATATGGCGCGCGCCACCATTTATGGTGATGACCCCGCCGATCAGGCGCGCAAGTTCGCCGCAGCCGGTGCCGATCATCTCCATGTCGTCGATCTGGATGGGGCCTTTGCCGGCCGCGCGGTGAATGCCGATGCGGTGGAAGCCATCATTCGCGCTTTCCCCGGCAAGGTGCAGGTCGGTGGCGGCATCCGCGATCGTGCGGCGGTCGATCGCTGGCTGGGCCTCGGTGTCGATCGTATCGTGATCGGATCGGCGGCACTGGATGATCCCGATTTCGTGAAGGCCGCCGCGCGCGAGCTGCCCGGCCGGATCGTCGTTGGCGTCGATGCGCGCGACGGCATGGTTGCGACGCACGGCTGGGCCGACGTGTCCGACGTGTCGGTGATCGAACTGGCGCAGCGTTTCGCCGATGCGGGGGTCGCCGCCTTGCTGTTCACCGATGTCGGCCGCGACGGGCTGCTGAAGGGGTGCAACATCGACGCGACGATCCATCTGGCACGGCACACCAGCATTCCGGTGATCGCCAGCGGCGGCGTCGCCGATCTGCGCGATATCGTGGCGCTGGCGGGCACGGCGGACGAAGGCATCGAAGGCGTGATCACCGGGCGGGCATTGTATGACGGCCGGCTCGATCTGGCCGAAGCGCTGGCGGTGGCGCGGGGATGACGGTCCGCACGCGGATCATCCCCTGTCTCGACGTGGCCGGTGGCCGCGTCGTCAAGGGTGTCAACTTCGTCGATCTGGCGGATGCCGGCGATCCTGTCGAACAGGCGCGTGTCTATGACGCGGCCGGGGCGGACGAGCTGTGCTTCCTCGATATCACCGCCACCCATGAAGGGCGCGGCACGATCCTCGACGTGGTCGCGCGGACGGCGGCGGTGTGCTTCATGCCGCTCACCGTGGGCGGGGGCGTGCGCGCGGTGGAGGATGCCCGCGCGTTGCTGCTGGCCGGGGCGGACAAGGTTGCGGTCAATTCCGCCGCCGTCGCCCGGCCCGAACTGGTGGCCGACATGGCCGAACGTTTCGGCGCGCAATGCGTGGTCGGCGCCGTCGATGCGCGCAGCGTTGCGCCCGGCAAGTGGGAAATCTTCACCCATGGCGGCCGCAAGCCGACGGGGATCGACGCCGTGGCGCATGCCGTGCGGCTGGCCGAACTGGGCGCTGGCGAACTGCTGATCACATCGATGGACCGCGATGGCACGCGGGATGGCTATGACCTCGCCTTGATCCGCGCGATTGCCGACAAGGTGCGCGTGCCGGTGATCGCCAGCGGCGGCGTCGGTTCGCTCGATCATCTGGTTGCTGGCGTCATCGAAGGCCATGCCAGCGCGGTGCTGGCGGCGTCGATCTTCCATTTCGGCCAATATTCGGTGGCCGAGGCGCGCGCGGCGCTTGGCGCGGCGGGGCTGCCCGTCCGTTCATGATTGACGGCGGCGTGGCCGCCACGGCAGGAATAGACATGTCCGACACGCTTGCCCGTCTTGAAACCACGATCCGCGCACGCCGTGGCGCCGATCCGGCGACATCCTATGCCGCCAGGCTGTTCACTCGCGGCCGGCCCAAAATCGCGCAGAAGTTGGGCGAGGAAGCGGTGGAAACGGTGATCGCGGCTAGGGCCGATGATCGTGACGAAATCGTCAAGGAGGCCGCCGATCTGCTGTTCCACCTGACCGTGCTGCTGGCCGACATGGATGTGCCCATGGCCGCCGTGCTGGGCGAACTCGATCGGCGCGAAGGCGTATCGGGGCTGACGGAAAAGGCGGCGCGGCCGCCGGAATAGGACCTTTATGCCGATAGACGCCACTCTGCCTTATGACACCGACAACATTTTTGCGCGCATCCTACGCAACGAAATCCCGGCCAGGACCGTCTATGAGGACGATTACGCGCTGGCTTTCCACGACATCAACCCGCAGGCCCCGACGCATATATTGGTGATCCCCAAGGGGGCCTATGTGTCCTGGGACGATTTTTCGGCCCGCGCCAATGACGCGGAAATCGCCGGTTTCGTCCGCGCCGTCGGCCATGTTGCCCGCGCGGCCGGGCTGGTGGAACCCGGCTATCGCCTGCTGGCCAATGCCGGGCCGGACAGCCATCAGGAAGTGCCCCACCTCCACGTTCATGTCTTTGCCGGGCGGCCGTTGGGACCGATGCTCAGCAAAACATAATCTGTTGCGCAGGCAAGATTAGCCTTTACGCTCGCGCCAACATGAATTTTCAGGCGCGGCCGGCGGATGTCGGGACCGCGACGGGGGATGTTAATGACAACAAAAGCCAATTCAGGGTTGATCGCGCGATTGATGGCGCGAAAAAGTGTCGCACAGGTCCAGCGCGAATCCGAAACCAGCGAACTGAAACGTACGCTGGGGGCGTGGAACCTCATGCTGCTGGGCATCGGGTGCATTATCGGGGCCGGCATCTTCGTGCGGACCGGCAACGCCGCCGCGCTCCACGCTGGCCCGGCCGTCTTGATTTCGTTCGTTATCGCCGGCGCGGTCTGCGCGCTTGCGGGTTTGTGCTACGCCGAATTATCGTCGTCGCTTCCGGTTTCGGGATCGGCCTACACCTATTCCTACACCACGCTGGGCGAGTTTGCCGCCTGGATCATGGGATCGCTGCTGCTGCTGGAATATGGCCTTGCCGCGTCCGTCGTCGCGGTCGGCTGGTCGGGCTATGTCGTCAGCCTGCTGGGCGATTTCGGCCTCGTCATCCCCGAAACGCTGACCGGGCCGTTCGGACATGTCGACCCCAAGACCGGCGTGACCACCTTGTTCAACCTGCCGGCCTTCGCGGTTTGCACCCTGCTCGGGCTGCTGCTGGTGGTTGGCGTTTCGGAATCGGCCAAGGTCAACAACATCATCGTCGCGATCAAGGTGAGCGTGATCATCGCGTTCATCGCCATCGGCGGCTATATGGTGCTGAGCAATCTGGGCGAACTAACCGCGAAGAACTGGACCCCGTTCATCCCTGAACCGACGGGCGACAAAGGCGAATTTGGCTGGGGCGGCATCCTGCGCGCGGCGTCGATCGTGTTTTTTGCCTATATCGGCTTCGAGGCGGTTTCCACCGCTGGCCAGGAAGCGAAAAACCCCAAGCGCGACATGCCGATCGGCATCATCGGATCGCTGGTCGTCTGCACCGTGCTCTACATGCTCGTCGCCGCCGTGCTGACGCTGATCGTCAATTATAAGGGCCTCAACGTGCCCGATCCGGTGGCGGTTGCGGTCGACAGCTTTGGCCCGCAATGGGCGTGGTTCGCCAAGCTCATCAAGGTAGGCGCGATCATCGGCCTTACGTCGGTGGTGCTGGTGCTGATGTATGGCCAGACGCGCATTTTCTACACCATGGCGCGCGATGGCCTGCTGCCGCGCATTTTCGCCACCGTCCACCCGCGGTTCAAGACGCCGTGGATCAACACGATCCTGGTGGCGCTGATGACGGCATTTGCGGCAGGCTTCTTTGATATCAACACGCTGGGCGACATGACTTCGGTCGGCACGCTTGCCGCGTTCGGCATCGTCTGCCTGACGGTGATCTGGCTGCGCACGACCCACCCCAATCTGCCGCGCGGGTTCAAGGTGCCCTTGTATCCGGTGCTGCCGGCGCTGGGGATCGTCTCCTGCTTTGCGCTGATCTTCACCGTTGAAGCCCGCGTTCTGGTCTTTTTCGGCTGGTTCATGCTGGGCGCGATCATCCTCTATTTCCTCTATGGGATGAGCCATTCGCGGCTCGCCCATGGCCAGGATCAGGTGGATGCGCCGGAAATGGGCGAGTTCCCGGCGCCGGTGCACGAGGAGGGGCGCTAAGCCCCTCCGCGGTTCGGACGCCGACCAAAAGAAAACCCGCCCGGGCACGATGCCGGGGCGGGTTTTCTTTTGGTCGGCAATGATTGGCGCGCGGGCTATTCGTGCGCGCGGCCGAAATCGGGGCGGGCATCGTCCTGCCCCTGTTCGATGATCGACCGGCGGATCGCCCGTGTGCGGGTGAACAGATCGAACAGGGCATCGCCATCGCCCCAGCGGATCGCGCGCTGGAGGGCGGTGATATCTTCGGAAAAACGCTGGAGCATTTCCAGCACGGCATCCTTGTTGGCGAGGAACACGTCGCGCCACATCGTCGGATCGGACGCGGCGATGCGGGTGAAATCGCGGAAACCGCCAGCCGAATATTTGATCACCTCGCTCTGCGTCACTTCTTCCAGATCGGATGCGGTGCCGACGATGGTGTAGGCGATCAGATGCGGCAGATGGCTGGTGATGGCGAGGACGAGATCATGATGGCGCGGATCCATCCGTTCGACCTTCGCGCCCAGCCCTTCCCAGAACGTGGTGAGCCGCGCGACAGCGGCCTCAGGTGCGCCATCGGGCGGGGTGATGATGCACCAGCGGCCATGAAACAGGCTGGAAAAACCGGCGTCCGGGCCGCTATTTTCGGTGCCGGCGACGGGATGCGCGGGGATGATCGTCGCGCCCGGCAGCGCATCCAGGAGCGCGGCAGCAACGCCAGCCTTGGACGAACCGACATCACTGACGATCGCATCGCCCGGCAGTTCGGCGGCGATCGCCTCGCCTACCGCCGCCATCGCGCCGACGGGAACGCACAGGATGACGAGATCGGCATCGGTGACGGCGGCGCCCGCCGTGTCGGTGACATCGTCGACCAGATCGAGTTCGCGGACGCGGGCGCGGACGAGCGGATCGGCATCATGCCCGGTTAGCCGCACGGTGGGCATGTGCTGGCGCACCGCCCGCGCGATCGACGAGCCGATCAGCCCCAGCCCGATGATCGAGACACGCGCGAACGGCAGCATCAGCCCGCGCTGCCCACGATTTCGCGCAGTGCAGCGGCGAGGCCACGCGTTTCCGCTTCGGTGCCGATCGTGATGCGCAACGCCTGCGGCAGGCCCTGTCCAGGCAGCCAGCGGACGATATAGCCGTGATCCATCAGCGCCTTGTAGGCGTGTTCGGCGGTGACGGCGCCTTCGAACAGGATAAGGAGGAAATTGGCCTTGGACGGCACGCTGCGCAGGCCGGCATTGCCGAGGCTGGCGATCTCGCTTTCCAGCCAGGCGCGCCAGCGGGCATTATGTTCACGGCTGTGATCGACGAACGCCTGATCTTCGATCGCGGCGATCGCGGCCAGCTGGCCGGCGGTGGTGACGTTGAACGGCGCACGAATCTTGTGCATCGCTTCGATCACATGGGCCGGGCCATAGCCCCAGCCGATCCGTTCCGCCGCGAGACCAAAGATCTTGGAGAAGGTGCGCGTGACGAGCACGTTCGACGCGGATTGCGCAAGTTCGAACGCGCCGTCATCATCGGCCGGATCGAGATATTCGGCATAGGCCTGATCGACCACGAACAGGCAATCGGCCGGCAGCCCGGCATGGAGCCGCAGCAGTTCCGCGCGCGGAATGAAGGTGCCGGTGGGGTTGTTCGGATTGGCGAGAAAGACGACGCGGGTGCGTTCGGTGACGGCGGCGAGCAGGGCATCGACGTCGGTCGCATAATCGCGGTCTTCGGCCTCGACCGGGGTCGCGCCGACGCGGCGGGCCGCGATCGGGTAGACCGAAAAGCCATAGCGGACGAACAGCACTTCATCGCCGACGCCGGCAAACGCCCCTGCGGCGAGATGGAGCACCTCATCCGATCCGGTACCGTGGATCACGCGCGCCGGATCCAGCCCGTAACGCGCCGCAATCGCCCCGCGCAGCGCGGCCGCACCGGCATCGGGATAACGATCGAGCGAGGTGGCGCCGGCCGCAAACGCAGCACGCGCGGCGTCGCCGGTACCCAGCGGATTTTCGTTCGATGAAAGCTTGGCGACCTTGCGGCCGTCATCGGTGGTGGAGCGGCCCGGCACATAGGGTGCAATGGCGTCGATCCAGGGCTTGGGTTGGGGCGCAGTCATGAGCCGGGGCCTTAGCGCAGCCGCGACCGGAAAAACATCCTCAAAGGCGCCGGAGTTCGCCGGAGCCGGCAAGGGGGTGTCCCGCATGACACGATATGGCGGCACGCGGGACGGGATCTGGGATCAGGCGCCGATCCGGAACGCGCAGAGCTTATTGCCGTCGAGATCGCGGAAATAGGCCGCGTAGAATGCGTTATCGCCTTCGCCGCCGCGATTGCCCGGGCCGCCTTCGTCCTTGCTGCCCAGCGCCAGCGCCTTGGCGTGAAGCGCATCGATCGTGGCGCGGCTGTCCATCGGCAGCGATATCATCACGCCATTCCCCACGGTCGCGGGATTGCCGTCATAGGGGACATAACGCCGAACATGGGCACTTCATGATTAGGCCCCCAGGCGCACATCCGGTCCATTTCCATGATCCGGCCGATGCCGAGCGAGCCGAACAGCGCGTCATAATAGTCCTTGGCGCGCTCCAGATCGTTCGTGCCAACCAGCGTATAACCGATCATTCTACTCTCCTATCTGTCTTATCCGAGGCCGATCCGCCGCATCACCTTGCGAGTGAAGGGCTGCAGGCGATGCGGCACC